>NZ_JBWMBC010000002.1:0-648198 GCF_056521285.1 Rhodoferax sp. GT1R46
AGCGCAACAGCATGATTGGCGAGTTGCTGCCACATCGCTGGACGCCGCCAACCGCGTCACCCTGACTGTCACCACCACTGCAGGGCCGCGGTCAATATGGGTTTGCCGCGCGCTTACCCATTACTTTCTTCACCCTCACGCTATGGCATGAGCTCGAACTGACCAACTTAAATGTTTTATTCTGGCGACTTGAAGGCGGCACAACACTTCGAATGGAACGGGTGTGTTTGCTTGGCTGCTTTTTTTTCAGTAGTTCACTGTTGGCATTCTGGTGGCCCAAGAGAGGCGCTGGCTTACTCGCAACTGTAAGCATGTTGATTATTCTGGCGTGCCGCGAAACTGCACTCTTCAGACCATTTTCTGCGCTATTACTTCCACTGATCGTTATTTACGTCGCACAGAAATGGGCATTCTTTTTGCGGGCACTTATTCCTCGTCACGATCTGTCCTATGGCATCTATCTCTACGCCTTCCCGGTCCAGCAAGCAACTGCTTCAATGGGTTTCGTTGGACCACATTATTGGCTGATTACGCTTATAGTCTCCATTTTGGCGACAGTGGGCTTAGCTTACCTGTCGTGGATACTCATCGAGCGCCCCGCGCTCAGTCTGAAAAGACGTTTCGTTTAGTCACTTTCTAGTCAGATCCAATGGACCCTTATGATTCATCAAGAAAAGGCTGTGTGATGAAAAGTACATTGTTTATCACGGCAGAGAAAATCAGCGTAGATAAATACAGTGGATCGTAACTCTAAGTAGACTAATGGCCAGATTCTTTCGTGCGAACGAAATCAACGCATGTAGAGACCTCGCATGCTTAATGTGCTGTAGCAGCTGAATCCAATTTCAATGGAACAAACACAACACCGACATACTCAGCGCCTGTCGCAGGTTGATGCGTTACGCGGAGTGGCGGCGCTTGCCGTTGTACTTTTCCACTACACGACTCGCTTCACCGAGCTTTACCAGCCTGGCTACGTCCCGCTATTCTCGGTTCCCTACGGCTATTACGGCGTCAATCTTTTCTTCATCATCAGTGGTTTCGTGATCTTCATGACTCTGGAGCGCACCACGCGACCGATGGACTTTGTGGTGTCGCGCTTCAGCCGTCTGTTCCCGAGCTACTGGATTGCGATCATCTTGACGTTTGCGGTGACGCATTGGCTTGGGTTGCCAGGCAAACTGGTGGACCTTGGGCCAGCGATGGCCAACGTTTTCATGATTCACAGCATTTTTGGTGTGCCGCATGTGGATGGCGTGTATTGGACGCTGGAAGTAGAAATGCTCTTCTATGTCGGCATGTTCACCCTGTTTCGCCTAGGGTGGCTCGACAAGATCCATTGGGTGCTGCTCGCCTTTTTGGCGCTGCGCCTGCTCTACGTAATTATGGCAAAGGGTTTTGGTATCGACTTGCCATGGATCGCCTACAGGTTACTGATCCTGCAGTACATCCCGTGGTTCACCCTGGGCATTTGTATCTACCAAGTCACTCTACGGAAGAAAGAAATGTCCAACCTGCGGCCGCTGTTGACCGCTGCCGCTGCCGTGCTGACCCTTGCAATCGCGGAGTCGGCGCTTGTTGGGGGACTCGCCCTTGCGTTTGGATTGCTGGTTTACGCCGCCGCGCTTGGCCGCTTGCGGATGCTTGACACCCGCGTGTTTCTTTGGTTGGGGGCCATCTCTTATCCTCTTTACCTCATTCACGAAAACATTGGGTGGAGTATTCAGTTGCAGGCGTTGGCGCATGGCATCCCCTTTGAGGTGACCGGCTTGTTGGCGCTGGTCTTCAGCTTGGCAAGCGCCACGGCGTTGACACGCTGGGTTGAGCAACCCGCCCTGCGCTGGATCCGAGCACGCTACCGTGAGCGCAAGCATCCATTGGCAGCGTAGTGCCGCATGTTCAAGCGCCTGTTGCTCATCTTTTTTCTTGGCGTGGCGCTGCTGGTTGCCTACAGGGGCTATCGCCACCACCAACTTCAGAATTCACTCGATACCAGGCTTTCGTCAATAGTGGCCCCCTGGCCAGAGCAAGTCGTGGACTGCGCTCCATTGATACAGCAGCGACCATTGATTTTGCTGGCGATTGGCCAATCGAACGCGGCCAACCACGGCACTTTGGTCAAGTCCAGCGATGCGCCGATTGCAATGGTGGTTGGCGCTGATTGCGTGGTGGCTGATGACCCCTTGCCAGGGGCAACCGGCACGGGCGGCAGCATTTGGCGTCACTTGCCAGCGATATTGAGCCAAGGGCTTGCCGGGCGCAAGGTTTTGCTCTCGGTTCTGGCCGTCGACGCCACCACCATCAATGACTGGACCAAGCCTGGCAGCAGATTGGCCAGTCGCCTCGTCGATCAGGTCCAAGCCCTGCAACAACGTGGCCTGAAGCCAGACTTCGTGCTCTGGCAGCAGGGCGAGGCTGATGCCCGCATCAACACCGGAAGCGTCGAGTACCAGCAAGGACTTGCCAGGCTTGCAGCCTTGCTAGATAAGGCCGGCACGCAGGCGCCTGTGATGCTGGCTCGCTCAACCGTGTGTCGCGCGCCGCCCCATGCGGCCATCCGGTCTGCGATTGAGCAAGCCACTGCTGCGGAGGGAAACCCCCGTTTCGTATTGGGCCCGGATACCGATTTGCTGCTCGGTGATGCGTATCGCAGCGACGGTTGCCATCTGAACGAAGGCGGTTTGAAACTTGCTGCAGAGGCATGGGCAGCGGTGCTCAACCATCGACTCAGAGTTCAGGGAAAATGAAACTTAGTATCAAGCAATCTCCCTGTGACATATCAAGCTTAGCCAGGATTCCCGCCTGCACCGGCAACGACAACGACAGCAACGTTGAATTGCCCGTTGTTTTGACATATCATGATTTTTTGTTGTAACTAAACGGGGTTGCGTACATGGGCAAGCTTTTAACGGCGCAAATATGATCACCACTTATAGCTACGCAGGCAGGGCGCCTTGTAGCTTCAACGTCTGCCAAATTGGGGCCAACCTGGGCTTCTACCTTCGCGGGACGAGCACCCCTACTGTCAACGCCACATTGAAAGCCGGTTGGGCGGCGGCTGAGTAGGTAGCCTGTGCGCCGCAGCCTGTGTGCAATCCAGATTCAAAACCCAGTGTTGGTCCACTGGGTTTTGTTATTTCCACAAAGCAAGTCACACAATCGATGCGCAGTTCTGGCAGATTCTTAGTTGCTTGGTTAGCCTACATCACATTCGTGGTGTATGGCAGCCTGCTCCCATTCGACTTCCATCCCCTGTCGCTTGATACTGCACTTGAGGCATTTCGGCACATTCGGTTTTTGAGGCTCGGCATCGAGTCTCGGGCGGATTGGGTCGCCAATGGCGTGCTGTACGTACCGGTTGGACTGGTCACAGTCAAGCTGTTGATCAATGTATTTAACGGCCAGGCACGGTCGTTGGCGGTCGCGCTGGCGATCGCCTTTGGTGCTGCGCTGGCCTTTGCCGTTGAATTCACACAGCTATTTTTTCCAGCGCGCACCGTCTCGCAAAACGATCTGATGGCCGAATGCATCGGAACGGTCATCGGCGCGCTGGTTGCGCCAGCGCTGGCGCCTTGGGTTGATCGTCTGCTGGGCGCTTGGCAAAGTGGTGGCCAGCGGCTCGCACAGCGCCTGCTGGAGGCCTATGCCCTGGTGTATTTTCTGCTTTGCCTGTTTCCCTACGACCTGCTGTTATCGGCGCAGGAGTGGCAAACCAAGCTCGGTTCTGGCCAATGGGGCTGGCTGCTGGCTGACTCCTCGCTGCGGCGCGGCTGGGTGGCCGGTTTACTGCTGGGTGTAGAGGTGCTGTTGGCAGCACCCTACGGCGTGCTGTTGGCGTCGCGACGCGGGGCACGGGGCCGCGGTGTGGGCGTCTGCCTGGTGCTCGGTTGTGGCTTGGGATTGGCGATCGAGGTGGGGCAACTGGCCATGGCCTCAGGCATCACGCAGGGCGCGTCCGTGATCACCCGCGGAGTGGGCATGGCGCTGGGCGCCTGTGTTTGGCGAGCGTGGGTTGGCCGCGGCATTGCCCCGCTCCAAAAGGCAGTGGGTCGCCATGCATTTGTGCTGGGGCTGGCCTACTTGCCTGTGTTGTTAGGCACTAACGGCTGGTTTGCCCATGCTTGGATTGACATGGCGGCCGCTTCGGAAAAGTGGGCGGTACTGCACCTCATGCCGTTTTATTACCACTACTTCACGACCGAGGCCTTCGCGCTGTTCAGCCTTGGCAGTGTGGCGCTGATGTACCAGCCGGTAGCGGTGATCGGCTGGTCGCGGCAATGGCGACCAGCCACCACATTGGCAACGGTAGCAGCCCTGGCATCGGTGGTTGAGACGGGCAAGCTGATGCTGGAGGGACTGCACCCGGACCCAACCAATGTCATCATCGCCGCGGCCGCCTGCTGGGTCGTACTTCGTCTACTGGCGCTTATCGAACATCCTCCTGCGGCTGCGCAACAGCGTACAAGCCCGGTGCAGCTATCGCGCGATGTGCTGCCTGCAGGCGCAGGGACACCAGCTTGGCCAGCTTGGGCGTTGACGGCGCCCACTCTGACATTTGCGGCGCTGTCGGCCTGGTGGCTACCGTCTTTCGCGTGGTTCGTGCTGGCGGTCTTGACGGGCGCTGCTGTCCTGGTGTGGCGACGACCCGTGCTGGGGCTGGCTCTGGTACCAGCGGCACTGCCAGTATTTGACCTGGCACCTTGGACCGGACGGTTCTTCTGGGACGAGTTCGATCTGCTGATGCTGGTGGTGCTGGCCATTGGCTGGCAGCGCACCCAACCGCCACGACGAGGTACCGCGCGCGGACTGGCACAGCTCCAGGCGGTATTGCTGGCGTTGTTTGGCGTGAGCCTGGCCACCAGTGCATTGCGGGGTCTGATGCCCTGGCAGTGGCCTGACGTGAACAGCTTTATCAGCTACTACAGTGGGTTCAATGGTCTGCGCATCGCCAAGGGCGCCGTCTGGGCGGCTGGCTTCATTGCGTTGTACCGACGTTTGAATCAGCCTGATACGGACAAGCAGCGCGTCTTCGCGTGGGGCATGAGCATCGGCCTGTTGTTGACGGTGGCTGTGGTCGTGTGGGAACGACTGGCCTTCGTGGGCCTCTTTGACTTCAGCGCTATCTACAGAGTCACCGGGCCGTTCTCGGCGATGCACACCGGGGGCGCTTACATCGAGTGCTACCTGGCAGTGGCAACCGCCTTCCTGCTGTGGCTCGTTCTGCGAACACCGCGCCCGCAGTGGCGTTGGCTGGGCGCGCTGTTGGTGCTGGGCGCCGCCTACGCATTGATGGTGACCTACTCGCGTAACGGGTACGCGGCGTTGCTCATGGTGGTGATGGTCATGCTTGGCGCCACGTTATTCCGGCCGGAGAGTGACAGGCCTACAAGTGCCAGGCACCCACGTTTGACCGCGTCGCTGGTGGGAATCTCGATCGTGGCGGTGGCCACGCCGGTGTTGCTGGGCCCATTTGCGTTGCAGCGGCTAGCTCAGGTTGGACGCGACCAGGCCATTCGGGTTGCGCATTGGCAAGACGCCCTGCAAATGCGCGACAACGACTGGTCTACAACCATATTCGGCGTAGGCCTGGGACGCTTTCCGGTCACCCACTATTGGCGTAGCGCAGAACCGGTACACGCTGCGCCCTATGGCCTCGCCAACGACAAGACAGGACCCTTTCTGCGCTTGGGAACCGGCGCGGCGGTTTATATCGAGCAGTTCGTCAAGGTCAGGCCGGGTGAGCGCTACCGGCTGTCGCTGGACCTTCGCTCCGATAGCACTGCCACGCTCGGTGTGGCCCTGTGTAAAAAATGGATGCTGACGTCAGCTGCCTGCACTGGCCTCAAACTGGATGCCAATGCATCCCCGGGGGGCTGGCGCCATGCCAATGTGACTATGAGCACTGAGCGCTGGCCACCGCAGGCGTGGTACCGCCCCCCCCCCGTCAAGCTGGCGTTCTTCAACAGCGGCGGCCCGAGCTCGGTCGACGTTGCCAATATCCGGTTTGAGACCGAAGCAGGTTCGACTCTGTTGACCAATGGCAGTTTTCAAGCCGGACTGGACAACTGGTTCTTCAGCACCGATGTCGATCCTCCTTGGCACATTCACAGCCTGCCAGTGACGATACTTTTTGAGCAAGGTTGGCTGGGTTTTCTGGCTGGGGCGGCAGCGATGGCCATGGCCATCGGCGTAGCCGCATTGCGAACTTGGCGCGGCGATCCCTTGGCAGCGCCGGTACTTGCCGCCTTGCTCGCCATGATGGTGTCGGGTGTTGCCAATACCTTGATTGATGCACCAAGATTCCTGACCTTGCTGCTGGTTCTGATGTGGCTGGGCAGCCAAGAAAACATCCGCAAGTCCGACCCGGCCAGGACTCAGCGGACAAAGGGGTGAAGCCATGAGGTATTTTGCCGCCTGGTTTTTCCTGTTGTCGATGTTTTGGCCTCTGGTGAGCCATGGTGCGCCCCCGGACCCATCATCAGTCACAGCATCCGTGATTCGCGTCGGCCCCAAACACGCTATCAAAACAATAGCTGAGGCTGCTCTTATGGCGAGGGCGGGAGCCACTATTAATGTTGATTCTGGCGTTTACACCGGTGACGTAGCAGCGTGGACAAAAGACCAGCTCACATTGCGGGCAGTTGGTGGGCGCGTCAAGCTAGTTGCCGCTGGCGCGGCCGCTGAAGGCAAGGGCATTTGGGTCGTTCGCGCCAAAGGCATGCGAGTGGAGGGCTTTGACTTTGAAGGCGCAGCGGTACCCAGCCGTAACGGCGCGGGCATCCGTCTGGAGACAGGCTCGCTGCATGTGAAAGACTGCAGCTTCAAATTCAACGAGATGGGGCTACTCACCAACAACGAGCCCAACACGGTGCTGGAAGTAGAAGACAGCGAGTTCGCCTACAACGAGCGGCCTGATGGCCACAACCACAACCTGTATGTGGGGCAGATTGCACGCTTGTCCGTCAAAGGCAGCTACTTTCATCATGCGCGTACCGGCCACCTGCTCAAGAGCCGTGCTGCGCTGAGCGACATTTACAACAGCCGATTGGTTGACGGGGAAGGTGGCACCGCCAGCTATGAGCTGGAGTTCCCCAATGGCGGCGTGGCCAACTTAGTGGGCAACGTCATTGGGCAAAACACCACCACAGAAAACCCGATCCTGATCTCCTTTGGGGCTGAGGGCTACAAGTGGCCACGCAACGCGATCTATCTGCAGAACAACACGCTGATCAACCCCCTGCCCCGCGGCGGCACGTTTTTGCGCGTGGTGACGGGCGCGGACTCTATACGGGCGATGAATAACCGTCTGCTGGGTTCCGGCACGCTTGAATCCGCCGGTCCGGGCGAGTACAGGAACAATGTCTCGATTGATTTGCGCGACTACCCGCAGGCGACCGGTCGCACCACGCATAATTCGGGAGCGTTGCAGCGCGTAGCGCCGCCCTCCCCAAATTGAATTCAAAATAACCACATGCCCGTGACCGAATCATCCCTGACCCTTGGCTCTCCTCGGTTTTCTGATGCTCGTTTGGCCAATCTGACAAGCAGCCAAGGGGTACTTGCAAGCTGGCGTGAAGCATTCACTCAGAATGGCATAAATAGCGTCAAGGGCGTGACTGGCGACTTCGCTGTGGGCCTGCGGGAGCCCGGCGGTCGCACCTTTCTGGCCGTGGACCGCTTTGCAATACAGACCCTTTGCTACAGTGTGGTGGACGGCCAGTTGCGATTTTCCGCTCGCGCCGATGAGCTGGCTGATGCCAGCACCGAGATTGACCCGCAGGCGATTTTTGACTACCTGTACTTTCACGTCATCCCTTCGCCGCGCACCATTTACAAAGGCATTTTCCGGCTGCCGCCAGGCCACTACGCATTGTTTGAAAATGGGCGACTTACTGTCGCACCGTATTGGATGCCGGCCTTTGACGAGCAGCGAGGTGCCTCTTTTGATTCACTAAAAGATGAATTCCGCCAACTGCTGCAAGACGCTGTAGCCACCCAATTGGATGGTAGCAAGCCCGCGTGTTTTTTAAGCGGCGGCACTGACAGCTCTACCGTGGCCGGCATGATGGCCCGCGCCAGTGGCAGCCAAGCCGCCAGCTACTCCATTGGCTTTGATGCCCAGGGCTATGACGAGATGGATTTTGCCCGCCTAGCAGCCCGTCACTTCAAGACCGAGCACCACGAGTATTACGTGACGCCTGACGACCTGGTGCGCAGCATCCCTGCCATGGCGGCCCATTTTGACCAGCCCTTTGGCAACTCTTCCGCCCTACCCGCCTACTACTGCGGCAAGATGGCGCGAGAAGACGGCGTGAGCAAGCTGCTGGCCGGCGACGGCGGCGATGAACTTTTTGGCGGCAACTCCCGCTATGCCAAGCAGCGGGTCTTTGGCTGGTATGAGCACGTACCAGGCTTCCTGCAAAAGGGCCTGATGGAGCCACTGCTGGGCACCCGTGCTGCGGCGGCTTTTCCGCTGACGCGCAAGGCGGGCAGCTACGTGGAACAAGCCCGAGCCCCCATGCCGGACCGGCTGCAAATGTACAACCTGATCATGCGGCTCGGGGTGAGTGAAGTGCTAACACCGGGCATGATGGCGCAGATTGACACTCGCCTGCCTCTGCAATTGCAGCGTGAGGTCTGGCAAGCAGCAAGCGGCTGCAGCGCGCTCAACCAGGAACTGGCCTTTGACTGGCGCTTTACCCTGGCCGAGAGTGACCTACCCAAGGTGGTGGGCGCCACCAGGTTTGCGGGGATTGGCGTTGGCTTTCCGATGCTGGACGATCGGCTGCTCGCCTTCTCGCTGAAGCTGCCCACTGCATACAAACTCAAGGGTTTGAAGTTGCGTTGGTTCTTTAAAGAGGCGCTTCGTGGCTTTCTGCCGGACGACATTCTCACCAAAAAGAAACAAGGTTTTGGCTTGCCGTTTGGCGTGTGGGCCAATCAGACGCCAGCACTCAAGGCGCTGGCGAGAGACTCGCTGGAAAGCCTGGCCGCACGGGGTGTGGTGCGGGCCGACTTCATTCAGACCTTGCTGAACGAGCGACTCCCCGAGCACCCGGGCTATTTTGGTGAAATGGTGTGGATTTTTATGATGCTAGAGCAGTGGCTTGCGGCCAAGGCGCCGCAATTCACTCTGAATCAAAGTTAAGTCCCTATGCACCAGGAACAAAGCATGGCGCACCAATCTGAAAGACTGTCGCACTTTGCGGTCGCAAGGTATTTGTCAATTTAGTGCTGATTTTGGTTGCCAATGGTTCTGGCAACGCCGCAAAGGTGGCCACCAATGCGTCAACGATATACCGGCCATATCCCATTGCAGCGGGCACCAGTTCGGCGCCGCGCACAAGACACGGTGACGACTGACGCTTCGACCAACGTGAATCCTCAGGTGCACCCCAATCAGCAGTTTGAGGGTCCATTATGGCAAACGCTTGCTTCACATTGGTCACCTCCTTGGATGGGGGATTAGTCGGACTTACCTTGCTCTCCAACAACGCATCCAGATCGGACAACGACATCATTGACGGCCGCTGCACGTGCAGCTGGCCCAGTGCTTTCTGATAGATCTCAGCACGCACAGCACCTGTCCCTGCAAACACAACAGCATCCGGGTGCAATTCTGCAAAAGCCACGCTGGCCCGAGAATTGGCGGTAAACGACTGCACCGCCTGCTGCTCAAACGCCGCTAACACAACACCACCAACAATTACCGATCCAATCAGCGCAACCTGAAACTTACGATTCAAACTTGATATGAAATATGCAGAAAATAATATCAGTGGGGCAACAAATATCAGCATGTAGTTGACTTGTTTCAGCGAAAGCATCGAAAGCAAAACAATAAAACCAAAAGCCCATAAAAAAATAAATCCCTCAGACGTTTTCATTACCGGGCTAAACTTATTTTCTCTCAAAGCTAAGAAAACCCCACCCAAAGCAAGATAAAACAAAAGAAATGTATGCTTAATATCTATTAAGAGATATAAAAAATAGAATTCCGGGGGCTTCTTTTCTGCAGCCGATAAGCTATTTGCACGACCAAAACTATTAAAACTAACAGATAACAAATAAAATGGATTATCATAGATTATCCACATTAGAAGACAATTTAAGAGTACAACAATCAAAGCGCCAAGGGCCATCCAAAACCAGCGGATATGCCAGCGGTGAGCCAGCAGCAAATATGCACCAAGCAGTGCTATAGTCAAATAAAACACCGCATCTTTAACCCAAAAGATGCTACCCACTGAAATACCAGCTAACAAATATAATGCTGCAGAGTTCTTTTTCTCAGCCATCCAGACTGCAATAAAGCACAGACTTACGAAAAACGCCAAGGGCGCATCCGCCATCAATCGGCCAGCATAATGAACATGAAGTGGCAAAGCAGCAAGCAAGAGTCCTGCAACTAACGCAGGCTTCACACCCCACATATGCTTTGCGGCCAAACAAACCAATATTACTTCAGTCAAAGAAGTTAATAAACTCCAAAAATTGGCCGCGAATTCTGAAACACCAAAAAATTTTAAAAATACGGCAATCGGTATATTTACGCCGTAGCGAATCGAACCAATATAGTCAGAGCGCTCCCAATTTCCATCCTGTATGCTTCGAGCCATCTGAAAATAGGTGACTTCATCAGATCCATAAAATCCGGTAAAAAATACCAATCGCAGAATAAGTGCAAAGATTACTATGAGGAACAGGATTTGAAAGTCTTGCCTAGTCCAACGTGGGGCGGTTTCAAATTCAGGTACGGCGGCGCTGTAATTCATCTTAATTCAACGTTTCAAGAATCGTCTGCATCACCTCAGCCTGCTTCTCCTCCAACCCCACCCACAGCGGCAACCGCACCAAGCGGTCACTTAAATCACTGGTGACAAACATATCGCCGTGCGTGCGTGCTGCCTGCTGGCCAAACGGTGAGCTATGCAAAGGAACGTAGTGAAACACAGCACCAATGCCCGCATCCTTGAGCCCGCTGATAAACCGGGTGCGATGAGCCAAGTCTGGCAACAGCAAGTAGTACATGTGCGCGTTGTGCGTGCAACCTACGGGTATCACCGGGCGGCGCATTTTGCCGGCCGCTTCGGCCTGGCCCAAAAAGCGATGGTACGTGTCCCAAATATCGAGCCTGCGCCGGGTGATGGCATCGGCCTCGTCCATTTGCGCCCACAAGAAGGCTGAAATCAATTCACTGGGCAAGTACGACGAGCCACAATCAACCCACGTATATTTGTCCACCTGCCCGCGGAAAAACTGGCTTCGGTTGGTACCTTTTTCACGAATGATTTCGGCGCGCTCTACAAAGCGCGGGTCATTGATCATCAGCGCCCCACCTTCACCAGAAATGATGTTCTTGGTTTCGTGAAACGAAAATGCCGCCATGTGGCCGATGCTGCCCAGTGGTCGGCCTTTATAGCTGGCCATTACGCCCTGAGCGGCGTCCTCAATCACCAGCAGCGAATGTCGCTTGGCAATATCCATGATCACGTCCATCTCACAACCCACACCGGCGTAATGCACCGGCACGATGGCTTTCGTTTTGGGGGTAATGGCGACCTCGATCTTGGTCTCGTCAATATTGAGCGTGTCGGGTCGAATATCCACAAAAACCGGCACCGCCCCACGCAACACAAAGGCATTGGCAGTAGACACAAAGGTATATGACGGCATGATGACTTCATCACCCGGCTGAAAGTCTGCCAAGATGGCGGCCATCTCCAGGGCAGCAGTGCATGAATGCGTAAGCAGCGCCCGCTGAGAGCCCGTGCGCGACTCCAGCCAGCCTGCACATAGTTTGGTAAAATCTCCGTCACCCGCCAGATGGCCTTTGGCATGCGCCTGGGAGATGTACCAGAGCTCTTTGCCAGTCATGTAAGGTTTGTTGAAAGGGATATTCATAGCTTTGATCCTGTAAGCGATGGTGGTGCAGATATGAAATTGAAGACCCAAAGCTTTTGAAGCAAAAATAACAAGACGGCCGTTGCAAGTATTAACAAACCTTGGATGATCTGATGTGGATAACCAAAGTGATCAACCAGCACGAATAACCCCACCAAGTTAAAAAGGTATCCTATTCCGTGGGCTATGCAATAGCGTACAAAAGCTGGTGTTTGCGCGCCCTGATGCTTAAAAGTCCAACGTTTATTGAAGAAAAATGTCTGGCCCACACCAACGGTGTAAAGCAAAGTCATTGCCAGTTTTGATGCCAACCCAATTTGCGTCAAGGCAAGATAGGCCAGATAAAGGACAGCATTGGAAACTAGGCCAACCACAGCATATCGAACCAACTGACTTATGGCGTGCGCATTCATTCTTCCTGTACCCAATGAAAAGTCATCATTGGCGGTGGAAACTTGAACCCCAGTCGCGCGTAAAGGTTGAGCACACGGTGATTCCTGGCAACGATGCTGGTTTCCACCCGCTTTACCCCTTCTGACCGGGCATGTTCCAACATCGCCTGCCACGAACGTTTGCCGTAGCCTTTACCCTGTGCCTCTGGTGCAACCGCGTTCAGATGCCAATAACATGTGCCGTTGGCAAGATTTTCTGTTACAAAGAAAGCAATGACCGACAGCCCATCGCGCACAACATACAACCGCTGGGCTGGGTGATTTGCTGCGCTACGGACCCAGTTTTGATAGCGTTGGTCACCCAACGTTGCGGACAGCCTGGGGTCGACATGAAAGCGTTCATTGCGAAAGGCAACGCCCGCAATGGCTATCACGGTGGACATGTCTGCCGATTCAGCGCGCGCAACCGTCAGATCATGCCCACTGAATGGGGCACAAGTTTGTAACCCATTCAATCCTGGGTGGTAAATCATCTCAATGAATTTGAAACCAATGCTCTCCAACAACATCGATTCACGGAGCCGTTCATGCGACAAACGGCAACTGACCAACTTACTGCCAGATGCATCCAGTGCACGCTCAAACTGCTCAATGGCATCGGCTGCGTTAGGGCCACGCACTTCAATGCCGGTGATCTGCAACACGGGATAGCCAAATATCACGCTATCCCACGGTGCCTCCGTCCAGGTCAAACTGAGATCAGCGGTGTCGATGAAACCGGTTAGGTCGCGAACACTGGCCTTGGAATCAATGCTGATTGACATAGCTGTTCAACGGCATTTGAATTTGTGCAGTGTCGTGCAATAGGGCATAAGGGGGCCGCTCCATTGACCTGAAGTGCATACGCGCTAAGTATTCGCCAAATATGCCCAACGTAAAGAGCTGTACACCCGAAAAAATAGAAATCATCGACGCGAGAAAGGCGAACCCGGGGACACTGCTGCCGTGAACCAAGTAATTGAAAAGCACGTACGCCAATATCAGAAAACCCATAAAGCCAAACCCAAGCCCCAGCACACTGGCGATTTGTAGTGGCAGTGTTGAAAACCCGGTCATCATGTTGATGGCGTGGGTGATCAACTTTTGCAGGCTGTAACCAGAGTCGCCAACAGTGCGCTCGTCCTGACGCACGTTGACCGCCGCAAAAAGCGTGGTGCCCCAGGTTAACAACACATCAATATTGACTGTGGGGCTACGGTAAGCACTAAACGCATCACGCAGGCGGGTACGAAAAAGCCGGAAGGCGCTGACCTTGCTGGCTGATTCCATTCCCATTGCACCTTGAAGCGCAAGTTTGGTGATACGTGACGCTTGGTTACGAAAAAACCCATGAGTTTCGTTTTGTGGCGAGCCATAAACAACGTCATGGCCTTCTTCCAGCTTTGCCAGAAGCCTGGGTATTTCTTCAGGCGGGTTTTGCAGGTCATCGTCAATGGTGACGATCAACTCACCATTCGCTGCCCGAATGCCGCAAAGCAGGGCATTGTGCTGGCCATAGTTGCGAGCCAGCTTCATGCCGCGCACACGGCTGTCCTGCTGTGCGAGCTGTTGTATGACCGGCCAAGAGCCGTCGCCCCCGCAGTCTTCAACCAAGATGATCTCGAATGACGGCTCGACGGGTTCCAGTGCAGCCACCAAACGGCGGTGTAACTCGGGCAGCGTAGCCTGCGAGCGGTAGACGGGGATGACGACAGATAGACGAGTGGACAAATCAGCGCCTCGTAGGTTTTACATACTACTTTAAGCGATTCAGCCCGATGAGGCTATCCCCCGTTTGGGGGATATCAACCACTGCATTGCAGCATTAAATATTAACAAAATCATGCTTTAGCCCTTATTCAATGGGCGCAAGCAGCTATGTATTTAATAGCACATTGGTCATCAGCCGGGCGCCAAAGCGAATCTTGCCTTTGTCCCAAGGGGTGAATCGGGGCAGTTGAAACATATCGGTACCCGGTCTGGCCGCGCCCCAATGCGTGCTGACTGCGGCGTCAAACTCCAGGCCGCGCACCACCGCAACTGTTTGTGGGCTGTAGTCGTCCCCTGGCTTGCCGTTGGGATACGCAAACAGACCTATTCGTTCACCCAACAATTGCTCAAGAAACTCTTTGCTACCTTTGATTTCGTCTCTGGCCTGCTCATCACTTAGGCGTGCCAATATGGGGTGAGATACGGTATGGGCACCAATCTGCATGCCAGCTTGGCGCATGGCTTTGACTTGGGCTGAGGTCATCATCAAATCATTAGCCGGGGTTACCTGGGCCGCATCGGCGATGCGGTGCGCAGCTACCAGGCGCTCCGCCACGGGCAGGTATTTGATTTTGCCGATGATGGCGCCTATGGCGGCGGCTTTTTCGGCAGGCGTGTTCACGGAAAAGCACCCAAGTTGGTCCAATTCAAGCATGCTGGCCTTGGTGTGTCGCACGGATTCAATCACCGTGTCATTCCACATGCGGCCGCCGTCCAAAAAACCCGTGGCAATGAAAAAGGTGGCTGGCAAGCCGTGCTTATTAAGAATGGGCAGGGCCACGGCGTGGTTGTCTGCGTAGCCATCATCAAAGGTGATGCAGGCGGCGCGCGCTGACAATGTGCCCGCCTTCAGATGTGCGACTGCAGCATCCAGCGGCATCACGTTGAACCACGACTTGAGCCAACTACACACCGCATCGAAACGACGAGCATGCATTTCCTGGGGAAAGATGGGGTCTGGCTCGGCAAACACTCGATGAAAAATGAGAATGGAGAGGTGCCCTCGTCGACCCTCAGGGGAACTGACACGCAGCAAGGCCTTGATCAACACTTCATTCGCCCTTTCTTGGCTGGGTCAGCCCCAGCACGGTCATCCATCGTGGTGACTCAAGCGGCTCTGTCTTCCAGCTTTGCTTTTCAACCCAGACCCTCGTTAGCACGACCATGGCCATGATGTTGTACGGCAAATCGAAATAGGCCAAGTTCAGGAAAGCGCCGCCAACCGCATAGCCCGCTAACGCAACTTGACACATAGCCCCAAGGTCTGCACACCATTTGGCCTCTGGTACAAGGTTCTTATGGGTGCGCAGCCACCCCGCCGACCGCCAAGTGGCTATCCAGATGCCAAGGAAAAATGCCAACCCGATAAATCCGTGATTGCCCAATGGTTGAAAATAGATGCTGTGGGCGACGAGAACACTGTCCGGATTAGGAGAAAATTTGGCGGCTAACTCCCGCGTTGCAGCGTTGAATCCGACACCCAAAGGGTAATGCAGGGCAATGTTCCAAGCCATCCACCAAGCGCCGATTCGCCCCATGGCTGACCCGTCGTCTTCATAAGTTCGCATGGTTTCCATCCGCGCCGTCCACTGATCCGGCATAAAGGCGATGAGTGGAATCGCCACGGTGATCAATATGATGCCGATTCGCAACTTGTTTGCACCCCGCAACCACAAGGTAACCGCCATTGCAGCGATGGCTAAAAAGGCCCCACGCGATTGAGAGCCCAGTGCCGAAACCGCACACAAGAGCATCACAACCGTCAAGGCAAATCGACCGCGCCAAGACTTAACTTGTAGCTGCAAAAAACGTAGCAGCGGGATGGTCATCACCAATGCCAATGCAAAAGCATTATTGTCTTGAATGAATGAGCCGGGCGGACCCCAAACGCGGCCACCGCCACCAGCGAGCAAGGTGTATACGCCTCCTTTGGCTCCGAGCAAAGCCAGAGATCCCGCACAAACCGCAGTTAACGCCATGATGTGCTGCCTGCTATGCAGCAGCATGAAACCGACAAGCAACATCCCATCAATCTTCATGACTTTTTTCCACTGCTCGTAGTCACCGGCCACATTAAGACCCAGCAGCCATGAGAGCGTCATCCACGCCATAAAAACCACAAGCCAAGTCACAGGGCTACCTTTGAATGGTGACGCACGCTCCCGGGTCCAGAGTAATCCCAGTACAGTGCAACTAACCGCTAGAGCGGCAAGTGGCGCACTGTAAGCAATTCCATAGGTATAACGATGCGGGTTCATGATGCTAAGCCAGGTCCAAAGTATTACCCCGGTCCACGGCCACCTGATGGCTGCAACACACCACGGCAGCACAATGCTGAGCAAGAGAATGTCGCGCATGAATCAGCCTCGGTTTGAGCCAGCCACATGACTGATGATGTAACGGAATTTGCCAGACTTCTCTGCCGGAATGCTGTCCACTTGCTTAACCTCGATTTGAACCGCTGCGCCTAGCCGCTTCTTGAAGCCATCCACAATCAGCTGAGCAGATGCTGGGCTAAAAGATGCATCAGCCACTAACAGCACGCGCGTGAGCTCAAGACTTTCCTGCACAACTTTGAAAGACTGCATACCCGGCAGGTCGCGCAGAATATAAACGAGCGAGAGGCCGTGCATCACGGTGCCGTCGGCCGCCACCACAAAGTCGGTGGTTCTGCCCTGAATCTCCTTGAGCAAGGGCAAGCCACGACCACACGCACACACACTCGTATCAAGAATCCCAATGTCACCGGTGCGGTATCGGATGAAGGGAAAGTCGTTGGTACCCAGGTGAGTGACAACAATCTCGCCGGCCACCCCGGGGAGCTGCACTTCACCCGCATCATTAATGATTTCGACAATCAAGTCATCAGCGGTTATGTGCATACCGCCTGCTGGGCACTCGTGAGCAATAAACCCTGCATCTCGCCCGCCGTAGCCATTGGCCACCGGGCACCCGAACACCTGAGTGATGATGGCGCGCTGATCATCGTACAGCCGCTCAGAAGTCACGAACGCCACCTTTAGCCCAAGGCCATTCAACGCCACACCGCGCTTTTGCGCATGGCGGGCAATGTGGCTTAACGCAGAGGGGTAGCCAAACAGCATTTTGGGGCGCACCGAACGAATGGTGGCAATGAATTGATCGAGCTTGGCCTCTGACATCTCGAACGCAGGTAGAAGCTGCGTTCGCAGCAACTTGTCGCGCCAGGCTTTGATGTGGTCTTGCTTGCCCAATTCGATGGGTGAACCCCAGACGACGACCTCTGGGTCGCCTATGTCGACACCCCACCATCTGGTGGCACGCCACTTGGCCGCCACGTCGTGACTGACGCGCTTCTTTCCGATGAAGAAGATGAGCGGCTCACCGGATGAGCCGCCAGTGTTGTAGCGAGCAAGGTTTTGGGCCCGCGCATGCTTGAGGGCTTCGGTATTGGCGCGAATGACGGACTTGGTGAGAAACGGCAGGCGCTGCAGGTCGGCCACACTGGTCACCGCGCTTGGATCGAAGCCGGTGGACTGAAACAGCTCTCGATAGTAAGGGACATGTGTGCCCACATCAACCAGCAACTCACGCAGGCGCGCGGATTGGAGCGCGGCACCCTGGTCACCGGGCAACCACTGCGCCTGCTCCATTTGTCGGCGCACTTCAACGCTGTCGTGCCCCTTGAGACGCTCATGCAACGGAAACAACAGCGAAGAGACGAATTCAGTGTATAGACTCATGGCGTGCCGATAGATGTTGGCTGGGCGCCGGTGATGGCCTGGCGGTAAACGTTTGCGAGCAGAGGCGCTACGCGCGCCCAAGTGTAGCGCTGCACTTCAGCCAAACCAGCGTCCGACAACTGGCGCCACAGATCATCACTTTGCAGGATTTTCAGACAGGCTGCCGCCATGGCCTGTGGGTCGGCGGGTGGCACCAGCAGCGCGGTAACACCATCTTGAACGATATAGGGCACGCCACCCACGTTGGTAGTGACGACGGGTACGCCACTGGCTAAGGACTCCAGAACCGAGTTGGGCATGTTGTCGGCAAGGCTGGGATTGAGCACAATGTCTGCGGAGCGGTAGAGTGCCGCCATGGCATCGCGATCAAGACGACCGGCAAACCGCACGACATGGGCCAGACCCAATTCCTCTACCAATTGCTTGAGATAGTTAGCATGCGGGCCACTGCCAGCAATGGTTAGCTGCGCGCTCGGATATTGCGACAGCACGATTTCGAAGGCCCGCACGGCCGTCGCATTGTCGTAAAGCGGCTCCAGATTGCGGGCCACCACCAGGTGGGCGGAACCAGTGCATCTGGCACTGCGGGGATGAAACCGTGCCAGGTTGATGATATTCGGCACGATAGCCGCAGGCATGCCATGGTGTGCAAACACCTCCTGCAAAAATGCAGACGGAACGATAAGCCAGGCAACGCGGCGCATGGAAAATCGCACCAGACCTTGTGAACGGGACAGGAATTGCTCGGCCTCACCACCGCGATAGTTCACTACCACCGGCACACTCCGAAACCGGGCCATCCAGATGGCAGGTACGGCAAAGAGGTGCCAAGCCCAGCCTGAATTCGCCATGAGATGCATGACTTGGGTTTGACCCAGGGTGCGCCAGAGTGACCACAAATAAGGCACTAGCCTGAACACTGCACGCACAGCGGGGATCCGCCCAACCCATTCGGGGCGATAAGGTGCATTGGTTTGGACCAGGGCGACATTGGCCTGTGCAGCGCGCAACAACTCCGTCAACTGACGGGTTTGGTTCGCCATGCCTCCAGCAGGTGGTGGCAGTGGCCCCACAACAACAAGCTTGCCGAACTGACTCAGGTCGAGCTTCTGCGGTAGCTCAGCCATGCAACTGCTTGAGCCCACTTTTGCGACGACGCAACTGCACCCAGCACACCAATGCACTCAATACGCCCAAGGGCACTGTTACCAAAACCACAAACAATTGCCAGCGCAGGCGCCGCAAAGACTCGTGAGCAGCACGATTCTCTGAACTCGACAAAATCACCATCCTGGGCATTACGCCTGCCACGATCCCACCCAACTGCTCCAATGAACGCGACACTTTGCCCGGCTCATGCACTAACCAAGTCCGGTCGTAAGCAAAAACATTGGTGCCGCGCCATCGGTACCATTCCGACAGCCCCCGGCGATAATAGTCCCAAGCCTTTGCCTCAATGGCGAAGCGACGCGCCTCCGCCCCTTCATACAAGGGCCGCATCCGCAAGTCCTTGGACTGCCCCAGCAAAGCGCGGCGAAATTCAAACGCGGACAAAGGCCTGCCATCCTCCAGGACAAAGTAATTGTTAATAAAGATGTCCACCAATTGCCATGCTTGTACTTGCCGGTTCCAGATCTCGACCCAGATGTGGCCATGGCCGCCAAAGCCGTCAAAAGAAAAGGCCCAGGGCCGGGTGGTTATGCCTGCAACATTCGCAAGGCCAATGAACACATCCACAAAATCGCCGCAATAGCCTTCACCGTGCTTAGTGATGCGCCGGTAGGTGTCCAGCAAATCGGACTGGATAGCGCCACCCGTCGGGACCGGAACACCGCCCAGCAAGTGCTTACTGATGGCAAGAACGCGGTCCCAATCGTTGGGCATCGATGCCAAACCCATTTGCTCGACTGCAGTTACAAACTCCGGGTAGGGGTCAGCACGGTCTAGCTTGAACTCTGGCGGGAAACTGGGCGGAGCCCAATCTTGCGCCGCGTCGAACCGATCATCGAGTAGCAAGGCATTGCGCATGCGCACCAACTCGGTCGAACTTGTCATATAGGGCGCGAGCGACAAGGCTGCCAACATCACCAGCGCGAGGCTCAACCAGAGCCCCCTGCGCCATCGCTTTTGTGGGTCAGCGGCCTTGTCGGTGGTCACCAGCAGAGTCCTTCGACCTCGGATTTGAAGTCAGCAACATTCGGTAGGTTGACCAGGTCCAGGAGGTACTGGTCCGGTCGCGCCAGTTCGGCAACTTGCTTGGCGACATCGGCGCCCGACAAACCCATAACCAGCAGTTCAGAACCAGCAATCACTTCAGACAGATCTGCTTTAAGCATTTGACCAATGTGTGGAAGGTGCTTTTCAACAAAGCTGCGGTTGGCGCCCAGCAGGCTGGCCAGGTGGACCTCGGGGTCGTAGATAGACAGCTGCACGCCCTTGCCGATTAACTGCTCAGCCAGAGTTACCAACGGACTTTCCCGCAAGTCGTCAGTACCCGTTTTGAAAGACAGTCCAATGAAGCCAATTTTGCGCTTGCCTCTGGCTAGCAGTTTGCTCAACGCCAGATCCAGATGCTGACGGTTGGACGATAGAATGCCCGCCAGCATGGGCAGCTCCAGATCGTGGGTCTTGGCCAGATAGGTTGTGGCACGTAAATCTTTGGGCAAACAGGAACCGCCAAAGGCAAAACCGGGCTTGAGGTACGCCTTGGAGATGTTGAGCTGGGTGTCCTGGCACATCAGGTCCATCACCTCGAAAGGATCGACGCCCAATGCATCGCACAGGCGGGCGGTCTCGTTGGCGAAAGTAATTTTGAGCGCATGAAAATTATTACAGCTGTATTTCATCATCTCCGCCGAACGCACCGAGGTGGGCAGGAACTTGCAGGGCAAATGGCCGAACAGGGCTTGTAGCCGCTCCACCGGATAGGCGTGGTTGGCCCCTATCACCGTGAATGGTGGCTTGTCGTAGTCGCGTATGGACGAGCCTTCACGCAAAAACTCGGGCTGAAAGCACAGAAAAAAACCCTCACCATCTATCTTGCCAGATGCCTCCTCAATAATGGGGCGTAACACGTCTTCCACGGAGCCCGGCACCAGGGTAGAGCGGAACACCACCACATGCGGAGCTTGCTTTTGGCCGATGGCTTGGCCAATTTCGGCTGCGAGGCGCAGGATGGCGCCCTGGTCTTGGCTGCCATTGGCGGCAGACGGCGTGCCCACGCAGATAAGCGAAATTTCGCTGTCTTGCACGGCCTGCTGGGCATCACTGGTCACGGTGACACGGCCACTGGCGGCAACCTGTGCCATCAGCTCGACCATGCCTTCTTCCACCACCGGCGTTTTGCCGGCCTTGATTAACTCCAGCTTGGCGGGTTCGATGTCGACACCAATCACCTCATGCCCATCGCGCGACAAACAGGCCAGCGAAACGGCGCCGACATAGCCCAAGCCAAAAATACTGATCTTCATGCAACACCTCTTTTTTTATTATCAAAGTTTTTCACCGCCCGGGCAATGATGCCGTCCAGGCGATCCATGGAGCGCGGCCATGCGTGGTGGCTAAGCATGCGCGCCCGCCCAGCTTGGGCGAGCCGCTCGCGCTCTTGCGGGTCTTCGGTAATCCGAAAGATGGCTTGAGCGTATTCCTTCGCTGTATCACCCACCAGAAAATGACTTTCTGCCTGCGCATCCACGCCACCGGCCGCGATGGTGCTGGTAACCACAGGCACGCCCATGGCCATGGCTTCCAGAATCTTGTTTTGTGTGCCACGCGCAATATTAAGCGGCGCCACCATCAGGGCCGACTTTCGAATGAACGGGCGCACGTCGGGTACCGAGCCAGTCACGGTGACGCCGGGCAACTCGCCGAGCCTTCGCATGGCGGGCGACGGGTCAGCCCCGACGATCAGCAGCTTCATTTCGGCGCGGCGCGCCTTGATGAGGGGCCAGACCTGCTCGCAAAAGCGTGACATGCACTCCTGGTTGGGGTAGTAGTCCATGCGACCAATAAAGCTGATGGTGTCTGCGTCGTAGCCCTCGGTGCCAGGGCTGAAGAAGTCGGCGTCGACGCCATTCGGAAACCAGTCGGTGTCGGCACCCGTGCCATAGGCATTGAGCGTTTCCCATTCGGCACGCGTGGTGGCTGTGCACAGGTCAAAACGCCTGGCAAGGCGCTTCTCGGCGGCCAGCATCTTGTAGCCCTCAAAACGATAGCCCAGCGACAACGGAAACGGCTTGTAGTTGGCATATTCCAGCCACTTTTGGGAGTCCATGTCGCCAAAATCCAGAATTTTCGGAACATTGGTCACATGCTCAACATACTGGGCAACGGACGAGCAGTGCACAAAGATCAGGTCCCATGATTGGCTGTCCAATAGTTGTTGAACGCGCGCCTTCAGGTCTGGGGCGTAGAAAAACCCCATGGACGAGGGCGTCCGCACGGGCATGCGCACGACCATACGCAAGGCCTGAATGGGCCCGTGTACATGCCCCATATGAAAGGCGGCGCAATAGGGTGAGATGCCCTGCCCTTCAGCCGCCTCGGCCGCAGAGCGGGCCAGGGAACAGACCGTCACGTTGTGGCCATGGTCCGTGAGGTGGCGGATCATATTAAACGGCCGGATCTTGCCCCCGCGCTTGGGCGGAAAGGGAAAGCGGTGGCACAGGTAGAGAATATTCATGCGATGTAGGTCTTCAACTCAAGGGCTACATCGCCAGGCTCGCGCCCGTCGAGGTAGACGCGACTCCAGATTTCCAGGTTCATCAGGGCCAGCAGGGCATCGGTACCATCGATGCGGTTGGACTCGTGGTCGGCCATGAGGGTGGTCACCACCTCTGGCCGGAACAAGCCTCTTGCACGCACCACTTCAGGCGCCAGCAGTTGGCGCAGCAGAGGGGCCAACTCACGCTTGAGCCAGGCGCCCATGGGGGTGCCGAAGCCGCGTTTTTTGCGGTTCAGGATGTCGTCGGGCAGCATGTCGCCCAACGACTGCTTCAATATGTGTTTGAGGCGACCCCCTTTGACCTTGATGGCACTGGGCATGGCGGCGGCAAGCTCCACCAGATTGTGGTCCAACAAGGGCACGCGGCATTCCAGCGATACCGCCATGCTCATCTTGTCTGTCAGCATGAGCAGGTCATCAGGCAACTGCGTCTCGGCATCCACCGCAAACATGCGGTTGAGTTCGTCTTGATTGCCTGCGCTGGCAAACGCGGTAGCCAATGGATCTTGGTCTGGTGCCACTGACTTCAGCATCAGTTGCGAAACTATGTCAAGCCCCAGCACCTGCAGATAGCTGCGATAGCGGTCATCCGGGTTCATACTGGCACTGGCAACAAAGCCCTTGGCCAGGCGCAAGGTATTCAACAGGCCTGAATGCCGGTCAGCAGGCAGACGTTGTGCGGCTGCAGAGACCATACTTCTCAGCCAGGTTGGCAGCGTATTGAACCGCTTGGCATAGTGGCCGCCCAGATAGCGGCGGTAGCCACCAAACAGCTCATCGCCCCCCACACCAGAGAGGATGACCTTCACGTCCTGCCGTGCAAACTGCGACACCAAGTAGGTGGTGATAAAGGCGGTGTCGGCCAGCGGCTCGTCCATGTGCCAGAGCAGTTGCGGCAACAAGCCGACCACATCGGGCTTGACGACAATCTCACGATGCTGGGTACCAAAGAGCTGGGCCACCTGGCGCGCATAGGGTAACTCGTTGTACAGAGCCTCGGCCTCGCCGCCCTCAAAGCCAATGGAATAGGTGCGAATGGGCTGCTGCGAATGCCGGGCCATGTAGCCCACCACGGCGCTTGAGTCGACGCCACCAGAGAGAAACGCACCAATCGGCACATCGCTGACCATTTGCATGCGCACCGACTCTTCTAACTGGGCACGTACCCCCTCCACCCATTGCTGCTCGGACCAGCCATGCTCAATGCGCGAGGGGAGGCGCCAGTAGCGCCACTCGCGAACGTTGCCATCTTCTACGGCAAGCAGCGTGGCGGGCGGTAGTTTGCGGATACCTTTGAAGATACAGCCGGGAGCGGCCACGTACCCCAGATGCAGGTAACTGGCGACAACGCTGTGATCAAGTACAGGCTTTACGCCCGGGAGCGCCAGCAGCGCCTTGGCCTCGGTTGCAAAGGCCAGACGCTGGCCGTCTTGCAGCACGTAAAGCGGCTTGACGCCAATGCGATCTCGGCCAATGAGAAGGCGGCGACGGCGTGCGTCCCACAAGGCGAAGTCGAACATGCCATTGAGGCGGTGCACAAACTCATCGCCTTCGGCATCGTAGAGATGAAGCAACACCTCGCTGTCAGAACCCGTCTTGAAGTGGTAGCCCTTCGCCTGCAATTCGACGCGCAATTCGCGGTAGTTGTAGATCTCGCCATTGCAGACCAGCCAGAGGCTGCCATCGTGGTTAGACAAGGGTTGATGGCCGCCCGCGAGATCAATGATGGACAGGCGACGCATGGCGATGCCGCAGGCACCGTCGATATGCATGCCCTCGTCGTCCGGCCCCCGGTGCCGGGTAACGTTCCCCATGGCGGACAGTAGGCTGGGCTCAACTGCCTGACCGTCCAACCTGTAAATACCATGAATACCACACACGATGGATGTACCTCAGGCTCGGATTGTTTGGGGCTGATAGCGGGCCAACGCCCGCTCGTACACCCCGCTGTAGCGGGCCACACTGGACGTCCAGGTACGCTCGACTTCCACAAAACGGCGCGCTTGCAGACGTATTTCCGGCCAGCGCTCGCGCTGACCCAGTACGTCTTCCAACGCCGTCTCGAGCGCCGAAACGTCGCCCGCCTTGAACAGAAAACCCGTTTCGCCATGGCGCACCAACTCACGATGACCACCCACATCGGAGGCAACGAACATGCGGCCCTGGGCCATGGCTTCAAGTGGCTTCAGCGGCGTGACCAACTCGGTCAGCCGGATCGGCAAGCGGGGATAGGCCAACACGTCAATAAGCTCGTAGTAGCGTTGTACCTGATGGTGTGGCACACGGCCGGTAAAGATGACGCGATCTTGCATGCCATCAGCCGCGACCTTGGCGCGCAGCGCGGCATCCTGCGGGCCACCGCCGACCATCAGCACGCGCAGATTGGGATGCCGCGGAAGCATGCGGCGTGCCGCCTCCAGCAACAAGTCCAACCCCTCGTAACCATAGAAGGATCCGGCAAAACCCAGCACCATGGCGCCGTCCAGGCCCAGTGTGTGACGCAGCTGCGCATCAGGTTCAACGCCGAACTTGAACACCGAGGCATCGACTGCATTGGGAATCACGGTGATACGGTCTGACGCAATCCCACGCGCTGCGATATCGCCCCGCAACCCTTCACAAATCGTAGTAATCTGGTCGGCGCGGGCCAGTGCAAACGATTCCAGCGCGCGCGAGGTGCGGTAGCGCAGGCTGCCTTCGGTGGTCGTGCCGTGATCCACCGCTGCGTCCTCCCAGGAGGCACGCATCTCATACACCACGGGCAGACGCTGCTGGCGCCCCACCCACAAGCTGGGAAAAGCATTGAGAACCGGTGAATGGGCGTGAATCAGGTCTGGCTTGGTGACACGCACAACCTCGGCCAGTCGTTTGGCTGTCAGTCGCATCTGCATCAACAAGCCTGTGCCGGGTGGGCTGGGTGTACGGTAGAAATGCCAGCCATCCACCTCCTCTTCGGGCACGCTGCAATTGATTTGCTTGGGGCTGGTGAGATGAAATGTTTCCCACCCGAGCTTGCGTTGCTCCCGCAAAATGGACAAGGTGCGAAAGGTGTAACCGCTGTGGAGCGGAATGGAATGATCGAGAACGTGGAGTATGCGCGTCATGCGGGCTCCCCCGCTTCCATGACATTGCGCAGAAAAGCCTCAAACATCAGTAGCGTCCAGATCGAGGCACTATAGTCACGCGCACCAGTGTTATGGGCGTCGATCAGATGCTCAAGATAGTTCCGATTGAACCAACCGGTGGCAGCCAGGCGCGGCCCCAACAAGGCATCGCGTACGCGCTGTTTAAGCGGGCCGCGGAACCAGCGCGCCAAGGGTACCGAAAACCCCATCTTGGGCCGATAGAGCACATCGTTGGGCAAGTAAGGCTCCATCGATTTCTTGAAGATGTATTTGCCTTCCTGCCCTTTGATCTTGTGGCTGGTGGGCAGGGTGGCGAGCCAATCGATCAACTCATGGTCCATTAGCGGCTCGCGTACTTCGAGCGAATGGGCCATGCTGGCGCGGTCTACCTTGGTATTGATGTCGCCCACCAAGTAGGTTTTGTAATCGAGGTATTGGATCAGTGCCAGGGAATCATCTGTGCCGGCGTTGGCAGCATGGCGGTTGAAGACTTCCTGAGCGTTATAGCCGGCCAGTTCGGTCTTGAAGCGGTCGCTGAACAAGGATTCGCGCATGGGGCCGCGCAGAATGGACACCGAGCTGAAATACGCCTCCACCGAACTGCGTGCCAACCCCTCAAACGTGGTCTTGGCGCGAAACATACGCGGCGCCCAGTCTGCCTTGGGGTAGAGCTTGCCCAAGACACCAAAGAGCGGCCGGCGCAGGCCCAGTGGTAAAGCGGAGCGCATGCGGTCTTCCATCAAATGCATACGGTAGCGGCGGTAGCCGCCAAGGGACTCATCGCCGCCATCTCCGGAGAGTGCCACGGTGACGTGCTTGCGCGCGAGTTGGCAAACACGGTAGGTTGGTATGGCGGAACTGTCGGCATAAGGCTCGTCGTAAAGGCGGGCCAAAGTGTCGATCAAATCGAAGTCGTCGCTCTTGACGGTATCAACGCGGTGGTTGGTGTGGTAGCGGTCGGCCACCATCTTCGCAAATTCGGACTCATTGAAGGCAGGGTCGTCAAAGGCCATGGAGCAGGTGTTTACCGGTTCGCTTGACAAGCCTGCCATGACGGCCACGACTGCGCTGCTGTCGACGCCGCCCGATAGAAATGCCCCCAGCGGAACTTCTGCAATCATACGCAGACGCACCGATTCCTTCAGACGCTCAACCAGCTCGGCTTGCGCATCGAGCTCAGAAATAGGGTTGTCAAGGCTAAAGCGTACATCCCAATACGCCACAGGCTCAGGGATTGGTTGGCCACGCCGAATAGTGAGTGTGTGGGCTGGGGATAGCTTGCGAGCTTGTTTGAAAATGGTGCGCGGCTCGGCCACATAACCAAACGCAAAATACTCCTCTACAGCCAGGGGATCAATATCACGCTTGAGGCCGCCATGCGCCATGACCGATTTGAGTTCGGAGCCAAACAGCAGAGTACCGTCGTCCAGCAGCGCGTAATACATGGGCTTGACGCCCATGCGGTCGCGCGCCATGAAGAAGGTTTGTTCATTGCGGTCCCACAAAGCAAAAGCAAACATGCCGCGAAAGCGCTTGACACAGTCTGCGCCCCACGACTCCCACGCGTGAACAATTACCTCGGTATCACTCTTGGTATGAAACACATGACCCAACTCCTGCAACTCGGGGATGAGTTCCAGGTAGTTGTAGATTTCGCCATTGAACACAACCACCACCGAGCCGTCTTCGTTAAAAAGCGGCTGTTGGCCAGTCGCGATGTCGATGATGGACAAGCGCCTGTGGCCCAGGCCTACGCCAAGCTCGATATGCAGGCTGCCTTCGTCAGGGCCGCGATGCAACTGTGAGTCATTCATGCGCTGAAGCACTGCGCGGCTTATGTCGGGGCGCGTGCCACGTGTGTCAAAAATTCCGGTGATTCCGCACATGGTGTGTCTTTATAGAAGAAGCTGTTTCAGCCCTTGGGCTGAGGGCCGCCAACGCGGCGAAGCTGATCGTCGTAAACCCGCTGGTAAGTGGCAACCATGGCCTGCATACTAAAGCGCGCCAATACGCGCTGGCGGCCAGCTAGACCCATGCGCTTGGCAACGCCCGGATCGGTAGCCAGTTGCACAAGGCACCGTGCCAAAGCACCAGGATCAGAGGCGGGCACGATAAAGCCAGTTTCACCATCGACCACCAGATCAGCACTACCCCCAACGCGCGTAGCGATAACGGGCAGAGCCGTGGCCATTGCTTCTAGAATGGTGTTGGAAATGCCTTCGGCAAGCGAAGGTAAAGCAAAGCAGTGGAGCCCACGCATGACATCGGGAATGTCGTGACGCTCGCCGGGCAACCAAGCCAAGCCGGCCACACCCGCCCCATCCAGAATCGTTTGTACCTGGGTACGCAGCGGCCCGTCGCCCACGATCACCAGGCGCATGCTGGCTTTGAGCGCGGGTGCCAACTGCAACGCCAATACAAAAGCCTGTGCCAACAGCGTTTGGTGCTTAACGGGTTGCATGCGCCCTACCGTGCCCACCAGCCAATGCTCTACAGGGTTGAACGGGCAACCTGCTATCGGCTGAACACCGGCCTCTGTGGGTGTGAAACGGGCAGTGTCAACGCCGTTGCACGCCTCGGTGATGCGTGGCAGTGGCACATGCACCTTACAAACCAGATAGTCGGCCAAGTCGCGCGAAAGAGCCAAGTAGTGCTGAACAAAGGGCTTATAGAAACGGCGGATGCGCTGATAGGTGACGTTGCTGCCATCCAGGTCGCCCATATCGCGCCCATGCTCGCCATGAATGCGCACCGGCACACCTGCGAGCCACGCTGGCAATTGAACTTCAAGTGCAGCGAGATTGCGGCTATGCACAATGGCCGGTCGCAGCTGGCGGAACATTTTGTACAGCTTCGGAAACTGCCAGAAGCCCTGCCCAGGTGGCTTGTGCAAGGCAATGAATTCGACGTCGCGGCGCGTGATACGTCGTTTGAAATCGGTCACATCGGTCAGCGCCAAAACAACATGCCGATAGGCGCTAGCAGGCATGTTGTTGATGAGGTTAACCACGCCGTTTTCCAGGCCACCGGTGTCGAAGCGGTACATCACATGCACAACTACGGGGCGGGTGTCAGGCGGCGCGGTCAAGACCAAAAACCATGAGCAGCACTACAGGCGCCAGAGCTTGTAGCCCGCACCAGTAATGGCAGACTGATCAAACGCCGCCTTCACATCGATGAACGCCCCACCCTTGACCAGCTTCTTGCCAAAGTCTTCCACTGACAACAATGCGTACTCGTTATGGGCCACCGCGGCCACAATAGCGTCAGCGCGGGGCAGGTCATCCCAAGTATGCAGCTTGACACCGTATTCGTGCATGGCCTCGTCAGCTTCCGCCTGGGGGTCAGTCACAAATACTTCAACACCATAGGTATTGAGTTCATGAATAATGTCAATCACCTTGGAGTTGCGCAGATCGCCACAATTCTCCTTGAAGGTAAGCCCCAGCACGTTGACCTTGGCTCCCTTGATGTAGCTTCCCGACGCAATCATGTGCTTGATGGTTTGCTCGGCAATGAACTTGCCCATGCTGTCGTTGATGCGCCGACCGGCCAGAATAACCTGCGGGTGGTACCCAATCATGTCGGCTTTGTGAGTCAAGTAGTACGGGTCCACACCAATGCAGTGACCACCCACTAACCCGGGCTTGAACTTCAGGAAGTTCCACTTGGTACCGGCGGCTTCCAAAACTTCAGTGGTATCGATATCGAGCTTGTCAAAAATGATCGCCAACTCGTTCATGAGCGCGATATTGAGATCACGCTGGGTGTTTTCAATGACTTTAGCGGCTTCTGCAGCTTTGATGCTCGACGCGCGGTGCACGCCTGGCACGATGATTTTTTCATACAACTGCGCCACACGTTCCAGCGTGTCCGGGGTGTCGCCAGAAACGATCTTAAGAATCTTGGTCAGAGTGTGCTCTTTGTCGCCAGGATTGATGCGTTCGGGCGAGTAGCCGACATAAAAGTCCTGCTTCCACTTGAGGCCCGATTCGCGCTCAAGCACCGGGATACACACCTCTTCAGTAGCGCCAGGATACACAGTGGATTCGTACACCACAGTCACCCCTTTTTTCATGTGGCGGCCGACGCTGGTGCTGGAGCCGATGAGGGGCCTGAAGTCAGGAATGTGCGCGTTATCCACCGGCGTAGGCACTGCCACAATGATGATGTCGGCTTCAGCCAGCAATGCAGGGTCTGACGTGTAAACGGCTAACGTGGCGGCGGACATCTGCTCGTCTGCCAACTCACGGGAGGGGTCAACACCCCGCAGACACGAGTCGACCTTGGACTGAGAGATATCGAACCCAATGGTTTTGACCTGCTTGCCAAACTCCACCACCAACGGCAAACCAACATAGCCCAGACCGATAACAGCAACTACGCTCATACATTGACCTCCCTATCCAAATATTTAATACGATTGTGCCTTACGACAAAAGCCTTTCGACATACCAATCCATGGCCTCTACGACCCCATCTCGAATGCGGTGGCTTGGCTCGTAACCCAACAGAGTGCGCGCCTTGGAAATATCGGCTAACGAGTGCCGTACGTCGCCCGCACGAAAGTCCCGATACACCGGGCAGTAACCCTTCAGGTGCGGAAACTGCGGCTCCAGCTTTGCACGCATGGCTTCGAACAATTCGTTGAGAGTGGTTCGGTCACCCACCGCAATGTTGTAGATCTGATTGGTGGCCTCTTCTGATTCCACGGTAGCAGCCAGCAAATTGGCCTGAACGGCATTGGCGATGTAACAAAAATCACGACTGGTCTCGCCATCACCGTTGATCCACACCGGCTCATTTTTAATCATGGCGGCTGCCCATTTAGGTACCACCGCAGCATAGGCGCCATTGGGGTCCTGTCGGGGACCAAAGATATTGAAGTACCGCAGTCCAATGCACTTGAAACCATAAGCCCGGGCAAATACATCGGCGTATTGCTCGTTCACGAGTTTGGTTACCGCATAGGGAGACAGCGGTTTACCAATGCGATCTTCCAACTTGGGCAGACCTGGATGGTCGCCATAAGTGGAGCTGGACGCAGCGTACACAAAGCGGGTAACCTTGGCATCACGGGCGGCAACCAGCATGTTCAAAAACCCGCCAATATTGGTGGCATTGGTGGTTATGGGGTCATCCAGAGAACGGGGCACACTGCCTAGGGCCGCCTGGTGCAGAACGTATTCAGCTCCCGCGCAAGCCTTGCGGCTGTCATCAAGGTTGCGAATGTCCCCCTCTAGGAAGCTGAAGCGAGCCCATTGCTCAGGAGCGACGGCTGCCTCAACCTGGTCAAGATTGGCGCGATGGCCGGTGGCAAAGTTGTCCAAGCCAACCACTGTCTGGTTCAGTTTGAGCAAGGCTTCGAGCAGGTTGCTGCCAATGAAACCCGCCACACCGGTAATTAGCCAGTTATGTGGCTCCACGAGCAGCCGGGCCTGAAGGCGATCAAACGGTGATTGAGCCATCATGACAGCCATTTCCACAGGTCGGCGGCAATGCGTTCACCGGCATGGCCATCCCAGAGTTCGGGCACGCGGCCTTTTTTCCCCCGTCCGCCAAGAATGTCGGCAACCGCATCCAGAATGGCTTTTTTGTCACGACCCACCAGCGTGTTGGTGCCCTGCGAAATGGTGATGGGGCGCTCGGTATTTTCGCGCAGCGTGAGGCACGGTACGCCCAGCGCAGTGGTTTCTTCCTGCAGGCCGCCCGAATCGGTAAGCATCAGGGTTGCTCCAGCCATCAAACCCAGCATTTCAAGATAGCCCTGAGGTGGCAAGAGCACCATCCGCTGGGGATTGATCAGCTTCATCAAGCCAAAGCGCTCGATGTTGGCCCGCGTGCGTGGGTGCAAAGCAAAGACCAAGGAAACTTGCGCGGCAACTCCGCCAAGCACAGCCAATAAGTCCGACAGGGTTTGTGCATCATCAACATTGGATGGACGGTGCAAAGTAACCACCCCGTAGCCATTGTTGCCATCCAGCATGGCGGGATCCATGGCATGGTTGATCAATGTTTGGTGTGCGTCAACCGCCTTGGATTTACTGTCCAGCAAGGAATCGATCATGACGTTACCAACGAAACAGACGCGCTCTTCGGCTATGCCTTCACGGGCCAGGTTGTCGGCCGCGCTGCGCTCGGTGATGTACAGGCGGTCTGAGATTTGGTCCGTGAGTATGCGGTTGATTTCTTCGGGCATGGCCCGATCGTTGCTGCGCAGGCCGGATTCAACATGGGCTACCGGGATACCTTTTTTGGTAGCCACCAACGCGCAAGCCAAGGTGGAATTGACATCACCCACAACCAGAACACAGGAGGGCTGATGGGTGTCGACCACTGGCTCGAAGCGACGCATAACCTCTGCAGTCTGGACTGCGTGTGTGGCCGAGCCGACCTCCAGATTTATATCGGGATGGGGTAGGCGAAGATCTTCGAACAGGCGGTCGCTCATGTCACGATCGTAGTGCTGCCCTGTGTGGACAAGCAGCATGGGGATGGGCGGCACGTGCAAAGCCATAGCACGAAGAATAGGTGCCATTTTCATAAAATTGGGTCGCGCGCCGACGATGCAAATGACAGGTCTCATGCTTTTCTTTATTCCACGATGAATCAACTATTTGACTTTAGCATTGCGCAACAGCGCCTCGATGACTGATGTGTTGGCCTGCATAAATGCAGCCAAGGTCGCCTCGCCCAGTCCATCATCCCCCTTGGGTGCATAGACAATAATGACGGCGGAGTCGTCACCCCGTCCCAGCAAACTGTTCAGGGCCGTGTAGGCTTTGGCCAAAATGTCGCTGGATGTCAGAGTGCCGTTGATCCAGTAGATGTGCCAAACTGTGAGGCGCTCGTCTACTACTTGTCCGGAGTGTGCTGATTTACGCAACTCGGCCGTCCGCACTGCGATGCTTCTGTCAGGCAGATCCACTACGCGGCTGCCGCCGAGTAACGGTGTCCACTGGGTATCATTCGTCTTTGCGAGAGCGTTTTCTGAACTGACGAGTTTGCGGTGAGGTCCTTGGTGGTGATAGAAAGCCAGGTACAGCCCGACGGACTGATCGCCCAATGTGTATCCCGTCTGGAATTGAGCCGACGGATTTTGAAACGCCGGCTGCCAACCCAAACCCGGCGCAACCGAGGCAGTCCAACCCTGCGACAAAGTTTGCGGCACAGCCAGTTGCGGAGTGGCGGTAGTGCTATCCGACTGGTCTATGACTCGAAGGGCAACACGGGGTAAGACCAGGATCACAAGTAGCAGGGTTGCTAACAAACCATACTTAATGGGCGAAATGGAAGGCGACGCCGCGGGTACCTTGGCATTGACTGCTGTGATCTCGGGTTCGGGTTCAGACCAGCGAGAACCGATCATAAACATCAGCAGGATGACAACACCAAAGAAAACCCATCCATAAATCAGGTGATCTACCCCCGCGGCGAGCTTGTTGCCGGAAAGGTGCCCCAACAGCACAATCAGATACGCACGCAACCAGTTGGCAACGATCGGAACAACCAGGGAGACTGCGATAAAAACGACCCTTCTGCTCGTGGACTGGTAGTTCAGATACGCGAACAAAGTACCCACGGTCAGCGAGGCAATGAGGTAGCGCACACCGCTACACGCTTCTACAACTGACCAGTTGCCCGAAGGGATAACAAACTGCAAGCCCTCTCGAAACACGGGTATGCCGGATAGGCGCAGCGCCAGCACCGTGAAATCGGCCGTCCACACCATCAGTTGCGGCATCGCGAACTCGCCAATAGGAACGGCGAAGAACAGGAACGCCAGCGGGAAAGCAATCGCGCGGGCTACTGACACGCCCAGTAAGGCAGGAACCAGCAGGACAACCATGCTGACAAAGGCTATCTGCATCACGGCATCAATGGCCGCCAGATCGCCCAACAACCAAGCGAACGCTGCGCCTGTTAGCAGTAGAAAACCCACAGCACTGGGTTTGGGCGTGAGATGTCTCAGCGCCTGCCGCTGTCGCCAAATCAGCCAGACAACAATGGGGGGAACAACAAACCCATGAGTAAAAGTTTCAGATCGGCTCCAGATCAAGACTATTGCTTTGGCTGTGTCAAAGTAAAGGAACCCAAGACAGGTCAGAAACAACAGAAACACAGGGGAGACGAACCGCCATTGGTGACTTGAAGGAGTACTAAGGGAGGTGTTCATGGCGCATTGTGCTGATTTGATGTGACGATCAATACGACCCGCTCGACCCGTTCAAACAGATCAGTCGACGCACCAGGAAAAGCAGATTACCCATTGCTGCAACTAGCCCAGATTTCGCACAACAAATGGCCCCAGCCAGTTGGCTAGGGGCAAGGGCATGCGTCGCCACATGCTGATCATGAGTTTGTACTTGGCGTTGTTGGGGTTGTTTTGCGGAATGGAGTCTCGCTTGTACAGGCAGTATTCGTAATGCAGCGGCTTGGGCTCGAAGCCCCAATTTTTCTTGAACGCATAGGGCCCGGTGCCCTGCTTGCTGCGCCCATAGTCAAAAACCTTGAGGCCTCGGGAACAGGCACGGCGCATGAGTTCCCAGTACTTGAAATCATTGGCCGCAAGGTCGCGAGCAGCCTCATCGTCGCCCGCATAGTAGGGGAGGACTTCGTCACGAAAATAGAAGCTCAATACGCTACTCAAGGGGCGACCATCGGATGTGGTGATGGTCAGTACTTCACAGTCCGCACCAAACTCCTCCTGAAGTGCCTTGAAGTATTTTTTGGGCATAGCTGGTGTGCCATGGCGGTGAACGTTGTCTGCGAAAAGTGCAAAAAAACGGTTCACGTTCCCATCAATATGGCTCACAAGTCCATTCTTGATACCCTTGCGCACCATGGCCCGTTGCTTGCGCGGAATGGCCAGCATATTGGCCTCTTCTTCAGCCAGGATTTCTTTACGGAAGGTGACATAAAGATCCTGCGTAGGCCAGTCGGTGTGGCGAGAGTTGACATTGCGTAGCTCGAGGTGTGCAACATCCAGCCGCTTCGCAATTTGCTGCGCCTCTTGCTCCAGCGCGTCCGCCGCCTCCGCATTGATTGCGGCAACGCCGCCATACACAGCAAACGGCAACCCCGTCAGTGACGTGCCAAAAAGCCAACTGTTGATATGCCCCAAGGGCAACACGCCCTGGATGCATCCGTCAACCATGGCGTAAAGAAAATAAGTGTCGTGCTTGTATATATTGCGCACGATGTTCTGCCAGCCAGCACGGTGGAAAAACGTGGCGGTCGGGCAACCCATTACAAACGCGTCCCATAACGCAGCATTCACGCTGTCATGGGGATCCAATCGTCTAATTGACAGCCCCTGCAGGCTAGGAAAGTCGGACATCGTGGGCCAGTTTATCCAAGAAGGTTTGATCCATGCGACCCCACTTGAAGTCTTGCAGCAATTGATTCAAACGCCCTTCCATACGGTCAATGTTGACGTAATGGCGGAAGCGGGTTTTTTGGCTTATACCTTCAATGCGGGGCTGCTCGGTGTCAATTTCCCAAGGGTGAAAATAGAAAATTCCCGATTGCTGGTCACCCGTATTCACGCGATTCAGCATCCAGCGCGAAAGTGCATAGGGCAACAGACGAAAGTAACCGCCGCCACTGGATGGAAAGTTACGACCAAAAGCCCGCAGGGTTGTGATGGGTATCTCTAGCAGGCCCGGACGCACTTCGTAGGAAAAACGGGGCGAGTCTGGCATGCCATAGTGGTCATGGGCAATGGGGTAAATGCTGGAACTGTAGCGATACCCGGCGCGTAAAAGGCAATCAAAGGCCCAGAGGTTGTTGGACCCTATTGAGAAGCTGGGCGCACGGTAGCCTTTGACCTCTTGCCCAGTAATATCTTCCAGGATAACTTTGGCAAGCTGAATGTCGGTAAAAAACGCTTCTTCGGTCTGCTCGCTCGCGCGTTCATGACCGTAACCGTGGCTGGCAATCTCGTGTCCTTGCACCGCAATTTGCCTGACCAAGCCCGGGTAACGTTCTGCAATCCAGCCCAGTGTAAAAAAAGTAGCCTTGGTGTTGTGGCGTTCAAGCATCTCCAGAATGACCTCCACATTGTGCTGCACCCGACACTCACGCGTATTCCACTCGGAACGAGCGATGTGCGGAGCAAACGCAGACACCTGAAAGTAGTCTTCCACGTCGATGGTCAACGCGTTAGTAATCATGGATCGGACTGCGGCGGCGGCTTGGCAATAGCTGAAACAAGCTTTTGTAACATGACAAGCACTTCGAGGTTGATGCGTTCCAGACGCAACACACTTTTCTCGAGGCGGCGCATTCGGCCATCGTATTGTTCGGCTCCCAGCCCTCGAATCTGACTGGTGATACTTTCCGCCACACCGGGCGCCAAGTGCAGCTTGGTGAGGTCGATATCCACATCACCGCCTGCTGTCAAGCTGGGGAAAACCGAGTCCTCCCATGGGGCACTGTCGCGAGTCGACGCGGTAGCTGCTACGGCGGACTCGCCCTGTATTTCATTGACCACTTCGTTGACGTCGCCACTGCCAAAGGCATCTTTGCTTCCCAAAAAGCCCAGCAGCAACAATCGATCACAAATCAGGTTGATGCGCCGCGGTATTCCGCCGGAAGCCTTGAAGATTGCCTCGTAGGCAGCGCTGTCGAAAGAAGGGCGCCCGTTTGACCCGACACAATGCAGGCGATGCTCAATGTAGCCTTGAGTTTCTTCAAGGTCCATTGGGCCCAAATGGCAAGTGGCAGTGACGCGTTGGCGGAGCTGCTGCATAGACGGACTTTGCAAAATCGCCCGAAACTCGGGCTGCCCCACCAGAAAAGTTTGCAGCAACGCTTGTTGGCCGTACTGAAAATTGGACAGCATGCGCAACTCTTCCACAGCCCGCGGGGTCAGATTTTGAGCTTCGTCCACAATCAGCAGGCAGCGCTTGCCCTGACTGGCCTGACTCACCAAAAACGCCTCCAGCGAGAGCAGTACATCGGCTTTGGAAAGGTCTTTGACACGGACCCCAAACGCGGCCCCGACCAGGCGCAAAGTATCCTCTGCATCAAGCTGGGTGGTAACAAGGTTGGCCGCCAGCACCTTGTCGCGATCAAGGCTAGCCAGCAGGCCCCTTACCAGGGTCGTCTTTCCCGCGCCGACCTCTCCAGTGATAACAATGAAACCTTCGTTTCTTTGCACACCGTATTCGAGGTAGGCACGCGCACGCTTGTGCTGCTTGCTCCCGAAATAAAAGCTAGGATCCGGATTGAGCTGAAAGGGCTTTCCGCTCAAGCCATAAAAAGCTTCATACATGGGCTAAAACTGCACGTTAAGACTGCCTGTAACGGCATTTTCGACATAGGAAGACACGCCACCATCAGACTCCACACGTCGCACACCGACAGTTGCGCTTGAATTTTTCCCCACCTTGCCGGTAACATTCAAGCTAAGCAAGCGCAACCGCGATTCTTGCAGGCTGGTCGACCCGGAAGTGTTTTGCTGGGATAGCAGCGCGCCAAGAGAATAGTCAGGAGTAAGACGGTGCGTCAGATTGGCGCTCAGGCCTTGCTGGCGCACCACGTTGGAGGTGTTGAAATCGTCCGCACCGGTGGAAACAGTATCCAGCCGGCTGCTCTCGCTTTGTGAAGCAATGAACGTAACAGTGCTACGCACTCCCAACAGCGCAAAAGACAAAGCCTGACGACGCTGCAGGGAAACAGCCGATGTCAAGAAACCCAAGGGGACAATGGTGTTGGGTGCCAATTGATTGATCTGCAAATAGGTATTGACCAGTTGTGCAACCAAAACAGGATCGGCCAGTGGCAATTGCGCTGAGAATTGCCTAAAAAACAAATCGTACAACGAACCTACTACGGCCTGCCCACTTTGAATGGGAGTGGTCGAGACGTCTTTGGAGTCAGTGAACGACCAGGCTGTGCGTGGTGTGCGGTGTTCAAAGCTCAAATTGTGGGCCGTGCCAAACGACCGCTGGTCTACTGAACCAGAGAGCCGCGTCGCCTCTGAAGGCCTCCAGCCGAAGCCCCAGCCACTCGTAGCGTAGCTTTCCTTGTTGAGGCTGGTGTAGTTATTGGCCTCACGCCCCACCCTCGCATTCACTGTCAGCTGGGGAGTTATGCCATAGGTCAAACCGACATTGGCGCGTTCACTTTCTGTAGGACGCCCGTTACTGTAGTCCACAATTTGTCGACTTGCATCAGCGGTCCATCCCAAATCTTTAAACGCGCTTGCGCCGCTCACGGAGCCGCTACCGTCAGTCGTACCAACCCCCGAGGCAACAGCAGAATTGGAACTGGTAACCGACCGACTGAACCGGGCTTGGTAATTTGCATTGCTGCCCAAACGACCTTGTATATACGGTGAAATCCGATAGCTTGAAACCTCAGCCCGATTGGCATTGATGGAGGTGTTATCTACCGATTGCAAGCCAAAAGCTGAAACAGACTGCTGCGATATGGAAGCGCTGAAATCCATAAAGGCAAAATTGTCAATGGCCTCCACGGTTCCGGACGAGCTGAGCGCATTTTGAGATCGCGCAGGCGCCGTCGACTGGGCATAAACTATTTGATTCAATGCATAGTCCAGATATGCCTTGACGCGTGCACCTTGCAAATCGACCCGGATACCCGGACTCACTTCGGTGATTTGCTCCGATTGGGCGCCCGTGCTGCTTAAGCGAACGTTGTCCGTCAAGGTTTCTGTAACGGATACCCGCGGGGTGACCGTCAACAGTTGCTTGGGCCCAGCAGCAGTCTCTTGCGCCTGGGCAGCGGCTCCCACCCATGAAGAACCGACAACCAACGCCACCGCCCAAGCACGATCAGACCCGCTGTTCGTTTTTTTCATACCCGTACCCATATCCAGAGCCGTAACCATAGCCATAACCACCCTTGAAGGATGTATTTGCCTGATTCAGAAGCATCAACTTGACCGGGCATGCCTCAATCGTGGCCAGAGCGTGGTGAACATCGGACTGCAACGTCTGTTCCGCCCGAACCACCATCACTATTTGACCCATGTGCGAGGCCAAGACTCGAGCTTCGGTGGTTAACAGCAGAGGAGGAGAGTCAAAAATTATGATGCGGTCAGAGTAACGTTTACCCATGTCTTCAACAAGCCGCGTCATTGCATCACTGGCGAGCAGTTCTGTGGCGCGTGGATGTGGCGTGCCACTTGGCAGTACCGTAAGCTTGTCAATATTCGTTTTCAGGAGCACATCGGATAGATCGAGTGTTTCGTCCTGAACGAGATCAAGCAACCCTCGGGAAGGCTTCAAACCCAGAACACTGAGCACGGAAGGCCGGGCTACGTCAGCATCTACCAGCATGACCGTGTAGTCCAACTCTGTCGCAATGCTCAAAGCAAGGTTAATGGCCGTAAAGCTCTTACCCTCCCCGGGCAGGGCGCTGGTCACCATGATCAAGTTGCCGTTGGCAATGACCGATGCCCCTTTGCCCATCGCGTTGGAGATGAGCGGCCGCTTGACCACGCGAAATTGGTCCGCGATCTGGGAACGTGGTGCATTCGGCGTCACAATTCCCGCCGCAGCCAGTGCATCGAGGTCGATCTCTACATTGCGAGACACTGCAACCGGTCGCGCTTCTTCAGGCTTTGCAGTTGCCACGCCCGCGACCTCGACCCGTGAAACTGCTGGCGCGCCGAGAGGCATTTCAACCCCCGCGCTGCGTAGTTGCTCAAGGCGTTGCGCCGCTTGCTCAATCAAGCTACTCATATTGATTCATCCTGCCAGCCCCGATAAAAGTGCGACCACAGCCATCCCGATGGCAAAGACGCCAACAAGCCCTCCTGTTGCCGCCAAAAACTTCTTCAAGTCAGTCTTCCTGGCACGCGCTGCTGCTTCATCTATCACCATTGTGACCACGCCAAGCGACGGCAAGCCGACCGAAAGACTCAATGAACGTGCATCGTGGTACACCGCTCGGAGTTGGCTCATGACAAAAGTTGCACCGAGGCCCGCACCTATCGCAGCCAAAAGAGCCAAAGGTAGCAATAACAACCGATTGGGCGCAACCGGCTTCGGTGATGCGCGGGGCGGATCAATTAAACGAAAGTCCGCCACGCCTGCCGCGCTCTCGAGGTCACCAGAGAGAGACGCCGACTCCCGCCGGGAGACCAAATCGTTGTAATTCTTTTTATTGATGTCATAGTCGCGATTCAACTGGGAATACTCAGCCTCAAGTTGAGGCGCAGACTTAAGCAGTCCGCGCGCTCTTGCGTAGCGTGACTCATACTCGCTGACCCTCGCACTCAAAGAGGCCACCTGAACCTCGGCGGTCGCCAGCATGCGGCTCAACTCCTGCATCGCAAGATTATCGTTACCAGAGGATGGCGACGGATTTGCCATGGCCTGCTTGCGTAACTCTTGAACTTCCTTACGTTTTTGATCCTCCAGGTCTTTAATCAGTTTCCGGGCGCTCACCACATCGGGATGCTGGTCTGTAAAACGCTGCAGCAGTCCGTCAAGATTGCGCTTTTGTGCATCGATACGTCCATCAAGCTCCGGCGTGGAAATGACGATGGCCGACTCCTGCAGAATACTACGCGTTGCAACATTCCCACCGCCCGTTTTTTCTGCGAGCAGCTGTTTCTTTGCAGCGTCACGCGCGTTGACCGCTTCCCGCAATTCAAGTTGAGCCTGGCTCAACTGGACGCCAACGGAGCCAATCTGGTCAACAATCCCCTTACCCTCTCCGACCTGCGCTTCAATATTGCGAAGCTTGAACTCTTTCAGCCGCGTTTCCGCTTCCTCAAGTTTGGTTTCGTAAGTCTTAATCTGCTCATCGATAAACTTCTTGGCAGTATCCGTATCTTTGCGGGTATCACCCAAACTGGATTCCACAAAAATGGAGACAAGCGACTGAATTACACGCTTGGCTCTATCCGGACTCGTGTCCCGGTATGACAATATATAGAGGTTGTCGCGGCCTACATTCTTGATTTCAAGCGACTTCATCAAATCGTCAATCAGGGCGTCCTGAGCAGTCTTGGACTTGACCCCCAAATCCAGATCGGCCATCCGCACCAATTTTTCAACATTGGGGCGACTGATCAACGTGCGGCTGAGCATCACCACTTGCTGCTCAACGTTTGGCTGCACTGCCAACCCGGACATCAATGGCTTCAGAATAGACTGGGTGTCTACAAAAATACGGGCCGTTGCCTCATATTTGTCCGGCACTACAAGCACAACAACCGTTCCGATAACGGCCACAATCCAGGCGACCAGAAGGCCAGCCCAGCGGTGCTTCCACATGCCCCGGATAACGGTGTACAACTGACTGACTAGCTCATCCATCGAATAGTCTCTTTTTGGTTCACAAAGTGGGGCTCTTCAACACCCGTTTTAGGCGTTGCGGCCGGCAGAGAAAAACTGCGATTAGAACCAGCCTTGCGGGATGATGAGAATGTCGCCCGGCTTCATTTCCACGTTGGCAGAAATATCGCCGCGCTTGATCAAATCTTTGATCCTGACCGAATAGCGCTTGTCGCCTTCAGCAGCGCGGGTGATGGATGCCCCATTTCCGTCAGCGAAGTCAGTTAAACCACCGACAGCAATCATTACATCCAGCAAGGTCATGTTCTGCTTGTAAGGCAATGCCTGCGGCTTGGCGGCCTCTCCAACAACGCGAATCTGCTCACTGTAGGGGCCGACAAAGGCTGTGACGATTACCGTTACAACGGGGTCCCGAACAAACTTGCCCAACGCCTTTTCAACTTCACGGGCAATCTCAGTGGACGTCTTGCCCTGAGCCACTAACTCGTCGACCAGCGGCGTTGACACTTTTCCGTCAGGACGAACCGGAACCGAAAGAGAAAGTTCGGGGTTGCGCCAGACAATAATATTCAAGTTGTCGCCGGGTCCAACGATGTAGTTGTAGTCCGGCGTCGCCGCAAAAGTCGGCGCAGCGCGCAGAACCGCCGAGTTCCCGGCACATCCGACCACAAGGCCAGCCAACAAACCGAAAGCAGCCCAACGGGATGCGGTTTTGACAATGGTGTAAATGGCTTTCAAAGCGTATCCCCTGTACAAGTTGCATGCAATTTTTTTCTACACGTTGGATGAATATAGCGCATTTGAATGACGGCCAACGCAAAAATCCTTGCGATGCCGCAAGGCCCTGAACGATCTAAATGCCAATTTCAGAATCTAAAATGAGGCCGATATGACAAAGATTTTGATCGTGTGCACTGCCAATATCTGCCGATCTCCGATGGCAATGACAGTAGCAACAACGATGGCAAAAGAAGACCGTCTTACGCGCAAAATTCAATTTGATTCGGCGGGCACGCACGCGCCACGCGTGGGGCAAACGGTGGATGCAAGAGCAATTGCCAGCTTGGTGCAAAGAGGATATACACCAGGGCGCAACCAGTCGCGCCGGATTGAACCGCGCGACTTCAACGACTTTGATCTGGTTTTGGCAATGGACAGCGACAACCTCTCCGCCTTGAAAAGAATCTGCCCCACTGAACATGCGAACAAGCTGAGGCTTTTTTTAAGCTTTTCACCAGCCCTTGACGTGACCGAGGTTGCCGACCCTTATTTTGGCAATCTGGCAGGCTTTGAACGGGTACTGGACTTGTGTGAGGCCGGCGCACGCGGCTTGATCCATCACTACTCCACCCGGTAGTCGCGGCCATACCGTTAACGCTTAGGGCCGCCACGCAAGACAGGTCGAATGAACTTCAGCAAAAGTTGCTGCAAGGGATTGGCGTTGCCAAAGGGCCGCCAAGTGAATTTAAGCTTCTGGTGATAGGCGTCAAAATGCATCCCCCAAGGCGCGGCCTTGACGTCACCCCTGCCCAAGAGAACCTTTAAAACAGAAGCACCCATCACCCCAGCGCAGAGGTCGCAGGCCATGATGGTCGACGGCCCCCTCTTCTCCTGAAAATTCACAGCCTCCGGCGCCACCAGATAGTCGCGATTCAGCATGGAGGGGGACAGCCCCGCAATGAAACGGGCATATTGCTCCTGCGAATCATGCCCCTCCCATCTGAAATAGTCTTCAGCGCTCATTCCGGTGGGCGAGAAATACAAGAATGCAACGCCAATACCCAGGGGCGCCGCCGTGAGCACCGGAATGCCTTTTTCGCGGCACTTGGCAAAGACCATGCGGCGTGCTGGCAAGGCGAAGAAGTCCAGCCCATCCACATAAATATCCACGCCATTCAGAAACTCATCGACATTGTCGGACTGAACCCCCTTTGGAAACAATCGCAAGTCAGTCTCTGGATTAACGTCCTTGGCCATTTGAGCCATGATGTCAATTTTGGGCCGTCCCATAAAGGGCATGAAAGCACCGGCTTGGCGGTTGATGTTGTGCACATCGAAATCGTCGAAGTCTGCAATGTTGAAATGGCTGATGCCAAGCCGACTGAGTGTTAACAAATGCGCCCCACCCACGCCACCAAGACCGGCAATGGCGATACGCGCATTGCGCAGCTTGGTTTGCTCGGGTTCGCTGACCCAGCCAAAGTTGCGGGAGAAAGCGCGGGAGTAATCAAACACCGGCAACATGGCCATCGGATAATTCCATTCTTGTCAAATTTACTGCGTTGATCGTGACGAGAAAACAGGCGGCGACAACAACTGTCGTGAAATATAACGGGATTACCGCAATCACGAGGCCCCAATTCTGATGCAAAAAATACGTCGATTTCTTTTACAGGATCGATCTGCCCGGCGAGCAAAATGATCGCAACTCGTTGATTTTTAATGAGATAAGACTTCTGGCATACAACCTGCTTTAGTGAAAGCATTCGAGGTAACTCGGAATTAGTAACCCCTCACTTAACGGAGTGTCATCATGAAAAAATCACTTATCTCCCTTGCGGCGGTGGCAGCTCTTGGGCTGACCGCAGCCGCATCTGCACTTGCAGCGCCTATCACGCTGAATAACGGCATAGACGTCAACACCATTCTTTTCCCCGCAAATGGCAGTACGAAAACTGGTGCTTTTGACGAGTTGGGCTACAGCGGAACCAAGGCAACCTCAATTTATTTGGGCAATCCAGCCACCGCGGGTACAGTCGTAATTGATACCAATATCACTAGTGTCATGAACTCCTACGGTTTTTCCGCAGGTGCGAAGACGGCTGTGGCGGGAAACACATTGAATTTTGCATATCCAATTGTTCCAGGCGGGTTGAATATTGATACGCTCAACACACCTACTGATGGCAATGGATTTACACAAGGACAAACCTCACCAACCTACGGAACCCTCGGCGCTTGGGGCTTGACCTACCAGTACAAGATCAATGGTGTCTCGACTGGAACGAGTGTTCAATTTACGTCAGGCTATTTTGATGTGTTCTATGAAAACGGTGGCGCTTCCAAACAAGTTGCGCGCTTGAACGTCAAAGGATCAAAGCTGGATCTAACTAATCTCGCAGTTTTCGGCACGGTCTCATTTGACTTTGATGGCAATGGATCGGACGACTCCGATGCTTTTTCGCAAAACTTCTGGGCGACCGCAGCTGACAACAAGTCTTTCTACCAGGCTTGGTTGCTGGATCCCAATGCTGTGCAATGGGCACTCGACACGAACGTGAATCCTCCGATTCCAACCACTGATTTGTTGTGGGTGTCCCCAACGGGAGCTTTGATTCGCCAGTCCACTTCGGATGGTAGCGTTGCGTTCAATATACCTGAGCCAGGTTCCCTTGCTTTGTTGGGTCTTGGCTTGGCCGGTCTAGGTTTGGCGCAGCGCCGCCGTCGGGCAGCTAAATAATTAGTTGGCTTGACTAGCCGTTTGAGGCCCGCTTCGGCGGGCCTTTTTGTTGGTAATTCGGGCCTGAATGCAGTCCGACTGGATTCAAACCTGGGCATCCGAAGGGATGAAACCACCTCCTTCACCCAACATCGGTCTGCAGGAATCGGAGACTTGTTGCCTTAACAATCTATGGTTGGCGACTACCCTGCAAACCGTCCCTCCAATGCCCGCCTATAAATAACTGAGAACTGCACACAGGGGTGCTGCAGCCCAGTATGTCTCAGGAACTCTGGAAAGCACAGACGGTATTTGTGCAGTCAAATGGACAAGCACTTTGGGGAAAGGCCGTCAAAAATAATACGCTCCGAGTACCTGCATCACTCGGCGGTCTGGCAATACTCCGAACTCACTATCGGCGCTACCAATATTCTGCTGATACTGAAGCGTGAGATCGAATTTTGGCCAGTGATGACGGAGTTCGACCCACGCCAATTTGCTGTTGTCGACGGCGTTGACGCGCAGATAAGCAGTTAAATCCAGGTCCTTAAGCCACAGTGCTTTTTGGGTGACGTAAACCAAGTAGGCGGCCCGAGGAGCCAGCTCCTGCAGACGCAATGCTTCACTCAGATAGGCCAACTGTGTCGTTGGTAGGCCTCCTAGCGCTGCCCAGCCTGATTGATCGAGCCCGAATCCGTTGTACTGGTATTCGGCGGTAATGGAGGTTTTTCCCATTGTCGTGTAAGTAACACCGCCTACAAAGCGGTCCCCTGTCACCCGGTTGGTCGACGTGCCCAGTACCCGGCTGAGCAAGTCGATCTCGCTGCCATGCGTCCATTCCAGGTGCGCTACGGCTGCATCCGACAACAATGCTGTCATGTTCGCGCCAAAGGTCGGCGACACAGCGTCTTGCGAATAGAGCAAAACCTGGCTGTTGACGTTTTGGGAAATCTGGGTGCCGAGTGTGAACAAAGCCCGGTCGCGGTTGTTGGTGGACCCCAGATCAAGATTCCAGCCTTCGGCACTGGGGCGGTCGGCCAACTTGGGCGAGTAGGCCGCTGAAAACGAACCGCCATTCCACAAGCGTTGAGCGCGCACCATCACCGAACCGATCCGATTCTGCCGCAGAGCGAATGGGTCGGCGCTGGTGATGACTCTTAAACTACCATCACGGAAAAAGTCTGTTGGGTTGTACCCATAGCCGGGCCCGTTACGCAGATTGATGCGCCCAAAATCGACCACGTTATCACCGCCGTCGGGCTGCCAACTCAGGTAGGCTTCGCGCAGGCTGTTGACCGGCCCATCTGCCCCCACGGCGGCCGGGTGAATCGCATCAAGGCGATCTGAGAATACCGCACGCAAACCGGCTCCGATGCGCTCGGAATACATCAGGTCAACCGAAGCGCGCCGGGTGTCCACGCTGTCTGGCAGGTAGCGTTGGCTGGCGTTGCCAACGGCGCCTTCAATGAATATTTTGGTGCTGTTCGATAACTCGAATTTTTCGGCTGGCGCACTCTCCAGGCTGAGTGCGTCTTCTTGTGCATGGGCAACGGATACTGATAGCACCAAAGACACAGCTGCGGCAAGGCACGGGTAGTGAGGAGAGCGACGGGAGTATTGGGGCATTGGTTTAGTCCGGTTGAAACCGAGGCAGGTAGTCCCGCTGCATCCAGGTTTCAGGAATGGTGCGTGCGGCGTAATCTGAAAAACGCATAAGCGTGACCAACTGCGGGTTGAGGCCGTCAATGATCACGGACTCCGTTGGACGCTCGGCGCCCAGTTGGGTCTGAAATTTCCGGTAATAAACGGTCTTGAGCAAACGCGACGATTCCGCGAAAAAGCGTGCCTTGATGGGTCGGCTATTCTCTGCATCAACCCACATTTCCACGCTGGCATAAGTGACATCGGGCGTTGCCGCCGTCAAGGCCAGTTTGTATGCCTTGCGCGTTCGTCGCTCCCCATCCTGCACGTCTTCTTCACCCACCAGGGCAGGTTTGTAATCCTTACCCAGATTTACTGTGGCTACATCGCCGTTGGACGCCTGCCCAAGCAAGCGCTGTTGCGGCGACAGGCGAACGCTGGCTTTGTTGGTGGGGTCATAGAACCACATATCATTTCCGTTTTTCAGCATCAGCTTGCCAGCATCCCGCGCTGGCAAAACAAACCGGACCAAACTGGAATACTGCCCCCCCTGCTGCTGCAAACGGGAGTAGCTCGTCAGCGTGCTGGTATCAACCTGCTTGCCATTTTGAAATTCAGTGAGCGTGACGGTCACGCTGAACGATCGCCCCGGATTGCGAATGGCATCACTGGCAGCAAGGATGTCGTCCGCGCTGGGCGCGGACCGTGCCGCACCACACCCCAATAGAGCTGAAATCAGAAAGAGCAAAATTGATTTCATGATGGCCGCATCTCCTAAAGTCAAACGTGGCGAAGTGCCTCAACCACGTCCAGCCGCGCAGCCCGGTACGCTGGCCACCATGCAGAAATGGTCGCGATACAAACAAGACCCATCGTGGTCCCAAGAATCATGCCGGTTTCACCCCAGACCGCCACAGTGAAAGGCATGGGCGCTACGCTGGCCGGCGGTAGCCAGAGGATCCCGGATTGATTGATCACCGCTGACAGCACAAGTGCCAATACCGCACCGAGCAACGCACCAGCCAAGCCAAGCAGTGCGCCTTCGGCCACGAACAGTTTCAGAATGCCGCTGCGCCTCAAACCCATGGCGCGCAGGGTGCCAATTTCGACGGTGCGCTCGACAACGGTGGTATTCATCGTATTGCTGACCGTGAAGAGGACGATGCCTCCGATCAGCAGAAAGACGAAACCGAAAATAGTATCAAACATCAACATGGTCTGAACAAAGAAAGGATTCAATTCCCGAAAGTCGAGCACGGCAAGTGGCTGGGTGGCTGAGATGCCTGCCAAGAGGGTCACCAGTCGGGCGCGAGCGACCGGAATCTGGTCGGAGTGGCGCAACTGGATCATGATGGAGGTGGCTTTGGGTGGCGCCGCCCCGTAAACCAACTGCTGCAATTTCGCAAGATGCATGATCATGGAGACTTCATCAAGCTCTTTGATGCCCTGGTCTTCGGCTCGCACTACGGAGAGAGACGTCACATTCGGCGCGCCGCGGGCGTTCACCACCAACACCTCGATCTTGGGCACAACGGTTCCTGGCACTGCCAAAGTTGCAGGCGCCTCTTGCAAGCTGAGTTGTGCAATGTCATCGGGCAGTGCCGCACCACTCGCCGTTGCTTGTTTTTCTGGTTTGGGGCAGCGCTCGATCTTCAATGCTTCGCATAACTGCAACACTCGCGCAACGCCTGTTCCGACCACGGCAGCATCCGCAGGAGCGCCCTCCATTGCGGAGATCGGTGCCGAGCTGCGAAGCCCAAAGTCATTCCAGCGGCGCATGCGGTTGGTGTCTTCTGCAACAAATCCATTGCCGATTACTGTGCGCGACACGCTAGCCGCGTAGTTTCCGGCGATACCGCCGAACTGCAAAGCGGGCGTCGCAACGAGCACTATGTCGCGCAACACTTCGTCTTTCTGGATCGCCTCCAGGATTTTTTTATAGTCCGTAATTCCATAGGCCGTTGGGTTACCGCTGCCATACAGGTAAAAGTCCCGATGCTGTATTTGGAGGTGGCCGTCTTTTCGCACATGGGTCGTGTGCATTTCGTAGCCGATGTTGATTTTGAACCCGCCAAACAGAAGAATCGCAACCGAACCGATCGCCATCGCGAGCAGTGTGGCCAATGACCGCCGGCGGTTCCGCAGCAAATTGCGGAGGGCCAAGTTGAAAGTCATCATGACGCGGCCTCCATCCCTTTACGGCGAGTTCCCTGAATCAACCCGTCCTTCAGGAAAATGGTGTCATCTGCGGCCTTGAGAACTTCTGGGTCATGGGAGGAAAAAATAAATGAAACGTGATATCGATCCACCATGCGCCGCATCAGGGTCAGGATGGCCGCTCCAGTTTGGCTGTCCAGGTTGGCAGTAGGTTCGTCGGCAATAACCAGCTTGGGTTTGCGGGCCAGCGCTCGGGCAATCGCAACGCGCTGACGTTGGCCTCCCGACAATTGGCCGGGAAGATTCTTGGCCTTGTCACCCAGGCCCACAGCATCGAGAAGTTTGGGTACACGCTCGCCCCGCTTTTTTGCCGAAACGCCCGCAAGAAGCAATGGATATTCGATGTTTTCGTAGGCACTCAGAACCGGCAACAGATTGAAGTTTTGAAAAATGAATCCGATATTTTTCGCGCGGAAGTCCGACAACGCATCGTCGGTCAAGTCACCGACCCTGCAATCGGCCACTATGATCTCGCCTTTGTCCGGCTTGTCAATGCAGCCGATCATGTTGAGCAGCGTTGTCTTGCCGCTGCCGGATGGGCCCAACAGCACAGTAAAGCAGGCTGGGCGGACAATGACATCGACCCCTCGAATCACAGGAACGCTGATTGAATCCAGATGGTAGGTTTTTTCGACCTGCGTGAGAACAGCCACAGGAAGGGGATTGACCGTCTGTTTAGCACAATTTCCCGTCACCGCTGTCCCCCTGTTGAATCACGACCGCACACTGCCCGATTATTACCCCATCCGGGTTAAGTTGGTTTGGAAATCGGGTGAACGGCGTCAACTGGCCATTTACACATCAAATCAGGCTGTAGCCCCCGTCAATTGTGCGCTAGACGCTACTATTGTTATAGCAAAGTTCAATCAAACCCAGAAAGCAAAAAGCCCATCGCAATGGACGGGCTTGGTGCATATTGGGCCATATGGAGCGGGAAAAGAGGCTCGAACTCTCGACCTATACCTTGGCAAGGTATCGCTCTACCAACTGAGCTATTCCCGCATATGGATCAAAGAAAAACCCATCAAAAAGATGGGTTGATCAATTTGGTGGCCTGGGGCGGAATCGAACCACCGACACAAGGATTTTCAATCCTCTGCTCTACCGACTGAGCTACCGGGCCTGAGCCTGAAATTATAGCAGCAAGAACCGCACTATCTGCGATTTGCCAGTCAGATACCGTTCCTTTTGCCGCGGGTCAGATCCACGCCAAGCTGCTTAAGCTTCCGATAGAGGTGGGTGCGCTCCAACCCGGTCTTTTCAGCCACGCGCGTCATTGATCCATTTTCCTTGGCGAGGTGATACTCAAAGTATGCTTTTTCAAACTCGTCACGTGCTTCGCGCAACGGCTTATCGAGCATAAAGTTCTGACTGGCCTGGAGCCCGGTATCCGCAATCCCTGCAGCAACCGACTGCACCAAGGTCACTGTTTCAATTGAGGAAACTGACACAAATGTCTCCAGCATTGGCATCGGCTTGCGCAAACTTCCGCGTGCGAGGCCCTGCTCGACCGCTTTCAACAGTTTTTGCATCGTAATGGGTTTCTCCAGAAACGCCATTGCCCCGATCTTGGTCGCCTCTACTGCTGTGTCGATGGTGGCGTGGCCGCTCATCATGATGACCGGCATCGTTAGTACACCGGTGGACGACCACTCCTTCAGCAGCGTCACCCCGTCGGTGTCGGGCATCCAGATATCCAGCAACACGAGGTCTGGACGCTCACGCAACCGCGCAGCCCGTGCCTGCGCCGCATTTTCCGCAAGTTCTACCGTGTGACCTTCGTCGTTCAAAATTTCCCAGAGCAGGTCACGAATACCGTGCTCGTCGTCAACAACCAGAATGTTTGCCATGGTGTACGCATTACCCCTTAGATGCCATTGCTTGCGCTCAAGTCTGAGCGCTGTTATCCGCGGCCAATGATAACGACACTTGTGCACCCGCCACGACGCCACCCACCATGCGATTGGCGATGTCTACGCGCGAGCCGTGTTCGTCAGCAATTTTCTTGACGACTGCAAGCCCCAGACCAGTCCCTTTGACTTTGGTCGTGACGTAGGGCTCAAAAGCACGTTTAAGAATATGGTCCGTAAAACCAGTCCCACGGTCCAGCACGCTAAGGCGAACACGCCCTGTATTCTTTTGCCATTGGGTGCGCACGATCACTGCGCGATCTTCCATCGAAATGGCATTGGCAGACTCCGTGGCATCCTGGGCGTTTTGTAATAAATTGTGTATGACTTGGCGCAACTGGTGGGCATCTCCCATCACTAAAGGGCACGCAGCATCCAGCTCCAGGCGCACGGGTACCGCCGTACTGCCAGCATCATAAAGTTGCACGACATCCTGCACCATCGCATTGAGATCCAACGGCACCAGTTCTGCTGCGGGCAAGCGGGCGTAGTCACGAAACTCATTGACCAGCCGCTTCATGGCGTCCACCTGGTCGACGATTGTTTTGACGGATTTGGTCAGTATGGCTTGATCGGCCGACTCTAATTTTCCGTTCAGTTTCATTTCCAATCGCTCGGCGGATAACTGGATGGGCGTGAGGGGGTTCTTGATTTCATGGGCGAGACGCCGGGCCACTTCACCCCAAGCCTGCGCCCGCTGCGCTGAGACAATTTCTGAAATATCGTCAAACACAAGCAATCGCGCACTGCCAGGCAACTCAGCCCCACGCGCAACCAGTGTGAGCGCGCGACCAAACGGGCCATGCGACGAGGCCCCATTACCCCCCAGCTCGAAGGACTGCTGCCAATGATCCAGGCCAAGCTCTGCACGTTGCGTCAAAAAATCAGCAAACTGTAATTGCACCGCGCGTCCAAAATCCTGCAGACCTTCAATGTTCGACAACAATTCCCCCTCATGGACGACGAGTGGAACCCCCAGAATACGGGTAGCACCGGGGTTAGACGACCGTATTTCACCCCGCTCCCCCAGCACCAGCACGCCGGCGGTCAGGTTATCGAGGATGGTCTGCAGGTTGGCCCGCGCAGCATCAACCTGCTTCATGCTGTTTTGCACGGCTTGGCGCGCGTCTGCCAGCTGCTCTGTCATGGAAGCAAAAGCGCGGGTCAAGCCGCCCAGTTCGTCCTTGCCTTTCATGGCGAGCTTGGGCGTAAAGTCTCCGGCAGCGACTTGGCTGACACCCTCGGCAAGCAACAGCAGTGGTCGGGCAATCTGGTTACCCAGAATTACAGCCAGCAGGATGGCGCCAAAAACCGCCAGAAACAAGCTGAGAGTCAGCGTTCCAATGTACATGCGCTTGAGGCCTTGTCGACCCAATGCCCGCTCTTGGTATTCGCGATTGGCACTTTCAACCGCCAGTGCATTTGCCACAAGATTAGGAGGCAGAGCCTTCGAAACCAACAAGAATCGTGCATCGGCAGTCAGTCCCAACGCCGTGCTCGAAATAGGCATCAGAACTTTGATTCGGGCATTCGCTACCGCTCCCGGAACGATATCCTCGAGACCTTCAACCCAGGACAACACCCTGTCACTCCGCGCCGAACGAAATTGACTGGTTGACGGCTTGTCTGGGCTCAGCTGCAAGCGTGATTGCCCGGCACTGGCGATCAGCTTGCCCGACGCTCCCCACACCGTGAGGTCAGCCGCACCCAGCTGATCTACCAGCCGGTCCAAAAGCAGTCCGGTTGTCGTATCTGGATTCTCTGAAATTTGCGAGGCTGCAGACCGCGATTTTCCGATCAGGTCATTGGAAAGGGTGTCCAGCGTTACCCGCCCAAGGTTCAATCCAGCTTCCAGTGCACCTTCAACCTTTACGTCAAACCATGTTTCGATGGAGCGGGACACAAATTGGTAGGACACCACATAGATCAACAAACCGGGCGCAAAGCCAACCAATGCAAAAATGGTGGCCAGTTTGACAAGTAATCGACTGCCGAACTTGCCTTCGCGCAGACGGACCAGCAATCGGTAACCCACCCACACAATTGCAAAAAAGAGGAGCGAAGCGACTACGACATTGATGGCAAAAAGTCGTGCGTAGTTGGCCTCGTACATCTCCCGGTTATTGGTTGCCTGCATCAACAGATACAACAGAACGAACCCAATCACCACCATGGTTATCGCCCCGACAGAAATAGCCCAACGCGTGGCGCGGGAACTATGCCGAACTGCGGCCGTGCGGGGAGGCTCGGGCGTCATTTGACAGAGCTCAAAGACAGCGGTGCAATGACCGTTGCGGCTAGATCCCAGTCGGATTGGCCCAGGGTTCCAATTTGAAACGGCCTGGGCAATTGGTTGAGATCAAGCCGAAACCGGAACTCCACCTTGTACTTAATCGACAGGTCCAGTTCAGATGCGTCAGCAATCTTCCAGCGTGATACCCGCTTGATAGCAGCAAGTGCCTGCGCCAACGTGTCATAGCTTTGGTTGAGGGCAAGGCCCAGCACAGCGTCTCGACCTGCGCCAGTCGCAACATTCAGTCGCCACCGGCGGGTGAGTGGCTGGTAGGCCAGCCGCATGTGGCGCTCCGCGCTACCCACCTGTTTGTCGTACCAGTACCACCGTTCGCGAAGAAGGCTCGTCTCTGTCACAAAAAACAGGGGTACCCCCTTCACAAGGGCGTCTTCAACTACCGTGGGAAGTTCAAAAAGAACCTGCGCGGAAACCAAAATATCATCGTCCGAACGCTCAACCTTGAACTGGGAGATTTCAGTGACGTTCTGGGCCTGTGCATGGACGGCCCCGGCCAATATCCCCACAATGCAGAACAAACGGATGGCCCGGTCAAGCCATCCGTTTTTGCAGCAGTGCGTAATAAAAGCCATCATGATCAGTACGCTGATTGTCCGGGACGACACCCGCTTTGGCGCCATTTTGGGGCATTAAATGCCCCGGTGAAGGCAGCAAAACTGCCTCGGTGTTGTGCGCAAGGAACGTTTGAACCTGGTCTTGGCCTTCGGCGAGAAACAGGGAGCAGGTGCAATACAGCAATCGGCCGCCCGGTTTCAACAAAGTCCACAAGGTCTTTAACATTTGTTTTTGTAGCGCGGCCAGCTTCGCGATATCGGCTTCACGGCGCAACCAGCGCACGTCCGGGTGGCGGCGAACAATACCGGAAGCGGTGCAAGGAGCATCCAGCAGGATGGCGTCAAACAGCTGCCCGTCCCACCAGCCCTGCGGACGTGACGCGTCTGCGGCCAATACGTGGGCGTGAAGCCCAAGACGACCAAGATTCTGCGTAATCCGCACACAACGCTTGGGATCGATATCGAGGGCGCTCACATCACACTCCAACAACTCAAGCAAGTGCCCTGTTTTGCCCCCCGGCGCGGCGCAAGCGTCCAGAATACGAAGGGCTGAGCTTGTTGTCAGGCCATCCAGCAGGAGGGGCGCTGCAATCTGGGCAGCCGTATCCTGCACAGATACCATTCCCTGATCGAAACCAGGTATGCGCTGCACAGGTATGGCCTTATGCAAAACAACCGCGCCGCTGACCTCCACATGGGCGTCAATGCCAGCCTGCGTCAGCTGGGTCAAATAGTTCGCCTGGCTGGTTTTACGTGCGTTGAGGCGCAGTGTCATTGGCGCGTGGGAGTTCGATGCGTCCAAAATCTCACGCCAACGCGTGGGGTGTTCGTGCTGCACGCGCTTGATCCACCACAGCGGATGATTCCAGAATGCAACGGGATCCGAGTCGGTCGCAGCAACCAGGGCCGCGCGCTCGCGCAGAAAACGTCGCAAACAGGCATTCAGAAAGTTCGCCTGGGCCTTGGTCGCCGCGCCTCGCTTAGCCGCCTCCACCGCCTGGTTGACCAAGGTGAACATGTCATAGGGTACATCTGTGTCACGCCACGCCAGCGCGAGTGCAACACACAGGAGCGCATCAGCCGCTGGAGGTGGTAATTTGGTCGCCAGCTTCTTCCGGAGTGCTTCAGCGCGCCCCAGATTGCGCCAAACATAAAACGCGAGTGCCTGCACACCAGGGCGCAGCTCGGCAGATACGTCCTCTATGGCAGCAGTACCAGACACGCCGTTGCGCACGGCTTGAATAACGGTGGCTGTGGCCTGCAACTGGCGCCACAAAGGTATGGTTTGTTCAGGGTAATTCATGGTGCTTTCACAACAAGCCTGCGGGCTTGAAACCCAAAATGCCGACAATGAGTCGAGCTGGGAATTGGACAATAGCTTCGTTGTATTTAGTCAAAATCTGATTTAAGCCACCGCGCGCGGTTTGCACCTTGACCGTGGCGGCGTCCCATTGCAACTGCATTGCTGCGGGCACTGCGGGTCCGACCAAGTCCGCGGGTACTTCGCGTAAATTCAGCCATCCGTTTTGGACCGCATCGAACGCTTCTGAGACAAAGGCAAGGGGCTCAGGCGACAACGGTGTGCTCTTGGCGTCCTTTAGCGCGTGGTCCAGCGTATGCAAGAGGGTGAGCATTTGCGCCCACTCAGGCGGCAAATGTTCAGCCACGGGTGCTGTCGCCACACCGGGAACAGCGAGATGCGCACTGACCAGCTCGCCATACTGCTTCATGTGTTTTTCGACCGACCCCAATGCGGCAAATCCGCGCGCGCGCATACGCATCAGCCGGTTATATACGCCAACGCCCCAAAAAATGGCCAGCGCCAGCAAGATCCAAAGCAACACGGAACCGCTCATGACTTTCCAATAAAAAAACCCCAAGCCCCTCGTGAAACGGGCTTGGGGCGCTACGTTTAGTGTAGCAGTTTGAGCTTACTCGCTGGCCGACCCGTCGCCGGTGGGCTCCTCGCCAACCGTCTCGGTCTCGCCCGCCAACTCAGCAGCTTCTGCATCGGCGATAGCCCGACGCTCGGCATCATCCATGCTCTCGCGCACTTTGCGGGCTTCATGGTATGCCAAACCGGTACCTGCTGGAATCAGCCGGCCGACAATGACGTTTTCCTTCAAGCCGCGCAGCTCATCGCGCTTGCCCATGATGGCCGCCTCGGTCAGCACACGGGTCGTTTCCTGGAAGGAAGCGGCGCTGATAAAGCTGTCAGTGGACAACGAAGCCTTGGTGATACCCAGCAGCAGGTTGGTGAAGGTGACTGGAATCTTGCCTTCACCGCGCAGTGCGTCGTTGGTATTGAGCATTTCAGAGCGCTCAACTTGTTCACCATTGATGTAGCCGGAGTCGCCTGCATTCTCGACCACCACACGGCGCAGCATCTGACGAACAATGACTTCGATGTGTTTGTCGTTGATCTTCACACCCTGCAAGCGATACACGTCCTGAACTTCGTCCACGATGTATCGAGCGAGTTCCTCGGAACCCAGCAAGCGCAAGATGTCTTGCGGGTCGGCAGGTCCGTCCACAACGCTTTCGCCCTTGTTCACAACCTGGCCTTCGTGGACCAGAATGTTCTTTTCCTTTGGAACCAAGTCTTCCCAGACCTTGCCATCCGGATCTGTGATCTGCAGGCGAATCTTGCCCTTGGTCTCTTTACCAAACGACACGGTACCGGTGATTTCAGCCAGTGTTCCCTTGTCCTTGGGGGTACGGGCTTCAAACAACTCGGCCACACGCGGCAAACCACCGGTAATGTCACGGGTTTTCTGACCTTCGATTGGAATACGGGCCAGCACTTCGCCTGGGCCCACATCCATACCGTCACGCACCTGCACCAGCGAACCGACAGGGAAGCCAATGGTCACCGAGTGATCGGTTCCAGGAATCTTCACCTCGTTACCAGACGCATCAATCAGCTTGACCTGTGGGCGAACGATCTTGGTAGCGCCACGGCGCTTGGGATCGATAACCACCATGGTCGACAGACCGGTAACCTCGTCCACCTGCTTGGCAACAGTCAAGCCCTCTTCCACATTCTCGAAATGTGCCTTACCGGCAAATTCGGTAATGATGGGACGGGTCAGCGGATCCCAGTTGGCAAGAATGGCACCCGCCTTGACGGCCTGGTCAACCTTGACATTCAGAATCGCACCGTATGGCACTTTATGACGCTCGCGCTCGCGGCCATGCTCGTCGTGAATGACGATTTCACCGGAACGGGAAATCACCACCAACTCCTTCTTGCTGTTGGTCACATAACGCATCGTCGCGTTGAAACCAATATTTCCGTTGGACTTGGCTTCCACACTGGAGGCGATAGCTGCACGTGAGGCCGCACCACCGATGTGGAACGTACGCATGGTCAGCTGGGTTCCAGGCTCACCAATGGACTGGGCAGCGATCACACCGACGGCTTCGCCGAAGTTGATCAAACCACCACGGCCCAAATCGCGTCCGTAGCACTTGGCACAAATGCCAAAGCGGGTTTCACAAGTCAATGCAGTACGGACTTTGACTTCGTCAACACCGGCGATTTCCAGCATGTCGATCAGGTCTTCGTCCAGCATGGTTCCGGCATCCGCCAGCACCGAACGGTTCTCTGGGTGCAACACGTCATCGGCAGCGGTACGACCCAAAATGCGGTCGCGCAGTGATTCAATCACTTCTCCGCCTTCAACGATCGCGCGCATCAGGTAACCGGCATGGGTACCGCAATCCTGCTCAGTAACGACCAGATCCTGGGTCACGTCGACCAGACGGCGCGTGAGGTAACCGGAGTTGGCTGTCTTCAACGCCGTATCCGCAAGACCCTTACGCGCACCGTGGGTGGAGATAAAGTACTCCAGCACGTTCAGGCCTTCGCGAAAGTTCGCGGTAATAGGCGTCTCGATGATGGAGCCGTCCGGCTTGGCCATCAAGCCCCGCATACCAGCCACCTGGCGAATCTGCGCGGCAGAACCACGGGCGCCGGAGTCGGCCATCATGTAGATGGAATTGAACGACTCTTGCTGCACCTGGTTGCCATGGCGGTCAGTTACCATCTCTTTGGACAGTTTGGCCATCATCACCTTGGACACTTCGTCGCCCGACTTACCCCAGATGTCCACCACCTTGTTATATCGCTCGCCGGAAGTCACCAAGCCCGACACATACTGCTGCTCAATTTCCTTGACCTCGCGTTGCGAGCGGGCAATGATTTCATGCTTTTCGTCAGGTACCAGCATGTCGTCAATACAGATCGAGATGCCGGCTTTTGTAGCCAGACGGAAACCCGCCTGCAACAGCTTGTCGGCGAATACGACCGTATCCTTCAAGCCGCACTTGCGGAACGACACATTGATCAGCTTGGAGATTTCCTTCTTCTTCAACGCCTTGTTGATGTTGGAGAACGGCAAACCCTTAGGCAGAATCTCGGAAAGCAGCGCACGGCCTGCAGTGGTTTCCCACAACTGGGTGGACGGTGTCAGCTCGCCGGTTTCCTTGTCTTTTGTGTATTCCGTCAAGCGCACGTTGATGCGTGCGTTCAACTCGACCTCACCTGCATCAAAGGCGCGCTGAACTTCGCCGGTATCGGAGAAGATCAGACCCTCGCCCTTGCCATTGATACGCTCGCGGGTTGTGTAGTACAGACCCAGCACCACGTCTTGCGAAGGAACGATGGACGGCTCGCCGTTGGCAGGGAACAAGATGTTGTTGGATGCCAGCATCAGTGTGCGGGCTTCCATCTGTGCTTCTACCGACAGCGGCACGTGAACAGCCATCTGGTCACCGTCGAAGTCGGCATTGAATGCCGCGCAAACGAGAGGGTGCAACTGGATGGCTTTGCCTTCAATCAGGATGGGCTCAAACGCCTGGATCCCCAACCGGTGCAGCGTAGGCGCGCGGTTCAGCATGATCGGGTGTTCTTTGATGACCTCTTCCAGAATGTCCCACACCACGGGCGTGCCGGATTCAACTTCCTTCTTGGCGGCCTTGATGGTGGTCGCAATGCCCATCGACTCAAGACGCGCAAAGATGAAAGGCTTGAACAACTCCAGCGCCATCAACTTGGGCAAACCGCACTGGTGCAGCTTGAGGGTTGGGCCCACGGTAATAACCGAGCGACCCGAGTAGTCGACGCGCTTACCCAACAAATTCTGACGGAAACGACCGCTCTTGCCCTTGATCATGTCGGCAAGGGATTTGAGCGCACGTTTGTTGGCACCCGTCATGGCCTTGCCACGGCGACCGTTGTCCAGCAAGGAGTCCACGGCCTCCTGCAACATGCGCTTCTCATTGCGTGCAATGATTTCAGGCGCTTTCAGTTCCAGCAAACGGCGCAGACGGCTGTTGCGGTTGATGACGCGACGGTAAAGATCGTTCAAATCGGAGGTTGCAAAACGACCGCCGTCCAGTGGAACCAGCGGACGCAAGTCCGGTGGCAGCACAGGCAACACATCGAGCACCATCCACTCGGGCTTGATGCCCGATTTTTTGAAGGCTTCCAGCACTTTGAGGCGCTTGGAGTTCTTCTTGATCTTGAGCTCGGAACCGGTCAGGTCGTTGCGCAGACGCTCTATCGAGCCATCAATGTCAATGCTTTGCAGCAAATCCTTGATGCCTTCGGCGCCCATCTTGGCCTGGAATTCGTCGCCATATTCCTTGAATTTGGCGTCATAGTCGTCCTCAGACATGATGCTGAATTTCTTCAGCGGTGTCATGCCGGGATCGGTCACCACATACGCTTCAAAGTACAACACGCGCTCGATATCGCGCAGGGTCATGTCCAGCACCAGGCCCAAGCGGCTTGGAAGGGACTTCAGGAACCAGATGTGGGCACATGGTGCAGCCAGATCAATGTGGCCCATGCGTTCGCGACGCACCTTGGTCTGCGTGACTTCAACGCCGCATTTCTCACAGATGACACCGCGGTGCTTGAGGCGCTTGTACTTGCCGCACAGGCATTCGTAGTCTTTGATAGGTCCAAAGATCTTGGCGCAAAACAGACCATCACGCTCTGGCTTAAACGTGCGGTAGTTGATGGTTTCAGGCTTGCGCACTTCGCCGAAAGACCATGAGCGGATCTTTTCGGGCGAAGCCATGCCAATCTTGATGGCACCGAAGTGCTCATCGGGCGTGAACTGCTTGAACAGGTCGAGTAATGATTTCATGGGTTAAATCCTTTTCTTGTTCGCGATCAGCTACGCTCAAGTTCAATGTCGATGCCCAAGGAACGAATTTCCTTGACCAGCACATTGAACGACTCTGGCATACCGGCTTCGATCGAGTGTTCGCCCTTGACGATGCTCTCGTACACCTTGGTTCGGCCCTGCACGTCATCTGATTTGACGGTGAGCATTTCCTGCAGGGTATAGGCAGCGCCGTACGCTTCAAGTGCCCACACCTCCATCTCGCCAAAACGCTGTCCACCAAACTGTGCTTTACCACCCAACGGCTGCTGGGTAACCAGGCTGTAAGGCCCGGTCGAACGGGCATGCATCTTGTCATCGACCAAGTGGTGCAACTTCAGGAAGTGCATGTACCCAATGGTCGTGGGGCGCTCGAACGGTTCACCCGTACGACCGTCAAACAGATTGGCCTGCGTGCGTGCAGCCGTCAAGCCCTTGGCTTTGACAATATCTTCGGGGTACGCGAGTCTTAGCATGCCGCGGATCTCTTCTTCGGAAGCACCGTCAAAAACGGGAGTCGCAAAGGTTGCACCGCCCGATAGATTGGCTGCCATCTCGAAGACATCGATGTCGCTCAGCTTGGCGAGCTCTTCCTTGCGGCCGGAACCGTTGTAGAGATCTTCCATGAAACTGCGCAGTTCTGCCACTTTCGCCTCCGCCTGGAGCATGTCCCCAATGCGCTGGCCAATGCCCTTGGCAGCCCAGCCCAAATGCACTTCCAGCACCTGACCCACGTTCATACGTGAAGGCACACCCAGCGGGTTGAGTGCAATGTCGCATGGCGTGCCGTCGGCCATATAAGGCATGTCTTCGACCGGAACGATCTTGGAAACCACACCCTTGTTGCCGTGACGGCCAGCCATCTTGTCACCCGGTTGCAAGCGTCGCTTGACAGCAATGTAGACCTTGACCATTTTGAGAACGCCCGCAGGCAGTTCGTCACCTTGTGTCAATTTCTTGCGCTTCTCTTCAAAAGCGAGGTCAAAGCTGTGGCGTGTCTGCTCCAGGGAGTTCTTGATGCTCTCCAGTTGGCTCGCGACTTCGTCCTCGGCAGGGCGGATATCAAACCAGTGAAATTTCTCCACTGAAGCGAGATAGGCCTTGTCAATTTTTGTACCCTTGGCCAGCTTCTGAGGACCACCATTGGCCACCTTGTCGCTCAGCAACTTCTCGATACGGTCAAACGCGTCGGCTTCCACGATCCGGATTTGATCGTTCAGGTCCAAACGGAAACGCTTGAGTTCGTCGTCAATAATTTGCTGAGCGCGGCGGTCACGGGTGATCCCTTCACGGGTAAACACCTGCACATCGATCACGGTGCCTTGTGAACCTTGATCCACACGCAGAGAGGTGTCCTTCACATCGCTGGCTTTTTCGCCGAAGATGGCTCGCAGGAGCTTCTCTTCGGGAGTCAGCGTGGTTTCACCCTTGGGCGTGACCTTGCCAACCAGCGTGTCACCAGGCTGCACTTCTGCACCCACGTAAATGATGCCGGATTCGTCCAGGCGATTCAGCTGCTGCTCGCTCAGATTAGGGATATCACGGGTAATTTCTTCGGCACCCAGCTTCGTGTCGCGCGCCATGACCACCAACTCCTCGATGTGAATCGAGGTGTAGCGGTCTTCGGCAACCACGCGTTCGCTGATCAAAATCGAGTCTTCGAAGTTGTAGCCGTTCCATGGCATGAACGCAACCAGCATGTTCTGACCCAGAGCCAATTCACCCAGATCGGTGGAAGCGCCGTCGGCAATCACGTCGCCCTTGGCGAGCATGTCGCCCTTTTTGACGATAGGACGCTGGTGGATGTTGGTGTTCTGGTTGGAGCGTTGGTACTTGATCAGGTTGTAGATGTCCACACCGACTTCGCCAGCCTGCGCTTCTGCGTCGTTGACCCGGATCACGATACGGGTGGCATCGACATAATCGACCAAACCGCCGCGGGTCGCAGTGACGACCGTCCCGGAGTCAATGGCGGCAACGCGTTCAATACCCGTACCAACGAATGGCTTTTCCGGACGCAAAATCGGGACGGCCTGGCGGGACATGTTGGCGCCCATCAAGGCGCGGTTCGCATCATCGTGCTCGAGGAATGGCACCAGCGATGCGGCAACCGACACGATCTGCGCAGGAGACACGTCCATGTACTGCACGCGCTCGGCGCCCACCAGAATGGATTCGCCTTTTTCACGGGCAGACACCAGGTCGCCGGTCAACTTGCCGTCTTTGTCCAGAGCCGCATTGGCCTGTGCAATGACGTACTTGCCTTCTTCAATGGCGGACAGGTAATCAATCTGGTTGGTTACTTTGCCATCACCTACGCGGCGATACGGTGTTTCGATGAACCCATATTCATTCAAACGCGCATACAGAGCCAACGAATTGATCAGTCCGATGTTCGGACCTTCAGGCGTCTCAATAGGGCACACACGACCGTAATGGGTCACGTGCACGTCACGGACTTCAAAACCAGCACGTTCACGGGTCAAACCGCCCGGGCCAAGAGCCGAGACGCGACGCTTGTGCGTGATCTCGGAAAGCGGGTTGGTCTGGTCCATGAATTGGGACAACTGGGATGCACCAAAAAACTCTTTCAGTGCGGCAGAAATCGGCTTGCTATTGATCAGATCGTGGGGCATCAGCGGCTCTTGCTCGGCCTGACCCAGACGTTCCTTCACAGCCTTCTCGATACGCGCCAGACCCGTACGGTACTGGTTCTCGGCCAACTCGCCAACGCAACGCACACGGCGATTGCCAAGGTGGTCGATATCGTCAACATCCCCGCGTCCGTTGCGCAGGTCTACGAGAATCTTGACCACGGCCAGGATGTCTTCGTTAGCCAGCACTTTAGGGCCGGTGGATTCAGAGCGACCCATCTTGGCGTTGAACTTCATGCGCCCCACACGCGACAGATCGTAGGTGTCCGGGTTGTAGAACAGGCGCTGGAACAGGGCTTGAACTGCATCTTCTGTAGGTGGCTCACCTGGGCGCATCATGCGGTAGATGGCAACCCGTGCGGCAAACTCGTCTACGGTTTCATCGGTACGCAGAGTCTGCGAGATGTAGGCGCCTTGATCGAGTTCGTTGGTGTAGATGCAGGGGAGGTCCTGCACACCAGAAAGACGGAGCTTCTTGAGCAGTGCCTCAGTCAACTCTTCGTTGGCCTTTGCCACGATCTCACCGGTGTCACCATCGATGATGTTACGAGCCACGACTCGGCCGACCAAAAAGTCTTCTGGCACGCTGATATGCGTGGTAGCAGACTGCTCCAGTTCGCGGGTGTGGCGTGCGGTAACGCGTTTGTCCTTGGCGACCACCACCTTACCGCTCTTGTCGGTAATGTCAAAACGTGCTACCTCACCGCGCAGACGCTCAGCCACAAACTCCATCTGGGCCCCGCTGTCCATCAGGCGGAAGTTGTCGTTGACAAAGAAGTTGGCAAGGATCGACTCATTGGTCAGGCCGATGGCTTTGAGCAAAATCGTAACCGGCATTTTGCGGCGACGGTCAACACGGAAGTACAGCAAATCCTTGGGATCGAACTCGAAATCGAGCCATGAACCGCGGTAAGGAATGATACGAGCGGAGAACAGCAACTTACCCGAGCTGTGGGTCTTGCCCTTGTCGTGTTCGAAGAACACGCCAGGAGAACGGTGCAACTGGGACACGATCACGCGCTCAGTACCATTGATGATGAAGGAACCCTTGCCAGTCATCAGAGGCACTTCGCCCATGTAGACTTCTTGTTCCTTGACCTCTTTGACCACCTTGTTCTGGGAAGTCGACGACTCGCGGTCATAAATGATCAGTTGCACCTTGGCGCGCACAGCCGAGGCAAATGTCAAGCCACGGGTCTGGCATTCACGCACGTCGAAGCCTGGCTTGGCGAGGTTGTACTCAAGGTACTTCATCTCCACAAAACCATTGTGCGAAACGATGGGGAATGCGGCCTCAAAAGCGGCCTGCAAACCTTCAGCGGTTCTCTTCTTCGGAGCGACATCTGCCTGCAAAAATGCGGTGTACGCATCTTTTTGCATTTGCAGCAGATAGGGAATTTCAAGCACGCTATCGCGATTACCGAAATTTTTGCGAATGCGCTTGCGTTCAGTGTATGTATAAGCCATTAGATCTCCGGGCAAAGACTGAGGAATCCTGGGGGTCCTAGGCGACTGTCGCGCTGAGCATCACACTCAACTATTCTTGGCGATTGGCCACTACCAATCACTGGCGGACGGTTGCGCATTGCACACAACCCGTACCAAGGCGTCTTCTGCAGTCGGGGTCAGAAGACACTAAAAAGAAGTGAAACCACTACTTTTTGGTGTGCACTAACAACATGTCCACAAGCGGGAAAGGCTGGGAGCCCTTTGGGAGCTCCCAGCCCAATCACACGAGGCGATTACTTCAGTTCGACCTTGGCACCTGCGTCGACGAGCTTCTTCATTGCGGCTTCAGCGTCAGCCTTGGAGACGGCTTCTTTGACAGCCTTTGGAGCGCCGTCAACCATGTCCTTGGCTTCTTTCAGACCCAGACCCGTGATTTCGCGCACGGCCTTGATGACGGACACTTTGTTAGCGCCAGCTTCCAGCAGAACGACGTTGAATTCAGTCTTCTCTTCCACTGCAGCAGCGGCTCCGCCACCTGCAGCAGGTGCAGACATTGCTGCAGCGCTTACGCCAAATTTCTCTTCGATGGCTTTCACCAGGTCGTTGAGTTCCATGACCGTCATGCTGTCCAGCGCGGTCAAAAATGCGTCTTTATCGAATGCCATTTTTATTTCCTAACAATATTGGTTACTACAGACAGGAGGCTGTTACGCCTCAACTGCCTCTGCGGGTGCAGCTTCTTCTGCTGCACCAGCGCCTCTTTGTTCCGCCAGCGCCGACAGCACACGTGCCGTACGGGAGATGGGGGACTGCATCAAGCCCAACAACATAGCCAACAACACTTCCTTGGAAGGGATGCTTGCCAATTGCTTAACGCCGTTCACGTCCAGAACTTTTCCACCGTATGCGCCAGCACGGATCACCAACTTGTCATTGGTTTTCGCGAACTCAGCCACCACTTTTGCAGCGGCTACAGCATCTTCGGAAAAGCTATAGATCAGAGGACCGGTCATCTGGTCGGCCACAACGTCAAATGCGGTACCGGCAACAGCGCGGCGAGCCAAGGTGTTTTTCAACACGCTCAGGGTCACACCACTGTTACGCGCGGCAGCACGCAATTTGGTCATGTCAGCGACCGTGATGCCACGGTATTCCGCGATCACGAGCGTTTGAGCTTTAGCGGCGAGGCCGGTCACATCACTGATGACCGCTTCTTTCTCACTGCGATTAAGACTCAAGGTCTACTCCTTTAAATCGCGCCTTGCGACTCTCGTCACGCGGCGCACACATTGCAGCGACCAACTGTTTGAAGGAACATGTTCCATCTGCAGCGGGATCGCCATCTGCGTTGGCGGCCTTTCAGGGTGAATCCCCAAAAGTCTGATTAAGCGCAGCGAGCTGCGCACCAACGGTCTTGGATGACCTGCGGGAGATTTAAAACCCCAACAGCCCACCACATCGGACACCCTTTGCAGAGCATCCAAATTCTCTATTACGCCGTGATGGACTGAAGGTCCACGCGAACGCCCACACCCATGGTTGACGAAACGGCAACCTTGCGCAAATAAACACCTTTGCTGGAAGCTGGCTTGGCTTTGGTCAACGCATCAACCAATGCAGCCAGGTTGCCCTGCAACTGTGCCGACTCAAACGAGCGACGGCCAATGGTGGAGTGAACAATACCGGCCTTGTCGACGCGGAACTGAACCTGACCCGCTTTGGCGTTCTTGACAGCTGTAGCAACATCCGGCGTAACCGTTCCAACCTTTGGGTTAGGCATCAAACCGCGTGGGCCCAAAATCTGACCCAGCGTACCCACAATGCGCATGGCATCAGGAGCAGCAATCACGATATCGAACGGCATGTCACCGGCCTTGACCATCGCAGCCAAGTCATCCATACCGACGATGTCAGCACCGGCGGCACGGGCTTCATCCGCCTTGGCACCTTGTGCAAACACCGCGACACGCTTGGTCTTACCGGTGCCATTTGGCAGCACAACGGCGCCGCGGACGACCTGGTCAGATTTCTTGGCGTCGATGCCGAGTTGCACAGCCACGTCAATCGACTCATCGAACTTGGCAGTAGCAAACCCCTTGACCAAGCCGAGCGCATCGCTCAACGGGTACAGCTTGTTGCTATCAATCTTGCCTTGCTGGGCTTTTTGTTTTTTGGTGAGCTTGGACATTTAAACGCCCTCCACATTCACGCCCATCGAGCGGGCTGTACCAGCGATCGTGCGAACAGCAGCGTCCAGATCGGCCGCAGTCATGTCCTTCATCTTGGTTTTTGCAATTTCTTCGAGCTGAGCCCGGGTGATCTTGCCGACCTTGTCTTTCAGGGGATTGGCAGAGCCCTTGTCCAGCTTGATCGCCTTCTTGATCAAAACGGTCGCAGGCGGCGTCTTGATGATGAAGGTAAAGCTCTTGTCCGCATAAGCGGTAATGACCACCGGCAACGGCAGACCGGGCTCGACACCTTGCGTCTGCGCATTGAATGCCTTGCAGAACTCCATGATGTTCAGGCCACGTTGACCCAAAGCTGGGCCGATGGGGGGGGATGGGTTGGCCTTACCAGCTGGCACTTGCAGCTTGACAAAACCGACGATTTTTTTCGCCATGATTTCTCCTTGCGGGTATTAGCGCATTGGCATTGCACAACGCAGGCCGCAGCTCCCCGGGGTTAACGACTCTTGAACTTGTTTCGCACCGAGTCGGGAAGCGCGAAACCAAAAACCAAACTGACTGTGTGAAACTTACGTTTTCTCTATCTGGGAAAACTCAAGCTCGACAGGAGTCGAACGCCCAAAGATGGTCACGGCGACGCGTACCTTGCTCTTTTCGTAATTCACATCTTCCACGGATCCGTTGAAATCCGTGAATGGGCCTTCCTTGACACGCACGAATTCGCCCACAATAAATTCCACCTTGTGGCGCGGCTTCTCTGTGCCCTCCTGCATTTGACTGACGATTTTCATCACCTCAGCCTCAGAGATCGGTGCTGGTCGGTTTTTTGCACCACCGACGAAACCGGTTACCTTATTGGTGTGCTTGACCAAATGCCAGCTGTCGTCATCCATCACCATTTCCACCAGCACATAGCCTGGGAAAAATTTACGCTCAGTCGTTTTCTTCTGACCGTTTTTGATTTCTACCACTTCTTCCATGGGAACAAGGATGCGGCCGAACTTGTCCTGCATGCCAGCCCGGGCAATACGCTCAAGGATATTGCGCTCTACCGCTTTTTCCATGCCGGAATAAGCATGCACCACATACCAACGCAAGTCGGGATTTACTGGAGTAGCCGGCACCTGTTCAGCTGAGGGGGTATCTACAACATCAGTCATTATTTTTTCCACCCCAGAATCAAATCGTAAAAAAGCCACTCAAGCGTCTTGTCCGTCAACCAGAGGAACAAGGCCATGATCAGCACGAATCCAAACACATAGACCGTAATCTGGATTGCTTCCTTGCGTGAAGGCCAAACCACTTTTTTGACTTCGCGCCACGCATCCCGGCCAAATCCGACCAACTGCTTTCCGGCCTCAGATGAAAAGAAGACTCCTGCAGCAGCCAACAGGCCCGCAATAAGCGCACCCCACTGAACGAGAGGCCCCTGCTTACCCAGCAGATAGAAGGCAGCCAACGCAGCCACCACCAAGACGGAGGCAGTAGCCAACTTGGCTTTGTCTGCGCCCGTATTGACGGTTTGAATTTGTGACGTGGCCATAATTTGTGTAATTCGCGTTTCTAGTTCAATTCAAACCTACCAAGCTCTAGACGCCAAAGCCCGCTACAGCGTAGCGGGCCTGAGTGCCACCAGTTTCAGACCAACTGGTTGGCAGGGGCAGTAGGAATCGAACCTACAACCTTCGGTTTTGGAGACCGACGCTCTGCCAATTGAGCTATACCCCTACAACTTCTTACGCAATGATTTTGGCAACCACACCGGCACCAACCGTACGACCGCCTTCGCGGATCGCAAAGCGCAGGCCTTCTTCCATGGCGATCGGGTTGATCAGCTTCACCGTGATCGACACGTTGTCACCCGGCATCACCATCTCTTTGCCCTCTGGCAACTCGATCGCACCTGTCACGTCCGTTGTACGGAAGTAGAACTGGGGGCGGTAGTTGTTGAAGAAAGGCGTGTGACGGCCACCTTCGTCTTTGGACAAGACATAGATCTCGCCCGTGAAGTGGGTGTGGGGCTTGATGGAGTTGGGCTTGCACAGCACTTGGCCGCGCTGCACATCTTCCCGCTTGGTGCCGCGCAGCAAGATGCCGACGTTGTCGCCCGCTTGACCTTGGTCGAGCAGTTTGCGGAACATTTCGACGCCGGTACAGATGGTTTTCTGGGTGTCAGAGATGCCGACGATTTCGATTTCTTCGCCGACTTTGACAATACCGCGCTCGATACGGCCAGTCACCACGGTGCCACGACCGGAGATCGAGAACACGTCTTCGACGGGCATCAGGAATGCGCCATCCACTGCACGCTCAGGCATGGGGATGTAGGTGTCGAGTGCTTCAGCCAGCTTCATGATGGCTTCTTCACCCAATGGACCCTTGTCACCTTCGAGGGCGAGCTTGGCGCTGCCGTGGATGATGGGGGTGGAGTCACCTGGGAAATCGTATTTGTCGAGCAGCTCGCGAACTTCCATTTCAACGAGTTCGAGCAATTCGGCGTCATCCACCATGTCGCACTTGTTCAGGAACACGATGATGTAAGGCACGCCAACCTGACGGGCCAGCAGGATGTGCTCGCGGGTCTGGGGCATAGGGCCGTCAGCAGCGGAGCAAACCAGGATCGCGCCGTCCATCTGGGCAGCACCGGTGATCATGTTTTTCACATAGTCAGCGTGTCCTGGGCAGTCAACGTGGGCGTAATGGCGATTCGCGGTTTCGTACTCGACGTGGGCGGTGTTGATCGTGATGCCGCGGGCTTTTTCTTCCGGTGCTGCGTCGATCTGGTCGTAAGCACGGGCGGTGCCGCCGAACTTGGCCGCCAACACGGAAGTGATGGCTGCAGTCAGCGTGGTTTTGCCGTGGTCAACGTGGCCAATAGTGCCGACGTTGACGTGGGGCTTGGTACGCGTGAATTTTTCTTTTCCCATTTTGAACTCCGCTAAATGACGAAAAACAAGAGACGACTAATGCGTCAAATCAAAACTGGTGCCCTTTGCGGGAATCGGACCCGCGACCTCCCCCTTACCAAGGGGGTGCTCTACCACTGAGCCAAAAGGGCATTAAAACATTCACAACAATCCAACAACAAACCAACTGTGGAGCGGGGTAGGAGAATCGAACTCCTCGCTTTAGCTTGGAAGGCTAAGGTATTACCACTATACGAACCCCGCATAGGCTCAACCAAAAACAGTTAACTCATCACTGGTGGAGAGGGCTGGATTCGAACCAGCGTACTCGTAAGAGGGCAGATTTACAGTCTGCTGCCATTAACCACTCGGCCACCTCTCCTAAGGTGAACCCCGGATTATGCCACCGTTTTGCGGGTCTGGCGATCGGGCCGAAAACAATTACCAGTCCACGGACGTTTCGCCAGACTGTTTCAGCCATGCATTGGCTTCGCGGAAATGTCCGCACCCGATAAAAGGTTGTGGCGGGCGCAGGGCGGAGAGTGGGGAGGGGTGATTGGCCGTCAACACTTTGTGATTTCCTGCTGCTGCCTGTACTTGCCCCGCCATTTTCTGCGCGTGTGCACCCCACAGCAGAAAAATCACCGGGTTTCGATTGCCCAGAACGGCCTGAACCATCGCGTTGGTGAGCGCCTCCCAACCTTGATTGGCATGGCTGGCCGGCAGCCCTCGCTCCACCGTCAGGCATGCATTGAGCAACAACACGCCTTGGTCGGCCCAATTGACGAGAGATCCGCTCGCGGGCAAAGGCTTTGGCGGAGCGCCGGGATAAGCCTGCGCCGCCTCCTGCGCCAACTCCTTGAAGATATTGCGCAGGGATGGGGGTAACCGAAGCCCCGGAGCCACGGAAAACGCCAGGCCTTCGGCCTGCCCCGGACCATGGTACGGGTCCTGCCCCAGAATGACCACCTTGACACGGGACAGCGGCGTCAGCGCCAGTGCCCGCAATGGCTGTGGTGGGTAGATGACGGCCCCGGCAGCCAGGCGCTGGCGGATGAAATGACCCAACTGCTGTCCCGCCGGGCCCTTCAGGAACAGGTCAACCGTGGGCTGCCAGTCCGGGGCAACCCTCCAGCGTTGCGGCTCCCACTCGGTCAAGCGGGCCCCAGAGGGATCCGTCGAACCCACGATTTCAGCCAAACAACTCAGCCAAAGCCAGGCCCGGATCGGGCGCGCGCATGAACGCTTCGCCCACCAGGAAGGCGTTGACCCCGGCCGCCCCCATGCGCAGTACGTCTTCGCGGGTCTGAATGCCGCTTTCGGTCACCAGCAGGCGATCCGCAGGAACCAGCGTACGCAGAGCCAGCGTGGTGTTCAGCGACACCTCAAAGGTTTTCAAATTGCGGTTGTTCACGCCAATCAAGGGGGTTTTGAGCTTCAGCGCCCGCTCCAGCTCCGGCTGGTCGTGCACCTCCACCAGGACCGCCATATCCAGGCTGCGGGCGATGGCTTCCATGTCCTTCATCTGCGCGTCATCCAGGCAGGCGGCGATCAGCAAAATGCAGTCCGCCCCCATGGCGCGGGACTCGTAAATTTGGTAGGGGTCCACCATGAAGTCTTTGCGCAGCACCGGCAACTGACACGAGGCACGGGCCTGCTTGAGAAAGTCAATCTCGCCCTGGAAGAACTGCACATCGGTGAGCACCGACAAGCACGCGGCACCATTTTCGGCGTAGCTCTGCGCAATGTCAGCCGGGATGAAATCGGCACGCAGCACGCCCTTGCTGGGGCTGGCCTTCTTGATTTCAGCAATAACCGCCGGGCGACCTGCTTCGATTTTGGCGCGCATCGCGCCGACGAAATCGCGCGTGAGCACCCGCGACTCGGCATCCGAGCGCACCAAGGCCAATGACTTGCGTTTGAGCGCGGCTGCCACCTCTTCTCGCTTGACGGCCACAATTTTGTCCAGAATGTCACTCATGATGCGGGAGCTCCTCGGAGCCATTTTTTAAAATTTTGATGAAAACGCGGTGCATGACCAGCCCCACGAAGATAAAAATAACCGACACGCCCAGTGCAATCCAGGTGCCGGAGTCTTGCCAGATGCCCGACACGTCAGACTCCGCCCAGTGCGTGCGACTGGGCGATCAACTGCTCCAGTTTGGCCTTGGCTGCTCCTGATTCGATAGCTGCTCGCGCAAGCTGGATGCCGGCTTCCATGCTATTGGCTACATTGGCCGCGTAGAGCGCAGCGCCGGCGTTGAGCAGCACAATATCCTTGGCCGGGCCAGGCTGGTCGTTCAGCACCCCCAGCAACATGGCTTTGGAGTCTTCTGCCGTTTCCACTTTCAAGGCGCGGTTGCTGGACATCACCATTCCAAAGTCCTCCGGATGCACTTCGTATTCGGTGATCTCGCCATTTTTCAGCTCCCCGACCAGGGTAGCGGCACCCAGCGACACCTCGTCCAACCCATCGCGGCCGTAGACCACCAGAGCGTGTTCGGCGCCCAGGCGCTGCAGGGCGCGTACCTGAATGCCGACCAGATCGGCGTGAAACACGCCCATCAGGATGTTGGGAGCACTGGCCGGATTGGTCAGCGGCCCCAGGATGTTGAAGATGGTCTTGATGCCCAGCTCACGACGTACCGGGCCGACATTTTTCATGGCGGGATGGTGGTTGGGCGCGAACATGAAGCCCACCCCCACCGTTTCGATGCATCGGGCAATGGCCGCGGGCGACAGATTGATGTTCAGTCCCAGCGCCTCCAGCACATCGGCGCTGCCGCTTTTGCTGCTGACACCCCGCCCGCCGTGCTTGCTGACCTTGGCCCCCGCTGCAGCGGCCACAAACATGGAGCAGGTGGAGATATTGAAGGTGTGCGAACCATCGCCACCGGTGCCCACAATATCCACAAGATAGGTTTTGTCGGCCACGTCCACCTTGGTGGAAAACTCGCGCATCACCTGGGCTGCGGCGGTGATCTCGCCAATGGTTTCCTTTTTGACACGCAGACCGGTGATGAGTGCTGCCATCATCACGGGTGACATCTCGCCCGACATGATTTGCCGCATGAGGTGCAGCATTTCGTCATGAAAAATTTCGCGGTGCTCGATGGTGCGCAACAGCGCTTCCTGGGGGGTTATCTTGCTCGCCTGGGGCATATCGATGATTCCTTAAGTACCTGGATTGTCGGTCAGGGCCAACTTGACGCCAAAGCCGATGAACAGGCAGCCAGCCAGGCGCTCCAACCCCTGCAGCCGGCGCTGGACGGCACCCATCCGGGTCGCCATCCAGGCAGCGACCAGTGCCCAGCCGATATTGACCCACAGACCATTGAAATTGAACAGCAGCCCCAGCAACAGGAAGGCCAGTGCCTTCTGCTCCACCTCGGGCGCGATGAACTGGGGCACAAAGGCCAGAAAAAACAGGGCCACTTTCGGGTTCAGCGCATTCGTCCAGAAGCCTCTAAAAAATATGCCTTTCAGGTCGCTAGCCCCGGTATTACCTGCGGGAGTAGCTTCCAAATTGATAGCAGATGGCGTGCGTGCCAGCAACATGCGCAGACCCACATAAACCAGGTAGGCGGCCCCCGCCCACGTGAGAAGGGTGAAGGCGGTGCTGGAGGCCGCCATCAGGGCGCTCACGCCCAAGGCGGCGGCAAAAATATGCACAAAGCAGCCTGCGGTGATGCCCAGTGCGGCAATCACGCCCGCCCTTGCGCCTGAACGCAGGGCGTTGGTCACGATGTACAGCACATCCGGCCCGGGCGTAAGGTTCAGCAGCAAGCCCGCCGCGATAAACAAAAGCAATTGATCCAGAGGCATGGTCAGGACACAGCCTGAAAAAACCCGCGAATGGCGGCCACGGCGCGATCGATCCCGGCCTCATCCACATCCAGGTGCGTCACAAAGCGCAGTCGGTACAGGCCGGTGGCCAAAATGCCGCGCGCGGCCAGGTGCGCCAACAGGCCGGCCGACTGCGCGCGTGCGGCTCCGGTCAAGTCGACAAACACGATGTTGGTGTGCGGCACTTCCACCTGCACGCCTTCCAGTCCACCCAGGCCATCGGCGAGCCGACGCGCCCGCGCATGGTCATGGGCCAGACGCGCAATATGGTGGTCCAGCGCATAGCGGGCCGCCGCCGCCAGCATGCCCGACTGGCGCATGCCACCGCCCGCCATCTTGCGGATGCGATGGGCACGGGCGATGAAGTCGCGGCTGCCACACAGCGCCGAGCCCACCGGTGCGCCCAAGCCTTTGCTGAAGCACACGCTCACACTGTCAAAGCATTGGGCGATGCGCCGGGCTTCCCGCTGGATGGCACTTGCTTCTAAATTGATACCTGCCTGTGCCGTGGCCGCATTGAACAGCCGTGCCCCGTCCAGATGGCGACTCAAACCCTTGTTCAGGGCCAAATCGGTGGCGGCCTGAATGTAGTCAAAAGGCAGCAACTTGCCACCGAGCGTGTTTTCCAGCGTCAGCAGGCGGGTGCGGGCAAAGTGGGCGTCGTCGGGCTTGATGGCCGCTTCAATGTCGGCCAGGGCCAGCGTGCCGTCGCTCTGGTGGTTCAAGGGCTGCGGCTGCACGCTACCCAATACGGCGGCACCGCCGCCTTCCCATCGGTAGGTGTGGGCCATCTGACCCACGATGTATTCGTCACCGCGCTGGCAGTGCGCCATGATGGCGCACAGGTTGCTCTGCGTGCCGGTGGGCATGAACAGCGCGGCTTCAAAGCCCAGCATCTGCGCGATCTGGTCTTGCAATGCGTTCACGCTGGGGTCGTCGGCAAACACGTCATCACCCAGGGGGGCTGCCATCATGGCTGCGCGCATGGCGGCCGTGGGTTGCGTGACGGTGTCACTGCGCAGATCAACTATTGTGGTCATATTGGCCTCTAGCCCCCGTAGATACTGCACAAGCAGCTATTTAATTTATAGCAAAAAATTCTTCAGCATGGCATGGCCGTGCTCAGTGAGGATGGACTCAGGATGAAACTGCACCCCCTCCATGCGCACCGCTTCGGGCAAACCGGTGTGGCGCACGCCCATGATTTCGCCATCAAGGGTCCAGGCGGTGATTTTCAGTTCCTTGGGGCAGGTCGCGCGCTCGATCGCCAGCGAATGGTAGCGGTTGACGGTGAACTTTTCTGGCAATCCGGCAAACACGCCCTCCCCGGTCGTGGTGATCACACTGGTCTTGCCGTGCATGAGTTGCTGTGCCCGCACGATCTTGCCGCCGAGTGCCGCGCCGATGCTCTGGTGCCCCAGGCACACGCCCAGAATGGGCAGCTTGCCAATAAAGTGCTGGATGGCGGCCACCGAGATACCCGCCTCGGCCGGTGAGCACGGCCCTGGCGACACCACCAGCCGGTCGGGGTTGCGCGCGGCAATGCCCTCGACGGTGATTTCATCGTTGCGAAACACCTCGACTTCGGCACCGAGTTCACCAAAATACTGGACGATGTTGTAGGTAAAACTGTCGTAGTTGTCGATCATCAACAACCGGGGTTTTGCGGCGCTCATTCCAGTCCCTCCTCAACCAGTTCGCTGGCACGCAGCAGTGCGCGCGCCTTGGCCTCTGTTTCTTTCCACTCCAGCTCGGGCACGCTGTCGGCCACCACGCCGGCAGCCGCCTGCACATACAGAGTCTGGTCCTTGATGATGCCGGTGCGGATGGCAATGGCCACATCCATATCACCGGCGTAGCTGAGGTAGCCACAGGCACCGCCATAGAGGCCGCGCTTGGTCGGCTCCAGCTGGTCAATCAGCTCCATGGCATGCACCTTGGGTGCGCCAGTGAGGGTGCCCGCAGGAAAGGTGGCCTTGAGCACGTCCATGCTGGTCATGCCGTCCAGCAGGGTGCCTTCGACATTGCTCACGATGTGCATCACATGGCTGTAGCGCTCCACGCAGAATGCATCCGACACCTTGACACTGCCAATCTTGGCGATGCGGCCAATGTCGTTGCGCGCCAGGTCAATCAGCATTACATGCTCAGCGCGCTCCTTGGGGTCGTTCACCAACTCCACCTCGGCGGCCTTGTCGAGCTCGGGCGTCGCGCCACGGGGGCGGGTTCCGGCCAACGGGCGAATGGTTACCCTGGTTTCCAGGGTTCCGTCTACATTGACCTGCTCCTGGCGCACCAGAATCTCCGGGCTGGCGCCCACCACATGGAAATCTCCAAAGTGGTAGTAGTACATATACGGGCTGGGGTTGAGCGAACGCAGCGCACGGTACAGGCTGAGGGGTGACTCGGTGTAGCGCTTCTTGATGCGCTGCCCCACCTGCACCTGCATGAAATCGCCTCCGGCAATCAGCTCCTTGGCACGCTCTACGGCGGCAATGTAATCCGCCTTGGCAAAGTCACGCTGGGCGGGGTAGCCCGGTGTCGGCTTGACGGCCGGAATACTGACGGCCTGCGCCAGCCGGTCCTTGAGCTCCCGCAGGCGCCGCTTGGCCCGCGAGTAGGCCTCAGGCTGTCCGGGGTCGGCGTACACAATCAAATACAGCTTGCCCGACAGGTTGTCAATCACCGCCAGTTCTTCACACTGCAACAGCAGAATGTCGGGGCAGCCCAGCTCGTCGGGCGGACATGTGGCTTCGAGCTTCTTTTCGATGTAACGCACCGCGTCATAGCCAAAGTAGCCAGCGAGCCCACCGCAAAAGCGCGGCAAACCGGGGCGCAGGGCCACTCTGAATCGCTTTTGGTAATCGGCAATAAAGTCCAGCGGGTTGGCGCTGGATGTTTCCACCACCACGCCGTCGGTCACCACCTCGGTGCGGGCGTCCTTGCCAAAGCCACTGGCACGCACCAGTGTGCGGGCGGGCAAACCAATAAAGCTGTAGCGACCAAAACGCTCGCCACCCACCACCGACTCCAGCAAGAAACTGTATTTGCCGGTATCCAGGTCATCCACGATGGTGGCACCGGGCATGTGGGCCAGCTTGAGATACAGGGACAGTGGCGTCTCCAGGTCGGCAAACGCCTGGGCCATCAAAGGAATGCGATTAAAGCCTTGTGCGCTTAACGCCAGGAATTCTGGTTCAGAGATCACGGGTATTTACCTCTCAATGCGCAGTGGCCGCCGGGGCCACCAGCGCCTCATGGGGGAAGACGGGGTGCGCGCAAGATGTCGGAAAGGAAGTCCGTGCCGCTTGACCGCGCAAAACTCACCAGGGAGCCGCGCATTGCCGTCTGGTGATCAGACGTGGCGCGCAGCAGTGAGCTCAGGCATGACAGTCGGCGTACGCCAGGGCCAAGCCCCCCGGTCGCTGCAACCTGTAATGCTGATGTAGTGGATAAACATGGTGCCAGTGTAGCAAACCTGAAGACACCCGCTGCCGGCAAACCCACGCAGGCTTCCCTGTCGGTACTCTCGAAAACCCGCATACACAGCGCCTGGGAAAAAGTGCAAAATAGCGACTCAAAAACGAACGACCGTTCTTTTTTTTAATCCGGGAATACAACATGCAATTGAAGAAACACCTTCTCACTGGCTCCCTGGCTCTTTGTCTTAGTGGGGCCGCTTTGGCCGCCCCCATGGAAATCAATGGCGTGAAAGTGGAAGACAGTGCCGTGGTGGCCGGAGCCAAACTCCCGCTCAATGGCGCAGGCACGCGGTACAAAGGTCCTTTCAAGGTGTATGTTGCCGAGCTGTATGCGAGCAAGAAGGTGTCTTCGCTGGATGAGCTGGCTGGAGCCCAAGGCCCCAAGCGCCTGACTATGACTTTTGTCCGGGACATTGACGCCGGCGCCTTTGGCAAGCTGATGACCCGCGGGGTAGAAGACAACGTGCCCAAGCACGAAATGTCCAAGCTCGTCCCCGGCCTGATCCGCATGAGTGATGTCTTTTCAGCCAACAAGCAACTGGTCGTTGGTGACGTCATCACACTGGACTGGATTCCCGGTACAGGAATGGTCGTCACGGCAAAGGGCAAGGTCCAGGGAGACCCCTTCAAGGAGCCCGAATTCTTCAAGGCCATCATGTCCATCTGGCTGGGCCAGGTGCCGGCGGACTTCAAGCTCAAGGACGCATTGCTCAGCGTCAAATAGTCGGCCAGAACCCTGAAGGCCACTAGTCGGCCCAGGGGATCTCCGCCAAAGAATCAGCAAAGGCGTCTGCATCCACCGCGTGCACCGGTTGTCCGTGGTTGTAGCCATACGTGACCATCAACACCGGACAACCTGCAGCGCGCGCAGCCAGTGCATCGTTGCTGGAGTCGCCCACCATCAAGGTGCGCTCTGGCAACGAGCCCAGTAATTCACAGGCCTTCAGCAGAGGCATGGGGTCGGGCTTCTTGCGCTCCACCGCGTCGCCACCCAGGGTGACTTCGAAGAAACCATCGAGCGCCTTCATGCGCAACAAGTCCTTTGCAAAAGCGGTCGGTTTGTTGGTGACGCAAGCCAGCCGCAAACCCATGGACTGCAGTCGTATCAACCCCTCCAGCGCGCCGGGGTACACCTGCGCATACTGGCCGTTGATGGTTCGGTAATGCAGCTGATAGCTCTGCCATGCCTTCTCATAAATTGCTATGAATTGTGTAGCTGCCAGCGCAGTATCCACGTGGGCTAGAAGGCTTTTTATCAGATGTTCGGAGCCACGCCCCACCAAGCGCTCCACGACGTTGCGTTCCACCACGTAGTCCGCAAATGGTGCAGGCAGGTCATGCAGCATGCGCTGCAATGCCACGACAAAGTCACCCAGGGTGTCGACCAGAGTACCGTCCAGGTCGATGATGGCAGCGGAAAATTTTTGCGGGGAAAAAGTCATGGCGTTGAAATGAGAGGGGGGCTGCAATAGCAAAAAAACAGGGGATGGAAAGTAGTTGACCCAAATCAATACCGCCTGGGCGCAGCACCTTAGGATGCATCCCTTTACGACAATCTAAGGGTTTTCCATTATGTCCATTGAACTGTACCGGGACAAAACCCATGCGTGTCTGATGTTCACTGACCTCATTGACGGGTACGGAGAAGCGGTACAGGCCAACCAGTTCCTGATCATGGACGGCGATACCGGTGCCATCATCGACCCGGGCGGCAACCTGGCGTTCAACGAGCTTTTTTTGGGCATGTCACGGCACTTCGCGCCGAACAAACTTTCCTACATTCTCGCCTCGCACGCCGATCCCGACATCATTGCGTCGCTGGATCGCTGGATGACATCCACCCCCGCCAAGCTGGTTATTTCCAGAATATGGGAGCGTTTTGCGCCCCACTTTACCAAGGCCGGAAAAACCGAAGACCGGGTCATTGGTGTTCCGGATGCGGGTGGAAAGCTGGCCTTGGGCCACCATGAAATCTGGTTGCTGCCAGCGCACTTCATGCATTCTGAAGGCAACTTTCATTTCTATGACCCCGTAAGCCGCATCCTGTTCACCGGCGACTTGGGCGCCTCCATGACCACCGGGCAGCAGGCCCAGCAATTTGTCACCGACTTGAAAGCCCACATTCCATTAATGGAAGGCTTCCACCGCCGCTACATGGTGTCCAACAAGATCCTGCGGCTCTGGGTGCGCATGGCCCGTCAGCTGGATATATCCATGCTGGTTCCCCAGCACGGCGCACCGATCGTGGGACCTGTGGCCATTGCGCAATTCTTTGAGTGGATTGAGTCCCTGAGTTGCGGCATCGACTTGTTTGATGACCGGGCCTACCAACTCCCCACCTTGAAAATCGATCCCCTGCGTGGCGCAAAGCCGGCCTTGCACGCGGTCAGGGCGTGAACACCGTCGACTGCACCCAGTCCACCAGCGCTTCGGCTTCGAGGGGTTTGCTGTACAGGTAGCCTTGTCCCTTGTCGCAGCCCAGCGTCGCCATGAGCACGGCCTGCTCGGCTGTTTCAATGCCTTCGGCCACAGTTCCCAGCCCCAAGGTCTGCGCCATGCGGATCGTGGCCTCGATCAGCACGCGCCGGTAATCACTGCTTTGCGCGAGACTGACAAACGAACGGTCAATCTTCACAAAGTCCACCGGCATTTCATGCAGGCACGACAGGGACGAGTAACCCGTACCAAAGTCGTCCAGCGACAGCGCCACGCCGAGCGCCCGCAGTTCATGCAGCGTGTGGATCACCCGCTCGTCCTGCGCCGCCAAGCTCTCGGTCACTTCCAGAACCAGTTGGCCGGAGGACATTCCGTTGGCGCGCAGCGCATCCTGCACTTGCCCAACCAAACCGGGCAGGTGCAACTGGGCCCGAGAGAGATTCACAGCAATGGAGGGCGGCGCCGCACTGCCCAGAACAGTCTGCATGGACGCAAATGCATGGCAAGCCGTTTGCAGCACAAACTGTCCCAGCGCACCAATCAGACCGCAGTTCTCGGCAACGGGAATGAACTCCACTGGCGGCACCAACCCGCGCTGGGGATGGCGCCAGCGCATCAGCGCCTCCAGGCCGCCAAGCGCACCGGTAGCCAGATCAACCAGCGGCTGGTAGACGACAAAAATCTGATGCTGGTCCAGCGCTTGGCGTAAATCGTTTTCCAGCGCGACTGAGGCGTTGACCATCTGACGCATGGACGGATCAAACAGGACATAGCGGGCACGGCCCGTGCGCTTGGCCTCGTACATGGCGATGTCCGCGTCGCGCAGCACGCTGTCGGCGTCCTCCGCGGCGTGGTTGCTGGTGACAATACCGATGCTGACAGTTGACGTCACCTTGCTCAATCCAATGGTGTAGGGCATGGCCAGTACATCCAGCAATCGTCCGGCTACGATTTCCGCCTCCAGATCCCCCCGAATATCGTCCAGCAGCACGACAAACTCATCCCCCCCTATCCGCGCAGCAAGGTGGGAAAAATCACTGGTCTGCATGAAGCTGTCACCGGGACGCATACTGTCCTGCAATCGCTGGGCAATCTGGCGCAGCAACTCGTCTCCCACGCTGTGACCCAGTGTGTCATTGACCTGTTTGAAGCGGTCAAAATCCATGAAGAGGACGGCAAAGTTATAGCCAGGCGCTGAACGACCCCGCTCAATGGCGGCATTGATCCCGTCCAGAACCACCGTACGATTGGGCAACTGAGTGAGGCCATCGGTTCGGGCTGCCGCACGCAGCTGCTGCTCCATCACTTTTTGCGCCTGCACGTCCATGGCAACACCCGCCATATGCAATGCCCGGCCATCTGCCGAACGGTCCACAGCGGTACCGGCAAGCATCATCCAGACCCACCGTCCATTGCCATGGCGCAGGCGCACCGACATCCGAAGGGGCGCTGCCGGATCGCGCAAATGCGCCGTTACCGCGGCAATCCAGGGTGCAAAATCATCCGGGTGAATGAGGGCATTCCAGTCTCTTGCTGTCATGGCCAGTTCGCGTCTCTGGTAACCCATGATCTCCAGCATGCGACTGTTGCACTGCATGGTGCCGTTTTCAATGTCCCAGTGCCAGATACCCAGACCCGCACCTTCCACCGCCAGCTCCAGCACCTGCTGCTGCGCACGCACGTCGGTCAGGTCGGTCGCTACCAGAACCCAGCCAGACAAACCGCCCGCATCGGTAAAAATCGGTTGCACGTCCACCAGGGCCCAACGCCGCTCCCCGCCGGCCGCGCTGATCTTGATTTCCCGCTTGAGGCCGCGACCCTGCTGCACCGCTTCACCAAACGCCTCAAAGGTGGCAGGGTCCGCACTCCCTTGCCTCAAAAGGTCACCAAACCGCTGCCCCAAGGCCTTGTCTTCGGGGTAGCCCATCATCTGGGTAAACGCCTCGTTGACCCACACCACACGGCGCTCGGCATCGGCCAGCACGACCGCGTTGGAACTGCGCTCGGCCACCAGCGCGAGGCGTTTGAGGCGCATCGCCTGGCGCGATAGCGCAAGGTGCTGTCGACGCACCGCACGTGCCGTGGGCTCCACCACCGCCAGAGCCATCAGGAGCAGGAAAACCAGCGCAATGCCGACCTGCACCCGGATTTGCCGTGCCGCGGTCATGCTACGGGCCTGCGCTGCCGATTGCACCTCCAGCACGAGCACATCAATCGATATGAGGGTTGTCTCCAGGTCATTGTGCAACGCCTGAGTCGCCCGCATCAGGGCGCTTGTATCAGTGCGGTCTGGCTGCGACAGTACGGCCTGAGCGCGGCTCCACAAGTGCGCGCGGCTCTCTTGCCAGACCTTCAACGCACTCTGGAGGCTTGTGGGCGTATCTGACTGCAATGCTGCCTGGGTTTTGAGCAAGGTTTCCAGCCGCATGGCCTCTGATCTGGCAAGTTCAAGACTATCGCTCAACGCACTGCGACGCTCGTCACTGTCAAAGTCTGGAACGGCCAGCATCACGGCCAGGGTGCCCATGCGCTGGCTCAGGGTGCTCTGCTCGGCAGCTACCCGAATGATCTCCACATCGACTCGGCGCACGACCTCCGCCTGCTCGGAACGCCAAGCCTGAACCAATGCCAGCCCCGCCACCAGGCCCAGCATGGTGTACATGGCGATTCGGACCCACCGATAGGCGGCGTCATCCCCCTGCATGCGCACCAGAAGGCGGCGCAAAAGACCCGGACTTGCCCTCTTTCGGGTTGAAGTCAGGGCTTTCCCCGGAGTATCGCTGCCAATGGCAGCCTCATACGCATCCAGCCCCACATGCGACGTCGGAATATTGCCCGTGTGGTCGATTGGCATGACTGGCTTGCGCTGTGCCTGGGGTGGCGACGCTAATTTTTCAGCGCCAGCCGCATGGCGTCCACCACACTCTTGTAGTCCGGCTTGCCAAAAATGGCGCTGCCCGCGACGAAGGTGTCGGCCCCGGCATCGGCCACACGGCGGATGTTGTCCACCTTGATGCCGCCGTCCACCTCCAGGCGAATGTCCTTGCCGCTGGCGGTAATGCGTTTGCGCACGTCTTCGATCTTGCGCAGTGCCGAGTCAATGAAACTCTGTCCGCCAAAGCCCGGGTTGACGCTCATGATGAGGATCAGGTCAATGTCATCAATCACCCAGTCCAGCACATCCAGTGGCTCTGCGGGGTTGAACACCAGCCCAGCCTGGCAGCCCTTGGCCTTGATGGCCTGAATGCTGCGGTGCACATGGCCCGAGGCATCCGGGTGAAAGCTGATGAGGTCAGCCCCTGCATCGGCAAAAGCACCCGCCAGCGCATCGACGGGCGAAATCATCAAGTGCACGTCAATCGGCACGGCTACACCCGCAGCGGTTTTGGCGTGCGACTTCAGGGCCTGGCACACCATGGGGCCGAAAGTGAGATTCGGGACGTAATGGTTGTCCATCACGTCAAAGTGAATCCAGTCGGCCCCAGCAGCGATGACATTTTTCACCTCTTCGCCCAGTCGGGCGAAGTCGGCAGACAGGATGGAGGGGGCAATTCGGTACGTCATGGCGGGGGGCATTCCAGAGAGGGGTGGGAGATGGGGCATTTTCGCAGGTAGCATTGCGGAATGTCCAAGTATCAATTATCCGTGGAAGTTGTGCCCCAGTACCTGCACGACCAGTCCAACCCCGAACAAGACCTGTATGTGTTTGCCTACACCATCACCATCACCAATACCGGTGAGGTGCCGGCACAACTGATCTCGCGCAACTGGAACGTCAACGACGCCAACGGCCACACCGAAAAGGTCAAAGGCCTGGGCGTGGTGGGCCAGCAACCCCTGCTCAAACCCGGTCAGGCCTTCGAGTACACCAGCGGAACCCGCCTGCGCACCCCCACGGGCACCATGCACGGCAGCTTTTTCTGCGTGGCCGAAGACGGCGAGAAGTTCGACGCCGACGTCCCCATGTTTGTTCTTGATGCGCTCAGCGGCGATTCCAGCGCCGGCGAAAGGCGCACACTGCACTGATGACTTCTCCTTTTGAATCCCCCCCGGATCTGGCCGTTCTGCTGGACGCTCTGGATCCCGATGCCGATCTGGTGCACCGGCACTTGTGGCTGATTGCCCTGCTGGACTGGATTCGCGGCAACGGCAAATCGGCCCCGGCGGCGGCGGCCCGCGTCGATATGATTCTGGACGTTCTGGACGCGCGGCCCCACACCAAGGCCCGGCTGCAGCGCTGGTGGCGCAAGCTGATCGACACCGTGGACGGCACCATCCTGTTGTCCGACTATGGATTTGCCTCCCGCAATGCCTTTGTCAGCGAATTCGTGGAGCGCCTGCACAACAAACTGCTGCCCGCCACCCCGGAAACCGCAGATGCCTCCGAGCTGTTTGCGCTGGTGATGCCGACCGAGCTGGATGCCCAGTGGGTATCCGCCCTCGCACCCGTCACGCTGGAGCGCCTGGCCCAGTTGCTAACCGCTGCGTCCAACGAAGGTGCGGCACTGAACGCCTCCCACCTGACCTACTGGCAAAGCGCCTTGCTGGAAGCCATCACGTTTTGCACCAGCCAGATCAGCGCAGCCGGGTTTTCCCCTGAAATACGCCTGCGCATGAGCACGCCGGCACGCGCCTCCGGGCCGTTTCACACGCTTTCTGCCGATTTTGATGCGGTGCGGGATGCCTGGCTGAGCGGCCAGGGGCTGGATGAAGCGGCGCAGCGATTTCGAACCCAGCTGGATGCCTGCCGCCAAGCGGCGTCCTCGGTCTACACCCACCTGGACGCCCACGGCATTTCGCTGGATCTGGTGTTTCGGCTGCGCCAATTGCGTGCGCGGGTGCTGCGCATTCGCGCCCTGCTGGACTGTCTGCTGAATGACCCTGCCCACGCCCACTGTGCCCGGCTGTTCTCCCACCTGGCCGCTGTCGGCCAGACGCAGCGCAGCCTGGGCGCGCTGGTGACGGCCAGCACCTCGCTACTGGCAGCCAAAGTGGCCGAGCGCAGTTCGGAAACGGGCGAACACTACATTACCCGTAACCGGCAAGAGTACCGCACCATGCTGGGACAGGCCGCTGGCGGCGGTGCGTTGACGGCGGTGACCACGTTGCTGAAATTTGCGGTCATGGCCGTGGGCTTGTCGGCGTTCTGGTACGGCTTCTGGTCGGGCGTGGTGTACGCCGTCAGCTTTGTCGTCATCCAGTTGCTGCACTTCACGCTCGCCACCAAGCAGCCGGCCATGACAGCGCCTGCCATGGCCGCCAAACTCAAGGACATTGGCGACTCCCAGCAGCTGGGCGCCTTTGTGGACGAGGTCACGCATCTGGTGCGCTCGCAGGTGGCCGCCGTGCTGGGCAATGTGGCGGTCGTTTTTCCAGCCATCGTCCTGTTGTCATTCATCATGCAATATGTCAGCGGGCAACCCATGATCAATGCGGCCGACGCCGAGCATGTACTGCACTCGCTGGACCTGTGGGGGCCCTCCGCCCTGTTTGCCGCCTTCACCGGCGTGCTGCTGTTTTCCAGCAGCATCATCGCGGGCTGGGTGGAAAACTGGTTTGTGCTGCACCGGCTGGATTCGGCGTTGCGCTACAACCCGCACATCACCCGGCGCCTGGGTGTGGCACGGGCAGACCGCTGGGCGCACTTCATGCGCCACAACATATCGGGCTTCGCCTCGAATATTTCACTGGGCTTCATGCTGGGCCTGCTACCGGCCATCTTCGGATTCTTCGGACTGGCCATGGAGGTGCGGCACGTCACCCTCTCCTCAGGCCAGCTAGGCGCCGCCTGTGCCAGCATGGGCTGGGACATCGTGCGCAACCCTGCACTGTGGTGGGCGGTGGCCAGCATCCCGGTGATCGGTGCGCTAAATCTCGGGGTCAGTTTTTACCTGGCATTCCGGGTCGCCCTGCAAGCCCACAGCGTGTCCGGCCTGGGCCGTGCCCGCATACGTGGCGCAGTCCTCCAGCGCCTGTGGCAAGCACCCATGAGTTTTTTGTGGCCCGCTCATATGAGCGACACTGACACGAGATGATGGGCGAATTTGAGCTGATCGATCGCTACTTCACACGCCCCACACGCAAGGCCGTGCTGGGCATCGGGGACGACTGCGCCCTGCTGCAGCCAGCCCCCGGCATGCACCTGGCCATATCCACCGATATGCTGGTGGCGGGTCGGCATTTCTTTGCCGATGTAGCCCCCCGCACCCTGGGCCACAAGGCGCTGGCGGTCAACCTGAGCGATCTGGCCGCCTGCGGTGCGCGGCCGCTGGCCTTCACGCTGGCGCTCGCACTGCCCGACGCCACGGCCCAGTGGCTGGAACCTTTCTCACAAGGCCTGCTGGCACTGGCCGATGCCCACGACTGCGAACTCATCGGCGGTGACACCACCCAGGGGCCTTTGAACATCTGCATCACCGTTTTTGGCGAGGTGCCCGCAGGCGCTGCCCTGCTGCGCAGCGGCGCCCGGGCAGGCGACGACCTGTACGTCAGCGGCACGCTGGGTGATGCGCGGCTGGCCCTTGAAGCACTGCAAGGCACGCACCCGCTACCGCCCGAAATGCTCGCGCAAGCCCGCCTGCGCCTGGAGCAACCCACACCCCGCGTGGCGCTGGGTCTTGCCTTGCGTGGCGTTGCCAGCGCGGCGGCCGATGTGAGCGACGGCTTGCTGGGCGACCTGGGCCACATCCTCGACAAATCGGGAGTAGGGGCAACAGTTCATACGCAATGCACTATCAATTTGATAGCTGCCAGCGCATATCTTGCGCGGGCCAGTGGCATTTTTAACTCGTATCTTGATGAAAAACGCGTTCTGCAATGCGTGCTGGCCGGGGGCGATGACTACGAACTCGTCTTCACCGCGCCACCGTCGCACCGCGACGCAGTTCAGGCGGCCGCCCAAGCGAGCGGCACGGCCGTCACCCGTATCGGACAGATCGACCGCGCGCCCGGATTGCGCCTGGTCGATGCCCAGGGCGCCGAGGTAGCGAACACCTTCACGTCCTTTGATCACTTTGCCCCATGAGCAAACTCTCCCTTACCCGCGACAAAATCTACAAAACCGTAGCCCGCCAGTTGCACGGCGTGGTGCCCTGTTGGGTGTGCGGCCTGCACGTGGAGCCGGTGGATGCCACGCTGGAACACATGCAGCCCCTGAGCGAAGGTGGCAATAGCCACGCAGAAAATCTGGCCATCAGCCATGACCAGTGCAATAACCAGCGGCATATCAAAAGCGCGACAAGGGTCTGAAAACGCCGCCGATAATTCCCGCATGAACGACCCGTTTTCCTCCCCCGTTACCGTGTTTCCCGCCGACCCCGGGCAACCGGTGCCGGTTGTGCGCCCTTCCGTGCGCTTCCTGTTTTCGCACCCGGCCCACTTCCTGGCGCTGGGTTTTGGTTCGGGCCTCTCGCGTCTTGCGCCCGGTACCTCGGGGACGCTGTGGGCGTGGATTGCCTTCATTGCGCTCTCGCCCTGGATGAACGATGCCCGCTGGGCGATGCTGATTGCCGCCTCCCTGCCCATCGGCTGGTGGGCTTGCAGCGTCACCGCCCGCAACATGGGCGTTCTGGACCCCGGCAGCATCGTGTGGGACGAGGTGGTGGCCTTCTGGCTGGTGCTGTGGCTGGTCATGCCCGCCGGGCTGGTGGGGCAGGCACTGGCCTTTGGCCTGTTCCGTTTTTTTGATGCGGTCAAACCCGGCCCCGTGGGCTGGGCCGACGCGCTGTACCACGACCTGGACCCGGCCACCGACCCGGCCGCCTGGCGCAAGGCCGGCTTTGGCATCCTGTTCGACGACTTGGTGGCCGCCGGCTGCACCCTGCTGGTGGTAGCCGTGTGGAGGTTTGTGTAATGCCATCGAGGGCGGGCAGACTGCTATCAAATTCAGAGCTGTCTGCGCAATTCCTGTGCGGGCTATTGGCCGATTGGATGATGAAAAAGCAATGCAAGCTGGCTACCGCCGAAAGCTGCACGGGCGGCCTCATTGCCGCCGCCTGCACCGATCTGGCGGGCTCCAGCAACTGGTTTGAACGCGGCTTTGTGACCTACTCCAATGAAGCCAAAACCGAGCTGCTGGGCGTGGACGCTGCGCTGATCGAACGCGTGGGCGCCGTCAGCGAAGAAGTCGTGCGCGCCATGGCGCAAGGCGCCGTGCAGCACTCCCGTGCCCAGGTGGCCGTCGCCGTGACCGGCGTCGCCGGGCCCACAGGCGGCAGCCCCGCAAAGCCGGTAGGCACCGTGTGGTTTGGCTGGGCCACGCCCGACGGGGTTTTCAGCGAAGTGCAGCACTTTGATGGCGACCGCGCCGCGGTGCGCGCCGCCACCGTGGTCCATGCTTTGCAGGGCCTGTTGACCCGGCTTTCTACTGCCGCATGAGCGCAGATTTCTGGGCAGGCTTTGCGACGGGTCTGGCGCTGATTGTGGCGATTGGTTCGCAAAACGCCTTTGTGCTGCGCGCGGGTCTGCGGCGTGAACATGTGCTGCCCATTGTCCTGTTTTGCGCGCTGTCGGACGCCTTGCTAATCCTGGGTGGCATTGCCGGCGCAGGTGCGTTGATTCGCGGCAATGACGTGTTGCTGGACCTTGCGCGATGGGGCGGCGCCTTGTTTTTGGCCAGCTACGGTGCACTGGCCCTGCGTCGCGCCTGGAAGGGCGGGCAGTTGCAGGTGGAAACGGCTACCAGTACAAGCCTGGCGACCGCACTGGCAGCCTGCTTTGGCTTCACTTTCCTCAATCCCCATGTTTATCTGGATACCGTCATCCTGCTCGGCTCCGTGGCCAGTCAGCGTGCCGACCCCGGCCAGTGGGTGTTTGGTGGGGGTGCATGCCTGGCAAGCGTGCTCTGGTTTTCAGCGCTGGGTTTTGGTGCCCGGCTGCTGCAGCCGGTATTCGCAACCGCCACGGCCTGGCGAGTGCTGGACGGCGCCATTGCCGTCATCATGTTCGCCCTGACGGCCTCGTTGCTCATGCGCGGATGAAGTCTTCCAGCCGCCGCCGGGGTGCAGGTTCCACAGCGGGTGCATAGCCCACACGCGCCCACATCTGCACCGTCTGATCGGGGGGCGTGACGCCCAGCAGCGCATGGATGTCTGCATAGGGTTGCGCCTGCTCCGGGTACTCCTGCAGCGCCTGTGACAGCGGCTGCATGCCCAGGCCCTGCGCCGTGGCTGCGAGCTGCACCCGCGCGTAGGCACGGCCGGCATGGATCTGCGTCACCCGGTCATTGCCCTGGGTCACCATCCACACAAAGCCAGGCGTGGCCTCCAGCTTGTTGCCAAAGTCCTTGATCTGGCTGGTGGTGGCGTAGGCATCGGGCGCGGGGGCCTTGCTGCGGTCAAACAGGCCCAGCTTGTCCAGCGCCACGACCAACGGGTCTGTCAGCGACAGGCCATCGCGGTGTTGTGCAATCTCGCCAGCGCCCACGCGCAGCACCTCAAAGGACTCCATGACGGTGCGCGGTGTCGTGAGCTCGATGCGCCAGGCCTCGGCAGCAATGACACGGTGCACAGCCAGAATCTCGGGCTGCTCCAGTCCAGCCACCCCCAATTGCACGATGGAGGGGTCCACGCTGGTGGCCATTGCATCCCAGGCGGCTTTTGGCACGGCACGGGCGATGTCGTAGCCACTGCGATTCGTATGGCGTTTGAGGATTTGCGCAAACAGCGGGTCTTTGCTGACGCCGGCGTCGGGCGTCAGGCGGACCTGTGCCACGGGGCGCGTATCGAGCTTTGCGGGGCCAAAGCTGCCTTGCGGAAACAGGCTAATCTCCGCCCGCAAACCACGCTCGCGGGCCGCCAGGTCCAGCAATTCCAGAAACGTGCCATGGCTCATCATGATCTGGCGCGACAGCGGGTCGGTCTGCGGCAGCAGGCGCTGCAAATCGCAATACAGGGAGATCTCCCCGGGCGTTCCGAGGTCGGCAATCCACGACTGCAAATTGTGCGAGTGCGGCGCAAGGATGGCGTAGCTCAGCAGCCATCGGCGCATATCGCCGTCGGCAGCGAGCGCACTTGCGGGGCCCTGCCACGCCTCAATGGCCTCCGCGGGCATGGAAGAACTGCATCCGGCCATCCCTGCGGACGAGACGACAGCGGCTGCCGATACGGCACCACCCCCGACAAGGCGAATGAAGCGACGGCGTTGCATGGGTGCTCTCCTAAAAAGATTCATTGCACTGCAGTGACAGGCCTTTGTCCTTGCGCCAGCGCAAGGGGCGTTGCAGAAGGCAGCAGGCCCAGACCGCCCAAAGCGGCCTCAGCTGCGACAGCCAAGTGCGTATGCGGCTCGGTGCCCATCAGCGCGGTCAGCTTGTCATTTGCCAACGCGTGGGGCGTGTCCCACAGGTAGCGCATTTCCAGAAGGGCGGCCCAGGTGGGCACCAACCATGCACTTGCGCGGATCAAGGCCCAGGGCAGCCGTTTGAATGTGATGTGCGCACCCGGCCTGACCCAGCCTTGCGACCGCGCCACCGGGTCGAGCGCATCCAGCCATTGCTGACCGGTGAGCCGGTAACCCGCAAAGTGGAAGACCTCAAAAGGCTTCAACTCCGCGCGTTTTTCGGCTACGGCCACAAAGGTGCGCGCCAGATCGGGCAAATAGGCCCAGGCGGTCGCAACGTCCTTGCGGCCGGGATAGGTGAACACGCCCTTCTGGATGTCCTTGACGATGACCGAATCAAACCAGGTGCCTTTGCCACTGCCAAAGAAGTCGCCGGCGCGGATGACCACACCGCGCACCCCGGAGCGCGCCAGCTGTGCCTCCATCGCAATGCGGATATGGCCTTTAACCGTGCGCGCTGCCTGGGGCGTGTCTTCCCGCAACACGGAGGGCATGGACTCGCCAAAGTTGTAGATATTGCCGGGCACCATCAAGGTGGCGTTGAGCTTGCGGGCAACGGCAATGGCCGCCTCCATCATGACCCCAACCTGTGCGCGCCATGCCTTGTGGGTATACGCAGGATTGAGCGCATGCACCACCACACTGGCACCCTGTGCCGCCGCCGCCAGTGCGGACGTGTCCGCCAATTCGAGATCCAACCACTCCACAGGCGCGTTGGCCAGCACAGAAGCGCCGGGGCGGGTCTGGCCCAGCACACACCATCCGGCATCGGCAAAAGCGCGTGCCGCCGCCATTCCAAAACGTCCGCGGGCTCCCAGAATCAGAACAGTTGTCTGCATGCTTGCACTCCTTAAGGTTGATTGGTGGATGCATTGTGAAAACAATCGACTTGCACCACAATTGCATAAATCTTCACACCAGTTATGCAAATTTGAATATCTTTGCAAAGCCGTTCATGCAACACCCATTCGACTGGAGCCTCGCCCGATCCTTCCTTGCTGCCCTGGACCAGGGCAGCCTGCTGGGTGCCGCGCGGGTGCTGAAAACCAGCCAGCCCACGGTGGGGCGGCATATTGCCGAACTGGAGAGCCAGCTCGGCGTGGTGCTGTTTGAGCGCACCGGGCGCGGGCTGGTGCCTACCGCTACCGCTCTGCAGTTGGCTGACGCGGCGCGCGACATGGAAGCCGGTGCCCTGCAACTGGTACGAACGCTTTCCGGCGTGCAGGAACAGGCAGCAGGCACCGTCCGCATAACGGCCAGCACGCCGGTGGCGGTGCAACTCATGCCGCCTTTACTCGCGCGCATGCGCCAGGAATTGCCAGACATCCAGGTGGAGCTGGTGTCCAGCAACCAGGTCAGCAACCTGTTGCGACGCGAGGCCGACATTGCCGTGCGCATGGTGCGCCCCGAGCAGTCGTCTTTGATCGCCAGGAAGATCGGCAATGTGGGCCTGGGCGCCTACGCACACCGGAGCTATCTGGCGCGCCGCGCACCTTTACGCAAGCCGACTGATCTGCTGACTCACGACCTGATTGGCAGCGACACAGACCCGGCCATCTTGCAGGGGTTCCAGGCTATGGGCTACCCCGTAACCCGCGAGGCCTTCGCCCTGCGCACTGACGACTTCATCGTGCAATGGCAGGCGGTGCGCGCTGGCCTGGGCGTGGGCTTTGTGGCCGACTACATGGCGCGCACCGATCCCGATGTGGTGCGTGTGCTGCCCGGTCTGCTGACGATTCCGGTGCTGCCCATGTGGCTGGCCGTGCACCGCGAGATACGCACCAACCGCCGCATCCGGGCGGTCTACAACTTTCTGGCAGATGCCCTGCCGCACCTTATTTAGGAATCCATCCTCATGCTCTCGTCCATACCACCCGGCGGACTCGCCGTCGTCATCGGCGCCACGGGCGGCATTGGGGCAGCCCTGTTACAACAGCTGCAGGGTGACGCCACGTTTGCCGACGTTACAGGCCTGTCACGGAGCAGCGCGCCGCCGCTGGACCTGCTGGATGAAGCCTCCATCGCTGCTGCTGCCCGCTACGTGGCAAGTCAGGCTGCGGATCAGAACAGGCCTGTGCGCCTGATCATTGACGCCACCGGCACGCTGCACGGCAACGGCCATCAGCCCGAAAAAAGCTGGCAGCAACTCGACCCGGTGCACATGGCGCAGTCCTTCGCCGTCAACGCCATTGGCCCGGCTTTGCTGATGAAACATTTTTTGCCTATGCTCCCGCGTCAGGGCAAGGCCGTGTTTGCCACGCTGTCGGCCAAGGTGGGCAGCATCGGTGACAACCGGCTGGGCGGCTGGTACAGCTACCGCGCCAGCAAGGCCGCCCTGAACCAGCTGGTGCACACCGCGGCCATTGAGCTGCGCCGCCGCCAGCCGCTGGCGCTGTGCGTCGCCTTGCATCCCGGCACGGTTCACACCGCCTTGTCGGGGCCGTTCGCCAAAACCGGACTGGATGTCGTGACGCCAATGCAAGCGGCGCAGCGCCTGCTCGCCGTGCTGGAGGGAATGAACGCAGACGATTCAGGCGGATTCTTCAACCACGATGGCGGTGCGCTTCCGTGGTGACCCTGCTCACGCGCCATGGCACTTCTTGTATTTTTTCCCGCTGCCGCAAAAGCACGGGTCATTGCGGCCCGGCGTGTCTGCGCGCTTGAGCGTCTCCACGCGCGGGCCAATGCCGCGCCAGATTTCACGCAAATCGTACACCGACCAGACGGCATCGGCGAAGGCATTCAGGCGGGCCTTGCTCATGGTCGGCGGGCCGTCTTCGCTAAAGGGTGACAACTCGGGCTCGCCCTCGTCGTCTTCGGTCATGGCCACCATGGCCTGCAAGGCCACGTCGTGCCATTTGGCTGCTTTTTTGTCGCTGGGCTCGGCCCATTCATCGGGCCAGGCCTCGACGGCATACATGAAGCCCAGCGCCCACACCTGGCCAAAAGACGGAAGCGCCTCGTCTGGCAGATCTGCACGCTCGGCCTCGGACAACTCGGCCATGGCGCCCCGAACGTCCATCACTTCAGGGTGGTACGCGGTGTCGTCCTCCAGCGACTCAATGGGGGTGTCCAGCGCGGTGAGGACCTCGGTCCAGCGCTGGTTCCAGATGTCCATGAATCGCTGTTTCTGGGCTTCGTCGGCAAATGAGCCTTCCCCCGGCTCAGCGCCCTCACCGCCCTCGCCCAAAGCCAGCAGCACGTCAAAGTACTCGGTGGGCGGTATGGCTTTGCGGCAGCAGATCAGTGCGGCCATGAAGCCTTCACAAAACTCCCACTGGGGGGTCTCGTCGTAGCGGGTGCGCAGGTCATCCAGGATGGCGTCGATTTCATCAAACGCTTCAGAAGATAGGGGTTCAGTGGTCATATCAGGTTCTATCGTAGCCAATGGGGCCGTGTAAACCCCATTTTGCCCTGTCGGCTTTGACGGTATCGTCAGGCGTCAGGAGCACGCGCACATGCTGAACTATCTCGATACCCTTTTCCCGATTCGCTACACCGCCATGGGCCTTTGCGTTCTGGGGCTGCTACTGAGTCTTTTCAGCCTGGTAGCGTTTGGCGCAGGGGCGCTGGTCTTCCTCCTGTGCGCCGTGCTGGTCGGCGTGGGCGTGTATGACCTGCGCCAGAGCAAACGCTCCATCCTGCGCAACTACCCCATCATTGGCCATATCCGCTTCATGCTGGAATTTGTGCGGCCCGAAATTCGCCAGTATTTCATTGAAAACGACAACGAGGCAACACCTTTTTCGCGCGCCCAGCGGGTCCGCTACCGCGCAACCCTACAGCGCCAGCATCTTCAACATATCAGCCATGAGCTTTGGTGCCCTGAGTGCCAACGCGATTCTGGCCCTTAACGCGGGGGCCAAGCGCGGCGGCTTCATGCACGACACGGGCGAAGGCTCGATCTCGGTCCACCACCGCGTGCATGGGGGTGACCTGGTCTGGGAAGTGGCTTCGGGCTACTTTGGTTGCCGCAACGACGACGGCAGCTTCAACCCCGAAAAATTTGCTGCCAACGCGCGCGACCCACAGGTCAAGATGATTGAGATCAAGCTTAGCCAGGGCGCCAAACCGGGACACGGTGGCATGCTGCCCGGCCCCAAGGTGACGGCGGAAATTGCCCAGGCGCGCGGCGTGCCCGAAGGGGTGGACTGCGTGTCCCCCGCATCGCATAGCGCATTTTCGACGCCCACCGAGATGATGCACTTCATCGCCCGCTTGCGCGAGCTCTCGGGCGGAAAACCCACCGGCATCAAGCTGTGCATTGGCCATCCGTGGGAGTGGTTTGCCATGGTGAAGGCCATGATGGCCACCGGCATCACGCCTGACTTCATCGTGGTGGACGGCGCCGAAGGCGGCACGGGCGCTGCCCCCATGGAGTTCACCGACCACGTGGGCTCACCGCTGCAGGAAGGGCTGCTGCTGGTCCACAACACGCTGCGCGGTGTGGGCCTGCGCGAGCGCATCAAGATTGGCTGCGCCGGCAAGGTCGTCACCGCCTTTGACGTGGCCCGCCTGATGGCGCTGGGCGCCGACTGGTGCAACAGCGCGCGCGGCTTCATGTTTGCACTGGGCTGCATTCAGGCCCAGCATTGCCACACTGGCGCCTGCCCCACAGGGGTATCGACGCAGGACATCACGGCCCACCACATCGTGCGCCGCGGTAATGATCACAAGGTCCGCTCACTGGCGCAGTTGATCCTCACCCAATTGCAAAACGGCGCGTTGCTCCATGATGATTTGCGCAAACTGCCAATGATTTACCAGCACACCTGGCCGCTGGCGCGCGCGGAGAGTTTTGCCTTGGCCGCTGCCTGAGCTGTGTGCGCCCGCAGGCGCATTTACGCTATTGTTTTGATAGCTGCCTGCGCAATAACGCCGAGGGCCAACAGCCTTTTCTTCATGGAAGTAACGGCTTTGTCCTTGCTCAGCAGCATGACCTGGTGCGCCACAGCCAGGTCAATGAAAACCTGGTCATCCGGGTCTTTGCAGACAGCGCTGGCGCGGGGTGCAGCGTCCACCATGTGCACCAACTTATCAAACTGCGCCAGCACGTCGGCCGCACTGACCGCGTAAAACGCCATGCGCGGAACGAGGTGGGCGTAAGTCAGTACCCGCTCCAGTTCATCCCGCATGCGTGGGGTGGCAATCCAGCGCAGGTGCCCGCTGTCGAGGGCTGCCCGCAATGCGTGGGTGGCGGGGTCGCTGAAGATGAACAGGTCGAGGACGATGTTGGTGTCCAGGACAATACCCGGCGTGGCGGCTTCAGGCACCACGGTCAATGTGCTTGCGGTAATCGCGCGCGGCTTTGGCCTTGCGGTCGGCGCGTTTCTTGTCTTCATGGGCCTGGTTGCCCGTTGCGCCACTTTTGGGAGCGGATTGTTCAACGCCCGCACCCGCATCACCCACGGGCTTGGCGCGGGCCGCGCCCTTGACCATGTCGAACTTGAACATGCGGCATTCAATCGGGCCGTTCCACATCGGCACGCGGCGGGACTCTTTCAGGCGCATCTTGCTGGGCAATTTGAGGTCGGGCGTGAGGATCCAGCCGGTCCAGCCCGAGAAGTTTTTCTTCCAGTGCGTGGCCAGCTGGCTGAAGAATTCGCCGCCGTCTTCGGTATGCGCCTGCTCGCGCGCACCCGCACCAGCAATACCGCCGACTTCAATCCGTTCGCCGTAGGGCGGGTTGAGCAGCATCACCCCAGGCAACTCGGTTGGTGGCATGCGCTGCAGCGCATCGCCACCGCGAAACTCGATGACGTCGGCCACGCCGGCACGCTCGGCATTGCGCTGGGCAAAATCGACCATACGGTGCGACACATCGCTGCCGTAAATCAAGGCGCTTTGACCTGCAGCCGGCTTGACGACTGCGTCAGCCGCTTCTGATTTGATAGCAGACCAGACGTGTGCCTGAAACGGCAAATATTTCTCGAAGGCAAAGTGGCGCAGCGAACCGGGGGCGATGTTGCAGGCAATCTGCGCGGCCTCAATGGCAATGGTGCCGCTGCCACAGCAGGGGTCATACAGCGGCAGCAAGTCGCCATCGCCATCAGCCCAGCCACTGGCGGCAATCATGGCCGCGGCCAGGGTTTCTTTCAACGGCGCCTCGCCCTTGTCTTCGCGCCAGCCGCGCTTGAACAGGGGTTCGCCCGAGGTGTCGATGTAGAGCGAACAGGTTTCGGTGGTCAGGTGGGCGTAGATGCGCACGTCAGGCCACTGGGTATTGACATCGGGGCGCACGCCGTGGGCCTTGTCGCGAAAGCGGTCGCACACCGCATCCTTGATTTTGAGCGCGGCAAAATTCAGGCTGGTGAGCGGGCTGTGCTGCGCCGTCACTTCGACCTTGATGCTTTGTTTGGGTGTGAACCAGACCTCCCACGCCACATCGGCCGCCGCCCGGTACAGGTCCTGTTCGCTGCGGTAGTCGGTGTACGACAACTGCACCAGCACGCGCTGCGCCAGGCGGCTGTGCAAATTGAGCCGCATGGCGTCGCGCCAGGAGGCGCGGGCCATCACGCCGCCACGGCGCGTGAGCAGGTCCTCACCCTTCAAACCCGTGAGGTCGTGCACCTCGGTGGCCAGAAAATCCTCCACGCCCGCGGCGCAGGGGAGAAAAATTTGGAGTTGGTTCATAGGTCTTTTCTCAGCGACGCGGGCGCAATCTTGAGCCCTTCGCGGTATTTGGCTACAGTGCGGCGGGCGCAATCAATTCCCTGCTCTTTGAGCATCTCGGAAATCTGGTTGTCGCTCAGGGGCTTTTTCAGGTTCTCGGCACTGATGAATTGTTTGATGAGGGCGCGCACCGCCGTGCTGGAGGCATTGCCACCCGATTCGGTGCCCAGCCCCGAGCCAAAGAAATACTTCAGCTCGAATGTGCCAAACGGCGTGGCCATGTATTTGGCGGTGGTGACCCGGCTGATGGTGGATTCGTGCAGGCCCAGCTCATCGGCAATTTCACGCAAAACGAGGGGGCGCATGGCCAGTTCGCCGTGGGTGAAGAAGCTCTTTTGCCGCTCCACGATGGCCGTGCTCACGCGCAGGATGGTGTCAAAGCGTTGCTGGATGTTCTTGATGAACCAGCGTGCCTCCTGCAGGCGCTGCTGCAAGCCGGCGTAGCTGGCGGCGTCTTTGCCACCCCGGTGGTTGCGCAACACATTGGCATAAATATCGTGCACCCGCAGCTTGGGCATCACCTCGGGGTTGAGCATGACGCGAAACTTGGGCGTCATGCCCGGGCTGGTCTTCGCCACCGGCAGCACCAGCACGTCGGGCACCACAATATTGCGCTCCACATCCACAAAACGCCGCCCCGGCTTAGGCTCCAGCCGGCTAATCAGGGCAATCGCGTCACGCGTCTGCGCATCGGTGCCGCCGCAGCGCTGCATCAGGGTTTTGACGTCCCGGCGGGCGAGCAAGGTCATGGGCTGCTCACAGATGCCCAGGGCCACCGCCAGTACGGCCCGGCGTTCCGGCGACTCCGATTCCGCTTTGGCCAACGCCATGAGCGCGCGCAACTGCAGACGCAGGCATTCACCCAGGTCGCGTGCGCCCACGCCTACGGGCTCCAGGCTGTGAAGCAGGCCCAGTGCCACGGTGAAGTGGTGCACCAGGTTTTCGACCTGCTCTTCATCGTCCCCGGCCAGCCCGCGGGCCAGCTCTTCCAGTGGCTCTTCCAGGTAGCCATCGTCATTCAGGGACTCGATCAGAAAGCGCAGCGCGCCGCGGTCTTCTTCGCTCAGGCGCAGCCGCAATGCCTGGCGATGCAGGTGCGATTGCAGGGACTCCTGTGAGCGCGCCAGCTCGGTGGCATCCACGTCTTCGCCATCACCCAGGTTGTTCGCTTTGGCCTTGGCGTCGGTGCCCCATTCGCCATCGTCGGGTACCAGCTCGGTCGTGCCGTCGCCATCCCAACTGGGCTCATCGTCCGAAGACAGCGGCGTCGCTTCATCGTCTTTTGTGCTGCTAGCCCCCGTGGAATCTGCGTACTCAGCTATCGAATTAGGAGCATGCTCCATCTCGCGCTCCCCTTCGCTCACGGGCGTGTCGGCCTGGGGCAGACCGAAATCCTCACGCGGGGCCTCGTCCTGGGTTAACTCCAGAAACGGGTTCTCGTCGAGCATCTGCTCCACTTCCTGGCTGAGTTCCAATGTGGAGAGTTGCAACAAGCGGATGGACTGCTGCAACTGGGGCGTGAGCGCCAGATGCTGGGAAACGCGCAGTGAAAGACCGGGTTTCATTGCGCTGGCCTACATTTTGAAGTGTTCGCCGAGATACACGCGACGCACATCGGCGTTGTTCACGATCTCGGTCGGGGTGCCTTGGGCCAGCACCACACCTTCGCTGATGATGTAGGCGTGGTCGCAAATACCCAGGGTCTCGCGCACGTTGTGGTCGGTAATCAGAACCCCGATGTTGCGGGATTTCAGGAAATTGATGATGCGCTGGATTTCGATCACGGCAATCGGGTCAATACCGGCAAAGGGCTCATCCAGAAGAATGAAACGCGGACGTGTCGCCAGTGCGCGGGCAATTTCCACCCGGCGGCGTTCACCACCCGACAGGGCCAGCGCTGGCGAATCACGCAGGTGCTCCACCCGCAGGTCTTGCAGCAGGGCGGTCAGGCGCAGCTCAATCTCGGGGCTCTTGAGCGGCTTGCCTGCGTCATCGAGCTGCAACTCCAGCACGGCGCGCACGTTGTCTTCGACATTGAGTTTGCGAAAAATAGAGGCCTCTTGCGGCAGGTAACCCAGGCCCAGGCGCGCGCGGCGGTGGATGGGCATGTGCTCAATGCTTTGTCCGTCAATGGTGATTTCGCCCGCGCTGGCGCGCAGCAGGCCCACAATCATGTAAAACGACGTCGTCTTGCCCGCCCCATTGGGGCCCAGCAAACCCACCACTTCGCCGGTGCGCACGGTCAGGGAAACATCCTTGACCACCTGGCGCTTGCCGTACGACTTCTGCAGGTGCCGTGCTTCAAGCCGGCCAATGGCGGTGTCCGGCCCGGTGTCAGGGGTGCTTTCTGCGAATGGCTCCAGTAGCGCGGTCACTTGGGCGCGCCCCCCAGGGTGGTGGTGGAGCGCAGCGGGGGAATCGGCGTGGCCGGAGTGGGGGCCGCGGCGGCCCCCTCGGGTTTGGGTATCAGCATGGCGCGCACACGGCCGCTGGGCGCTGCACCGGCGGCCTTGCTGGCAGAACCATCCACAGTGAACATATCGGTGAGGTTTTCATAAACAATCAGGCCACCGGTGATTTCGTCACCCACCGTGGTGCCACGCAGGCGGCGTAGCAGGGCTTTCTTGATGAATTTGACCGTGTCTGCGCGGCTGTCGTACTCAATGGATTCGCCCTCGCCTTCAATGTATTCCTCCAGCGCCTCCCGCTTTTGACGGAAAAAGGCCAGCTTGTCGGCCGTGCCCGTCACCACGCCAAACTGGTAGCCCTCAGGGTCTTGGCGCACTTCAAGCCGGGCGCCCCGAATCACGATGGTTCCTTTGGTCAGGACGACATTCCCCGTAAACAGGCTGACCTGCTTCACGTCGTCGTACCGCAGCGCGTCCGCCTCAATGTTCATGGGCTTGCTGCGGTCCGCTTTTTCGGCCCACGACGAGGGCGCAAACCCGATACAGGTCGCCAGCAAAAACAGGAATAAATAGATGTTTTTCATAAAGGCACGAAACTTGCTCGAAAAGAGCTGTTGCCATTGTACTGAGAGCATGGCACGAATTGCGAGGCCGTCACGCTAATCTCACCCGTTGTGGCGGCGTTACGCAATAATTGCGTCGAAATGGCTCCAAACGCGTTTTTCAGGCTCGTCCGGCACCGTGCGCTTGTGATGCTGCTCTGCTGGCTGTGCAGTGCGGCAGTGCAGGCTCGCGAAGTGCGGGTGGGCGTCTATGCCAATGAGCCCAAGATTTCTCTGGGCGCCGATGGCCAGCCCTCCGGGATTTTTGGTGATTTGCTGCGCGAGATAGCCCGGGATGAAGACTGGACGCTCGTGCCGGTCGTGTGCGAATGGCAAGCCTGCCTTGAAGCGACGCAGGCGGGCCGCATTGATCTGATGCCCGATGTGGCTTTCAGCGAGCAGCGCGCCCAGCTATTCGATTTTCACAAGACACCGGCACTGCACAGCTGGTCTCAGCTATACCAGCGCAAGGGAACGGACATCCGGTCGCTTCTGGACCTGCAAAACTTGCGGGTTGCCGTTCTGCAAGGGTCCGTTCAGCAAGAGCACCTGGCCAGCCTGCTGGCCAGCTTTGGGGTTGCTGCGCAATGGGTGCCTGTTGGCAGCCTGCCCGACGGCTTCGCCAAAGTCGCATCGGGACAAGCAGACGCCGTGGTCGCCAACCACCAGTTCGGCGAGCTCCAGGCGCCGCGCTACTAGCTGGTGGAGACACCCATCATGTTCCAGCCCAGCCGCTTGTTTTACGCTGCGGGCAAAGGCCGCAATGCGGACCTGCTGGCTTCTATCGACCAGCATTTGCAGAGCTGGCGCGACAAGCCGGGGTCGGCATATTTCGACGTGTTGGCACGCTGGGGTGGCGAGCCGCCCCGCACGCTGGTCCCTGCCGCCTTGTGGTGGACCCTGTCGGCCGTAGGCGGATTACTGATGTTCGCAGTGGGATTTGTATTGCTTTTGCGCCGCCGGGTCGCTGAAAAAACCCGCGGACTGCGGGAGAGTGAAGACCGACTCGCCACCATCCTCAATAGCGTCGAGTCCCATATCTACATCAAAGACCCGGACCTGCGCTACACCTACGCCAACAGCAGGATGTACGAAGCCACCAACCGCTCCGAGGCGGATGTCGTGGGCCATGGAGATGCCGACCTGTTTGATGCCGCCACCGCAGAACAACTGCGCCGCAACGACCTGCGCGTGCTGGAGCGCGGCGAACGGGTTTCTGACGAGGAAATCGTCACCACCCAGGACGGCGCAAGCTCTCGCACCTACCTTTCAGTGAAACTGCCGCTGCGCCAGGCCGATGGCCGCATATATGCACTGTGCGGCATCTCCACGGACATTTCCGAACTCAAGAGAAACCGCGAGGCCATTCACCAACTGGCGTTTTACGACCCGTTGACCCAGCTTCCCAACCGCCGCCTGCTCATGGACCGCATGCAGCAAACCCTGGCAGCACACGACCGAACCGCACACGACGGTGCCTTGCTGTTCATTGACCTGGACAACTTCAAGGCCCTCAACGACACGCTGGGGCACGACATGGGCGACTTGTTGCTGCAGCAGACCGCCAAACGCCTGAAGGAATGCATCCGGGAACAGGACACTCTGGCCCGGCTGGGCGGCGATGAGTTCGTGGTGATGCTGCACGACCTGAGTCCCGATCTGCAGGAAGCCGCCCGCCAGGCCAACCTCGTAGCCCAGAAAATCGTCGTATCGCTCGCCGATCCCTATGTGTTGGGCAATGTGAACCACCAGAGCACGGTGAGTGTGGGAATTGCGATGTTCTCAGACCCCCACAGCACACTGGAAGAACTGCTCAAACGGGCCGACCTCGCCATGTACCAGGCCAAGACCGACGGACGCAATACCTTGCGCTTCTTCAACCCGGACATGCAGGCCCAGATGTCGGCCCGCGTGGCCCTGGAGGCGGATCTGCGCGAGGCGCTGGCCCGAAGAGAATTCCTGTTGCACTACCAGCCCCAAGTCGATAGCCAGGGCCGCCTGTTGGGAGCCGAGGCACTGGTGCGCTGGGCGGCCCAGCCGGCCATGGTTCACCTGTACATCTCGGTCAATGTGAGCGCACGGCAGTTCCGGCAACCTGATTTTGTGCAGGAGGTGCTGGATGTGCTGTCTGAAACGGGAGCGGCACCGTCGCAACTGGAGCTGGAACTGACGGAGAGCCAGTTGATTGACGATGTGGCGGGCGTCATCAGCAAAATGAATGCGCTGAAAGAGCGGGGGGTGCGCTTTGCGCTGGACGATTTCGGCACCGGCTATTCCAGCCTGAGCAACCTCAAACGCCTGCCGCTGGACAAGCTCAAGATTGACCAGTCGTTTGTCAGTGACCTGCTGAGTGATCCAGACGATGCCGCCATTGTCAAAACGGTTGTTGCGCTGGGCCGGTCGCTGGAGCTGGAAGTCATCGCCGAAGGCGTTGAAACCGGCGCGCAACTGGAGGCGCTTCGGGAGTTGGGCTGCCTGCAATACCAGGGCTACTTGCTGGCGCGCCCGGGTCTGGCTGAGGCGCTGGAGCGCTGGCGCATGCCCGATCAGACGGCCCTATCGGGCTGAGAGATACAGCTCCGCCAGCCGCGCCTGCTGCAGGGGGCCCAGCCCCAATGTCTGCTCCATATAGCGCGGTATACCCCCAAAATCTGCATCCACGGCATTCCATGCTGCCTGCAGAAAAGCCGCTTGCACGCCCCACAACACGTTGAGCACTTCCTGCGGCGCCTGCGTGGCGGGGGCATGGGGCACGGGATAGAAGTCGTTGCTCAAAAGGTAGTCCTGCATGACCACCGGACGCGGCACGCCCAGGGCCAGCAAAATCAGCGCGGCAGCGAAACCGGTGCGGTCCTTGCCGGCGGTGCAATGAAAGACCAGCGGCGCATCGTGCTCCAGCAAATGGCCAAACAGCGCGGCAAAGCGCGGGGCGTTGTCGTGCACAAACGCGCGGTAGGTTTGCTGCATCAGCCCCACCGTGTCCGAGGCCGTCAGCGGTTGCCCGGCTTCCATCCGGGCTTGAATCGCCTTGAGCACGGTGGGTTCCACCGGCAAGGAGTGCACGGCCACGCCAGGCAGCGCGCAGGCCAGCGGCGCGCGCTCTGCCACGCCCCGAAAATCGCACACCCGCGCCAACCCCAGGGCGGCCACCGCCGCCGTGTCAGCCGCCGTCAGATCAGCCAGATGGTCGGACCGGAAGATGCGGCGCCACACCACCGTGCGCCCGCCATGACCCGTGTAGCCACCCAGATCGCGGAAATTGGTAGCGCCAATGAGGTTGAGGGAGCGGGTAGGCGTGGTCATAGCTCAGCCACCTCGCCACCCAGGTCGCCTGCAATCAGCTTGAACTGCTCCAGCGCGGCTTGCAGGTCTTCCACAATCTCTTGTGCAATGACGGCGGGCGCGGGCAGGTTGTCGCTGTCAGCCAGTGAATCGTCCTTGAGCCAAAAAATATCCAGACTGGCTTTGTCTCGGGCAATCAGCTGGTCATAGCTGTACATGCGCCAGCGGCCGTCCGGGTTTTCGGCGGACCATGTCGCCTGCCGCAGGTTGCGATTGCCTGCGTTGTACAGCGCCACAAACTCATTCAAATCATCACGGCGCAGCGGGCTGGTCTTCAGGGTGAAGTGCTTGTTGGTGCGCAGGTCGTAAATCCACAGCTTCTTGGTCCATGGGGTTTCGGACGCGCCCTTTTTTTCCAGGAACAACACATTGGCTTTGACACCCTGCGCGTAGAACAAGCCCGTTGGCAAACGAAGCAGCGTGTGCACATCACACTCGTGCAGCAGCTTCTTGCGAATGGTCTCGCCCGCGCCGCCTTCAAACAGCACGTTGTCGGGCAACACCACGGCGGCGCGGCCGTGGGTCTTGAGCAGGGTCTTGATGTGCTGCACAAAGTTGAGCTGTTTGTTGCTGGTGGTGGCCCAGAAGTCGTCGCGCTCAATGGTGTCTTTCTCGGTGCTGCTGCGGCCGTCTTCGCCCATGATGACGGTGCTGCTCTTCTTGCCAAACGGCGGGTTGGCCAGCACCACGTCAAAACGCTCGCCGGGGTCGGCGGCCAGTGCGTCGCCCACCACCACGGGCACCGATTTTTCAGAGCCAATGCCGTGCAACATCATGTTCATCGCACACACACGCGCCGTGGCCTGCACCAGCTCGTAGCCGGTGAAGGCCTTTTCTTTCAGGTGCTTGAGCTGGTCACGCGTCAGGCTTTTGTTGTGGCCGGTAATAAAGTTGTGCGCGGTAAACAAAAAACCGCCAGTGCCGCACGCGGGGTCGCAAATGGTCTCGCCGGGTTGCGGCGCGGTGCAGTCCACCATGGCCTGAATCAGCGCACGCGGCGTGAAGTATTGGCCTGCACCGCTCTTGGTGTCTTGCGCGTTTTTCTCCAGCAGGCCCTCGTAGGCGTCGCCTTTTACATCCGCACCCAAAATAGTCCACGTCTCGGCGTCGATCAAATCGACGATCACGCGGCGCAGTTTGGCCGGGTCCTGAAACTTGTTTTGTGCCTTGCCAAAGATCAGGCCTAGCGTGCCTTTCTCCTGGCCCAGCTTTTCCAACGCGTGGCGGTAATGGTCAAACAACGCGTCGCCGTCCTGCGCCAGCAGCGTGGGCCAGGCGTAGGCGGCGGGCACGATGCTGACCTGGTTGTAGGGTGGCGCGCTGCGCTCGTCGGCCATCTTGAGGAACAGCAGGTAAGTGAGCTGCTCCACATAGTCGCCATAGCTCATGCCGTCGTCGCGCAGCACGTTGCAGTAGTTCCAGAGCTTCTGGACGAGGGAGTTGGTGGTGGTGTTCATGGGTGTTCTATAGCTCGGAAATATGTGTAAACCGTTGCAATACCAGGCCGGTGCGTGTGCTTTGTGAAACGATGCCGGGCAGCACGTTGGTGAAATCCGTGTGCCGCAAGATGCCACTGAGCGTTTGCGCAACAAAGTCGCGCACATCAGGTGGGGCGGAGGTTAGCTCGCTGATCAACTCTTCGCGCCCGTCCACCACGGTGATGACGTCTTCCAAATCGTGGCTAAGGTAAACGTCGTTGTTACCCCGGTCTTTAAATGCCTCCAATTTGGTGGCCATAAAGTACGGTGCCGAAAGGTGCCTTAGCTGCAGGCCCGAAGGCAAAGTAGCCATAGCTGCCGCTTCAAAACCCGGCTTGTACCAGCGGTTGGCGAAACCCAGCACCCGCTCATCGAGCGGAACCAAGTCGAGCTGCATGCCATTCCAGTACCAGCGGAACGGCGGCGTATTGTCCGCCATGGTTTGCTTGAAGCCTTGCTCCATCAACTGCGCAGCCAACGCGTGGTAGCCCACCAATGAAGCCACTTCCACGATGGCGTCCACGTCCTCTGTGGCTCGTGCGTCCGCAACCAGCGTCTGTGTAATGAGTAGCCCAGTGGCACAGCCGCCCACAAACACCACTTGCTCCCGCAGCGCGCCCATCGCGTGAGCAATGGAGGTAAGCAATTCAATGTTCGGATTAGCCATGCATGGGCCTCTCGAGGGGTTTGGGGCCGTCTGGGTAAATCAACAGCGGCAGCCGCTTGAGCGCCATGCCGCGTTCACGCGCACGGCCTACACGCAAGGCATCAAACAAGGCCAGCATTTCGTACAACTTCGCATCTTGCATGGCTGCAAACGGCACGCTGGGGTGCAAAGGCTCCACACCCTGCCCCCGCACCGCCCCATTGGGATGCGGCCACACCCAATCGTCCGAACCCGGGGCAAACACACCCGCAAAAGCCGGCGCGCTGTGGCTGGTGGGCACCCCAACGGAGACAGGCAGCTTGTCCGCCGGGAAAGCATATTTGGCCCCGTGCACTGCAAACTCAGCCAAGTTACGACTATTCACGCGTACCGGGTTGTCGGCGTTGGTGGCCATCGCCGCCTTGGCCCGGCGGGGTCTGGCCTGCACGCGATACACAGCCACGGCCTCCTGCACTCCCGGCGCAGCCTCGGGCGGTGGAGCCAGCAAGGCGGTATCAACCAGCAGCCCCGCCTGCAACCCGCGCTTGATGCAGGCATGCGCCTCTGAGACGCTAATGCCCAGCTCCTGCGCCAGCCGTGCATACGTCCAGCGCTGCTCACCCCAAGCCACAAGCTTGAGGGCTACCAGGAAATCTTGTGGTTTGAGTTGCATTTACATTCAGTATTCGTGAATCGCGAATACTGAATGTAAATGAATTGCCTTGTAAAGGCAAGTTCTGAATGGAACAGGCCTCTAGCCCTCGTATTCATTGCGCAAGCAGCTATAACTTTTGCAGCAACCCCAAGGACAGCGGATGCCTGAACAAGGCATCCAAAGTCAAAATAGGGCAGCCACTGGCCTGCTCAAACTCTTCGGCAATGGCCAGCAGGTCCCTGTCGCCAGACACCAGCACTTGGGCTTTTCCCGCCACGGCGAGGTGCATAAAAGGCTCGTCGAGCACATCGCGGCACGCGGGCACCAGGGGTGGCGGTTGGGGGATGCGCACTGTCTGGGTGTAAGGCAGGTAGTCGGCTAGCAACTCATCCTGCTCCGCTTGGGACAGGCGAAACTTGGGGTAGGACAACACCCGCACCAGCTCTTGCACCGTGGCGGTGCTGGCCAATGGCAGCAGCGCACCCTTCTGCCAAGCGCGCCGCACCCGCCCTGCTGCCCCGCCGCCGAATACCAGCGCGGACAAAACCACGTTGGTATCCAGCACCACGCGCACAAGCGCGCTCATGCTTTGGACTGGGCCTTTTTGGCAGCCGCCTTCTTGGGCTTGGCAGGCTCTAACGCATACGCAGCCACCGGCTCGGCGGCCATGGCTGGTGCGGCTTGCGGCGCTCTGGCCCAGGCCACGGCGTCGGCCATGTCGGCATCTGTCAAATTCAGCTCCGCCAACTTGGCCCGCACCGCGTCACCGCGCTGAATGCGCACGGGCGTGAGGATGATCTGCCCTGCCCGGGCCTCTACATCAAAGTATTCCGTGGCACCCACGGCCTGCGTCACGCTCTTGGGCAGCGTGAGCTGGTTTTTGGAAGTGATTTTGGCGAGCATGGCATTTGGTGCAAAGTAAGGATTCCTTACTTTAGCCAAATACATGAACGCAGGCAAGTTATGAATGAAATTGGCCTCTAGCCCTCGTACTGATTGCGCGAGCAGCTATCAAACCAGTAGCAAAAGTCAGCCTCGCGCCCGGATTACCAGCTCGTCGTAGCCGGTTTGCACATCCGACTCGCGGGTGAACTGCCAGTCGGGCAGCAGGGCCAGCAGCACCTCGGCCGTGGTGAGCACGATGCAGCCCGGCGCCACATGCCCGCCCAGCACCTGCCCGGTGGCGGTGGAGATGGCCATGTGCATGTGGGAGACGGTTTTGTCGCCATCCACCGCCACCGTGCCCGAGAGGGTGAGGATCTCCATGCTCTCCGTCAGCCGCGTGGGCTGCGCCGCCCCCGCCAGGCGGATGCCCGCTGTGGACAGGCTACCGATGCCGGACAACACAAAGGCAGCGTGGCAGTTTTGGGCTTGGACTGCGGCTTCCAGGGCAGCGCGTAGATCTTGGCCGGGGGTGAGGCGGATAGGGAAAGTCTTCATAGATTCCATAGTAAATCAGCCTCTAGCCCTCGTGGAATGTCCGCAAGCAGCTATGAAAACAGAAGCAAGTTATTTGGGATAAGTCACCACTTTTCCCAGCACTTGCACCACACCCTTGTCTTGCAGTTTCTGCACCATGGCTTCGGCATCTGCACCCGTGCTGTTCTTGTCCAACATGGGCTTTAGCGCATTAAGAAGTGACTTGAGCTTAGCGGGCGCCTTGTCGCCCATTTTGGCCAGGCCCTTCGTAATGCGGTCGAGCAGCTTGGCTTCGGGTGTGGTTACAGGTTTTGGGGCGGACTTTGGTGGCTTTGCAGGCACCACTGCTTTCGCTGGCTTGGGCTTTGCGACTTTTTTTGCAGCTGCCTTTTTGGCGGGCGGCGCTTTCTTGGCTGCGGGTGCCTTTTTGGCAGCTACCGCTTTGACCGGTGTTTCGGGCTTGGGTGCAGCCTGCTTTGCCACCGCCTTTTTCACCACAGCTTTCTTGGCTACCGCCTTCTTGGCTGCCAGCGGCGGGGCCGCTTGCGCAGCGGGTTTCACTACAACTGCCTTTTTGACAGTGGGCGCCTTGTAGCCAACACGGCGGGCACGGAACTTGAGCATGCGGGCGTGCGCCAGCATGGGGTCGTAGCCGCGGTCGTTGGCTACCACCACCAGCTCGGCGTCCGGGTGCTTGGCCGCCACGTAGCCCAGATAGAACGCCACATGGAAGTCCAGCGCATTGGGCCCCTGGCCCGAGCGCGGCACCAGCGTGACCCGCTCATGGCTGGCAGCGAAAGCCTGCGCCTGCTTGGCCTGGTGCGGGCCATGGAACAGCCATACATCGGTAAACCCCGGCGCCAGTTTTGCCAACGCCTCCAGAGACGGCTGGACGTTTGCATAGTCCACCAAAGCGTGCAACTCTTTCATGCTCTTCCTCCCAGAAGAAATAGGGCTCTAGCCCCCGTAGTTATTGTGCAAGTAGCTATCAAAACAGAAGCAGATTTGAAGTCGAAATTTGCGACCTCAAACGACTATCACCTTGCGATACGCCTGATCAGGCCGATTCGGCACATCCGGGAAGCGCAGCTCCAGCAGCCCCTTCTTCACCATCCCGCCAAGAATGCGGCCCTGCAAGTTTTCCGCATCGCGGTTCAACAACGTGGCCAAATCCTTGGACGTGAGCCACCGGCTATCGCACAGGCGCATAACCAAAGCCTGCATTTCAGCCGCAGGCAGCTTTCCTTTGAGCCGGGCTGGTTCCGCCAATGACAGGAGTTCCGGGGGCAAATGAGGGGAGTTCGCCGTCAAATGAGGGGAGTCCCCGCCCAATTGGGGGGAGCTTTGAGGGAAGTTCTCCTCCAAATGAGGGGAGTCCTCGCCGGATTGGGGGGAGTCCTCCGCCACACGGTAGCTGGCCCAACGCCGCTGGTTTTGCTGCGTCAGCAGGCCATCGCGCACCAGGTTTTGCAACACGCCAGTAATGTCTTTGGAGTGCTCACCGGTGATTTCCTGCATGCGGCTGTTGGTAACACTGCCTTCCACCTGCGCCGTCACCACCGCCTGCACCGCTGTCTTGTCCAGCTTGGCAAACCGGTCGCCAAAGCGCAACCGCAGCGCCTGGTCCACCTCGTCGGGGATCAGGCTGACCATGGGCAGCACCAGCTTTACCCGGTCGGGCTGCAAAGATTCTTCCAGCCGGGGCGAGCGCCAGTGCTGCGCGCGCCAACCGGCGCGAATCTTGTCCATGCCCGAGCCCGCCTTGTCGCCGCCACCCATAAGCTGGAACAGCATCTGCAAACTCTTGTTGCGGCACTCACTTACGCCGCCTTGTAGCAACTGCACCCTTGATACCAGCAGCGAGCCGGGGTTGGACAACTCGATCCGATCCGGATAGCGCTCAATCACCACGCCACCCTGCCCGCGATGGTCCGCGTGCACCAGCGCATTGACCACCGCCTCGCGCAGCGCCTCATGCACGGCAGAATCGTCCTTGCGGTACAGCTCGCGGTCCAGTTGGAAAGGCATTTTCAAGTCGCCCGACAGGCGCTGCATCACCCGTAGATAAAACTGGAACAGGTTGTTTTCCCAAGTGCCATCGGGCACCACGCGGTCGGTCCAGCGCACGGCAGGGTCGTCGGACAGGCGCTCGCGGTAGTCCACATGAAAGGCCGGCAGTGCATCGCGCAAGGCTTCAAACCGGCCAAACATCAGCAAGCCCGCCACAGTAGCACCTTCAAAACCCGTGGCGCGGTCACGCCGCAAGGCGCTCAACTTGGTGAGCAGGGGCGCATCGTCCAACAGCAGCCACGGATGGTCTGGCGCGCGGGAGGCAAAGCGGTTGCGGTACTGCTTAACCGTCTCAGGGTCAAAGTCTGGCTGGCCAAAGCGCTCCACGATTTGTGAATCTGCTGGCGTGTCAGACTGGTCGGCCAGCATGCGGCGCACCTCGTCATCCGAGCAGCGGTAGTCGCCCTCTTCCGCACGGCGGTAGGTGCCCGTCATGGGGTTGGGCCCCACAAAAACCGGGCGCTGCAGCCGCGAGGCACGCGGCACATTCACCGCCACAAACTGGCGGCCCTCGTCTTCCACCGTGCGCACATCGTCATCGCGCAGCAGATTGGCGCTGACCTTGTGCCGGTCATTCAACTGGCCCCACAGCACGTTGCGCAACTGCGCGGCATCGGGCACGCCCTCCCACACCAGGCCGGTGGGCTTTTCGGCCACGCCCAACACGATGGTGCCGCCCTGGGTGTTGGCCATGGCGGAATAGGACTCCCAAAAACTGCCAGGCATGCCACCGCGCGCCGACTTGAATTCGGTGTCGATGCCCTCGGTGCTGGACTGCAGGGCGGAGAAGAGGTCAAGCTGGCGCATGTTATTTCTTCAATGATTTCTTTGCCGTTTCACGAGCTTTGACGAAAAAGTCCGGATCTTGCTTCACACGCTCAAACATCCAATCCACAAAGGCTTGGCTGTATTGCGCTGGTGAACCAGCAACTTTCCCTTGATAAAACCACTCTGCTCGCTTTCTAACGCCATGAACTTTATTAACACATTGGATGTCATGCGTATTTGCGGTAGCAGCGCCACCAAGGGCAGTCGTCAGAGCAGCCAACAACTCCTTTTGACGGTGAGGATGGCTAACACTGGGGTCTTTTGCAACTTGTACGACCGTGGCAGACGTGCCCTTTTCGCCGGTGCTGAGGACAATATCTGCGTCACCAGGTTTCTTCGTCAGAACCAGCTTGTATTCCACGCCGATTGAAAACTCCGGCGATCGCTGTAGCGTAGTGAACTCGGCTTGAATCTTCTTCTGCATTTGAGCAAGGTATGCCGCCACATCTTTACCAAGGCGGCGCTTCACAGCAGGACTACCCAAATCAAAACTGCCAGGTGACAGGTCGTACACGATCGTCATCATCCCAACTGTGACTCGATCAGAAAGTGATATTCCAAACCATTCGTTCAATTTCTTGTGATAGTTGATCACGCAAGCCTGAAACAACAGAAGCACATCGTTTGGCACCTCGCTGATGACGAAATGCATTGCTTCATCACGAAGATCTGCCACTACCTCAAGGTTTCTGCGAAGTGCTTCTTTCTCATTGGGAACCACCTTGATCAAGGCATCACGCAAAGAAATGGTGCGCTTGGGCTCCCCGCGCTTAGTCTTGTAATAGATCGCGTCCCGAGAAGTCTGCACATCCAATACCCGAGCTTTCAGAAGCAACTCCCATGCATTGCAGATGAGGTGTGTGAAGCTCTCAACACGATATTTGATTGACAACCTATTAATGGTTTCAAGGGCAAGCACATACGCATCGACACTCTTTTCGACCAGTTGGCCCTTTAGTCCCGAGCGCCCCTTGCGACCTTTCATCTTCGATCTCCAGAAAAAGCCTTTGCCAGCGTCGCCTGCCGCAGCGCCTGCGCGCGCTGGAGGTTGGCGTCGACCTCGGCTTCGACTTCGCGGATGATGGACAGGTGGCGATCGACTTCGGCGACGATACGCACCTGTTCCGCGAGTGGCGTAACAGGGATAGGCATTGGACGCACGTCGCCAATATTTACTCCCTTGACAGCAACGCCTCGGGCAACCTGTTTGAAATAGCGTTGCGCATCCTCCGACCGGAGAAACGCTGCAACAAATCCAGCGTTGTATTCATGACTCACGGCGATACGCGCGGTATCTTGCGTGATGTTGCCGCCATCCAGCAGAGGCGGCACAACCGCGACACGGCCATAGGTCCCGCGGATTGACAAAAGGATATCGCCAGTCCTCAAAGAAGCGCGTGCATATTGGGCAGCAATCTCACGTGACGTCCTATGCAATGCGTTCAAATCAATCGAATCGCCGCGCATGTCACGAACTTTGACAAAAAGCACCCCGTCTTCCAAGTTCTCTTTAGGCATAAGAATGCCGTAACAAATAACCCGATTTGCATCAGTTATTGTTTCCAGAGTAGTACTCGACCAACCCTCCGGCAAAGGAAAATTAACGCCGCCAGCTGCATTCACCGGGTCTGCATACTTGCCGCGCCCTTTCCACGATCCACGCCGCTCCTCAAGAATCCGATGCAAAAGCTGCTCGCCGGTTTCGTAGGTGCGACCTTCGCGGCGGGCCAGGGTGGCTTCGGTTTCTACGAGGCGGCCTTCGACGGCGGCTTTGAGGACGGAGGCTTTGTAGCGTTTGAGGTTGGCTTTGACCCGCTGGAGGTTGGCGACGGCTTCGTCGAGGCGGGAGAACTGTTTTTCGAGTTCGGCGACGATTTCGCGCTGCTCATCCAGCGGCGCCAGCGGGAAACGTGCCTGCTGAAACTTGCCTTTGTTGACGATTGGGATGGTGGTCGCCGACGACTCGCCATACAGCCATGGCTTCAACGTCTGCGCGTAATAGAAACCGAACTCGGGAACCACGTTCTCGTTGAACACCACGGCATTTATCTGTTGATTGAACGCCACGGGAACTTTGGCAATGCCGGTCTTGCCTAGGTTGCCAATGCAGGAAACGAGCACTGCTCCAGCTGGAACTACGCGAGCCTTTCCCATTGCTTGGGGCGCGAGGCCACTTGGAGCGGAGCGGATGCCACGATCTACAAGCTCTGTGGGTTTGACGAAGGGAATTGCGTCGCCATAGTTATCGGAATCGGCTGTCGGCGGAGTATTTCCAGTGATTACTTTGCCAACATCTGCAAGCGTCACCCATTTCCAAGCCGACCGCGAACGCGCGGGCGCTGCAACGGTTTCACTCACGCCGCCAACTCCCGATTCAGTTCCTCAATCACCTTGGGCAGTTCCGCGCCAAAGAGCTGGTGCACCTTGCCCAGGCCGCCTTGGGCGTTGAAGGGGGCGTATTCAAAGTCGTCTATTTCAATGCCGAGGTTGGCGGCGATGTGGTCGCGGATCATTTCTAGCCAGTGTTGTTGTTCTTGGGTGAACGGGTTGTTGTCTGTCTGCTGGTGCTGGGCCAGCCAGGCCTTGAAGTTGGCCTGCACGCGCTCGGGGTAGGGCACCAGTTCGTTGGTCTGCTGCATGGCAAAGCGCACCAGGCTGACCAGGTCGGTGAGCAGGCGGCGCTGCGTGGCGCCTTTGACCTTGTCTTTGCGCAGGGTGGCATAGGCCTGCCACAGGGCGGTCTCAAAGATGTTCAGCGGAGGGGCGTGCAGGGCATCGGCCAAGGCTTGCACGTCTGCAAACTTGAGCGGCGCGCGCGTGGGGCGGCTGTACAAAATTTGCAGGGCGGTGATTTCGTCTTTGTGCTGGGCGATGAACTGCTCAAAGCTTTGCACCAGCGTGGTGGCCCTGTCGCTGCCTTCGCTAAAGCCGGCGTGCAGCAGGCTATCTTGGGTGACCACGTCGATCACCAGGTCTGCCTTCTGCTTCATTTTTAATAGCTGCTCGCGCAATGCTGGCGAGGCGAAGGGCCGGGTTGCCTCGCTTAACAGCCCTTCGACAAGCCCAGGGCGAGCGGCATTGTCGGGAAAAAGATCGGTGGCATCGTTCGCTACGTTCAGCGCGGCCACCAAGCCACGGGCCAGGTCACGCAGGGTTTTGCCGCCACTCAGTTCGATCACCTTGGCTTGGTCGGCATCGCTGGCGTCGCGGTCCAGCCGGGCCAACCTGGCGGCAATGCTGCTCAGCACGTCGTCTTCCACATTGCCCAGGCTCACGGCTTGCAGCAGTTTGTCCAGGGGCACACTCTTCTTCTGGTCCATGGGGCGGCTGTCGGTTTTGTCGCGCTCGCACACGCCCACGGCGTCGACGATGACAAAGTGGTCTTTTTTGACGCCCTCCCCCGGGTTGACGGCCGCCAGGTCGGTGGAGTTGCAGATGCGCACGCCCCGGCCTTTCATCTGCTCAAAGAAGCTGCGGCTTTTGACGCTGCGCATGAAGGCAACGATTTCCACTGGCTTGATGTCGGTGCCGGTGGCGATCATGTCCACGGTGACGGCCACGCGGGGGTAGTAGCTGGTGCGGAAGTCTTTAATGAGTTGCTCGGGGCTGGTGCCTCCACCCTGGGCACTGCGGTAGGTGATCTTTTGCGCGAACTCGTTACCCCGGCCAAACTCTTCGCGCAATATCTCCACAATCTTTTCGGCGTGGTTGTCGTCTTTGGCAAAGACCAAGGTCTTGGGCAGCTCTTGCCGCTGGGGGAAGAGGTCTGCCTGCCAGTTGTCGCGCAGTGTGCGCACCACGGTGCGGATTTGGTCGGGCGTTTGCACGGCGCGGTCTAGCTCGGCGGGGTCGTATTCAAAGTCTTCGTCCAGCTGCCAGGCGGTTTTGCGGCGGGTGGCTTTGTCTTGCGTTTCCAGCCAGTAGCCTTTGTCGACCTTGGCACCGGCCTCGGTGATCTCGGTTTTGATGCGGTACACGTCGTAGTTCACGTTCACGCCATCGGCCACGGCCTGGGCGTGGTCGTATTCCATCACCAGGTTTTGGTTAAAGAAGCCAAAGGTTTGTTTGTTGGGCGTGGCGGTCAGGCCAATGAGATACGCGTCAAAGTACTCCAGCACCTGGCGCCACAGGTTGTAGATGCTGCGGTGGGCCTCGTCCGTCACCACGATGTCAAAGCTCTCGATGGGGATGGCCGGGTTGTAGCCAATGGGCTCGGGGTCTTTGAACAGGGTTTCGATTTTTTCGGTGGATTCTTCGTCAGCCTCTTCAGCCAGCTCGCGCCCCTTGAGCATGCTGAACATGCGCTGGATGGTGCAGATGACCACGCGGGCGCTGGTGTCGAGCTGGTTGCCCTGCAGGTGCTGGACGATGTATTCCTCGCCAAACTTGTAGGCGTTGTAGGGGCTGGCGTAGGCGTCAAACTCTTTTTTGGTTTGGCGGGCCAGGTTGCCACGGTCCACCAAAAACAGCACGCGGCGCGCGCCGCCAAACTTGATGAGTCGGTAAATGAAGCCAATGCTGGTAAAGGTTTTGCCGCTGCCGGTGGCCATTTGGATGAGGGCCTTGGGTTTGTTGGCGGCCAGGCTTTTCTCCAGGTTGGTGATGGCGCTGATTTGGGCGGGCCACAGCGCATAGTGGGCGCCGCCGCTGCCCCATTCCGTCACCAACTTGGGCATGCTGCGCATGCGGGCCAAAAAAGTGCCTGCGGCTTCCTGTGCGGTATTGGAAGCCGCTGCGGTCGGCAAATACGCCAGCCACTGCACCAGCAGCTCGGGGCGGAAGAAGGCGAAAACACCTCGGGCACGCGGCTCGGGGTCCAGGCCGTTGGTGAAATGGGTTTCTACCCCCGTGGATTCCCACAGAAAGGGCATGGGCCTGCGCCATGCGGGCAAGGTGGCGGGCAGGCCCTGGGCGTAGCGGCCCGACTGCACTTCGACGCCGGTCAAAGTAGCTCCCTCTTTTTTGGCCTCGATCACGCCGCAGGCTTTGCCGTTGACATACAGCAGGTAGTCGGCAAAGCCAAAGCCGTTGTTCAGGGGGAATTCGCGGATGGCCACGCCCACAGCCGCATGGATATTCGCATCCGACACGCCGCAGACGTGCCAGCCCGCCTGCACAAGCAGTGCGTCGATGCTGACTCTGGCTTTTTGCTCTGGCGTCAATGGCTTCTCCCTGCGCAGCATTCTAGGTTACAAGCCAAATTCGCCCTGAGCCCCCGTGGAATATGCGCCAGCAGCTATGTTTGTTATAGCAAGTTACAGGATTCTGAGCGCCAGGAATGCGCTAACCGGTGGCTGCCAGCGCGGTCGTAAGCTGCTGTGGTGATTGCGCTTATGGCCTAATAGCGGTTTTCCACTCTACAGCCGAGAAATTTCATGGGCAATCAAATCGTTACCGAAGCAGACCGCAAAGCCACTCCCGCACCCAAGCCAATGCCCGGCGTGGCGTTGACCACCGGTGGTCGCGGCCAAAAGGTGAGCCTTGAGCGCGGCACATCGACCCGCAGCAAGAAGAACCCCGGCAAGCGCTCCAAAAAAGGCGGTTAATCGCTTAGTTGGGCGGAATCGGGGCTTGCTCATAGCGGTCCCGCCCGCTCTGCTTGCCATGCAGCAGTGCTGCATCGGCCCGGCTGACCGCTGACACCAACGTGTCCGTTGGGCTCACCGGTGTCACACCGGCGGTCACCGTCATGGACAACTTGGCGCCACCGCCCATCAGCATGGGATGCGAGCGCACCTCGTCCAGAATACGCTGCACCACTGCCTCGGCTTCATGCCCGAGCAGCAGAAACAAAAACTCCTCACCTCCGTAGCGCACACCGATGTCGTTGTCGCGCAGGCAGCCTGTCATCAGTTTGGACAGGTGCTGCAAGGCTTTGTCGCCTACCGGATGGCCCCAGGTGTCGTTAACCACTTTGAAGTGATCCACGTCCACCATCGCCAGGTGCAGGGGAACAGACTGGCGGGCGGCGTCTTTCTGGCGAATCTGGAACGCATAGTCCAGCCCATTGCGCAGTGGAAGTCCGGTCAGCGCATCCATTTGCAAAACGGATTCGGCCACGCGCTGGCGCAAAACGTTCAGGCAATCAACCATGGTGGTCTGCGCCGCTTCATAGGTCTGCAAGTCTTCCACCCGGGCAGGCAGGCCGCGCGATGCCTGCTCGCAAAGCATCCGAACGGCATCGTGCATGGCACGATGGTGGTGCTCAACGTCACGGGTTGTCTTCGGGTCAAAACCGGTCAATGTGGCTCTTTCTGCCACGAGCCATTTCCCGAATTGGCAATGCTGGTGGGCCTCCAGATGCAATATGTCGTCGCCCGGCGGATCGCGCAGCAGGGCACACCGCAGGAGGCGCTGGTTCCAGGCCAGGTGGTCCTGAATGCCACGGTCAATTCCGGCAAGCAGTTTTTTGAACTGGTCCTGCTGTGTCGCTAACTGGTTTACAAGGTCCATGAAACTTCCTTCGCCGCCAGTTTAGTTAGCTAAAAGGAATGCGCAAGCGGATCCCGTCACGAAACACGCAGATTGGTCTTGCTAACCTAAACCGGCTCGCAGAGTCGCTGATTTGACTGGCGTTCTGCACGCATGCGGATCAAATCCGTCGTCTCGACCCGCCCAAACCTGAACACCATGACACCTGCATCCACTTTTCCCGTGCAATCCGAGCAGGACATTGAGCGCCTTGAGCAGATACCGCTGCGAGAGGCGATTCCCAGCAACAGCACCTATGAGCTGATCAGCCGCTCGGCGCGCGCCCGCCCGGACCACCCGGCACTGACCTTTCTGCACACCGGCAACCCCGACGACACACCCACCCGGTGGAGCTACCGCACCTTGCTGGAGGGCATCCACCAGACTGCCAACCTGTTGCACACGCTGGGCATGCGCCATCAGGACGTGGTGGCGGTGATGCTGCCGGGCGGGCTGGCCTACCACCTGGCCTTGTGGGGAGGCGAGGCGGCAGGCATTGTCCAGCCGCTGAACCCCATGTTGAGCGACGACAAGCTGCTGTCGCTACTGCGTGCCAGCGGCGCGCGTGTGCTCATGGCACATGGTGCAGAAGACGACAGCGGCATGCTGGCCAAGGCGATGCGTCTGAAGGCGGCATTGCCGCAACTGAGCACCGTGCTGCTGGTCAGCCCCGATGGCCAGGCGCTGCGCCATGACGGACCACTGCCCGACGGCGTATGGGACTTTCACGCCATGCGCGCCAGTCAACCCGATGACCGACTGGTGAGCCAGCGGAGCTTTGCTGCCACCGACATTGCCGCCTACTTTCACACCGGGGGTACCACGGGTGCGCCCAAGCTGGCGCGGCACAGCCATGCGGCCCAGGTGTTCACCGCGTGGGCGAATGCCGCGATGCAGGGCTTCACGCCCGACGATGTTCTGATCAACGGCTACCCACTGTTCCATGTAGCGGGGGTGTTGCCCGGCTCACTGTGTTCACTGGCGGTGGGCATGGAAACCGTCATTCCTACCGCATCGCTGTTTCGCAACCGGGAGGTCATCCAGAACTACTGGCGACTGGTCGAAAAATACAAAAGCACGCTGGTGTCTGGCGTGCCGACTGCGCTGGCCGCGTTGGCTGCAGTGCCGCTGAACGGTGCAGATATATCCACCGTGCGTTCGGTTCGCACCGGCGCTGCACCCTTGCCGCCAGAGTTGGCCGCCCGCTTCAAACGCCAGTTTGGCCTGCAAATCAATGAGAGTCTGGGTATGACGGAGATGGCGGGCTTGTCCACCGTCGCACCCCCAGGAGGGAATGCACCGGCTGGCTGCGTCGGCTGGCGGCTGCCCTACACACAAATCCGCATTGTGGCACTGGACGCCAATGGCGCACCAACGAATAAGGACCAAGGCATTGGGGAGAGCGGCATGGTGCTGTTCAAGTCGCCCAACCTGTTTTCAGGCTACCTGGACGCGCAAGAGACCGCCCGCACGTTCACGCCCGACGGCTGGCTGATCAGTGGCGACCTGGGCTGGCAGGATGCGCAGGGGCGCTTGCACCTGTCGGGCCGGGCCAAGGACCTGATCATCCGCGGCGGCCACAACATCGACCCCAAGGTCATTGAGGACGCACTGGGTGCGCACCCTGCGGTAGACCTGTGTGCCGCAGTGGGGGCACCCGACGCCTATGCGGGTGAGCTGCCAGTGGCGTTTGCGTCGTTGCGCCCGGGTGCCACAGCCACCGAGGCAGAGCTTTTGGCATTCACCGCTGAACGGGTGGATGAAGCACCTGCCCAGCCCAAATCCATCACCATTTTGGCGCACATGCCGGTGACCAATGTGGGCAAAATTTACAAGCCAGAGCTGCGCACCATGGCCACTGCAGCGGTGGTGCGGACGATGGTGAACCAGGTATGCGATGGCCTGGCAATTGCCAAGGAGGCTCGCCCTGAAGTGCTTGCTGTGGCGGACACCCCCGTGCGCGTGATGCTCGACCTGCAGCGTCAGGGTGCGTCGCTGGCAGCTTTGGAAAAACAACTCTTGCCACTGCTGTCCGCGCTGCCCGCTCAGGTTCTGGTGGAGCATGCGGTCACCTAGCGCCGGCGGTGTACGATTTCGGGTAACGCGCCCGTTCCGAAGGGCGCGAAAAGAGGTTATGCACATGCATCCGAATGAACAGACTCTTGCGCGGCTTTACACCGCATTCGCCAAGCTGGACGCTGACGCGATGGCCCTGTGCTACGCCGATGACGCGACCTTTGACGACGAGGCTTTTTCACTGCGCGGCAAGCGGGAGGTCATGGGCATGTGGCGCATGCTGACGGACGCAACGCGGGCCAAAGGTCTGAGCGACTGGGACCTGCAATTCAGCGACATTCATGCGGATGCCGCCACCGGTCAGGCGCACTGGGATGCACACTACCGCTTCAGTACCACTGGGCGCCAAGTGCTTAACCGCATTGATGCGCGATTTACCTTCAATAGTCAGGGCCTGATCCAGACCCACCGCGACCGCTTCAATTTCTGGGCGTGGTCACGCCAGGCACTGGGCATGCCAGGATTGCTGCTTGGCTGGACCCCGTTCTTGCGTAACAAAGTGCGGCAAACCGCGGGCGCCAATCTGAAGAAATATCTGACTGCGCGAGGGGGCGTATGAGCTGGTTCGAGGGCTTTGAAACACGCAGGCTGTCCGTCAATGGCGTCGACAGTTTCATCCGCTTTGGGGGCAACCGCAATAAGCCAGCGCTGGTGCTGTTGCACGGGTTTCCGCAAACCCAGGTGATGTGGCACCGGGTTGCGCAACAGCTGCGCGACGACTACTTTTTGGTAATGCCTGACCTGCGAGGCTATGGTGATTCGTCTCACGCACCCGGCTTGCCCGACCACAGCAACTACAGCAAGCGCGCAATGGCCTCTGATGTGGTTGCGGTGACCCAGGCGCTGGGCCTTGACGCATTTTTTCTGTGTGGCCATGACCGGGGCGGCCGGGTCGCGCACCGACTGGCGGTTGACCACCCACAGCGGGTCAAGAAACTCTGCGTGATTGACATTGCGCCGACGCTCGACATGTACGCCCGAACCGACATGGATTTTGCGCGCGCCTACTACCATTGGTTTCACCTGATTCAACCCAGTCCGTTGCCCGAGAACATGATTGGCGGCAACGCAATGGCGTACCTGCACAACAAGCTGGGGGGCTGGGGAACGGGTGGCATGGCGCACATTGAACCGCAAGCCCTGGCCGAATACGAGCGCTGCTTCTGCACGCCTGAAGCCATCCACACGGTCTGTGAAGACTACCGCGCCAGCGCAGGCATTGACCTGGAGCACGACCGCGAAAGCCGTGCACGCGGTGACAAGATTGCCTGCGACACGCTGGTGCTGTGGGGCGACCGGGGCGTGGTGCAGCGCATGTTCAAGCCGGTTGCGCTATGGCAGGCGCAATGCGCAGGCACCGTGACCGGAGAGGCCGTGCCCGCCGGTCACTTCATTCCAGAGGAGCTACCTGAATTGACGGCCACTGCGCTGCGCACTTTCATGCGCTGACACGGCATGGCAGAGCGGCTAGCGTCCGGCGCGGGCGTCTGCCACCAGCGAATCCACCACCTGCAGGGCGCGCTCCATGCTTTTGGCAATGGAGCCGTCGGTGTAAAACCGGCCGGCTACGCCCAATGCGGGTACGCCTTCCACCTTGTAGGCGTTTTGCAACTGGGCTGCGCGCGTGGCCTTCGTAGCGACAGAGAACGAGTTGAACTGCTCGGTGAACTTGGCCTTGTCCACGCCTTGTTTGCCGACCCATTCAATGATCGCATCGGCCTTGGCGAGGTTCAGCTTTTCAACATGGATGGCCGCAAACACTTTGGTATGCAGCTTGTCGACGAGGCCCATGGCCTCCAAGGTGTAATACAGGCGTTGTTGCGGCACAAAGCTGTCCTGAAAGGACACGGGAGCCCGTCGGAACGCCACGTCTTTGGGAAGCTTTTTGACCCATGCGTCCAGCGTAGGCTCAAACACGTTGCAATGGGGGCAGCTGTACCAGAAAAACTCCACCACTTCAATCTTGCCCGCTGGTGCTTCAACCGGCGCACGGGGGTCAAGAACCTGGTAATCGGTACCGGCCTGAGGCTTCTTGGCCTGCGCGTGGGCCAGGGGCGAAAGCAAGGCGGTGGAGGCTAGTGCAACGCCTGCAGCAGCCTGGGAAAACTCACGACGTTTCATGTTCATGCAAAACTACTCCAAATGTTTTTCTGTGACTGTTGCGCGCGGAAGAAAGTTCCCGCGTGATGCCTGTACCCCGCGATCTGCGTTAGCGCTGCACACGCACCAGGGAGGTTTCCAATCCGGCCTTCGCCAGTTTTTCCTTGGTGCGCTCGGCCTCATCCTTATTGCTGATAGGCCCCACCCGCACGCGGAAAACCGTACGCCCGGATTGCTCGCGTTCCGAAATTTTGGTCTCTATCCCGCTGAGCGACAGCTTGGCGCGCTGGCTCTCGGCATCTTCAGCCGTCCGGTAAGCCCCCAGTTGCACGAAGTACAGAAACGGCTCAGCGTCGGCCGCGGCTGACTTGGCCTTGGCCAGATCACCCAGCGGGTCAGCTGACACCGCCGGTTTGGACTCGGCTTTTGCCGCCGCTTTGGAATCGGCCTTGGTCGGCGGAGTCACGGCTGGCGCGGCGGGTGTAACTGCCACATCTGGCACGGCAGGTGGCGCTGCCTTGACCGGGTTTTTGCCATACAAGGGCGCATTCGGATCCCAGTCTTTGTTCTTCTTGGCCTCCGCTTCGTCCTTGTCCGCAGAGCGGCTTTGCCCTTTGTTCATGAATGGCACCGGAACCTTGGTGATGTAAACCGCCACGGCCAGGGCCATTGCCAGTCCGACCACTACCCCAATAATGAAACCCAAAAAGGTCCCGCCACGCTGCTGCTTCATGCGCTGCTTTCTTGATTGATTGATTACATTTTTTGCGGGGCACCAACGCCCAGCACGGCCAGACCATTGTGCAACACCTGCGCAGTCGCAGCGACCAGCGCCAGGCGGGCCAGCTTGACCGTTTCGTCGTCCACCAGAATCCGCTCGGCGTCGTAGTAGCTGTGATAGCAAGCGGCCAGTTCGCGCAGATAGAAGGTCACATCATGTGGTGCAAAGTCAACCGCTGCCGCGGTGAGCATTTCAGGGTATTTGGCCAGCAGCAGCATGAGCGCCTGCGCCTGTGGGCTTTGCAGGGGCGACAGATCCACCTGCAGCAACGCAGTGGCATCGCCACCCCACGCGGCCAGCACCGAGCAAATTCGCGCGTGCGCGTATTGCACGTAGTACACCGGGTTGTCGTTGTTTTTGGCGACCGCCAGATCCACGTCAAACGTGTATTCCGTGTCAGGCTTTCGGCTGAGCAGGAAGAAACGCACAGCGTCCTTGCTGGTCCACTCGATCAAATCGCGCAGGGTCACGTAGCTGCCGGCACGTTTGGAAATTTTGACCTCTTCCCCACCCCGAACGACACGCACCATGGTGTGCAACACGTAGTCCGGGAAGCCTTGCGGAATGCCCAGCCCCACCGCCTGCAACCCGGCACGCACGCGGGAAATGGTGCCATGGTGGTCCGTGCCCTGAATGTTCACCACCTTGTGAAAGCCACGCTCCCACTTGGTGATGTGGTACGCCACATCAGGCACGAAGTAGGTGTAGGTGCCATCGCCTTTGCGCATGACGCGGTCCTTGTCGTCGCCGTATTCGGTCGACTTGAGCCACAAAGCGCCATCCAGCTCGTAGGTCTTGCCGGCGTCGTGCAGCTTTTTCACCACGTCATCAACCTTGCCGCTGAGATAAAGACTCGATTCCAGGTAATAGTTGTCAAATTGGACGGAAAACGCTTTCAGGTCCAAATCCTGCTCGTGGCGCAGGTAGGCCACAGCGAACAGGCGGATGTCGTCCAACGCGTCCACATCGCCCGAAGCAGTGAACTCACGGTCGTCTGATTTGACCGTCTTCCTGGCCAAAAAGTCGGCGGCAATGTCGGCAATGTAGTCGCCGTTGTAAAAGCCTTTGCTCAGCGGATTTTCCGGGTCGATGGGCCAGCAGTCGTCACCCGGTTTGAAGCCTCGGGCCCGCAGCTGGGTGCTGGTAGCCAGTGTGTTGATTTGCACGCCGGCGTCGTTGTAATAAAACTCGCGACACACCTCCCAGCCCTGCGTCTGGAACAGGCTGCAAATGGCATCGCCCAAAGCCGCCTGACGGCCATGGCCCACGTGCAGCGGGCCGGTGGGATTGGCAGAGACAAACTCCACCATCAGGCGCTGGCCACTGGTGGGACGCGACCCAAACTGTACCCCCTGCCCCAGGACCTCACGCACCACCTGTTGCTTGCTTTCCGGCTTCAGGCGAATATTGATGAAGCCCGGGCCTGCAATCTCCACAGACTCCACCCAGCGCTGGAATGCGCCCTGGGCCATTAAATCGGCACACAGGTTTTCGGCCAATTGGCGTGGGTTGAGCTTGAGCGGCTTGGCCAGTTGCATGGCGGCGGTGGTCGCCAGATCACCGTGGGCGGCGACCTTGGGCGACTCAAAGGCCGCTTTGGCGCCCGCACCGGGTGACAGTTTTTCGAGGGAAGCGCTCAGGGCTTCAAGGAGTTCGTTTTTTACAGACAGCATGCAGGGATTTTACGGGGCGCAGGGGCCGGTCATCCAGATTGTCATTTGGGGCGTTGTGTGTTTGAATTCCATGGGGATTTTTCCGCAACGGCGGCTTGACTGCCACACACTTGATAGGACAACCGATGAAAAAACTGTTTACCTTGCTGGCTTTGGGTCTCTCGCTGTCGTTGGGTGCTGCGCACGCTGCAGATGCGCCCGCTGCAAAAACAGCACAACAATCCAAGATGACGACTTGCAACAAAGATGCCACCGGCAAAACCGGTGACGAGCGCAAAGCCTTCATGAAGGAATGCCTGAGCGCCAAGACAGCCGCTCCGGAAACACAACAAGGCAAGATGAAAACCTGCAATGTCGATGCCAAAGGCATGAAGGGTGACGAGCGCAAGAAATTCATGAGCGAGTGCCTGAAGAAGTAAGCATTCAGTGCGGCGCTCAGGCTACCGCCACAGCGCCGCCACAATACCCGCAAACAAAGCAAACCCGACCCAGTGATTCACCCGAAAGGCTTTGAAGCACCCCTCGCGCGACCGGGTCCGAATCAGCCAGCCGTGCCACACCACCTGTGCACCCGCAGCCGCCACACCCAGCCACCACCAAGGGGCGTGAACCAGTGGCGCAACCACCGCGCTCCACACCAGTAAATACGTACCGTAAAACGCCAGCACCGCCGGCACATCCCAACGGCCCAGCGTAATGGCCGAGGTCTTCATGCCAATGCGCAGGTCGTCGTCCCTGTCCACCATGGCATATTCAGTGTCGTAGGCCAGCACCCAGAACAGGTTGCCCACCAGCAAGACCCACGCCTGTAGTGGAACATGCCCCCCCACAGCTGCATAGGCCATGGGTATGCCAAAACTGAATGCAACACCCAGCACGGCCTGGGGCATGGAGACAAAGCGTTTGGCATAGGGGTAGATCAGCGTAACCGCCAAGGCGGCAAACGACCAGGCTACCGTCGCCGCATTGGTGGTCAGCACCAGTGCAAAGGCCACCAGCGCCAGCACAGCGCCGAACAACAGCGCCTCGCGGGCCGACACGGCGCCCCGGGTGACCGGCCGCTGGGCCGTTCGCTTGACGTGCTTGTCAAACTCGCGATCGGCCACGTCGTTGATACAGCAACCCGCACTGCGCATGAGGATGGTGCCCAGCGTGAACACCGCCACCAAATGCCAGCCAGGGAAGCCGCCTGCGGCCAACCAGAGCGCGCTCAGGGTCGGCCACAGCAACAGCAGCCAGCCCGCCGGGCGATTCCAGCGGATGAGATCAAGATAAAGGGTTAATTTAGGCGGCACGAAACGCTATGATTTCAGTAGCTGCTAACGCTATAGGCACGGGGCCTGGCGGCAGATTTAGTATCAATTTACGACAGCCGGTCCACGCCGGGCAATTCGCAGGCATAGATCGCATTGCGCAGCGCTGCGATCGCTTCGTAGCGGGTGAAACTGCGGCGCCAGACCAGTACGACACGGCGGGAGGGCGGCTCACCGCCAGGCCCGTCCTCCACCGGCAAGTATTTCACCAGGGAATCCGCCTTGCGCCGCGTCTTGGTCGCCAGGGCATCCGCAGGGACACTCAGTCGCGGCACCAGGGTAATGCCCATTCCGGCCGCCACCATGTGCTTGATCGTCTCCAGCGACGATCCTTCAAAGCTCTTGCGAATGCCTTCGGTGTCGCTGGAAAAACGGGCGAACTCGGGACACACTTCGAGCACGTGGTCGCGAAAACAATGCCCGTTGCCCAGCAGCATGGTTTCTTTTTTGAGCGCTTCGGTGGTCACACTGGTGCGCGCCGCCAGCGGATGTTGCATGGGCACGGCAGCCAAAAAGGGCTCGTCGTACAGCGGCGCCGAGGCCAGACCCGTGTCGGGAAAGGGTTCCGCGAGGATGGCGCAATCAATCTCGCCGGTGCGCAGCATTTCCATCAGCTTGACGGTGAAGTTCTCCTGCAGGATCAGCGGCATCTGCGGCGTTCGCTTGATTACCTGGCGCACCAGGTCGGGCAAAAGGTAGGGGGCAATGGTGTAGATGACGCCAAGCTTCAACGGCCCGGCCAGCGGGTCCTTTCCGCGCTTGGCAAGATCCTTGATGCTGGCGGCCTGCTCCAGCACGCTTTGGGCCTGGCGCACGATTTCCTCACCCAGCGGGGTGACTGTGACCTCGTTGGCGCTGCGCTCGAAGAGTTTGACGTCCAGCTCCTCTTCGAGCTTCTTCACCGCCACCGACAAGGTGGGTTGCGACACATAGCAGGCCTCGGCTGCCTTGCCAAAGTGCCGCTCACGCGCCACGGCGACGATGTATTTGAGTTCGGTCAGTGTCATGCCAGTGCCTTCAAGGTAAGCGTCATGTTATCGCGGCGGCCAGCCGTTTGATCCAGACCAGCCGGTCTTGCGCGGGCGCCCCCAGGAGGATGCGAAACGCCACCAATTGCGGGGACTCGGGCGTCCAGGACTCATCCCGAACGGCCACTTCCAGCTCGGTGCTGAGCGCATTCAAACGGCCCCCCTTGAGGCTGCCGTGAAAGGTGCGCCGCCCCCCGTGCAGGGTAACCTGACCGGCCGGATCCAGGTCAACAAACCATTCAATCTGTCCGCGCGCGTCGATGCTGACCTTTGAGAATGCGCCGGTAAAGCCCGCGGCCTGGCGCCACAGGGCAATCTGTTTCGCCGCCCGGGCTTCGCGTTCAGCCTCGCTGAGGACCACAGCCGGGTCGTCCAACCCCAGAGCAGCATTTGCCGCTGCCGCTGCCGCCCTGGCTTCGTCTTCCGCACGTTGGCGCTTGTCCTGAACGTCAGCAGCCAGCCGACACTCGACCTTGGCAATCCAGTCGTGCATGCCGTTGGCAAAGCCTGCAAATTCCCGGGCGATCGGGTCGGGCACATGGTCCAGCCGCAATTCTGAGCGCTCGGAAGCCGCGTGGCCTCTTGCCTGCTGGGTCAGCTCGTCGGAGGTTTTGAAATAGACCGTGCTGAAACCCGTCTCTTTTGGTTTTTCCTCGCCCCCGACCGCACCCAGAGTACGAAAAACTTCCATTCGCAAACCTACTGCATCGAACGTGACCGTCTGCGCACCCGTTTGCACCTGCTCATCGCCTCCAGTCAGAGGCTGACGCACGTAATGGCCGCCCTTGGTCTGCACCACCAGTTGCTTGGCGCTTGTGCGTGACTCCACCGAAAAACGGTGCGATTGAAACCGCAATCCGCCAGGCACGCTGCTGACACTGGTACGCAGCAGGTACGCCTGGTACTCAATAAACAGGTACACGCTCCCACCCACCGCACAGGCGCCTGCCAAGCTCCACCACAACAGTGGAAAAAATCCCGTCATCGCCATGCATCAAGCCTTTAAATATTCTGATTTTGTGCCCAGCCAGCGCTGCACGTGCTTTTCAGCCAGCGTGGGGTGGTGATCCAGCATCATGGGCGCCTCTTTGCGCGCCCACTCCAGCAATTCGGTGTCGGTCGCCAGATCGGCAAAACGCAACATGGCTTCACCGCTTTGGCGAGCGCCTAAAAACTCACCGGGGCCACGTATTTCCAGGTCGCGCCGGGCAATCTCAAAGCCGTCATTGGTTTCCACCATGGCCCGCAAACGCTCGCGCGCCGTCTCGCTCAGGCGCGGTGCATCACCCGTGGAATACAGCAACACGCAGGCCGATGCCGCAGCGCCCCGCCCCACCCGGCCGCGCAACTGGTGCAGCTGGCTCAGGCCGAAGCGCTCGGCGTGCTCGATCACCATCAATGAGGCGTTGGGCACGTCCACGCCCACCTCAATCACCGTGGTGCTCACCAGCACCGCCAGGTGGCCTTGCACAAAGGCGGCCATAACAGCCTTCTTTTCATCGGGCGGCATGCGCGAATGCAGCAGGCCCACTTGCGCTTTTTCACCGTTGGCCATGGTCACATCATGCACGGCATCGCTGAGTTCGCCATGCGTCTGGGTGGCATTGGTCAGGTCCAGCGCTTCGCTTTCTTCAATCAGCGGGCACACCCAGTACACCTGCCGGCCCTGGGCGATCTGGGCGCGAATGCGCTCCACCACCTCGTCGCGCCGCGCCTCGTTCACCACCTTGGTGACGATGGGTGTGCGCCCGGGCGGCAGTTCGTCCAGGGTCGATACATCCAGATCGGCGTAGTAGCTCATGGCCAGCGTCCGCGGAATCGGCGTGGCCGTCATCATCAGCAAATGCGGCTCCATGCCCTCGTGGCGCAGCTTGCTGCGCAGGGCCAGGCGCTGCGCGACGCCAAAGCGATGCTGCTCGTCAATGATGGCCAGCGCCAGATTGTGAAAATGCACCTTCTCCTGAATGATGGCGTGCGTGCCCACCACCAGCTTGGCCTCGCCGCTCTCGATCAGCGCCAGCATGGTGCGCCGGTCTTTGGCTTTTTGCGTGCCCGTGAGCCAGGCGGTGGTGATGCCCAGCGGCTCCAGCCAGCCCAGCAACTTGCGAAAATGCTGCTCGGCCAGAATTTCGGTCGGCGCCATCAGGGCGCACTGCCAGCCCGCGTCCATGCAGATGGCGGCGGCCAGTGCGGCCACCACCGTTTTGCCGGCGCCCACGTCGCCCTGCAGCAGGCGGTGCATGGGAATGTGGCGGGCCATGTCATTGGCAATCTCGGCGCCCACGCGGCGCTGCGCGGCGGTCAGGCCAAACGGCAAGGCCGCCAGCAGGCGGTTGTGCAGCGAACTTTTGGGCTCGGGGAACGCCATCTTGAGCACTGGGGCGCGCAGCGCGGCACGCGCCCGGCGCGACATCAGCTGCGAGAGTTGCTGTGCCAGCAGCTCCTCGGCCTTCAGGCGCTGCCAGGCCGGGTGGCTGTGGTCTTGCAAGGTGTCCAGCGACACATCAGGCGTAGGGTGATGTAAAAATGATAGCGCCTGGCGCAGTGTCCATAGGGGGTGCGAGCCAATTCCATTACCAAGCTGGCTCAAATCGCCTGGCGCAAAGGTATCCGACAGCTCGGCCTGCGCCAGGCCCGCCAAGACGGCCTTGCGCAAGTAAGGCTGGGCCAGACCGGCCACGGTGGGGTAAATGGGCGTGAGCGCGGTAGGCAGGTCACCCCCGGCGGTACGGAAACTGGGGTGCAGCATGGTCCAGCCCAGAAAGCCGCCTTTGGCCTCACCCCGGGCCCGAATCCGGTTGCCCACGGCCAGCGCTTTTTGCTGCGAGGGGTAGAAACTGAAGAACCGCAGGGTGCAGGTGTCGGTGCCGTCGTTCACCGTCACGATGAGCTGGCGCCGGGGGCGAAAGCTCACCTCGCACGCGGTCACTACGGCTTCAATCTGTATGGTGTCGCCCTCGCGGGCATCGCCCAGCCGGGTGATGCGGGTTTCGTCCTCGTAGCGCAGAGGCAAGTGCAGGGCCAGATCAATGTCACGCTTGAGGCCCAGTTTCTCCATCGCCTTTTGCGCCGGGCTCTTGGGCGCAGGCGTAGCCGCAGGAACTGCAGCGGCTTTGGCCGGGGCTTGGGCGTGTGACGGGGCGGACGGCGTGGGCATCAGGTGATTTTGCCCGTAGTTGGGCCACGCAACTGCTCGCCCTTGGGGTTTGGGCCGACAACCGATTTGCGGTAACCGTATGAGGGCGTCGGCCCAAGCCCCAAGGGCAGGCCACACGACACCCATTTACTATCAAATCCATAGCTGTCTGCGCAATCTACACGGGGGCTACAGGCCCAAATGACTCTAATTTTTTTGCACCACCGGCACCCCGATCACGCCATCCACCGATAATCCATAACTTTCCATTGGAACGGGTCCGTCCGGCCCTCAAGCAGCATGCGCACTTATCACTTAAGCGACTTCGACTTCGAACTCCCCGAAACCCTCATTGCCCAACACCCCGCCCCCGAGCGCAGCAGCTCGCGCCTGCTCGATGGCACCGTCACTGACACAGCGCCCATTGACCGCATCTTTCGCGACCTGCCTGGCCTGCTGAAAGCAGGCGACCTTCTGGTATTTAACGACACCAAAGTGCTGAACGCCCGCCTGTTTGGCGAAAAGGCTACGGGCGGCAAAGTGGAGTTGCTGGTGGAACGCGTGCTGGGCGGCAACCAGGTAGCCGCCCACATGCGGGTCAGCAAAAAGCCCGAAGTGGGCGCCACTTTGAAGCTGGTGTGCGCCCCCGGCCACGCCGATGGCCTCTGCGCCACCATGCTGGGCCGCTGGCCGGATGCCGACGGCCCCTTGTTCCGTTTTGTGCTCAGCAACGATGCCGGTGACGACCCTTACACCCTGATGGAAACCCACGGCCACGTGCCGCTGCCGCCCTACATCACCCACACCGACTCGGCAGAGGACGCACAGCGCTACCAGACCGTGTTTGCGAAAAACCCCGGGGCGGTAGCCGCCCCTACTGCCGCGCTGCATTTTGACGAGGCGCTGTTGGCGCAGCTGGACGCCATGGGCGTGCAGCGGGCGCATGTGACGCTGCATGTGGGTGCCGGCACCTTTCAGCCCGTCAAGACCGAAAACCTGGCCGAGCACCAGATGCACAGCGAGTGGTACGACGTGCCAGCAGCCACCCAGCAGGCCATTGCCGCCTGCCGCGCCCGCGGTGGCCGCATCGTGGCCGTGGGCACCACCACCGTGCGCACATTGGAGAGCTGGGCGGCCACCGGAGTCGCCACAGGTGACACGCGTATTTTCATTACCCCCGGGTTTGAATTCAAGTTGATTGACCTGCTGATCACCAACTTTCACCTGCCCAAATCGAGCCTGATGATGCTGGTGAGCGCGTTTGCAGGCTACGAACCCATCAAGGCTTTGTACCAGGCCGCCATTGCGCGCGGCTACCGTTTCTTCAGCTACGGCGACGCCATGTTGCTGGCGCGCCAACCTTAGAACCCCCATGCTGCAATTCGACCTCCTCAAAACCGACCCCGCCCGCGTAGGCTATGACGGCACCCATGCCCGCCGTGGCACGCTGACTCTGAACCATGGCGTGGTGCAAACACCCATCTTCATGCCGGTGGGCACCTACGGCACCGTCAAGGGCGTGATGCCGCGAAGCCTGGAAGAAATGGGCGCGCAAATCATTTTGGGCAACACCTTCCACCTGTGGATGCGCCCCGGACAAGACGTGATGGCCAGCTTTGGCGGCCTGCACGCATTCGAGAAGTGGAACAAACCCATCCTCACCGATTCGGGCGGCTTCCAGGTGTGGTCGCTGGGCGAGATGCGCAAGATCAGCGAAGAAGGCGTCAAGTTCGCCAGCCCCGTGAATGGCGACAAGCTGTTTTTGACGCCCGAGATCAGCATGCAGATCCAGACGGTGCTCAATAGCGACATCGTCATGCAGTTTGACGAGTGCACGCCCTACGACATCAAGGGCCACATCACGACCGAACGCGAAGCGCGCAATTCGATGGAGCTGAGCCTGCGCTGGGCCAAGCGCTGCCAGACCGAGTTTGCCAATCTGGAAAACCCCAACGCGCTGTTTGGCATCGTGCAGGGCGGCATGTTCGAGAACCTGCGCCAGGAGTCGCTGGACCACCTGGTGGAGATGGACTTCCCCGGCTACGCCGTGGGTGGCGTCAGCGTGGGCGAGCCCAAGGTCGAAATGCTGCGCATCATGGCGCACACGCCGCACAAGCTGCCAGCGCACAAGCCGCGCTACCTGATGGGCGTGGGCACGCCTGAAGACCTGGTGCAGGGCGTGGCCGAAGGCGTGGACATGTTTGACTGCGTGATGCCCACCCGCAATGCGCGCAACGGAACCATCTTTACCCGCCATGGCGACCTGAAGCTGCGCAACGCGCGCCACAAAATCGACCCACAACCGCTGGACCCCAGTTGCACTTGCCACGCCTGCGCCGGCACATCGGGCGTGTCATGGGACCAGGGCGGACGCGAGGGCTTCAGCCGGGCCTACCTGCACCACCTGGACCGCTGCGGCGAAATGCTGGGGCCCATGCTGGCCACCATCCACAACCTGCACTACTACCTGAACCTGATGCGCGAGGTGCGCGAAGCGCTGGATACAGGCACCTTTGGCACGTTTCGGACGCAGTTCAAAGCCGAAAGAGCCCGGGGCATTTAGCCGGTTACCCCGCTCAGCCGGCTGTTTGCGTCGCATGGGGAAACGAAGTAGCATGCCCCCACACAGGGGGTTGAATGAACCGTCCACACGAGGAGTTGCTGGCTTGCGCCGTTGACGCGATCTTGTCCAACATTTGCGTACTGGACGGCGCGGGCAATATTGTTGCCGTCAATCAGGCGTGGCGTGACTTTGCATCGCGCAATAATGCGGCCGTCAGCGACGGCTTCCTTGGCGAAAACTACCTCACCCTGTGTGATGCGGTCGTGGGCGATGACGCCCCCGTAGCGGCGGCAGTAGCCGCCGGAATTCGCGGAGTCCTGCGTGGCGACATCCATGAATCCTCACACAACTACCCGTGCCACAGCCCCAGCGAGCAGCGCTGGTTCAGCGTGCGGATCACCAAATTTCAGGGCGATGACCCCCACGTGGCGATCTCGCACGTCAACATCACCGACCTGATGCAGGCGTCAGTCGTCAAGGACGCCCACCAGCAGAAGCTGCTGCGGTTGCAAAAACTTTATGCAGCCATTACCGAAGCGGACCAGGTCATTTACCAGTCCAGCGACCTGCCTGTGTTGTTCACGGAAATCTGCCGCATTGCCGTGGATCTGGGGGGCGTGACTATGGCGTGGGTGGGGGAACCCAACCTGGAGACCGAACGCATTGTTCCGGTGGCCAGCTACGGAACCGGTCGGTCCTATTTGGACGGTATTTTCATCTCCACGCGGGCGGATGCCCCCGAGGGGCTAGGCCCCACGGGAATCGCGTTTCGGGAAAATCGGACCACGATCAACCAGAACTTCCAGGTCGACGCCAACATGCAGCCCTGGCACGGACGCAGCACGCCTTTCCATTGGCAATCGCTTGCCGCGTTTCCGGTGCGCCGCGCTGGAGCGGTTATTGCCGTGCTGGTGGTGTACAGCACCGAGGCCAACGCCTTCGATCAGGACGAGGTCCTCCTGCTGGAAAAGTTGAGTGCCAACGTGAGCCAGGCCGCTGATGCCATTGCGATTGCCCAGCAGAAGCAGGTCCTGGAGCAGCAGCTCAAGCAATCCGAGGAAACCTACCGCACCTTGTTTGAGACCGTGCGCCAGGGCGTCGTGTTTCACGACAAGGAGGGAAAGATCATCGCCGCCAATCCGGCGGCCGAATGCATTCTGGGCCTGTCGTTGAAGCAGATGCAGGGCCGGACGTCGATGGACCCGCGCTGGGGCACGATACGGCCTGACGGATCGCCCTTCCCCGGCGAACTCCACCCGGCCATGCTGGCGCTCAAGTCGGGGCGACCCGTGTACGGCGTGGTGATGGGCATATCAAAACCCCAGGCAGCCGACGTCGTATGGATCAACATTCACGCGACGCCCATCTTCGCAAAGGGCACGGACGCGGTGGAATGTGTGTACGCGGTGTTTGACGACATCACCGAGACAGTGCATCTTCAACGCGAACTGGAAAATCAGGCCAACCGCGACTTTTTGACCGACGTCGCCAGCCGCCGTTATTTTTTCACCCTGGGCATTCAGGAATTGGCCCGTGCCGAACGCTATGCCAGCGATGTCTCCCTGCTGATGCTCGATATTGACCATTTCAAAGGGGTCAACGATACGTATGGCCACGCCGCAGGGGACCTGGTACTCAAGGGCGTGGCCCAGCTGTGCCAAGAGGCGCTGCGCGAGGTGGACGTTCTGGGCCGCATTGGTGGCGAGGAGTTTGCAATTTTGTTACCGCAGACGTCCGGCGAGGTCGCGCTTGAAGTGGCAGAGCGCATTCGCCAGGCCGTGAAGAACGCCGGCATCCGCATCAGCACGCAGGCCGACGCCCCCCCGATTCACGTCACGGTGTCCATCGGGGTGTCGACCCTGGGGACTGCGGGCATTACCCTCGACGGGCTGCTGCAGGCTGCGGACACCGCGCTATACCAGGCCAAAAAGTCGGGGAAAGACAGGGTGTGCTGTTCGTTTGACAGCGCGACTTACGCGGTAAAAACCGTCAGCACCCCGGTATAGCCATACAGGTGGTGGTGCGCTATTTCGCCCGCAGCGAAGAACCCGACCAGCGGCACATCGCCCAAGGCGCGCCGCAGCAATTGCAGTTCGGCACTGGTCCCACCAAAGTGGGGGCCACCGCGACCCGTGCAGCTCACATACACAGCGCCCGCAATGCGCCGCGCCGGGTGCGGAGCCGATTCCAGCTCAGAGGCCTGTAGCGCATGCGCGGTTTCCAGCGCCTGCTCCTGTGGCTCCAGTTCCTCACGGATTTCTGCACAAATGCGGGTCAGATCCGCGCGGGCGGCCTGCATGCTGCGCTGGCAAAACACCAGTTGCGCACCCACGTCCACCCGGTCGGCCACAGCCACTCCCCGGCGGGCGGGATCCAGTCCAATAATGTGGCGCACGACGACATCGTCACCAAAATTGCCGGTGTTCCGAATGGCCGTGCTTAGCGTCGTTGGTGCGTCGTCGTCCTGAGGCCGCACAAGGCCCACCAGCGTCGCACGCACCGCTTCCAGTGCTTCCTGAGGCTTGTCCAGTGACACTGAAAGATCGCCCAGCATCACATCCAGGGCGGGCACGCCATCCAGTGCGATCACCAGATTGTGGTCCGCCTCGGTCACCACCCGCACTTTGGAAACCGGCATGCAGCCCTGGGTCACTCGGGACACCAAGCCGATACCCGGGCCAAACGCTACCCCACTCAGGCCACCACTAAAAACGCCACTCGCCGCTCCGTGGCCGCGAATGTTGCCGTCGCCACCGACCGCAAACTGGAGTGCCTGGGTACGGCTGCTCGAAAGCCCGCCAAACAGATAACCGGAATCGGTCCGGGCCGCCATTTCGTCTATGAGCTCCCCCAGATCGGCCGTTTCCGGATCGGCGTGAACCAGCGCTGTGTGGGCTTCAAAACCCAACCCCAAAGGCGCGATGCCGGAGAAAACACGGTACTGGTCGGTCGGCAACTCCAGCAACATGAGGGCCATGGCGGGCTCGTCCCAATACTCCACGTTGTTGGACACAATGCCCACGCCCACCGTGCCAGACCAGTCCGTCACCAACGGCAATTCCGCCTGCAAGTGTTCCAGAATGTCCGGTGCGGCTCCCGCGTAATGATCGGTCATGTAGAGCAGCGCCAGCGTGGGCGACTGCGCGTAGCCATGCAGCGCCATCTGTGCGCGCAACTGCGCCAGGACCAGTGCAGCCGCCATCTGCCACTGCGGATGGGTGGCGTGCGCGTAGGGAAACAGCTTCATAACCGCACCATCGACTGCGTTATCCTGCGCACCTAACGGCTGCGCGGAGCGGTTTTGCGGGCAGCGGGTTTGGTGGCGCGCTTGACTGCACCGGTTGCCGCTTTTTTACCCGCTGCTTTGGCGGACTTGATGGCCTCTTTGGCCATGCCGGTTGCCATGTGCCTCGTGGCATCGACCGCCGTCTTGGCGGTTGCCTCTTTGAAAGCGCCCGCCGCAATCTGCTGGAATTGCTGGGTCAAGGCACCCCACAAATGCAGGGGGTCCACTATGGCGCCCACGCCGGCGGCCGCCTTGCCCACGGCGGCACCCGCACTGGTGGTGCCGGAGGCCACGTCGGACACCGTCTTGGCAGCAGACGCGGCCCTGTCGGTCACGCTCTGCACACCGGAATAAATGGAGTCAGCTGCCTTGAGTTTCAGGGCGTTGGCTACATCACCGATGTTGAAGTTCATGCCCTTGAGCGTGGCCAGCGTCATTTTTTGTACTTCCAGTGCCTGGATGGTGGCACCCAGCGCGCGGGAGTTTTGCTCCAGCCAGAAGTGCACCGCCTTGAGTTCGTCAATGCGCTTTTCCAGTTCGTCCACATTCAGCGTGGGTGCGACCCAATTGCCCAGATTGGGCATTTGCGGAATGTTGGTGCTTGCACCCTTGGCCAGATTTTGCAAAAAATCAAAGCCAGGGACATATTTGCCAAAACCGGTGGTGTCTGCGTCACTCATTTTTTCGCTCCAATGGAGGTTGTCAACTCTGAACGATTAACAGCTTACTCCAATGTGGCGAGGCTGGCGAACACGGATCAATGGTTGTGTTCGCCCATGCCCATACCAGCCGCGCCGGCCGGTGCAGCAGTGGCCACCGGCACCTTGATTTCAGTCTTGGTCTCCACGCCTTTGGCATCCTTGAAAATAAGGGTCAGTGGGATGGTTGTGTCTTTCTTCAGGTCCGTTTTCAGGTCCATCAGCATGACGTGGTAGCCCCCGGGTTTGAGTTCAACGGCTTTGCCTGCGGGCAAGTCCAGGCCACCTTGCACAGCGCGCATTTTCATGACGTCGCCGTCCATTTTCATTTCGTGGACTTCGACCACACCGGCTACGGGGCTGGCAACAGACACCAGCTTGCCCCCCTCTTTGGCGGTGAGTTTCATAAAGGCGCCAGTGGCCCTTTGGCCCTGCACAGTGGCGCGTGCCCAGGCGTCTTTCACGTCGATCGTCTGGGCAGACACAACACCTGCGGACAGGGCGAGGATGGCAGCAATGGCTTTGAGTTTCATGGTGTTTCCTTGGTTAAAAATAATTTCAGTGCGTGTTTTGCGAGGGACATGAATGCCCAGCTCGTCCAGCAATGCGGCTGGAGAGTGCCTGTCGCTATGAATTGAATAGCAAAATGTGTTTCATGATTTTCCTGAAAAGCAACGACAGATTCGGCTCCCCGCCCCCTGTGAAACAGGCGACGGGCGCAACAGAATCCAATACAACGAAGGATCAGGAAAACGCAGGAGGCCCGCGCGCCGGCAGGGGCGCAGCGGTGCGCGCAGCAATGTGCGCGGCGGGAATGCCCAGCAGGGCATAGGAAAGGGATTGGTACACCGCAACCCGTGCGTTGACGGCGGGCGGCGGCGGTGCAGCCATGGGCGCGCACAGCGGGCAGTCCATGGTCTTGCTGCCCGACTCGCTGGTGCTGCCGTCATCGGCCTTGACGAGCACCTTCATGGCGCCGGAGCCCGAACAGACCAGCAAAATATCCTGGGGCTTGACGATGGGCGAGGCCACTGCAACGCCCAGCGACAGCACAAACCACGCCAGCACGAGGCGGGACAGGAATGTGAAATGGCGCAGGGTTCGCATGGCCGCATTATCCGCGATGCAGTTAGCATTGGCCCATGCAAAGCCTGTTTCACTTCGCTTTTAACGTCACCGACCTGGATGCGGCGCGCCGTTTTTACGGTGGCGTTCTGGGCTGTGCCGAGGGCCGCAGCACGGACACCTGGGTCGATTTCGACTTTTTCGGCCACCAGATCTCGCTGCATCTGGGTACTCCATTCAAGACGGAAAACACCGGCCATGTCGGCGAGCACCTGGTGCCCATGCCCCACTTTGGTCTGGTGCTGGCGCTGCCTGACTGGCAGGCGCTGGCGGCGCGGCTGGAGGCGGCAGACCTCTCCTTCATCCTCAAACCCCAGCTGCGATTTGAGGGACAGCCAGGTGAGCAATGGACTATGTTTTTTTGCGACCCGTCGGGTAATCCGATCGAGATCAAGGGATTCCGGTCGCTGAACACGATTTACGCAGCCTGAGTCGGCCTGAACAGCGCCTGACCCCCAACCACCATGATGAATTACACGTTCTTGTCGGCCACCATTTTGCTGGTCCTGATTACCGACCCGGTCGGCAATATTCCCATATTTGCCAATGCACTGAAGCACGTGGCGCCCGAGCGGCGGCCACGGGTCATCCTGCGCGAAATCCTGATTGCCTTCTTCCTGCTCCTGACTTTCATGTTTGTGGGTGAGAGCTTTTTGCGGGTGATGAACCTGAGCGAGCTGGCCCTGCAGATTGGTGGCGGGGTCATCCTGTTTCTGATCGCCTTGCGCATGGTGTTTCCGCCGCCGCAAACCGTCGAAACCGAAACATGGGAAGAGCCCTTGATCGTGCCCCTGGCGGTACCCGCCATTGCCGGGCCGTCCGCGCTGGCTACGGTGTTGCTGCTGGTGTCCCAGCAGCCGGAGCGCCGCATGGAGTGGATTGGCGCGCTGTGCGTCACCATGCTGATCAGCGCCGTGGTGCTGGTGTCAGCCGAGCGCATTCAGCGCATCATCGGCACCCGCCTGGTCACCGCGGTTGAGCGGCTGATGGGACTGGTGCTGGTGTCGGTGGCGATTGAAATGATGCTGCGCGGCGTCAAGACTTTTGCATTGCAACTGACGCGCGGCTAGGCTTTCCCGGAGGTGCCGGGCACCACTTCCTGCTCAATGGCGCCAAAAATGCTGTGGCCATCGGGGCCTTTCATCTCGATGCGGATGGTGTCGCCATACTGCATGAATTCGGTGCTGGGCTGGCCATCCTGGATAGTCTCCATGGCCCGCTTCTCGGCGATGCAGCTGTAGCCTTTGGGCCACTCGGTACGGGCTTTGGCACCGACACCTTTTGTCACCCCCTTGTTGCTGACCGTACCGGAACCAATGATGGAGCCCGCCCGCACATTGCGCGTTTTGCACAGGTGGGCGATCAGCTGGCCAAAATGAAACGTCATGTCCGGCCCGGCATCGCACAGGCCCACCTTGCGGCCATTCCAGGTGCTTTGCAGCGGCAGGTGCACGCGTCCTTTGACCCAGGCGTCGCCCAGTTCATCCGGGGTCACCGCCACGGGACTGAAGGCGGTGGCGGGTTTGCTCTGGACGAACCCAAAACCTTTGGCCAATTCAGCAGGAATCAGCTTGCGCAGGCTCACGTCGTTGGCCAGCATGATCAGGCGAATGCCGTCCAGGGCACGGTCGGCCGGGCAGCCCATAGGAATGTCACCGGTCACAACGGCCACTTCGGCCTCAAAGTCAATGCCAAAGTCCACGCTCGCGCACACCACCGGGTCGCAGGGTCCCATCAGGTCATCGCTGCCGCCCTGGTACATCAGCGGGTCGGTATAAAAACTCTCGGGCACCTCGGCCCCCCGGGCCTGGCGCACCAGCTCCACGTGGTTGAGGTAGGCCGAGCCGTCGACCCACTGGTAGGCGCGTGGTAGCGGCGCCATGCATTGCTGGGGATCGAACGGGAAGGCGTGGCGGGCGCGCCCATTGTTCAGGGTGTCGTACAAATCCTGCAACTGGGGCGAAAGGTAGTTCCAGTCGTCCAGCACCTGCTGCAGGCGGTTTGCAATATTCGAGGCGTAATGGGCCTGGCTCAGGTCGCGGGAGACCACGACCAGCTGGCCGTCGCGGGATCCGTCTTTGTACGTTGCGAGTTTCATGGCGGAATTGTCGCTCTGATTTAAACTGGAACTGTTGCACCGGGATTGACTCCCACCGCCAATGCCACTCCAGCCCCCCAACCCAATCCCACCTCGACCGCCCAGGACACACCGCCACCCCTTGCGGATGCTGACCCTGCTGACGGCAGCCGTGTTGCTGGCGCACTGGGCACTGCTGCACGGAGCGCCGCTGGCAGTCGCTACGGTCGAGAGCCCGAGTTCGGAAGCCACACGACCCTTCATCACCCGCACGATCACCGTGCCAGCGCCTGTAGTCGAGGAGATCAAACCCAGGAAGGAGCCCGCCCCAGCCACACGGCCACGGGTGGTGGCTACCAAGGCATTGCCGCTGCGCCCTCAGGCGCCGCCACTGGAGGCAACCTCTGAATCAAATGGGCCTCTAGCCCCCGTTGATGTTGCGCAAGCAGCTATTGAAACCATAGCAACCAACCCGGAGCCCGACCCGACACCCAAGCCACCTGCGGCCCAAGCGGCGCGCAACTACGCCTTTCCGGCGTCAGCCCGCCTGAAGTACGACATCAAAGGGGAGGTCAAGGGCTTCCCCTACTTTGCCTACGGTGAGTTGCTGTGGCGGCAGGACGGCAAAACCTACGACGCCCGGATGGAGATCAGCCACTTCCTGCTGGGGTCGCGGGTGCAAACCAGTACGGGCCAACTCACACCCCATGGCCTGGAGCCGATCCGTTTCGGCGACAAGGTTCGCAGCGAAGTGGCTGCCCACTTTGATCACATCCAAAACAAGGTGAGTTTCAGCGCCAACACACCGGACGCCCCCTTGTTGCCTGGCGCGCAGGATCACTTGAGCGTTTTCATGCAGCTGGCGTCGATGCTGGGCGGTGCGCCGGGAAGCTTCCCGAAAGATACGACACTGCCTTTTCAGGCCATTGGGCCCCGGTCGTCCGAATCCTGGGTTTTTCTTGTCGGCGAGCTGGAAAACCTGTCCCTGCCCGGCGGGGAAATCAAGGCACTCAAGCTGTCACGCCCTGCCACTGGCGAGTTTGACCCCAGGGTAGAAGTCTGGCTGGCCCCGGATGTGGGCTACCTGCCGGTGCGCATCCGGCTGACCCAGGGCAATGGCGATTTTGTCGAGCAACAGTGGAGTGCCACCCAGAAGCCCTAGCGCATCCCTTGAATTACCGCCAACCGCAACCAAGTGATCTACAAGCCCTATCATTCAGCACCATGCACACGCTCTACGATTCAGAAACCTATTCCGTGACCCACATGCTCGCCAACGCCGAGTTGGACGGTAAAACGGCGGTGGGCGCGCACAAGACCGTGCAGTACCCCGGCGGCGTACCGTTGATGGCGCGCCATGGTTTCGAAATCGTCGACAAGCGCTCGGGCAAAGAGGTGTACCTGGATGGCTCCTGGGCCGAATTGTTTCAGCAGCACATCATGGCCTGGCAGGTCAACACGCCCACCCAGGAAGAGGTTGAAGACACGCTGGAGCAGTACGCCGAACTGGCGCAGAACCCGGTGTTGGTCCACTAAGACTGCGCCGTCTTGCGGGCACTGGGTGCCGCTGTCTTGACTTTCGTCAAAGACAGATGCGCATCCCACGCGCATGATGACTCCAGAAACACCAAGGAGTCGTCACCATGAACAAACAACAAGCCGCACCCTACCAACATCAACTGCTGGATTTGCGCGCAGCGTTGCTCTCACAGATTGCCGAGCAGCGCGGCGGAGTGGTCAGCCGTGCAGACGTGGCCGCAGAGCATTTTGGCCGGCCGGAAGACTCCAGCGCCCAGCTGGCCACGGAGCGTGAACTGGAATTTGCGATGGGCGAGCGCGAAACAGCCGAGTTGGGTGCCATTGACGCTGCGTTGGCCCGCATTGAAGCAGGCACTTATGGAGATTGCACCGATTGCGGCGTGCATATCTCGGCCGCGCGCCTGCATGCCACGCCCGAGGCCCCCCGCTGCATTCCCTGCCAGGAAAAGGTTGAGCAGCACAGTGCCGCCTGACCCGTCCTTACAATTTTCAACCTTTTAAAAAGACCTGCAATGAGTACTTTTCACGCCGTCGTCTGGATGGACCATTCCGAAGCCCATGTGGTGATGTTTGACCGCGAGCACATGGAGACCCAGCGCATCAAGTCCCGCAGCCACCACAAGCACCAGGGCAAGGCCGAAGACAGCGCCCCTTTCTTTGCGGAAGTGGCCAAGGCGCTGGTCGGCACCCACGAAGTTCTGCTCACCGGCCCCGGCTTGGCGCGCAACCAGTTTCGGGACTGGTGCACCAGCCACCAGACCGCGGTTGCGGCCTGCATTGTGGACTCGGTCACCGCCGACCACCCGACGGATGGCCAGCTGGTCGCGCTGGCGCGCCAGTATTTCAAGAAATTTGACAATATGGCGGCCGACCCGTCCATGACCTGAGTTCAGCAGACTAAACCCTGAAGGGGCGACGATTGGGGGTGCCTATGCTGCGACAATTGGAGCACCATGAGCAAGACCTACGTTCTCACCCTTTCGTGCCCTGACCGCCTCGGGCTGGTTCACGCCGTATCCGGCTTCCTGCTGGAGCGAAACGGCAATATTGAAGAAGCTGCGCAATACAACGACCCGGATACGGGTCTGTTTTTTATGCGCGTGCAGTTCACCTGCGTGCGGCTGACCCATGAGGACCTGCGCGCCCAACTCGGTTTTTTTGCCAAGCCGTTCTCCATGCAATGGAGCTTGCATGCCACCGCGCTGCCCATGCGCACCGTGTTGATGGTGAGCAAGGAAGGCCATTGCCTCAACGACCTGTTGTTTCGCTGGAAGAGCGGGCTGCTGCCGGTCGACATCCGTGCCATCATCTCCAACCACCGCGAGTTCTACCAGCTGGCCGCCAGCTACAACGTGCCGTTCCACCATATTCCGGTCAGCAAGGATGCCAAGGAACAAGCCGAAGCCCGGCAATTTGAGATCATCGAATCCGAAGGCGCAGAACTGGTGGTGCTTGCCCGCTACATGCAAATTTTGAGCGACAACTTCTGCCGCAAACTGGCCGGCAAGGCCATCAACATCCACCACTCATTCCTGCCCAGCTTCAAGGGTGCCAAGCCCTACTACCAGGCGCACGACCGGGGCGTGAAACTGATTGGGGCTACCGCCCACTACGTGACGGCTGACCTGGACGAAGGCCCGATCATTGAGCAGGATGTGGCCCGGGTGGACCACAGCAAAACGGTTGAGGATCTGACGACCCAGGGCCGCGACACCGAAAGCCAGGTACTGGCCCGGGCTGTCAAGTGGCACAGCGAGCACCGCGTGCTGCTCAACGGCCACAAGACCGTTATTTTCAAGTAGGCAGTTCGTTGCGGTTGGCCATCTGCTCACCCAGACGGATGGATCGGGCTTCCGCCCACGCGGGGTTGAATGCCATTGACCCTTTGGGGAACAACATGACTACGGTAGAGCCGAGCAAGAAGCGGCCCATCTCTTCACCCTGACGCAAGTTCACGGCGTCGCCGCTGTAGGTCTTCTCCCAGATTTTCCCCGGACGCGGCGGGTTCACGACGCCGTGCCATACCGTCGCCATGCTGCCCACGATGGTGGCACCCACCAGGGTCAGCACAAAGGGGCCGTGGGCTGACTCGAACACACAGACCACCCGCTCGTTGCGGGCAAACAAGCCCGGTACGCCACGCGCTGTGGTCGGATTCACCGAGAACAGGTCGCCGGGCACGTAAATCATGCGCGTCAAACGACCGTCGCACGGCATGTGAATCCGGTGGTAGTCCTTGGGACTCAGGTACAGGGTGGCAAAGTGGCCATCCTGAAACTGCGCCGCCAGCGCGGCATCGCCACCCACCAGCGCCGTGGTGGAGTAATGGTGGCCTTTGGCCTGAAAAATCTGGTCACGCTCAATCCGGCCGAACTGGCTGATGGCCCCATCCACCGGGCAAATGAAGTCGGCTGGCGCCAGTGGCCGCGCCCCATTTTTTAACGCGCGGGTGAAGAAGTCGTTGAAGGTGGCGTAGCTGGCAATGTCAGGATTGGCCGCTTCGGCCATGTTGACCTGGTAGCGCTGCACAAACCACTGAATCAGCGCTGTGGTCCAGCGGCCCCCACGGGCGCCGGCCACTTTGCCGGCAAAAGCAGTCAATGCCTGTTTGGGAATTAGGTACTGCGGCAGTACCGCTAGGGTGTCAGACAAGGCATTTCCCGGTAGATTGTGAAGAGATTGGAGGGGCGGCCGATTATAGTGAGCGCATGACCGCTGCCCGCATTCCCCCCATCCAGTGCCTGTTGACCTTTGAGGCCCTGGCCCGCTTGCGCAGCGTCACGCAGGCCTCAGAGGAACTGTGCGTCACGCCCAGCGCCGTGAGCCACCGCGTCAAGCAGCTGGAGCAAATCATCGGCACCAAGCTGTTTGGTCGCGCTGATTTTTCGCTCACCACGGAGGGCAGCGAATACCTGGCCCATGTGCGCCAGGGCTTGGCCATCCTGCAAAAATTCCCCAGCTCAGCCGCAGCGCCGGGCAAGCGCAAGCTGCGACTTGCCGTCACCCCCACCTTTGCACGCTCCATTCTGATTCCGCGGCTGCGCCAGTTCACGGATGCGTACCCCGAGATTGACCTCACGCTGCAGGTATCCATTCCCTTGCTGGACGTGGTGGCCGAAGATGCCGACCTGGTTGTTCGCTTTGGTGCCGGGCGCTACGCTGACATGGAGCACATATGCCTGTCCAAGGACGAGGTGACACCACTGGCCTCACCTGCCTTTGTGCGTGAACGGGGTCCGTTTGAGGTGCCACAGGATCTGGAGAACGTGCCCTTGCTGCGCAGCCCGCTGGAGCCGTGGCGCACCTGGTTTGCGGCCAATGCGCTGGACTGGCCGGAACCCATTGACGGTTCGCAGTTCAACGACATCGGACTGATGTGCGACTGTGCAGCGGCCGGCATGGGTGTGGCGCTGGTTCGCCTCAAGCTGGGAGCCCCCTGGCTGGAGAATGGATCACTCGTTCGCCTGGGCACCAACGAACTGTTTGGGCGCAGCATACCCAGCCCACATGCCCATTACCTGTGCTGGCGCACCGGCATGATGGACCGCTGGGAAGTGGCCGCGTTTGCCGACTGGCTGAAAAAAGCGGTGATCTGAACCGGGAAATTTCACAAGGGCGAATAAGTTTCTTCACGCCACGACAGAGCCGTTTGCCGTAAAGTGGCGTCATGAATGCAATAACCACTTCTTCAGAAGCCTCCTTGCTACAAAAAGCAGAGCTGCAGGCGCAGGTAATACGGGGGCTAGAGGCCCATTTGCCGAAACATGCGCTACTCTGGAACACAGAGGACACCACTCCTTACGAATGCGATGGTCTGACCGCCTACCGCGAGCGACCACTGGTGGTGGTTTTGCCCGAGACCGAAGCGCAGGTGGCGGCCGTGTTGCGCACCTGCCATGCCATGGGGGTGCCGGTAGTGGCGCGCGGTGCAGGCACCGGCCTGTCGGGCGGTGCCATGCCGCACAAGATGGGCGTGACCCTGTCCCTGGCACGATTCAACAAGATTGTGAAGATCGACAAACGCAGCCGCACGGCGGTGGTGCAGTGCGGCGTACGCAACCTGGCCATCAGCGAGGCGGCGGCGCCCTATGGGCTGTACTACGCACCCGACCCATCGAGCCAGATCGCCTGCACCATTGGCGGCAATGTGGCCGAAAACTCGGGTGGCGTGCACTGCCTGAAATACGGGCTGACACTGCACAACGTGCTGAAGGTGCGTGGCCTGACCATCGAAGGCGAAGAAATTACGTTTGGATCGGACGCGCTGGACAACCCCGGCTACGACCTGCTCAGCATCGTGGTGGGCAGCGAAGGCATGCTGGCCGTCACGCTGGAAGTCACCGTCAAACTCATCCCCAAACCCATGCTGGCGCGCTGCATCATGGCCAGCTTTGACGACATGCGCAAAGCCGGCGATGCAGTGGCCGCGGTGATTGCCGAAGGCATCATCCCCGCCGGCCTGGAAATGATGGACAAGCCCATGACCGCGGCGGTGGAAGACTTTGTGCACGCGGGCTACGACCTGACGGCCGAGGCCATTTTGCTGTGCGAGAGCGATGGCACACCGGAAGAGGTGGAGGAAGAAATTGGCCGCATGAGCGACGTGCTGCGCCGCTATGGCGCCACCGCCATCGCCGTGAGCCAGAACGAGGCCGAGCGCCTGCGCTTCTGGAGCGGCCGCAAGAACGCCTTCCCCGCCAGCGGGCGCATCAGCCCCGACTACATGTGCATGGACTCCACCATTCCCCGCAAGCGTCTGGCCGACATTCTGCTGGCGATTGCGGAGATGGAGAAAAAATACCAGTTGCGCTGCGCCAACGTGTTTCATGCGGGCGACGGCAATCTGCACCCGCTGATTCTGTTTGATGCGAACGACCCCGACCAGATGCACCGCTGCGAGTTGTTTGGTGCCGATATTCTGGAAACCAGCGTAGCCATGGGCGGCACCGTAACCGGCGAGCACGGTGTGGGCGTGGAGAAGCTCAACAGCATGTGCGTGCAGTTTTCAGCGGAAGAAAACGCGCAGATGTTTGGTATCAAGCGCGCGTTTGATACCCAAGAGTTGCTCAACCCCGGCAAGGTGATTCCTACCCTGCACCGCTGTGCCGAGTACGGCAAGATGCTGGTACGCGGGGGCAAGATCAACCACCCGGACCTGCCCCGGTTTTAGCCCGCCATGAACGGCCTGCGCGGCTTGGCCTGGCTGCTGGTGTTGCAGTCACTCGGTGAATTGCTGGCGCGCGGTCTGGCCCTCCCGTTTCCCGGCCCGGTCGTGGGCATGGTGTTACTGCTGCTGGCCCTGCGCTGGCCTCTGGTGCGAGAGCCGATAGCCGCCTGTGCCGACTTTCTGCTGGGCCATCTGTCCTTGCTGTTTGTTCCCGTGGGGGTGGGCGTGATGACGCACCTGGCGCTCGTCAGTCAATACGGCGGGCGCATGCTGCTGGTGATTGTGTTGTCCACCTGGATCGGACTGGCCGTCACCGCGCTGGTGTTGTTCAGGCTCAGCCCTTCCCCGAAAGCGGACGATGCCCCGCTTCGTTGAACTCTGGGTCTACCTTTCCGCCACACCCCTGTTTGGCCTGACGGCCACACTCGCGGTCTACGTATTGGCCCAGGCGTTTTACGCGCGCGTACACCAGGCACCGTGGGCCAACCCGGTGCTCTGGAGTGTGGTGCTCATCGCCAGCGCGCTGCTGCTCACCGGTGTGCCCTACCCCACCTATTTCTCCGGTGCGCAGTTCATCCACTTCCTGCTGGGCCCAGCCGTGGTTGCACTGGGCTGGCCGCTCTGGCAGCGCCGCGCGGAACTGCGCCAACGCTGGGGGCGCCTGTTGCTCGCCTCTCTGGCTGGGGGCGCTGCGGCTAGCGGTTCGGCATTGGCGCTGGGCTGGGCCTTCGATTTGCCCGCTGATGTGGTGTTGTCGCTGGCGCCCAAATCGGTCACCGCCCCCGTGGCCATGGGCATTGCCGAAAAAATTGGCGGCATACCGGCGCTTTCCGCCGTATTTGCCGTCATCACCGGTCTGGTGGGTGCGCTGAGCGGCAAGTACCTCTTTGGAGTTCTGCGCATTCCGATGGATACCGCCGGCTGGACCGCGCGGGGCTTTGCCCTCGGCACGGCCGCCCATGGCATCGGCGCGGCAAGAGCCATGCAGGTCAACGCCGATGCGGGCGCCTACGCCGGCCTGGCACTGGGCCTGCAGGTCGTGCTGGCCTCGGTGCTCATGCCCTTGATCTTCCGGTGGTTCTGATCAGCCGGGGACGAGGATATGGTCCAGCGCAGCGGCGAGCTGGGCCACGGTGCGGTCCACGTTGTGCAGCTTTTCCAGCCCGAACAGGCCGACCCGGAAGGTCATGAAGTCGGCAGGCTCGTCGCACATCAGCGGCACGCCGGCGGCCGTTTGCAGGCCTTGGCCCAAAAATTTCTTGCTGGACTGAACGCCCGGGTCTTCGGTGTAGCTCACCACCACGCCTGGCGCCTGGAACCCCTGGGCCGCGACGCTGCGGATGCCCTTGCTTTCAAACAGCGCACGCACCTTGCTGCCCAACTCCATCTGCTCGGCACGCACCTTGTCAAACCCGTAGTTGCGCGTCTCCTGCATCACTTCGCGCAGGCGCGTCAGGGCATCGGTAGGCATGGTGGCGTGGTAGGCGTGGCCGCCAGCCTCGTAGCTCTCCATGATCTGCAGCCACTTCTTCAGGTCACAGGCAAAGCTGGTGCTGGTGGTGGAGTCAATAGCCGTGCGGGCGCGCTCACTCAGCATCACCATCGCACAGCAGGGCGATCCGCTCCAGCCTTTTTGCGGCGCGCTCACCAACACGTCCACACCCGTGGCTTCCATATCCACCCACATGGCGCCCGATGCAATGCAGTCCAGCACCAGCAGGCCACCTACGGAATGCACCGCATCCGCTACGGCGCGCAGGTAATCGTCGGGCAGGATCATGCCCGCTGCGGTTTCCACGTGGGGTGCGAACACCACCGAAGGCCTTTCGTGCAGGATGGTGGCAACCACATCTTCAACCTGGCAGGGCACCCACGGCGCCTGCTTCTCGGAACCCACGCGCCGCGCCTTGAGCACAGTGGAATGCGCCGGAATGCGGCCCAAGTCAAAAATCTGCGTCCAGCGGTAGCTGAACCAGCCGTTGCGAATGACCAGCACGTTTTTGTCGGTCGCAAACTGGCGGGCCACCGCCTCCATGCCGAAGGTACCGCTACCGGGCACCAGAATGGCGGATTGGGCGTGGTATACCTCTTTGAGAATGCTGGAGATGTCCTTCATCACGCCCTGAAAGCGCTGGGACATGTGGTTCAGGGCCCGGTCGGTGTACACCACCGAAAATTCGAGCAGCCCATCGGGGTCAATTTGGGGCAATAGGCCGGGCATCGTCATCTCCTGTTGTTATGGATGTTCAAAGCAAGGAAGTCAGCTTAGCATGCACCGCCAACCTTCATGACAGGCTTTTTCGGCGGTTATTTGCGGGGAGCTTGCAGCCGGAAATTCGCCAGCGCCTTGGCAAGGTCTTCGTACTCTTCACAGGACTTGCTGCCGCAGATTTTCTCCAACTGCACCAGATGCTTCTGCGCCTCGTCAGGCTGGTTGTCCATCAGATACGCCTCGCCAATGTACTCGTGGGCACCCTTGTGATTGGGGTTCAGCTTGAGGGCCATCTGGTAGCACTCGAACGCTTTGGGCAGATTGGGCTGGGCCTGCTTTCGGTAGCTGTAGCCAAGCAAGTTATAGGCATCGGCGTTGCGGGGCTCGTCCCGCACCATCTGATTCAGCAGGCCGATGGCCTTTGTCCAATCTTTCGCATCCACGGCCGCGCGCGCGGCGACCAAGGGGGAGGCCGCAGGGCGGGCCGGCTCAAACACGATAGTGTCTGCGGCGAATACGCTGAACGCTGCGAATATCAACCCGGCCAATACAGACTTTTTCATGGGGGACTCCTTGTTCGGAAATGCGCGTGCCTGGCAAGCATACCCAGGTGTCACAGGCGGGCATGGCCCACGACAAAAAAACCCTTACTTCTTCGGAACCCGACGGATCAACCCTTCTTGTGTGACGCAGGCGACCAACCGCCCGTCGCGGCTGAAGATGCTCCCGTGGTTCAAACCACGCGCATGCCCGGCGACCGGGCTTTCGCACACGTACAGCAGCCAGTCGTCTATCCGGAAGTCATCGTAAAACCACATGGCATGGTCCAGACTGGCAGTCACCATGTCCGGCTGGTAGTAGCTGGCGGCATGCGGGCGCAGGGACGTTCCCAGCAAGCCAAAGTCCGAAGCGTAGGCGAGCAGACACTTGTGTAGCGCCTGGTTGCCCGCTACCGGGCCGGCTGCACGAAACCAGATGTGCTGGCTGGGCGCTGACTTGCCGGGATTGAGGTGGTCCACCGGGTCCACCGGGCGGATTTCGATGGCAAGGTCCGGGGTGACACGGGCTGAAGGCTGTGACGGAATCAACTCCGGAACCGGGCGCGAACTCCTGACAGCCACCGCCAGCGACTCGGGTGACGGCACATCAGGCATCACCGCCTGGTGCTCAAAACCCTGCTCATCGGCCTGGAAGGAGGCCGACAAAATGAGAATGGCCTTCTCGCCCTGCGAGGCGACGACCCGGCGCACGCTGAAGGTGTTGCCGTCGCGGATTCGGTCCACGTGGTAATGAATGGGGGCGAGCGGGTCGCCGCCCCGGATGAAATAGGCGTGCAGGGAGTGCGCATCGCGCTGTTCACAGGTATTGCCCGCTGCCACCAAGGCCTGACCCAGAATATGCCCGCCAAACAGGTTGCGAAATCCCAGGTCCAGGCTTTGCCCGATGAAATGATCGGACGTGAGGCTTTCGAGGGTGAACAGGCCCAGCAGCTGCTCCAGCGCAGCAGGTGTGTGGGTCGTTGAATCGGCGCGGGCCTCGGCGTGTTTCTGCATGGGTATTTCAGTCTTTGGAAGCGCTCTATTGTCGGTCACTCTCAAAAACCAGCGACGCCGCGCCCAGGTCTTCCAGCGCGGTACCGACCGACTTGAAAACGGTTCGCTCACTTGGTGTCTGGCGCCCCACCACCGTACCGCGGCACAGGTCTGCCAAGGTGCCAAGCACATCGGTTTTCGAAATGACACCACGGGACAAAGGCCCGAGCAGGTCGCCGCTTTTTAGCAGTGCTTCGTCGGTATCCACAAACAGTCTGGCGCCTGCGAAGCAGGCATCGTCGGCCTCACGCATGGTGGGCGTGAAGCTGCCGATCAAGTCCAGATGGCTGCCTGCCTGCAGCCAGCTTCCCTGAATGACGGGCTCGGTGGCCAAGGTGGCACAACTGATGATGTCGGCCTGTGCAACCGCCTCGGCCAGGTGGCTGGCCACGCTGGCAGACACGCCCGCAGCACGCCATTGCGCCACCAGCGCTGCCGCCTGCGCCGGGTTACGGGCCCACACCTGAACCGTTTCAATGGGCAACACCTGACGGTAGGCGTGCGCAATGAGGGCCGCAACGCGCCCTGCGCCCACCACCAGCAGGCGCTTTGAATCGGGTCGCGCCAGACTGGATGCTGCCAGTGCCGATGCGGCGGCGGTGCGCCGCGAGGTGATTTCGTTGCCATCCATCTGGGCCAGTGGTTCGCCGGTCCGCGCATCAAACAGCACATACGTCGCAAACAAGCCCGGCAACCCCCGGGCGGAATTGCCAGGAAAGATGTTGACCGTCTTGATTCCCAGATAGCCGTCGGGGCGCCATGCCGGCATGATCAACACCGTACCCTGACTGCCATCAGGAGCCGTCAGGGTGTGGGTGTGGCGCAACGGCACTTCGCAGCCTTCCACAAACATGCGGCGAAGCGCGTCGATCAGACGGTCAAAGGGCAAGGCGGACCGGGTATCGGTTGTGTTGAAAACTTTCATGCGTGCGCCAGGCCTCACCAGGTGTCGATGCTGAAGCGTCCGCCCCCATCGACCGTGGCGCTCACCCGTCCAGCCTCCAAGCCCCGCACCAGCCAGGCACGCGTGTGCGCCGGGTCAATCACGGCATCAATCTCCAGCGTGGCGGCCATGTTCATGGCGCTGCCGTTTTCATATTGGCGTGCCACCAGCTGGTCATAAAGTGCCTCGCGTTGTGACCCTTCCGACGCCGCCTCCAGCTCCTTGCGAAAGCCCAGGCGCACGGCGCCTTCCAGCCCCATGGCGCCAAATTCACCGGTCGGCCAGGCCACGGTGAACAGCGGGGAATGAAAGCCGCCCGCCGTCATGGCCATGGCACCCAAGCCGTAGCCTTTGCGCAGAACCACGCTCAAAAAGGGCACGCGCAAATGCGCAGCGGCAATGAACAGGCGGCTGACATGGCGCACCTGCGCCGTGGCCTCGGTGTCCGGGCCCACCATGAACCCCGGGGTATCCACCAGGCTCACCATGGGCAGGCGGTGGGCGTTGCACAGTTGCATGAAGCGCGCCGCCTTGTCCGCCGCATCGGCGTCGATGGCGCCACCCAGGTGCATCGGGTTGTTGGCCAGCAAGCCGACCGGACGGCCTTCAATGCGCGCCAGCGCGGTGTGAATGCCCTTGCCAAAACCCGTGCGCAGTTCCAGCAGTGAGCCCACATCGGCCATGCCTTGCATGGCCACGCGCGCGTCATACACACGCAACCGGTTCTGGGGCACCACGTCGCGCAGGGCGTTGGCGGGCGGTGGCGTGAAGTCGGCGGCCATGCCCTGGAAAAATGACAGGTAGTGCTTGGCGGCAGCGACCGCCTGCGCTTCGTCGTCCACCAAAATATCAATCACCCCATTGCCGTGCTGCACGCTGGCCGGGCCAATCTGTTCGGGCTTGAAAACACCCAAGCCCCCGCCCTCCACCATCGCCGGGCCACCCATGCCGATGTTGCTGGAGCGGGTGGCGATGATCACATCGCTGCAACCCAGCAGCGCGGCGTTGCCGGCAAAGCAGCGCCCCGCCACGATTCCCACCACCGGCACCTGGCCGTTGAGCCGCGCATAGCTGGCAAAGGTGGCCACATGGAGCCCCGCCACGATGGGCATGTCCACATCCCCAGGCCTGCCGCCACCGCCTTCAGCAAACAGCACCACCGGCAATTTGTTTTGCAGGGCGATACCGAGCAGGCGATCGGTCTTCTGGTGGTTGCGCATGCCTTGCGTGCCCGCCAGCACGGTGGCGTCGTAGGACATCACGGCCACTTGGGCGCCGTTGATGCAACCCAGCCCGGTGACCATGCCATCGGCGGGGGTGTTCTGAATCAGGTCCGCCTCGGTGCGGCGGCTGCGCTGGGCAGCGACGGCCAAAGCGCCGTATTCAATGAAGGTGTCGGCATCGCACAGGTCGGCGATGTTTTCGCGCGCGGTGCGCAGACCTAGGGCATGGCGCTTGGCTACGGCCTCAGGGCGGCTGGCGTCCTGGGTCAAGGCTTCGCGCTGCTGCAGGCGCTGCAGGTCGGCGCGCACGGTTACAGGGCCAGAATCCTGGGCGGCGTCAGCGCGGGCAGGCGCAGGCTCCTCTACAGCACTATTTTGAGCATTTTCGGCCTCCAGCCCCCGTGGATGCTGCGCGAGCCGCTCCGAAATACATAGCAAATCACCTTGGTGCACCATGTCGCCCGCAGCAAACAGCAGCTCGGTAATGCGCCCAGCGGCTTCGGCACGGACCTCGTGCTCCATCTTCATGGCTTCCAGAATCACGACGACATCGCCGGCGTTCACCGTTGCGCCGGGGGCTATCAGCCATTGAACAATCTGGGCCTGCAGGGGGGATCGAATGGGGTGCATGCGGGCATTGTGCGGCAGGGTGGGCACACCCGGCGTCAAGCCGGTGACAGAACGGCAGGAAATCCAAATTACGGGACAATGCCGGTATGCAACATGTTTCCCTGATTGAACTCACCCGCGGTGGCACGCTGGAGAACCAGCATTTTGGATCGGTGGCCGTGGTCAACACGGCTGGCAAGCTCGTCGCTCAGGCCGGTGATCCGAACTGGTTGACTTTTACCCGCTCCACGCTCAAGGCACTGCAGGCCCTGCCGTTTATGGAAGCCAATGGCCCGCAGCACTTTGGTTTCACGACCGCTCAGGTCGCCATGCTCTGCGCCAGCCACAACGGCGAAGACATGCACGTAACGCAGGCGGGCGACATGCTCGGCAAGGCTGGTCTCGGCACCCGCGCATTGCGTTGTGGTTGCCATGTGCCACTGCAATTCACCTTCTTTGAACAGTCCGCGCCACCAGGTGCCGTGTTTGACGAACTGCACAACAACTGCAGCGGAAAACATGCCGGTTTCTTGGCCCACTGCGTGCAGCACGGTCTGCCGCTGGAAGACTACATTGCCCCCGCACACCCCCTGCAACAAGCCATTCGCCGCGATGTAGCCCGCGCCGTCGGCATGGAGGCAAACGCCATGCCAATGGGCATTGACGGCTGCTCGGCACCCAACTACGCCATGCCGCTTGCGCGCCTTGCCTATGGCTACGCACGCTTGGCCAGTGGCTTGCGCGACAGCGAATTTGGCAACAGCTTTGCCCAATTGAGCGAAGCGATGACCAGCCATCCGGAACTGGTCAGTGGCACGGGCCGCAACGACCTGGCGTTCATGCAGGCAGGTGGCGGTGACTGGGTCAGCAAAGTCGGCGCAGATGGCGTGCAGGTGGTGGGCAGCAAGAGCCGCGGCGAGGCCTTTGCCATCAAGATCATTGATGCCAACAAACCCGCCTTGTTTGCCGCCAGCGTTGCCGTCATGGACCAACTGGGCTGGCTGAACGGCGCGCAGCGCGACGCACTGGAACCTTGGCGCGCCCAGCCTTTGATCAACGCACGCGGCGTGCAAGTGGGCGAACGCCTGCCGGTTTTTACATTGCAGACGCACTGAGTGTTTTTGCCTTTTTAGCGATTCACCATGAACAACAAAATCAGCCTGATTGGCGCCCCCACCGACATTGGTGCAGGCACCCGCGGCGCCAGCATGGGGCCCGAAGCCCTGCGCGTGGCCAACATCGCCAGCGTTTTAAGCAGCCACCGACTCGAAGTGCTGGACCGGGGCAACGTAGCCGGCCCCGCCAACCCCTGGCTCCCACCTGTCGACGGCTACCGGCACCTGGCCGAAGTAGCTGCCTGGAACCAGGCGGTGCATGACGCCATGTATGCCGAGCTGACGGCGGGGCGTCTGCCCATCTTGCTGGGCGGCGACCACTGCCTGGGCATCGGGTCAATCAGCGCCGTGGCCCGCCACTGCCGCGACACCGGCAAGAAGCTGCGCATTTTGTGGCTCGATGCCCATGCCGACTTCAACACCAACGCCCTCACCCCCAGCGGCAACATCCACGGCATGCCGGTGGCCTGCCTGTGCGGCTTTGGCCCGCGCGAGCTGACGGAGATCGGCGGCCAGGTACCTGCCATTCAAGCCAAATGGATTCGCCAGATTGGCATTCGCAGCGTGGACGAAGGCGAAAAACGCTTTGTGCACGAGCAGGATCTGGAAGTATTTGACATGCGCTACATCGACGAGATGGGCATGCGCGCCGCCATGGAGTTGGCGCTGGCGCTGGTGGATGCCAACACCCATTTACATGTGAGCTTTGATGTCGATTTTCTGGACCCCGACATCGCCCCCGGCGTGGGCACCACGGTGCGCGGCGGCCCCAACTACCGCGAGGCGCAGTTGTGCATGGAGATGATTGCCGACACCGGCCGCCTGGCCTCGCTGGACGTGATGGAACTGAACCCCGCGCTGGATGAGCGCAACCGCACCGCACAGGTGGCGGTGGACCTGATTGAGTCGCTCTTTGGCAAGAGCACGCTGATGCGCAAATAAATTTTAGAACCCTTACAGAACCTTTGGAACCTTTGGAACTTTTGATATGAAAACCCTCGGCACCCCCCTGTCCCCCAACGCCACCAAAGTCATGCTGCTGGGCAGCGGCGAACTGGGAAAAGAAGTCCTGATTGCGCTGCAGCGCCTGGGCGTGGAAACCATTGCGGTGGACCGCTACGAGAACGCGCCCGGCCAGCAAGTGGCCCACCATGCGCGCACCATCACCATGAGCGACCCGGCGCAACTCAAGGCGCTGATCGAGGCGGAGAAGCCCGACCTGGTGGTACCCGAGATTGAAGCCATCGCCACCGCCATGCTGGAGCAGCTGGAAGCCGCTGGCACCGTGCGCGTGATCCCCACCGCCCGCGCTGCGCGCCTGACCATGGACCGCGAAGGTATCCGCCGCCTGGCCGCCGAGACGCTGGGTTTGCCCACCAGCCCCTATAAATTTTGCGACTCGCTGGCCGAACTGCAAGCCGCGATTGACGGCGTGGGCGGCAAGCCGGGCATCGGCTACCCCTGCATCGTCAAGCCGGTGATGAGCAGCTCGGGCAAAGGCCAGAGCAAGATCAGCGGCCCGGCCGACGTGCAAAAAGCGTGGGACTACGCCATGGCCGGTGGCCGGGTGAGCCATGGCCGTATCATTGTTGAAGGCTTTATTGACTTTGACTACGAAATCACCCTGCTGACCGTGCGCGCGAAAGCCGCTAGCGGCTCCGTAGAAACCCAATTCTGTGAGCCCATTGGCCATATCCAGGTCAACGGCGACTATGTAGAAAGCTGGCAACCCCACCCCATGCACCCCGCTGCGCTGTTGCGCGCACAAGAAATTTCCAAAGCCGTCACCGACAACCTTGGCATGGGCCTGGACGGCCAATCCACGGGCTTGGGCCTGTTTGGTGTCGAGCTGTTCGTCAAGGGCGACCAGGTGTGGTTCAGCGAAGTGAGCCCGCGCCCGCACGACACCGGCATGGTGACGATGTGCACGCAATTGCAAAGCGAGTTTGAGCTGCACGCCCGCGCGATTTTGGGCCTGCCCGTGAACACCGCGCTGCGCAGCCCCGGCGCCAGTGCCGTGATCTACGGCGGTGTCGACGCACAAGGCATTGTGTTTGACGGCGTGGCCGACGCCCTGCAAGTGCCCAACTCCGACATCCGCCTGTTTGGCAAGCCCGAAAGCTTTGTCAAACGCCGCATGGGCGTGGCGCTGGCGTTTGATGCCGATGTGGAAGTGGCGCGCACCAACGCCAAGCTGGCGGCGTCCAGGGTGAAACCCCGCGTGGCATAGACAAGTGGGTGACAGTGCTGAACTTCCTGATTCGTTAAGGTCCAACTTTCAACTACGCAGGAACTCCACCCCATGTCTCCACTACAAGCACTGCTCGGGTTTGCCGCTTGGACATTGCTGCTCATTGCGGCCGTCTTTCTCTATCGGGGCCTGAAATTCGTCACCGGTACGCCCATCAATCACTGGCCGCGGGGTGCCAAACCAGCTGACGACGCAGCACTGGTCAAGCGCATAGAGGACGCACATGCCAATTGCCTGGAGAACCTTCCGGTGTTCGCCGTGATCGTGCTCGCTGCAGCTGCCATGGGTCGGCTGGATGCCATTGCCCTGCTGGCTCCCTGGGTGCTGTACGCCCGCGTTGGGCAGACCGCGGTTCATTTGCTGGGCGTTGGACAGCTCCATGTGCTGGTGCGCGCCAGCTTCTGGAGCGTTCAGCTGGTACTGTTCTTCTGGATGCTGCTGAAACTGCTGGCCTGACTACTTCAGGACAGCGGAATAGCCCGCGTCTCGCCGTGGCGCATCAGCCAGACAGAGTCCTGCGGCAAGCCACGCGCACGCAGGGCAATGGCCAGATCACGCGGCGGGTGGTCAAACGCCTCTTGCGTGAGCATGAAAGTGCCCCAGTGCACGCCCATGGCCTGTTTGGCTTCCACGTCCAGCATCAGCTGCACCGCGTCGGCCGGGTTGACGTGCATGTTTTTCATGAAGTCACGCGGCAAATAGGCGCCTATGGGCAGGGCCAGAAAATCCACCGCGCCCAGCCGTGCGCGGATGGCCTTGAAATCGGCGCTGTAGCCGGTATCGCCGGGGAACAGAAACCGCCAGGGCTCCGCCTCTTTGCGGTTCCACTCCAGCAGGTAGCCACCCCATAGTGATGCATTGGTGTCCCAGGGTGTGCGCCGGCTCCAGTGCTGCGATGGCGTGAAGTGCAACTGCAACCCGTCGTTGATATGCGCCTGGCCCCACCAGTCGAGTTCGGTCACGTGGGGAATGTTGCGCGTATCGAACCAGGGCTTCAGGCCAAGGGGTACAAAGAATCGCGGCTGATGACCCGCGGCCATAAGCCGCCCAATCGTGTCGTCGCACAGGTGATCGTAATGATTGTGGGAGATCAGTACCACGTCGATGGGCGGCAGTTCCTCGGGTGTTAGCGGAGCCGGTACCCGGCGCGGTGCGCCAAAGCGGCCATAGGGCCCGGCAAAGCCTGCCAGCGTGGGGTCCAGGAGTATGTTCAAGCCACCGACTTGCAACAGCATGGACACATGCCCCAGCCAGGTCATCACCGGGGCCGTTTGCCGCGGCGCGAGGCGCGCGTGGTCTACCGGTGTCACCCATTCACGGGCAAATGCCGCATAGCCTCCCGCTGGCTCGGCCAAGGGTTTGAAGTCGCCGCGCAACGAGCGCCAGACCATCTCGTACCAGGGAAAATCTCCAATGACAACACGGGCGTCACTGTTGCCAAAGCCCCCCTTCCGATGGTGCGCAGGTTTTAGATTCAAAAAGTTTCCCAATCATCATCGCCACCTCGGCCCGCAGGCTTGGGTGCGGCGGCCTTGGGTGCGGCCAGTTTCGGCGCGGGCGCCCCCACTCTTGGGGCCGTGCGGGCGGGCGCAGCGACTGCTTTTGCCGTCGTTTTGAATACTGGGGGCTGCGCCCGAACGGGTGCCTGAAAGCTGGGCCGTGCGCGTTGCCCTTGCTGTGCACCCTGACCATCGCCCGCAGTGAACACCGCAACCGTTTGCACCAGCTCTTGCGCCTGCGAATTCAGGCTGCTGGCAGCGGCTGCCATCTGCTCTACAAGCGCGGCATTCTGTTGGGTCGCCTGGTCCATCTGCGTGACGGCTTCTCCCACCTCAGCCACGCCGGCAGCCTGTTCACTGGTAGCCGCACTGATCTCACCCATGATGTCGGTGACACGGCGAATGCTGCTCACCACCTCGGTCATCGTGGTGCCCGCCTGGCCCACCAACACGGTGCCCTGCTCCACCCGCTCCACGCTGGCGCCAATGAGGCTCTTGATTTCCTTGGCCGCTTCGGCGGAGCGCCCGGCCAGTGATCGCACCTCGGATGCCACCACCGCAAAACCCCGGCCCTGCTCACCCGCGCGGGCGGCTTCGACCGCTGCGTTCAGCGCAAGAATATTGGTCTGAAAGGCAATGCCATCAATGACGCTGATGATGTCTGAAATCTTGCGCGACGACTCATTGATGCCCTGCATGGTCTGCACCACCTGGGCCACCACATCGCCACCCTTGGCGGCCACCGCGCTGGCGCTCATGGCCAGCTGGTTTGCCTGACGCGCACTCTCCGCCGATTGCCGAACCGTGGTGGTCAACGCCGTCATGTTGCTGGCGGTGCGCTGCAGGTTGCTGGCCGTCTGCTCGGTTCGGTTGCTCAGATCCTGGTTGCCGCTGGCAATTTCGGAGCAAGCCACCTCAATGCCTGAAGCGCCCGTACGCACGGTCGACACAGCCAACTCCATGCGACTCAAAGTGGACTTCAATGCATTGCCTCCCTCGGTCGCGGTGACCACACCGGCCACATTGAGCGAGATACCGTCCGCCCGGTTGACGCTGGCCACCAACTGCCCCAGCTCATCGCCTTGTTGTGCCGCACGATTCATATTGATTGCCAGCACCACCTCCACGCCAGCCTGAATAACTACATACACCGCATGCAGCACGATGACCATGAAATCTGCTTGCGTGGTGCAATAGAAGCCCCAACCGGCCGCCTGCATGCGGTCGAACGCAACATGGTGCACCGCAATCAGCGCGGCTCCAAAGACAATGATCTTCCAGTCGAGATACACCAGCAGAAAAGCCAGCACCACGAATACCCCGAAGTGAAGCTCCAGCATGCCCCGTGCCAATTGAATTTGAAGCGCAACGAACGCCACCAACACAAAGGTCAGCACATAGCGGCTGACCTGGCTGCCACTGCCAGCCGAGTACCCCACCCCCGCCAGAACCAGCAACGCCGCAGCAGCGCCTAACGCCAAGCCTGAATCAACAAACTGCAATCCCAAAATAACGCTGGCGATGGCACTTAAGCCAATGGCTACCAGCAGTACCCGGTCGCCCAGTAGGGCGCGCGCAGCCGCTCCGTTGGTGATTTTTTGTTCTGACATATCTACTCCGAATAACACGGGTTTTTTGCAACATAGCAGGAAAAGTTTACCCCCGAACGCGGGCTGTAGGGTACGTAAATTCCCCTAGTGGAGGCGGCCGCCCTCCAGGCGGAATACCGCCACGGCTTCAGCCAGGCGATGGGCTTGCTCGCGCAGACTTTCCGCTGCGGCGGCAGACTGCTCAACCAGCGCCGCGTTTTGCTGTGTCATCTGGTCCAGCTGACTGACCGCCGTATTGACTTCACTGATGCCTTCCGACTGTTCTGCTGCGGCTGACGAAATCTCGCCAATAATGTCCCCAACACGTTGAACCGAGCCCACGATTTCGTCCATGGTGGCACCCGCATTTTTTACCAGCGTGGCACCGGACGTAATTTTGTCCACCGAAGCGGTAATCAGCGTCTTGATCTCTTTGGCCGCTTCGGCACTGCGCTGTGCCAGACTGCGCACTTCACTGGCCACCACGGCAAAACCCCGCCCCTGCTCCCCAGCGCGCGCCGCTTCCACGGCAGCATTGAGCGCCAGAATGTTGGTTTGAAAGGCAATGCCATCAATCACACTGATGATGTCCGCAATCTTGCGCGAGCTGTGGTTGATGTCGTCCATGGTGGCAACGACCTGCCCGACCACGGTGCCGCCACGCGCGGCGACTTCTGCTGCCGACGCCGCCAGCTGATTGGCCTGGCGAGCGGAGTCTGCAGACTGTCGCACGGTAGCGGTCAGCAACTCCATGCTGGACGCCGTACGCTGCAGGTTGCTCGCCGTCTGTTCGGTGCGCACGCTCAGATCCTGGTTGCCACTGGCAATCTCGGAACTGGCGGTACTGATGCTGTCCGCAGACGACCGCACCTGTGACAGGGCGCCCTGGTAACGCTGGCGCAGGCCTTCGACCTCTTGCACCAAAGCGCCAATCTCATCACGCCCTGCGGACTGGAAGGAATGCGTCAAGTCACCGTCGGCAACTGCCTTGACCACGGTCGTCAACTCGCTCAAAGGTTGGCTGACCGTGCGCCGGACCACCAGGAAGATAGCGGCTCCCAGCAACAGCACCGCCACCGCCATGAGGCCCCAGATAACGGCCATATTGGTCCAGTGCTGCCGGAGTGACTCGGACCGGGAAACCTCTGCCACCACCCACCAGTTGCCTGTTTTGACCTTGCGTATGACCGCCCATTTCCCGGAGGATGCAGGGTCCAGCAAGGACGTGGCATTGTCAACGTAGCCGTCCGTGGATGCAGCCATGGCGCCCAGGAAGTCAACAGCCTGCGGAAAGGCCTCGGTCACCTTTTTGCCTTTGGCTGTGGGGTGGACCACAAAGACTGCATCGGCAACCGCCGCGCGCGGGTCAAGCACATAGACACCGCCGGTTTCAAAGAAACGGGTCTCGGCGACCTGCTTGTCCAGCGCCGCCTGAAAAAGGGAAATGTCATTGCCGACGAAAAGAATGCCGACAATCTTCCCATCCGCGTTCTTGATGGGCTCGTAATGGGTCATATAGGGTTTGCCAAACAGCGCGGCGCGCCCGGTGTAGGGCTGCCCCGCCAGCATGAGCTTGTAGGCCGGGTGGGCGTGATCGAGCACGGTGCCCATGGCGCGCTCGCCATCCTGCTTCAAAAGGGATGTCGTGACGCGCAGAAAATCATCGCCTTTTTTGACAAAAATCGTTCCCACGCCGCCCGTGTTCCGGGTGAATTCGTCCACCGGTCCGAATTGGTTGTTGACTGCAACGCCATAGCTCTTGAGCTCGCCGCTCGCCTCATCGAGCGACATGGTGGCTTCATACGCCTGCTGAAGGGTCTTGAACGACCGCTTGATCAGCTCGCGCGCCGTGGCATCCGTCGCGTCCACTGCATTGGCGATGCCTTGCACCTTTTCGGCCACGGCGTCCTGAACCTGCTGGCGCGCAGTTCGCCCGGACACCACACTGATACCAATGGCCAGCAGCAAGAGCACCGCCGCGATGATGCCAATGGACAGCAAAGCCAGTTTTCGTGCAACCGACTGGCTTTGGGTGGGGTTATCTTGCATTGGCAGGCCTTTAAATCCGTATTTTTGGTGCGACCGCCAACCGGATGGAGACGGACGCTGTTCCTTTTACGACAGCTTAGCATTGCGCGACGGCGGTAGATATCAGGAAAAGCGCGGGGTTTTGGTGTGAATACTGCGGCCAGCTTCTTGCGGTTATGAACCAACCGCATGAACCCGCCCTGACCGGGCTGTGTCGCATTGGGGCCACCGGCTAACCGAAGGCCCCGATACCATTTATGTTTCTAAACCACCCGCCGGACCGCCGGTCACGAGGAGTTGCCCATGCATTCGTTCCGCTTTCTCAAACCCCTGCTGTGTGCAGCCGCCTTCACGGTGGCCACTGCCTGTGGTGCCGCCGAAACCGTCAAGATCGGTTTTATTGACGTGCTCTCGGGCCCCTTTGCGCTGACCGGCCAAAACTCGCTCAAGCAACTGCGTGAAGTGGTTTTGCAGCTCAACGACAAAAGCGCGGCCACAGATCCGAAGTTTGAAATCGTGCCGTTCGACAACAAGGGCTCACCCCAGGAGAGCGTCTCGGCCCTGAAGTCGGCCTCGGACCGGGACATTCACTTCATCACCCAGGGCGGTGGCTCGGGTGTTGCCCTCGCACTGGTGGAGGCACTCAACAAGCTGGGAGACCGGGAGCCGGACAAAGCCACCGTGTTTCTCAACTACTCGGCCATGGACCCGTCCCTGACCAACGACCGTTGCAGCTTCTGGCACTTCCGCTTTTACCCGTCCAGCGAGATGAAGATTGAGGCGCTGACCACCTACCTGAAGGACAAGCCCAACGTCAAGAAGGTGTACCTGCTGAACCAGGACTACACCCATGGCAAACAGGTGTCCAAGGCGGCGAAGGAATATTTGGCACGTAAGCGTCCTGACGTGCAAATTGTTGGTGATGATTTTGTGCCGATCGCCCAGATACGCGACTTTGCTCCCTACGTGGCGAAGATTGCCGCATCAGGCGCCGACACGGTGATCACCTCCAACTGGGGTAGCGATCTGACGCTGTTGTTCAAATCCGCGCGCGACTTCGGCCTGAACATCAACTTCTACACCATGAATGCCAACAACCCCGGAACACCCGCCCAGATGGGATCCTGGGGCGCTGACAAGGTGGGAGTGATCTGGAACTGGGGCCACAACGCGCCCACACCGGAACTGGAAAAAATCTACGTGGGTTACAAGAAAAAGTACAACGAAGACTTCATCTTTGCAGCCCACTGGAACACCATGAACATGCTGCTGGAGGCGATGCGCAAGGCCAAGTCCACCAACCCCAAGCAGGTGGCATTCGCACTGGAAGGCATGAACTACAAGAGCCCGATCGGCGATGTGCAAATGCGCAAGACCGATCACCAGTTGCTGGCGCCTTTGTTTCTCGGCGTCTGGGCCAAGCAGGGCACCAAGGGCGTGAAATACGACGCCGAAAACACCGGTTATGGCTTCCGTTCGGAAGTGGTCTGGGATTCGTACATCAGCTCCCAACCCACCTCGTGCCAGATGAAGCGGCCCTCGTAACGTCCTTGTAGCGCCCATCACCGTGCCAATCAGGTTGCGGTTGATGTCGATGTTGCCCGCATGCGCGGCGGTCTGATTTGCTATGGATTTGGTAGCTGCTTGCGCAGTCTGCGCCGGGGCTACAAGCACTTTTTACTCTGACTGGAGGTGCTCGATGTGCATGTGAAGGGCGTCAAACGCCTCCCGCCCAATCACCGGACATGCGTCGGTTGCCAGATCGGAGCCCGCCCCACACGAGGGGCTGGCACCTTTTATGGGCGGGTGTCGCGCAGGGGACTTTTCAATTTGCCGCGCAAAGCCTATAAAGCGGGACGCAGCAGTGCGAACCCCAAAAAAAACCAGGAGACAACGTCATGCGTATTTCAACGCGCCCGATCGCGCCCGGCCTTTTGCTTTCCGCGAGCTTCGCGGTATTGACAACCTTGAGTCCGCTGGTTGTCCAAGCGGATTCGCCCTCATCGGGCGTGCGGGTGAAGTTCGAAACCGGCGACCTGGCCGGCAGCCCTTTCCCCAGCGACCGCTACACGCAGCGCGACTGGGGCAACCGCAGCTATCGCCGCGTGAACCTGCCCACGCCCGATTGCGCCGTGCGGGTGAGCGACTGCGAAGACATCGCGGTCATCAACGGCCTCGACGGGTTTTCCACCCAGCCGCGCATTACCGTGCCGTTCACGGGCGCTATCGACGTGAACAGCGTGACGAGCGACACGGTGTACCTGCTGAACCTGGGCGACGTGCTGACGGCGCGCGGCTTCGGGCAAAAAGTCGGCATCAACCAGCGCCTGTGGGACCCGGCGACGAACACGCTGGTGTTCGAGCCCGATGAGCTGCTGGCCGAGCATTCACGCTATGTGCTGATTGTGACCAGCGGCGTGCGCGATGCCAGCGGCAAGCCAATCAAGCGCGCGCATCTGGATGACGACGACAGCGACGAGGGCGCGCGCAGCCTGCGCAGCCAGGGCAGCGACGAATACCGCCGCGAGCTGCGCGATGCGTCGCGCCTGCATCGGGGTGCGGGCCGCGTCACGGCCGCCACGGTGTTTACCACACAGACGGCCACCAGCGACCTGGCCAATATCATGCGGCAGATCAAGGCCAGCACCCCTGCAGCCGCCAGCTTCATGATTGGCACCTCGGGCGGTGCTGCAGTGCGAGCGGTATTTCCACTGGCCGGCCTGCAAGGCGTTCAGTTCAATCGCCAGACCGGCACGGCGCCGGCTTTCACACCTGGCTTTTTGCCGACGCCGGCGCTGAACATCGTGCCCGGCGCGGTCGCGCAACTCGCCTATGGCAAGTTCAGCTCGCCCAGCTATCTGACGACCGGCCAGTTCATTCCCGCCACGCCCACGCTCAGCGGCAGCCCGCGTGCGCAGGGTAGCAACGACATCATCTTCCAGCTCTTTGTGCCGGCGGGGATCAAGCCCGCGGGCGGCTGGCCGGTGGCGATTTTCGGCCACGGGTTCACCGACAGCATGTATGGTGCGCCGTGGACAGTCGGCTCGGTATTTGCCTCGCAAGGCATCGCGACGCTGGCGATCAATGTGGTCGGCCACGGTGGCGGGGCGTTGGGCTCGCTCAATGTGCTGCGTACGGTTGGCGCACCGGTCAGCGTGCCAGCGGGCGGGCGCGGTTTTGACCAGGACGGCAATGGCACCATCGACAGCACCGAGGGCGTGAACGCCGCGGCGCCGCGAACCATTATCAGCAGCCGCGACGGCCTGCGTCAGACCGTGATCGACCTGATGCAGCTGGTACGCGAGGTGGAGGTCGGCATGGACATCGACGGTGACGGCACGCCCGACCTGAACGCGCAGCGCATCTATTACGCGGGCCAGTCGTTCGGCGGCATCTACGGCACCAAGCTGCTGGGGATCGAACCCAACATCAAGGCCGGCGTGCCGAACGTGCCCGGTGGCTCAATCGCCGAAGTGGCGCGACTGGGCGCGTTCCGCTTCCTGACGGCTGCCGCCCTGGCGACGCGTCAGCCACAGTTGCTGAACCTGCCGCCCACACCGGGCGTGCCAGTGCCGTTCAATCTGAACTTCAATGAAAACATGCCGCTGCGCGACCTGCCGCCGGTTGTCAACAACGTGCCGGGTGCCACCGCCATTGCGCAGTTCCTCGACCGCTCCGAGTGGGTGCAGCAAAGCGGCAACCCGGTGTCGTACGCGCCGCTGATCCGCAAGTCGCCGCTGCCGGGCAGCGCGGCCAAGCCGGTGATCGTGCAGTTCGCCAAGGGCGACGTGACGGTGCCCAATCCGACCACCAGCGCTATCCTGCGGGCCGGTGCGCTGCAAGACCGCGCCACGCTTTTCCGCAATGACCTGGCCTTTGTCGCCAGCCCCGGCGTACCGAAGAACCCGCACACATTCCTGACAAATATCGGGATACCTGCTTCGGCACCCTACGCCATCGCCGCCCAGCAGCAGATTGCCGCGTTCTTTGCCAGCAACGGCGCGCTCACCATCGACCCGGATGGTCCGGGAGCATTCTTTGAAACGCCAGTCGTGCTGCCGCTGCCAGAAAGTTTGAGCTTCATTCCCTGAACGGGGGGCCAGCGTGAGATGCCGCCACTGCGGCAGCCCGTGGTTAACTCAATGCTGCGCTGCAAGCAGCGCCGCGTTACCCCCGGCTGCCGTGGTGTTCACCGTCACCGTTTGTTCCGCACAGAAGCGATAGAGGTAGTGCGGGCCACCGGCTTTGGGGCCGGTACCTGACAGGCCTTCTCCGCCAAAGGGCTGCACACCCACCACGGCACCAATCATGTTGCGGTTGATGTAGATGTTGCCCACCTGCGCGGCGGCAGCCAGAGCTTGGGCTCTGGAATCAATGCGGGTCTGGATGCCCAGGGTGAGGCCGTAGCCCAGCGCGTTGACCTGGGCAATCACCTCGGCAGGGTCACCACTCCAGCGCACGATTTGCAGCACCGGTCCGAAGATCTCGGCCTTCACGTCGGCGATGCTGCGCACTTCAAAAGCCTGTGGCGCGATCAGATTGGGCACGGGCCCCACCATGAAACTTGCTATTGAATTAGTAGCTGCTTGTGCATTTTCCACGGGGGCTAGCAGTGGTTTTGCCTCTGCATGGAGCCGCGCAATGTGGCGCTGGATGGTGTCATACGCCTCCACGTCAATCACCGGGCCGACATCGGTTGCCAGGTCAGCGGTGTCGCCCACTACCAGCTCAAGGGCTGCGCCCTGCAGCATCGCGATCACGCCATCGGCAATGCCTTCGTGCACGCACAGCAGGCGCAGCGCCGAGCAGCGTTGTCCGGCCGAGCGAAAGGAACTTTGCACCACCGCATCCACCACCTGCTCGGGCAGGGCGGAGGAGTCCACCAGCATGGCGTTAATACCGCCGGTCTCGGCAATCAGCGGCACGATAGCGCCGTCTTGGGCGGCCAGCGCCCGGTTGATGATTTTCGCGACCTGCGTGGAGCCAGTGAACACCACCCCGGCTACACCGGGCTGCGCCACCAGCGCCGCGCCCACGGTTTCGCCAGCGCCGTGCAGCAGCTGCAGCGCGTCAACGGGCACGCCTGCTGCGTGCAGCAGTTGCACCACCATCTGCGCGACGCCAGGGGTTTGTTCGGCGGGTTTGGCCAGCACGGTGTTGCCGGTAGCCAGCGCGGCGGACACCTGGCCGGCAAAAATCGCCAGCGGAAAATTCCATGGACTGATGCACACCCACACGCCGCGGGCGGTGAGCGACAGGGTATTGGTCTCACCGGTCACGCCCGGCATCGCCAGGGGCTGCATGATGCGCTGGGCTTCATCGGCGTAGTAGCGCAAAAAGTCGACCGCCTCACGCACTTCGCTCACGGCGTCGCCCCAGGTCTTGTGGGCTTCTTTGACCAGCACGGCGCAGAACTGCGGCGTTTGCGCCAGCAAGGTGTCGGCGGCTTTGCGCAGGATGGCGGCGCGCTCGGCCACAGCGGTCTTGCTCCACTTTTGGTAGCTGCTTGCGCAGGCGGAATAAGCTTTGGCGATGGATTGGACATCAAACTCGGGCACCACGGGTACGGCTACCGACTCGCACGCCGCCAGGAGTGGCGCACGCATGGCCGGTACGGTCAAGTCCAGCCCGGTGCTGTTTTTGCGCGCACCAGTATGCGTGCCAAAGAGGTCAACCGGCAGCGGCAGGCTGGGGTGCGGCTCCAGGCGCAGAGGTGAAATCAGCAGCTCCTGCATGCCCACCGATTCGTCCGCCAACTGGTGCACAAACGAGGAGTTGGCGCCGTTTTCCAGCAGGCGGCGCACCAGGTAGGCCAGCAGGTCTTTGTGCGCGCCCACCGGGGCGTAGACGCGGCAGGACACCAGCGGATTCTTCAGCACTTCGCGGTAGACGCCTTCGCCCATGCCGTGCAGGCGTTGCAACTCAAATGGCGCGCCGGTCTTGGCGCCCATTTGCAAAATGGCGGCAATGGTGGCGGCGTTGTGCGTGGCGAACTGCGGGTAGATGGCGTCGGGCGCCTCCAGCAGCGCGCGGGCGCAGGCCAGGTACGACACATCGGTGTGGTGCTTGTGGGTGAACACGGGATAGTGGGGCAAACCCATCTCCTGGGCGCGCTTGATTTCAGCGTCCCAGTACGCACCCTTGACCAGGCGGCACATCAGGCGCACCTGGTAGCGGCGCGACAGCGCGGTGACGTGGGCAATGAGCTCCAGCGCCCGGCTCTGGTAGGCCTGCATGGCCAGACCCAGGCCACGCCACTGCGGGCAGTGCTGGGCCACCCGGCGGATCAGTTCTTCCAGTACCTCCAGCGACAGCTCCAGGCGGTCGACCTCTTCGGCGTCGATGGTGAGGTTGATGTTGGCGGCAGCGGCGCGCTGGCACAGGTCCCACACACGGGGTACCAGCTCATCCATCACGCGCTGGCTCTGCGCGTCTTCATAGCGCGGGTGCAGGGCGCTGAGCTTGATGGATATACCGTCATTGACCTCGATAGCCCCCGTATTGCTTGCGCGAGCAGCTATGGAATCAATAGCATCGGTATAGCTTTTCAGGTAATGCCGCGCATCGTTATCGGTGCGGGCGCCCTCGCCCAGCATGTCGTACGAGAAGCGCACACCCAGGCGCTTGCGCGCAATGTCGGCCTCCTGCTGTGCCTCTTTCATGGTCTGGCCCAGCACAAACTGGCGACCCAGCAGCTGCACGGCGCGCAGCGTGGCGGCCACCACCGTTCGGGCACCCAGCTTGACCAGGAGGCCGGGTTCGGCTTGCGGGCCTGCGCCGGTCTGCGCGTCAGGCAGGAAGTGCTTGGACATGGCAATGGCCGTGCTCGAAAGACGCGCCAGCACCTTGTCGCCACTGCCATCAAAGTCGGCGCGGCCCAACTGATCGGCAGTGAGCGCAATGGCGGTTTCGGCATCGGGCACGCGCAGCAAGGCCTCAGCCAAACGCATCAGGGCCAAGCCTTCGGCGCTGGAAATCGGGTATTCCTTGAGCAGGCTTTCCATGGCCCAGAACGGCGGCGGATTGTCGCGCACGGCTTGTACCCAGGGAGCAGCCACGCGAGCGGCCGCGGCCCAGTCCAGCGTATGGCGGACGCTTTGCAGGCGATCCGCCACCACATCGGCCTCGGGACGGTAGGGAAACGGCAGGCGCTGGACGACGGTCATGGTGGGCTCCAAATAATTGCCTATGTTCTCGCAAGCAAACCCTTATATTTCACTAAAATTAATCTTCGAACTAGATACTTAGTTGGTATTTACGCGATTCAATCCTTGAAACTGCGGGCGACCCCTACGGACAGCGGAAGCCGCCAAGACACAGACAAATGTAAAAAAATGTAATTGTTGCGCATGCAAACCCTGACCCCCTCCCTGGACCGCATCGACCTGAAAATCCTCACCTGCCTGCAAGAGGACGGCCGCATCTCCAATATCAAGCTCGCAGAAACCGTCACCCTGTCCCCCACCGCCGTGCTGGCCCGTGTGGCACGGCTCACCAAAGACGGCTACATCCTGGGCTATGAGGCGCGGCTCAACCCGCTGAAACTGGGCGCCGGAATGATGGTGTTTGTGGAAGTGTTGCTGGACCGCACAACCCCCAATGTGTTTGAAGCCTTCAAGGCGGCGGTGCAGGTGCGCGACGAAATCATGGAGTGCCACATGGTGGCGGGCGGCTTTGACTACCTGCTCAAAACCCGCATGGCTGACATGGAGGCCTACCGCGCCTTCGCCGGCACCGTGCTGTGGCAGTTGCCCGGCGTGCGCGAGACCCGCACCTATGCCGTGATGGAAGAGGTAAAGAACACGACCCGACTGGCCTTGCGGTAGATACAAACCCTTTATTGGGAGGGTCAGCAATCAGTCAGAATGGCGGTCATGATTACTCGCCGCCAATTTTCTCTCTCCACCGCAGCCGTCGCCCTGGGTGGATTCCCGGCTGTTCACGCACAGTCCGACAAAATCATTCTGGGACAGTCGGCCCCCTTTACCGGCCCCACCGCGCAGCTGGGCATCCAGTTTCATGCGGGTGCCAAGCTGTACTTTGACCTGCTCAATGCCGACGGCGGAGTGGGTGGCCGCAGTGTGGACATCCGGCATCTGGACGACGGATATGAACCCGATCGCTGCGCGGAGAACACCCGCAAGTTCATCGACGACGAAGTGTTCAGCCTGTTTGGCTACATTGGTACGCCCACCAGCGTGGTGGCCCTGCCACTGGCCACCAAGGCAAAGATGCCATTCGTGGCACCGTTCACAGGCGCAATGGCGCTGCGTGCCCCCCTGAACCGCTACGCCTTTCATGTGCGCGCGTCGTACAACGACGAGACGGCACTCATCGTCAAACACCTCACCAACCTGGGGCTCAAGAAGATTGCGGTTTTTCATCAAAACGATGCCTATGGCAAGGCGGGCCTGGACGGTGTCACGCTGGCTCTGGCCGCACTGAACCTCAAGCCGGTAGCCACCGCCACAGTGGAGCGCAACTCGGTTGATGTTGCCAAGGCAGTAGAAGCCATCAATGCCGCAGCACCAGATGCCGTCGTGCAGGTTGGCGCTTACAAGGGATGCGCCGCCTACATCAAGGCGGCGCGCGCAGCTGGCTATGGCGGCGTGTTCTACAACGTGTCATTTGTTGGCACACAGGCCCTGTCCGACGAGCTGGGGAAAGCCGGGGCTGGCGTGGTGGTCTCTCAGGTAATGCCCTCGCCCTACAACAACACCCGCGCCGTCACGCGTGAATTCAATGAGGCGGTGCGCAAGACCAATGGCGCCGTGCAGGTCAACTTCTCCAGCATGGAGGGGTTTGTGGCAGCCAAAGTCATGGCCGAAGGCCTGCGCCGCGCGGGCGGCAGGGGCGGGCGCGAGGGTTTGATCAGCGCGCTGGAGAGCGTCTCCAACCAGTCTTTTGGCGGATTCCAGGTGGACTTTTCACGCACGGATCACGTGGCCTCCAGTTTTGTCGAGCTGTCCATGCTGACCGGTGACGGGCGGGTGCGCACCTGAGTCTGAACCCCGTTATTTCCATTCATGAACCAGGAGGCGCCATGCAACTTCGATCGTTCATCACCACGGTGGTACTGACTGCCAGCGCAGCCTGCGTTAGCGCACAAACCATGAAACCCGGGCTGTGGGAGATGACCAGCCAAATCCAGGGTGGCTCGGGTGCGTCGGCCAACGCCATGGCGGAGGTGCAGAAGCAATTGGCCAACCTGCCCCCCGATCAGCGCAAGATGATGCAGGACATGATGGCCAAACAGGGCGTTCAAATGGGCACGGCACCGGGCGGCGGCGTGGCGGTCAAGCTGTGCATGACGCAGGAGATGGTGGACCGCAACGAGGTGGCTACCCAGCAGGGTGACTGCACCCAGACCACGGCGCCGCGCGTGGGCAACACCATGAAGTTTTCATTTGTCTGCACCAAGCCACCCGGCAGCGGCGAGGGACAAATCACGTTTGCCAGCCCCGAGGCCTACACCATGAAGATGGTGGTCACCAGCACCGCCAAAGGCAAAGCCGAGACCATGGACATGCAGGGCAGCGGACGCTGGCTGACGAAAGATTGCGGCAACATCAAACCGCTGGTGATGCCGAAAAAATAGACGGAAGCCGTCAGCGCGCCGGGTAGGTGCGCGCACCGAAGATGGCGCTGCCCACACGCACCAGGGTGCTGCCCGAAGCAATGGCGGCGTCCAGGTCGCTGCTCATGCCCATAGAGAGCGTGTCCAAAGGCAGGCCCGCCTGGTTTACTGCATCAAACAGGGCTCTAGCCCGCGCAAACACTGCGCAAGCAGCTACAAAATCAGGAGCAGGCTCGGGAATGCACATCAGGCCGCGCAACTGCAGGCGGGGCAATGCCGCCACCGCGCGCGCCAGCTCCAGCGCATCGTCAGGCACCACGCCAGATTTGGTGACCCCTCCATCCACATTGACCTGAATGCACACCTGCAACGGTGCCAGATGCGCAGGGCGCTGCTCGCTCAGGCGCTGGGCAATCTTCAGACGGTCGACCGTGTGCACCCAATCGAAATGCTCGGCCACCAGCCGCGTCTTGTTGCTTTGAATCGGGCCAATGCAATGCCACTGCAGTGGCAAGTCGTGCAATGCGGTGATTTTGTCCACCGCTTCCTGAATGTAGTTTTCGCCAAAAGCAGTCTGGCCTGCCGCATGGGCCTGGGCCACCGCGTCGGCACCGAATGTCTTGGAAACGGCGAGCAGCGCCACGGCGTCAACCGGTCTGTTGGCCTGTGCACACGCCTGTGCAATGCGCGCGCGCACGTCTTGGAGATTGGCTGCAATCATGGTCATAATCTGTCAAGCGTAACAAACAACGACCAACCCTGAAGAGGACTCCGTGGACATTACCCAATTGCTGGCTTTTAGCGTCAAGAACAAAGCCTCGGATTTGCACCTCTCGGCCGGGTTGCCACCCATGATTCGTGTACACGGCGACGTTCGCCGCATCAACGTGGAAGCGCTGGACCACAAGCAGGTTCATGCCATGGTGTACGACATCATGAACGACACGCAGCGCAAGCACTACGAAGAGTTTCTGGAGATTGACTTCTCGTTTGAAATTGATGGTCTGGCACGTTTTCGGGTCAATGCGTTCAACCATAACCGCGGTGCGGGTGCCGTGTTCCGGACCATTCCCAGCAAGATCCTGTCGCTGGAACAGCTCAATGCCCCCAAGATTTTTGCCGACCTGGCGTTGAAGCCGCGCGGCATGGTGCTGGTGACGGGCCCCACGGGCTCCGGCAAATCCACCACGCTGGCGGCCATGGTCAACTACCTCAATGAAACCGAGTTCGGTCACATCCTGACGGTGGAAGACCCGATCGAGTTCGTTCATGAATCCAAAAAGTGCCTGGTGAACCAGCGCGAGGTCGGACCGCACACACTGAGCTTTGCCGCCGCCTTGCGGTCGGCCTTGCGTGAGGATCCTGACTGTATTTTGGTGGGCGAAATGCGCGATCTGGAGACCATCCGCCTGGCCATGACCGCGGCTGAAACCGGCCACCTGGTGTTTGGTACCTTGCACACGTCCAGCGCTGCAAAAACCATCGACCGGATCATTGACGTTTTCCCGGCGGACGAGAAAGAAATGGTGCGGGCGATGTTGTCCGAATCGCTGCAGGCGGTCATCTCCCAGACCCTGTGCAAAACCAAGGATGGCCAGGGCCGCGTGGCCGCGCACGAGATCATGCTCGGCACCAGTGCCATCCGCAACCTGATCCGCGAGGCCAAGGTCGCGCAGATGTACTCCAGCATCCAAACCGGCAACAGCGTCGGCATGCAGACGCTGGATCAAAACCTGACCGACCTGGTCAAGCGCAACATCATCAGTCCTGCCGAGGCCCGCAGCAAGGCCAAGATTCCTGAAAACTTTCCTGGTTAACAGAGGCGCACATGAAAGGAATTCTTGCACTCCTCCGGGCCAAGATCGGGCCCGCGGCCAGACCGGACGAAGACACCACCGACACCACGCTGTTCGCCTCCGCCTTTGCCGGCCAGGGGGTCAACCCTTCACTGCTGATGCCCTGGGATGCCCGGGCGGTGGAAATCGGCGCCGCACGCATGAGCCCCAGTCAGGGCGTAAAAATGATGCAGAAGCTCTGGATCAAAGACCGCTTCATGAGCCAACTGGATGGCAAAGCCGTTCTGAATCTGCAGCGTTTCTTTGAATTTGCGAGCGTGCCATCCGGACGCGATGTGATTCGCCAGGATGAATACGGCAATTACATGATGGTGCTGTTGGCCGGCACCATGCACATCGACCGGCGCCAGCCCTGGGGCGAGAATCTGCGACTGGCCGAGTCACATCCCGGTGATATTTTGGGAGAAATGTCCTTGCTCGACAGCGGCATCCGGTTCTCCAGCTGCACCACCATTACGGACTGCAAGATCGCCATCCTGAGTGCCAGCGCCATGGATGAAATGATGGAGGCCGAACCCCTGCTGGCTGCCAGCCTGGTTGCATTGCTGGCACGCAAGTTGTCGTTGCGATTGCGCGCTGTCAGCGCACGGCTGAGCGACCCCGGCGTCACCCCATAAATCAAGCGCAAGGACTAATCCATGGAACGCGACCAGGCAACGAAATTCATCAACGATCTGCTCAAGCTGATGGTCAGCCGCAATGGCAGTGACCTGTTCATCACGGGTGATTTTCCGCCCGCCATCAAGGTGGATGGCAAGGTGACGAAAGTCTCACCCCAGCCCTTGAATGCGGCGCACACACTGGCCCTCGCGCGCTCCATCATGAGCGACAAGCAGATCGCCGATTTTGAGCGGACCAAAGAAAGCAATTTCGCCATTTCTCCACCCAACGTGGGTCGTTTTCGGGTCAACGCCTTCATCCAGCAGGGCAAGGTAGGCATGGTGCTGCGGGTCATTCCGGCCATCCTGCCCACGATTGACGGTCTGGGTGTGCCCCAGATTCTGAAAGAGATTGCGCAGTCCAAACGCGGCTTGTGCATCATGGTGGGCGCCACGGGCTCGGGCAAGTCGACCACGCTGGCGGCCATGGTCGACTGGCGCAATGAAAACTCCTACGGACACATCATCACGATTGAAGACCCGGTGGAATTTGTGCACATGCACAAGAACTGCGTGGTGACCCAGCGCGAAGTGGGGCTGGACACCGACAGCTGGGAGGCGGCTCTCAAGAACACGCTGCGTCAGGCACCCGATGTGATCTTGATGGGCGAGATTCGCGACCGTGAAACCATGGAGCACGCCGTGGCGTTCGCAGAAACCGGTCACCTGTGCCTGGCCACACTGCACGCCAACAGTGCCAACCAGGCGCTGGACCGCATCATTAACTTCTTCCCGGAAGAAAGACGCAGCCAGTTGTTGATGGACCTGTCGCTCAACCTGAAGGCGCTGGTGTCACAGCGGCTGATTCCCAAGCAGGACGGCAAGGGGCGCTCCGCAGCGGTGGAGATCATGATCAATTCGCCGCTGATATCGGACCTGATCTTCAAGGGTGACGTCACCGAGATCAAGGAGATCATGAAAAAGAGCCGCCAGGCCGGCATGCAGACCTTTGACCAGGCGCTGTTTGACATGTACGAGAAGCAGATGATCACCTACGAGGACGCGCTGCGCAACGCCGACTCCCTGAACGACTTGCGCCTGCAGATCAAGCTCAACAGCCAGCGCGCCAAATCGAGTGATTTGAGCGCCGGTACCGAAAACTTCGCCATTGTCTAAACACTTTCCACTCACTCCATGTCCAGCACCAACCCCAAAACATACGAAGCCACCCCTCCTTTGACCGTCGCCTTTCTGGGCTTGGGCGTCATGGGTTACCCCATGGCGGGCCATCTGGCGCTGGCAGGCCACCAGGTTACGGTGTACAACCGGACTGCTAGCAAATCAATAGCATGGTGCGCAGAATACACGGGGGCTAGCAGCACAAAAGGCGCGCATTCGCATGCCGCAACGCCCCGACTGGCCGCACACAACGCCGATATCGTTTTTTGCTGCGTAGGCAATGACGCTGACTTGCGCAGCGTCACGCTGGGGCCAGACGGCGCGTTTGCCGGCATGAAGCCCGGTGCCATTTTTGTCGACCACACTACGGCATCCGCCAGCGTGGCCCGCGAGCTCGGCGCCACCGCGCAGCACATGGGTCTGCAGTTTGTGGATGCGCCGGTTTCCGGTGGCCAAGCGGGTGCGCAAAACGGCATGCTGACGGTGATGTGCGGCGGCAGCAGCGCTGCGTTTGGCGTCGCGCAGCCGGCGGCCATGGCATTCTCGCGGGCCTTCACCTTGCTGGGCGAGAACGGCGCGGGTCAGCTGGCGAAGATGGTCAACCAGATCTGCATTGCCGGGCTGGTGCAGGGCCTGAGCGAGGCCGTCGCCTTTGGGCAGCAGGCCGGGCTGGACATGAACCAGGTGCTGGACGTGATTGGCAAGGGTGCGGCCCAAAGCTGGCAGCTCGACAACCGCGGCAAGACCATGGTGGCTGACAAATTCGATTTTGGCTTCGCGGTGGACTGGATGCGCAAAGACCTCGGGCTGGTGCTCGACGAGGCCAAACGCAACGGTGCACGCCTGCCGGTGACCGCACTGGTAGACCAGTTTTACGCCGACGTGCAGCACATGGGCGGCAACCGATGGGACACTTCAAGCCTGATCAAGCGGCTGAAGTAAAAAAGCCCCGATCGTTGATCACACCCCGCTCACCACCGCATCCAGGGCTGCAACAATTTCACTGGCTTGGGCCTTGGCAGATCCCGACTTTCTCTTGAGCAGTTTTTTGTCAAGCGGTGCCGCTTCGTAAGGTATCAGCATGAATGTTTGGCCCAGTAAGCCAATCATGGGGCACAGTTTGCGCGGCACCTTGCTCGCTGGAAGTTGCGTCACTGACATCGGCATAACCATACGGGTCGGGAGAGAACCCAGCAATTCGCTTTGAATGTCGACGACGTAAGGGTAGATGTCCCGCATGCGGGGACTGGGGTTTTGGTAGATGTCGTATTGCACTTACCAGACCCGCATGTCATCGCACCACAGGCCATGCTTTTCAAAGCGTGCATTCTGCTCACTCAACCACTCCTGGTGATCCCGCTCAAATTGCCGCTTTTTTTGTGGAAGCGCCAAATTTGCGGAAGTCAGGGCTTCGAATTGTCGAAGCGACAAAATCACCGTGTCGATACGACCGTCCTTCTCTACAAAGACGGGTTCAGACTTGGCGCTGGCACAAATGGCACCAAACCGGTTTTTTGCTTCAGTTGCGGTAACTTGCATTGGGTTCTCCCCGTTCCGTGATTAGCCATTTTAGCTAATAAAAAAGGCCGCAACCTCAGGAAGAACCCGGATTACTGGGTGGTATTTATTTGCTGGTGGCAGCCGGTTGCGCTTGCGGCAACTGGCGCGCCAGCTCGTCTTCGCTGATGATTTCCATCACGCGCACGACGCGCTGCACGCCTGAAATGCCGCTGATGATTTCGGTCGCCCGCGTGGCTTCGCGTTGCGTCACCCGGCCCATCATGTAAACGGTGCCTCGTTCGGTGGTGATCTTGAAGGAATTGGAAAACAGGTCTTTGGCATCCAGCAGCGAGGCTTTGACTTTGCCAGTCACCAGGGTATCCGACGAGCGCTGCGTATAGTTGGACACGCCCATGATGGCCAGTTCGTTCACGATAACGCGCACGTTCTCGACACCGGAGACGATTTGCTCCACCAACTGCTTGTCCTGCGCACTGGGTACTTCGCCCGTGATCAGTACCTGGCGGTTGTAGCTGGTGATATTGACGTGCGCGCGCTCACCCACGTTCTCGCGAACGCGGTTGCTGGCCTTCAGCTCGATGCCTTCATCCTCCACCACCGCGCCTGAGGTACGGCGGTCGGTTGCGACCATTCCGCCGACGACTGCGCCACCCATCACCAAAGGAAAGCAAGCCGTCAGACTCACCACACTGCCGGCCAGTACCAGCGCAAGGCCTGCGCTTCGCAATGAAATACTCATGTGTTGGATTCCTGTTCGCCCAATAGCTGGGCATCGACCGCATCACAAATGCAATGCAAGACCAAAAGGTGTACTTCCTGAATGCGTGCAGTGCGCTCATGCGGCACACAAATATGCACATCGGTGTCGCGCAGCACCTGCGCCATCTTGCCGCCACCACGCCCGGTCAAGCCTACCACCACCATCTCACGCGCATGCGCTGCTTCAATGGCCGCCAGCACGTTGGCTGAGTTGCCGCTGGTGGAAATCGCCAGCAGCACGTCGCCGGGCGAGCCCAGCGCCCGCACTTGGCGGGAGAAGATGACGTCAAAGCTGTAATCGTTGGCAATGGCGGTGATGATGGAGGTGTCGGTGGTCAAGGCGATGGCCCCCAGCTCGGGGCGCTCGCGCTCGAAACGGCCAACAAATTCAGCGGCAAAATGCTGGGCATCCGCAGCCGACCCGCCATTGCCACACGCCAGCACCTTGCCGCCGCTGGTTACGCATGCCAGCATGGCCTGCACCGCAGCCGCTATGGGTTTGCTCAAGACTTGCGCCGACTGGTATTTCAGATCAGCGCTGTCGATAAAGTGTTGTTGAATTCGTTGTTCCAGCATGTCTTGGATGATACCGCGCTGCAGCAAACCAGGGTGAATGACCTAAATTCGCTAATAAGCGTCAAAGGCGGCCTGCAACCACTGCACCCCGGCGGCTTCCAGCACCACCACATCAAACCGGCAAGGCGGCAGCGCGGGCAGGCGCATCAGGTAGTGGCGTGCTGCAAAGATGATGCGCCGCTGCTTGATGCCGCCCACGCTGGCGGCGGCCCCTCCGTGGCGCGCCGATGCGCGTTTGCGCACCTCCACAAACACCGTGGTGCCGTCGGGCGCACGCATGATGAGGTCAATCTCGCCGCCGCCGCGCCCGGGGGTCCGATAATTGCGCGTTATCAACCGCAGGCCCTGCGTCTGCAGATACTGCAGGGCCTGGTCTTCAGCGGCGTCGCCTACCTGTTTGGTTGTTAGGATTCCCATATGAGCGCTCTATTTACTTCCGCCTTGGCCGCCTCAGCCGAGGCTGCGTCTGGTCAGCATTATCCGCAGAGCACGCTCTACGTCGTAGCCACGCCGATTGGCAACCTGGCTGACATCAGCTTGCGCGCACTGCATGTGCTGGGTTTGTGCGACGCCATCGCTTGCGAAGATACACGCCACACCCAGGCTTTGCTGCGGGCGTACGGCATTGACAAAAATTCAAGCCAGCTCATTGCTGTGCACCAGCACAACGAGGCGCAGGCCGCTCACACAGTGATCGATCACCTGCGACAGGGCCAGCGGGTGGCCTATGTCAGCGACGCCGGCACACCCGGCATCAGTGACCCCGGTGCGCGCCTGGTGGCGGCCGTGCATGCGCAAGGATTACGGGCGCTGCCGTTGCCCGGGCCGAGCAGTGTGACAACCTTGCTGTCGGTAGCAGGCATTGCCGAGGACGCCTCACACTCTGGAGGCTTCGTGTTCATCGGGTTTTTGCCCACCAAATCCGGAGAGCGCGATAAGGCCGTACAGGTTCTGGCAACCCAGGAACGCGCGGCAGTGATGCTGGAAGCGCCCCACCGCATCGAAGCGCTCGCGCGGGCATTGGCGGTGCTGGGGCCACGCAAAGTCACCGTGGGCCGTGAACTGACCAAGCAATTTGAAGAAATTGCCACTGTCACCGCGGAAGGACTGACCGCTTGGCTGGATGCGGACGCGAACCGGCAGCGCGGCGAATTTGCACTGGTGCTGCACCCTGCGCCACGAGCAGAACAGAGTGGCCCCGACACCCGAATTTTGAAGCTGCTGCTGGAACAGCTACCACTCAAAACGGCTGTCAAACTGGCCGCCGACATCACCGGAGAGCCACGCAATATCCTTTATGAGTTGGCGCTGGCCGTTAAGGGCGCAGGGGCGGACTCTGGGGCTGTGTCGTCATAACCCTGCACGCATACCCTCAACACGGTTTTGATCTGGTCCACATCACTGGCCTGCGCGGCAGCCAGCAAGGTGTCGAGGTGCTGCTGGAGCACGGGCCACGCCAGAAAATCTTCCTGGGCTTTCATGATGCGGCGGTGGGCGGTGGGCGTGGGGTTATCGCCAATCAATAGCTCTTCGTAGAGCTTCTCGCCTGGGCGCAAGCCCGTGATTTCGATTGCAATGTCACCGTCAGGCGAGGCTTCGTCGCGCACTTTCATGCCGGACAGTTCCACCATGCGGCGGGCCAAGTCCACAATCTTGACGGGCTCCCCCATGTCCAGCACAAACACTTCGCCCCCCACGGCCATCGCCCCGGCTTGCAATACCAGCTGAGCAGCCTCGGGAATGGTCATGAAATAGCGGGTTACGTCGGCATGGGTAACCGTCAGCGGGCCACCCACGGCTAACTGGCGACGAAACAAAGGCACCACACTGCCGCTGGAACCCAGCACATTGCCAAAGCGGACCATGCCGAAGCACGTGCTGGATTGCGCGGCCAGCGCCTGCAATACCAACTCGGCCATGCGCTTGCTCGCGCCCATGACATTGGTCGGTCGAACGGCCTTGTCGGTTGACACCAAAATGAACTGCGAAACGCCGCTGTCCATGGCCGCGCGGGCTATATTCAGCGTGCCAAACACGTTGTTGACAATGCCCTCAGCAGGGTTGCTCTCCACCAGCGGTACATGCTTGTAGGCCGCCGCGTGGTACACCGTGTGGGGGTGGTAAATGCGGCAAATCTCAAACATGCGCACCAGGTTGGTCACGCTGCCGAGCAAGGGCACCAGTTCGGCATCCAGGCTCTTGACTTCGCATAGACCCTGCAATTCCTGGTGAATGCTGTACAGATTGAATTCACTGTGGTCCAGCAGCAGCAGTTGGCGTGGTCGCTGTGCCAGGATCTGGCGGCACAGCTCGCTGCCGATGCTGCCGCCGGCGCCGGTAACCAGCACCACCTTGCCCGCCAGATTGCGCGCAATCAGTTCGGTATTGGGAGGCACGGGCTCCCGGCCAAGCAGGTCTTCAATATCCAGTTCCCGAAAATCCTGTACCGTGACGCGGCCACTGGCCAGGTCAGCCCAATCCGGCAAGGTGCGGACATGCACCGGCAGCGCCCGCAAATTCCCCAGAATTTCGTTTCTCCGGGCCCGCGTTGCACTGGGCAGCGCGAGGACAATATCGGTAACCCCCTGGTTTGCAACCATGTCGGGCACGCGAGATGGGGAGAAAACCGCAACGCCATTGATACTGCGCCCTATTTTCTTGAGGTCATCGTCAACAAAACCCAGCAGGGTGAACTGCCTGGAGACACCCATGGCTGTTGCGGTTTGCACGCCCGCAGTACCTGCGCCATATATGAGAAGTATGCCTTCGGCATTTGCGCGCGAGCCACTTATGTCAGCCAGCCAAAATCGGGCGAAAGCACGGCTCGCCCCAACCAGCACCAGAAAAATGAGCGGCTGCAACACCCCCATACTGCGCGGCACGCCGGGCCATCTGTGCCAAAACAAAACTGCTGTCAACAACCCTGCATACAGCGCTACCGCGCGGCCAGTTGCAACCAAAGCCGCCTGCCCGGTATAGCGGAAGATGGCGCGGTAAAGCCCAAACCGGATGAATATCGGCACTGCCAGTAAAGGGCACAGCCCATAGAGCCACCACTGCGCTCCGGTTGGAACATTCAAGGCATCGAGCCGCAGCGTAAAAGCCAACCAAGTGGATAGCAGTGCCAAGACCACATCCAACACCACTACCACCGCGCGCTTGACTGCGCGCGGCCATTTTAAAACCCAACTTTGCATTTAGCTCCCTTGATTCGCGTCAGTGGGTGATCGCGAATTCTTCTTTTGTTTTACCCTGTGCCACCAGAGCCGACAACCACCGTGGCATGAGCCCGCGACCGCTCCAAAGCTCGCCATTGGGGCCGCGAAATTTTGCAGCGGCGGGGCTTGACGTCTTGACCTTGCCTTTAGTCTTGCGAACACTGGCGCCTGAACCCTGCAAGTCTGACACTGTGATACCAAACGCTTGCATCTTGGCCTGAATCTCTCGCACCGTTTTGTCGAATTCTTGGGCTTTGATCTCGTCAGCCTGCTTTTGCAATGCTTGAATCTGATTCTGGATATCAATTAATTTGTTCATGGTGAATGTCTGAGTTGCAATTTGTAAAATAAGATTAAATTCCCTGACCAGCGCTGCCATATTCTTCTGGCAGTCATTTAATGCGTAACATTATCCCGTCGAATGACCTTCAAGGCAGTCAGAAATAATATTTTTATATCAAACCAAAAAGATTGATTGCGCAAATACTCAACATCCAATGCGACCTTTTGCGGAATAGGAAGCTCATCACGCCCATTAATTTGTGCCCATCCCGTTAAGCCCGGCACCAATTCATGAACGCCCTGTTGCGTGCGCAGCGCAATCAAGTCATTTTGATTAAACAGCGCGGGCCGGCAAAACTCATGTCGCCCATTAATATGCTCCACAACTGAGGCAACTCATCCAGACTGCTTTTACGCAGAAAACTGCCAATAGGAGTTAGATAAGCATCTGGGTCTGCCAACAAGTGCGTGGCAACAGCTGGGGTACCTACCCGCGACAAACAGCTTGTCAGATACCAACTTGGTGGACCCATGCAAATTGACGGGGCTGCTCGCCTTGTCTGTTGAAAGCGCCACAACCCGCTTGATTCCTTTGTCGATGCAGGCATCAATCAGATTCATTGCGCCATTGATATTGGTCTTTACGCATTCAAAAGGGTTGTACTCGGCTGTGGGAACAATTTTTGTTGCAGCCGCGTGAACGACATAGTCCACGCCATCAAGCGCGCGATGCAGGCGCTCTTTGTCACGAACATCGCCAATAAAGAAACGAACCCGCTTATCGCCTTGAAATAGCTTCGCCATTTCCCACTGTTTCATTTAATCACGCGAATAGATGATGATTTTCTATGGGTTGTATTTCCCAAGGGTCATAGGCACGAATGTGTTGCCAAAGGAGCCCGTGCCGCCGGTAATTAGGATAACTTGATTGGTAAGCATAAAGATTTGAATTCGAATGTGGTTTTCGAAACCAAGCAATAGTGAAGAAATTCAGGAAACATTTATGCCCTGTAGGGGCCACAAATTCAACTCAATGCGGCGGCTAACCGACGGCACTTCTCAGCCATTCGCGCATCTTGAGTAGCGCGTCTCCAGGCTTGCCGCACAAACACCCACAGCAAAAGCACAAAACCTGAGGCTATGGCCGCCAGCGCAGCAATCAATCCCTTTTTAGGCGAAACGGGCTCAGTGGGCAAAGTGGGCGGCTGCTTGACTACATCACGACTCAAGCCCTGCAGCTCCCGCGGAATGCTGAGCACATCACCAAGGTAGCGCGACTGCAACTCACCCAAGCCAACAAAAGATGTACCGGCTTCGCCGCGTGCGAGGGGCTTATTGAGGCTGGCTGCGCCCCCGGCATCCAGCCGGCTAATAAGTCGGGTAACTGCGTCCAACGAAGTCTGGGCGTAAGACAGGCGCTTTGCAAGGTCTGCCCGTGCTTGCTCGCCTGGCACAGTACTTTTAAGCCAGGTATCAATCACTGCATTGGCGATGGTTTGCGCTTGTGCCGGCGAATGGGCCGTCACATCCAATCGCAGGAGGCCGTCTTTGCCCACCGCCGCCTTGATTTGATTGGCAAGCCCGACGCGTGCAACTTGCGTGGAGCGCCCTTCGGACAGATTTAAAGACTCGATGATGGAGTCCAACACCAGCGGTGAAACCATCATGGCAGCTGCAGCCTGCGTCGCAGCCGCAGCCGCAGTAGCAGTTGGCAGGGCCAGAATTGCCTGGCTGGTGTAGCTTTGTGGCACAAGGTACGCGCCAGCCAACGCCAGCAAACCAACCAGAATAGGCCCAAAGATCAACAGCTTGAGGTTTTCGGCAACCACAAGCAACAAATCCAACACACTGATTTCACTCTCTTCTGCATTCATCTGTTAGCTTCCCTGTTTGCCCCCGAGTTTAACCGGGCGGTCATTTTAGAGACGCAGCCCACCAATCCTGCCAAGTTAGGAAGCTCAACCTACACAGAAAACCCCTTCACGCGTAAAGTCTCGCCCATACATTGTTTTGCACCCGGCAACAGTGTGAAAACCCTAATTTTCTGGAGCATCCCATGGTCAAAAAACTGCAAAAAACCAAATCACCCAAAACCGCCAGCGTTCACCTGACCGGCTCGGTGAAGGACTCGGCCCAGCAAATCTGGCAAGCCGGCTTGGGCGCATTTACCCGCGCGCAGGCTGAAGGGTCCAAGGCCTTTGAGTCTTTGGTCAAGGAAGGCGTGAGCATCCAGCGCAAAACCCAAGCCGCTGCGGAAGAGAAAATTTCCGAGGCGACCAGCAAAATGTCGACCATGGCTACCGACATTTCATCCAAAGCCTCCGGCCAGTGGGACAAACTGGAAAACATTTTTGAAGAACGCGTTGCCAAGGCGCTGAACAAGCTGGGCGTTCCTTCTGCCAAAGATGTCAACTCCCTGATCTCGCGGATTGAAGAGTTGAACAAGGCCGTGCAGAAATTGTCGCCCAAGGCACCCACCCCGAAAGCACCTGCAAAAAAAGCAGCCGCACCGAAGGCCGCCGCTCCAAAGGCAAAAGCAACAGCCAAGGCAGCGACACCCAAAGCCAATAAAGCCAAGGTTGCTGCGCCCAAGCCAGCCGCCAAAGCTGCTGCAAAACCAGCGGCAAAGCGTGCCGCTCCGGCTCGCAAGGTTGCGGTCGCCGCCGCTTCAGAGCCCGCAGCTCCCGCGCAGGCCTGATGACCATATTGGTGGTCACACCGCAAAGGGGCGCTGAGGCGCCCTTTTTTTGGCCTGCTGCAATGCAACAAAAAACCCTACCGGGCCACTCTACACTTTACGACTATGAACGCTAATACAAATACTCCACCAAAGATCGCCTTGGCGTTGGCTGGCGGGGGGCCTTTGGGCGCGATTTATGAAGTAGGCGCCATGTGCGCGCTGGAAGAATCCCTGCACGGACTGGACTTCACCAAGCTGGACCATTACGTTGGGGTGTCGGCTGGCGGCTTCATCGTGGCGGCATTGGCCAATGGCATGTCACCACGCGAGTTGTGTGCGTCGTTCATAGAGAACGACAGCGAGCCCTCGGAAACGTTCGATCCATCGTGGTTGATGGAACCCGCCTATGGCGAATTTGTCCGGCGCGCAATCATGCTGCCAAGCCTGGTGCTGTCCGTCTTATGGCACGTGTCTTTGGGTCGCAAGTCCATGCTGAGCGCTCTGGAGCAGCTTGCCCCGGCTTTGCCCACGGGTGTGTTTTCGAACAAGCAAGTCGACACCCAGTTGGCCCGATTGTTCAGCCGCGATGGCCGAACCAATGATTTTCGCAAACTCAAAACCAAACTGACCTTGGTTGCCACCAACCTCGACAGCGGAGAGGCAGCCCCCTTTGGGCGCCCCGGATGGGACCACGTTCCCATCTCGCAGGCTGTGCAGGCCAGCTCGGCCTTGCCCGGACTTTTCCCGCCCGTTGAGATTGATGACCAGTATTACGTGGATGGGGCTTTGAAAAAAACCATGCACGCGTCCGTTGCACTGGACGATGGTGTTGATCTGATGATTTGCCTGAATCCGCTGGTGCCGTTTGACGCAACTTCGCCCCAGGTGGCCAAGGTGATGCAGCGGGACTTGCCCACCCACAAGCGCGAAATCCCCCGCATTGTCGACGGCGGCCTGTCGGCAGTGCTCAGCCAGACCTTCCGGTCCATGATCCACTCCCGCCTGGAGCTGGGCATGAAGCACTACGCGCACAGCTACCCCCATACCGACATTATTCTGATCGAGCCCGATCACCGAGACCCCGAGTTGTACCTGGCCAACACCTTCAGCTATGCCCAGCGCCGCCACTTGGCCGAGCATGCTTACCAGCAAACGCGCCAGATGCTGCGCTCTCGCAAGACCGGCCTGTCGGCCAAACTGGCGCGCCACGGCATCAGCCTGAACCATGATGTGCTGGACGACCCCAAGCGGCATTTGTCGGCGCCTGCCAAGTCGCCGACCCGGTTGGGCCGTGCCATTGCGACGCTGCAGGAGGTCATGGATGACCTGGATGATGCGGTAAAAACCGCCGCACATCAGCGGGTTCATTGAGTAGCACCCATGGTTAAAAAAGCACCCCGCCGCACGGCTGAACGCATTCTGGAGGTGACGCTGGAGTTGTTCAACCGGTTTGGGGAGCCCAACGTGTCCACCACGCTGATTTCTGCCGAATTGGGCATCAGCCCCGGTAACCTGTACTACCACTATCCGGCCAAAGACGAACTGATCAACTCGCTGTTTGACCGCTATGAAAAGGCGCTCAACGAGTTGCTCAATGCCAGCGACAGCGTGCGCGATGTGGAGGATGCCTGGTTTTTCATGCACACCCTGTTTGAGTTGATCTGGCAGTACCGGTTTTTGTACCGCGACCTGAATGATTTGCTGAGCAAGAACCGGCGGCTGGAGACCCATTTTCAGTGGGTGTTGAAAAACAAGACCCGCTCGGTCAAAGCGCTGCTGGACAGCATGAGCCGCGCTGGAGCCATTCAAATTGATTCCCGCGAGGTGGAGCCTACCGCCACCAGCATGGTGGTGGTGTTGACCTACTGGCTGAGTTTTGAGTACGTGAAGGACCCTCGCAACGCATTGGAGCCAGCGAGCGCGCAAGCGGCCCTGATGCGGGGTGCCCACCATGTGCTGAATTTGCTGGTGCCGTATCTGGAAGCCAGTCAGCGCACCCACCTGCTTAATCTGGCAGGCGCGTACAGCACGCCGGCCGCACCCTGACCCACAACATGCACACCACGGCCCCATGGACTGCGTTTGCCCACGCCGGCGACTTTCCGTTTGATGCGGACAGCGTCTTGGCGCAATGGGCGCAGCTGCATGCGGGTGACCAGGAACCATTACCCCAGGATCCCAAGGTCCTTGCCGCCTGGGTACTGTTTCATCAGGGTGCTTTTCAGAATGCCGTCGAGGCCGGGTTGGCGGCTGGACCCGCGGGTATGACGGTCGCCAACAAGGCCACCTGCATCTACGCCAACTATCTTGAACCCAAAGAAAGAACCCGGCTTGATCTGTTTTTGCAAGTTGCGGAGCGCGCTGCGGCGCAAGCCCTGGCAGAGCCCGGCAATGCCAACGCGTTCTACTGGCAGGCCTATGCGCTGGGCCGCTACAGCCAGGGCATCAGCGTGGCCAAGGCGCTGGCGCAAGGGCTTGGAAGCACAGTCAAATCCACGCTGGAGGTAGCGATTCGCCTGCAACCCAACCACGCCGACGCCCACATTGCATTGGGCGCATTCCACGCCGAGGTCATCGACAAGGTAGGGGCGCTGATTGGCAACATGACGTACGGCGTCAAAAAAGACGCGAGCCTGGGGCTTTTTCAGCGGGCGCTCACTCTGACACCGCAATCCGCCATCGCCAGGATCGAATTGGCCAACGCCCTGGTGATGCTGGAGGGTGACGACCGCGTGGCAGAGGCGACGGGCTTATACGAACTGGCCGCAGCCAGCAAGCCGTTGGATGCCATGGAGCGGCTGGATGTGGCGTTAGCCCAGACCGAACTGGCGGATTAGGCGGGCTCTCCCCACGGCAGCATCAGGGTCACCGTCGACAACCGGACGAACTCGGGCTCGAACTTGTCGATGATGTTTTGCGGGTCCGGGCACAGGGTGGCGTCGGACACCACGCCAAACTGGACACCGCCGCCGTAGCTGAGGATAGAAACGCCCAGCCCCACGGTTCCGCTTTGTGGCACCCAAACCAGGTTTTCCTCTACGGTTGAGCCGCACAGTTTCAGCTTTTCGCGGGGGCCCGGCACATTCGTCATCACGGCAGTCGTCTTTTTGGAAAACAGGCCCAGCATGGCATCCTGCAAGGGCTTCACCAGCATACCGGCCACCGCCAGCAAGCCAAAGGCAAGCAAGGGCTGCATGCTGCCCTTGAGCCCTTGCATGCGCCGGCGCACTTCATACACTCGCTCAATCGGGTTTTCGATACCCAGGGGCAGCACCAACGGAGCCAAGCCGAACTGGTTACCCAACTGGTAAGCCTTGCCAGCGGCGCGCAGGTTCACCGGGACCATCGCACGGATCTCCTTGCCGTCTACGGAGTCACCATGTTCCTTCAAGTACGCGCCAATGGCGCCGGCGACACAGCTGAGCAGCACATCGTTGATGGAGCAGTTCAACGCCTTGCCCACCGCCTTGACTTCGGCGAGTGGAATCGGTGGACACCACGCCACGCGCTTGGTGCGACCCGGAACCCCCTTGAGGCGGGTCGGCGAGTCGTCTTCCATCAGCGCCAGCGCAGCCATGTCAGTGACCGCCCGGTAGGCCAGTCTGGCCAGGTCCGCCGTACCATGCAAGCCCTTTTCCATTCCCTTTTGCGGCTCCATCAGCAAGCCCATGGACCGCACCGCACCTTCGCCCGCGGCGCCCAGCGCTTTGACCGTCATATTGGTGAAGGGCTTCAAAAGGGAGTCGGCCACCCACTCCTCAGCACCTTCAAGTCCCTCTCTATGTGCTGCGTGGTGCGGCCGCTCAGGGGGTAGCGCCCCACCGTCCACAAGCGACTGGGTCACCTGCACCAAGGCGATGCCGTCGGCGATGCAATGGTGGATACGCACCATCATTGCCGAGCCGCCCTTGTAGTGTTCAACCAGATGGAATTGCCACAACGGGTACTGTTTGTCCAGTGGTTGCATGGTCAGCTCGGCCAGACGGTCCTGCAGAGCCTCCTGCTCCCGACCGGCAGGCTTCTTCGGAAGCTTTTCAATGACCAGGTGGTTTCCCATGTCAAACGCGGGGTCGTTGATCCAGGTGGCCCCAACCGGGTCTTCTACCGCGCACTGCATAAAGCGCGGGTACCTGAGCAGGCGCTCCTGAATACGCTGGCTCAGATCGTCGTAGCGAATGCCGGGCTTAACAACCCAGACACCCACAATCATCATCAAGTTGGATGGTGAATCCATGCGAAGCCAGGCCGTGTCGACCTTGCTCATGCGTTCGCCGTGCAAACCCAGGGCGCCCACTACCGCGTCGGTCACGCCCTTCTGGATCACCTGTGCGGTGGTTTGGTGTGGGATTTTTGGCGCAACTTTTTTGGCTCTGACTCGGGTAACCATAAAGACTCCATGAACACGGATTCCTGATTTTGCAGGCAAAACGCACCTTAAGATACGGGGAAAGTCCCCTAACCCAAACGGAGAGCCCCATGGCCAATCTGAAGAAGCAATTCGAAGCCGCTGTCGCCAATTCCAAGAATCTGACCGAGCGCCCTGACAACAGCACCCTGCTCAAGATTTACGCCCTCTACAAGCAGGCTAGCACCGGTGACAACACAGAAAAAAAACCCGGATTCACCGACATGGTGGGGCGCGCCAAGTGGGATGCATGGAACGGCTTCAAGGGCATCAGCACAGACGATGCCATGCAGCAGTACGTCGACTTGATCGAATCTCTGAGCTAACGAATTCTTGCGCTAGCGCGGGGCCAGCAAGTCGTCGAGATTTTTGACGATTTCGGCTTCAATCCGGGCTTTGAACGCACCGAGCAAAAAGCCCAGTCTGGCGTCCAGATCAAAATGGTCGGGCGTGACGTGCAAAGTGCCGCTGACCCCCGAGCGCGTGAAGGTGACATGATCCGCCTTGGCACCTTTCTCGTAGCTGCACTCCATACCAAATTCTTCTTCCACCTGCGCCGCCCAGGCGAGTGCAATTTTTCGTGCGGCAGCCAGGCTAAGGGAATGTTCACGTCGAATGTGAAGGTTTGCCAATGTGATACTCCAGTGCTATTCTTGTTTGCATGCTCTACAAATTCAAATCCCAGGCCGCCGGTGACATCATCATGCTGGAGACCAACGGTCGCCAATTGTTGAAGATCATCGGCAAGGACGATGAGGCAAGCCTGATTAAGGGTATTTTGCTACCAGAGCAGATGTCGGCTGCGGTTGCTGCGCTGGAAAGTGCCATTGCAACAGAGGAATCAACCCTTCAGCAGCGCATCAAAGAGGCGCAGGCCGCCGGAGAAGTTGTGCCCCGGCCCGAGGCCATCACCTTGCGCCAGCGTGCCGTGCCATTCATTGACATGATTCAGCGTTGCCACAAGGCGCAAAAAGAGATCGTCTGGGGGGTGTGAACCCCCGCCGATCGCCATTCGCGCAATGTCAGTCGGCGTAGACGCCGGCCGCCTTGATGATCGGGCTCCATTTCGTAATTTCCGCCGCGACAAACTTCTTGTGCTCGGCCGGCTCCATGCGCTTGTCGGTCATCACCACGGCGCCCAGCGCTTCCTCTTTCTTTATGAAATCCGCATCTTTCAGGGCTATTTTCAGAGCCGCGTTCAGCTTGGCCAGCACCTCAGGCGGGGTTCCCTTGGGTGCATACAAACCATGCCAGACCGATACTTCAAAGCCCTTAAGCCCAGAACCCTGCAGAGTGGGTAAATCCTTCAGTGCTGGCGTGCTCAGTGGCTTGGCCGTGGTCACAGCGTAGGCGGTGACCTTTTTGGCTTCAATCTGCGACGACGTATTGGTAGTTTGGTCGCACATCAAGTCGATTTGCCCGCCAATCAGGTCGGTCATGGCGGGTGCAGTTCCTTTGTAGGGCACCGTGGTCATCTCCACCTTCACGGCATTCTGAAACAGCAGCCCACACAGATGGGAGGCAGACCCGACGCCGGCGTTGCCCAGATTGATCTTGCCCTTGTTCTGATCGATCCAGACAACCAGCTCCTTGAAATTTTTTGCAGGCAGGGAGGGGCGTCCAATCAGGGTCATCGGCACTTCATTGATCATGCCCAGATATTCGAAATCGTTCTCCACCTTGAACGGTATGTTGCGCACCAGCGTAGGCATGGTGGCCATACCGATATGGTGCAGCAACAACGTGTAGCCGTCCGGTGCGGCCTTGGCCACCTTGTTGGCCGCGATGGAGCCGCCAGCGCCCGCCGCGTTGTCCACCAGAATAGTGCCGCCTCCCAGGGGCTTGCGCATGGCCTCTGCCAGATCGCGGGCAACCCGGTCGGTCGGTCCACCCGCAGCAAACGGCACGACGATGGAAATGGGTTTGGACGGATAGGTGTCTGCGTGGGCAAACACGGCAGAAACGGCGGCAACAACAACGAGTAATTTTTTCATGAAAGGATCTCTAAAGAATAGGACCCTCACAGTCTATCGGCAACCCCCTTTCCGAGCATGGCGGAAACTACCTAGGAAGCCCCTCCATCGCGTGTATGGCGCTACTGCTACTTGTAGCTTCGGGCGTCTTCAATGACCTTGCCGTCATTCGGCAAACTGCCGGGAGCCAGAATTTCGACCTGGCCGCGCAATTTGGTTACATCGCGAATGGCTTCACCGATACGGGCTGAAAGGCCCTCCGTGTCACCGGTCGCTTCTACCTTCAGGGTCATGATGTCATTGGCCATTTCTCCGCTCACCACCAGGCGCGCGCGCGCGACATCGGAAAAACGCTTGACGATGTCATCCACCTGCTTGGGGTGGACGAACATGCCCCGGATTTTGGTAGTCTGGTCCGCTCGGCCCATCCAACCCTTGATACGGGTATTGGTTCGCCCGGTTGGGCAATGCCCCGGCAAGACGGCCGACAAGTCACCCGTGCCAAAACGGATGAGCGGGTAGCCGGGGCTGAGCGTGGTCACCACCAGTTCGCCGACCTCGCCCTCTGCCACCGGGTCGCCGGTTCCGGGGCGGACGATTTCAACAATCACGCCTTCGTCCAGCACCAATCCCTCACGGGCCGATGTTTCATAGGCAATCAGGCCCAAGTCTGCCGTGGCGTAACACTGGTAGGCGTCAATGCCGCGTGCCAAAAACCAGTCGCGCAAACTGGGGGGAAAGGCTTCGCCGCCAAACATGGCCTTGGTCACGCTGGGCAAGGCCACACCCATCTCGGCGGCCTTGTCCACAATGATTTTCAGAAAACTGGGGGTACCGATGTAGCCGGCCGGTTGCAGGTCGCGCATGGCTTGCACCTGTTGCTCGGTCTGTCCGGTGCCACCGGGAAACACGGTGCAGCCCAATGCATGCGCGCCGGTTTCCATCATGGAGCCTGCGGGTACAAAATGGTAGCTGAAGCTGTTGTGAATAAGCTCACCCGGGCGAAAGCCGGCCGCATAAATGGCCCGTGCCATGCGCCAGTAGTCACGACCCATGCCTTCGGGCTCGTAAATCGGTCCCGGGCTGGCAAACACGCGTGGCATGGCTGCGCCAAACCCCAAAGCACTGAACCCGCCGAACACATTGCCTGCGGCCACTGCACCCAACGCACCATCCCGGGCCGCCTGCTGGCGTTCCTGCAACTCATGCTTGCGGATGACAGGCAACTGGGCCAGCGCAGCCCGGCTCACCACCTCAGCCGGGTTGACGCCTTGCAGCAGGTCGGCAAAGGCCACGCTGTGGTTTTTGGCGTGCGCTACCTGGGCCGGCAATGCCGCCATCAGGGCCGCTTCGCGCAGCGCAGGGGTTCGGGTTTCGAGCGCGTCAAACGCAGAAGTCATGCGGGCCTCCACAAGCCAAGTCAAATGCTATAAAAACAATAGCTGCTTGCGCATATTCCATGCGGTCTACAGCCATAAAAGACATTAAATAAATAGATCAGGCAAGCCAGCGCTTGCGCCGCTTGTAGCTCTTGACGTCTTTGAAACTCTTGCGCTCGCCACCGCCCACGCCCAGATAGAACTCTTTGACGTCTTCGTTGCTGCGCAGGTCTTCGGCAGCGCCGTCCATTACCACCCGGCCGGATTCCATGATGTAGCCGTAGTCGGCGTATTTCAGGGCCATATTGGTGTTCTGCTCCGCCAGCAAAAACGTGACGCGTTCTTTGGCGTTGAGGTCTTTCACAATCTCGAAAACCTCTTCCACGATCTGGGGAGCCAGCCCCATGGAGGGCTCGTCCAGCAGCACCATGGTGGGGTTGGCCATCAGGGCACGGCCAATCGCGCACATCTGCTGCTCGCCGCCCGAGGTGTAAGCCGCCTGGCTGGTGCGCCGTGTTTTCAGACGCGGAAAGTAGTTGTAAACCTTCTCCAGATTGGCAGCCACTTCACCGCGGCTCTTGCGGGTGTAGCCGCCGGTCAGCAGGTTTTCTTCAATGGTCAGGTGGGCAAAGCAATGCCGCCCTTCCATCACTTGCACCACGCCGCGCTGCACCAGGTCGGCAGGCGAGAGGTTTTCAATACGCTCACCCCGCAGCTCGATCGAGCCTTTGGTCACCTGGCCGCGCTCGCCCGCCAACAGGTTGGAAATGGCACGCAGCGTCGTGGTCTTGCCGGCGCCATTGCCACCCAGAATAGCCACGATGCCGCCCTCAGGCACCTGCAGCGACACACCCTTGAGAACCAGAATGACGTGGTTGTAAATGACCTCGATGCCATTGACGTTGAGAACAATTTTTTTAGGTTCCATTTGCATTACCTTGTGACCAAATGAAAGGCTCGCAGTGCGACCCTTTCATTTGGCGGCTCTTGCGAGAGCCGCTACCCGGTGGCAAGCCGGGCGTGTGCTCAATCAGGACTGGCAATCCGCAGGCGTGCGGGGTGTCAGCTTCTTGTCGGTCGCGTACTTGGCGGCAGTAGCCTTCACCAATGGCTTGATGATCTGCTCGTCACCCTGCAGCCAGTCGGACGTGAACTTCCAACCCTTGCCATCCCACGTATGGATACGTGCCCACGATGCACCCATGTGGTCTGCACACGAAGTGCTGATGGGGCGCATGACGCCAGCAAAGCCCAGGGCATCGAGTTTGGGTTGGGTGAGGTTCAGGTTTTCCAGACCCCAGCGCACTTGTTCGCCGGTCATGACCTTGCCCTTGCCGAAGCGTTCCTGGGCCGCGCGAATGCCTTCAATACCCAGCATGGCGCTCATGGCTCCGCGCATGTACAGCACTTGGCCGACTTCGTCCTTGGGTCCGGTGCCCTGGCCCTTGTCGTGCACCATGGACATCACGTCTTTCACCAGTTTGGACTGGGGCTCTGCACCGTGTTGCATGGTGACCGCGTTGTAGCCCTTGGCACCCTCGGCCACGTCCTTGACGTCTGGCTCCGCACCGGCCCACCACACGCCATACATCTTTTCGCGGGGGTAGCCGGTGGCTTGCGCTTCCTTGATGGCAGTGGAGTTCATCACGCCCCAGCCCCACAGCACGACATAGTCAGGCTTGGCTTGGCGCACTTGCAGCCAGGTTGCTTTTTGCTCTACGCCAGGCGCAGTCACCGGCAGCATTTGCAGGGTAAAGCCATGCATCGCTGCGCGCTCTTGCAGCAGGGGAATGGGCTCTTTGCCAAACGGGCTGTCGTGGTACACCAGCGCAATTTTCTTGCCCTTGAGCTTGTCCAGTCCGCCTTCTTTTTTGCCGATGGCCTGAATGATCGCGTCGGCTGCCACCCAGTAGGTACCAGCGATGGGGAAGTTCCACTTGAAAACGGATCCGTCCGCGCTTTCGCTGCGGCCATAGCCAACCGTGACTACGGGAATCTTGTCAGCAGGCGCCTTCTCGGTGATGGCAAAAGTGGCACCGGTCGACAAAGGCTGTACCAACGAGGCGCCCTTGCCCTTGAGACGCTCGTAGCATTCCACGCTGCGGGCAGTGTCGTAGCCGGTCTCACACTCTTCGTAGGAAAGTTTCACGCCGTTGATGCCGCCGCGGGCATTGGTCAACTTGATGTAGTCCACATAGCCGTTGGCCCATGGCACACCATTGGGCGCATAAGGACCGGTGCGGTATGACAGCACGGGAAGGAATTGCTCTTTGGCTTGTGCGAATGCCGTGCCTGTGACCAGGACCGAAGCACCAGCTGCCACCAGGGCGGTTGCGAGTACGAGTTTGCGAAGCTTCATTTGTCTCTCCTGTTAATAAATATGGAAGCGCGAAAAAAAACCAGCTGTCGATGCAGCGATCAGTGCGGGAAAGGCCACAGCCGCAGCTTTTGTTTACCAATGGACCACAGCTTGGCCAAACCATGGGGCTCAACGATGAGGAACCAGACTATGAGTCCACCAAAAATCATGAGTTCCGCATGGGATACACCGGCCGTTGAAATTTCAAACCCCAGCATAGTGGCCAACGCCGGCAAAAACTGGCTGAGGAAAATGGGCAGCAACACGATGAAGGCGGCGCCAAAGAAGCTGCCCATGATGGAACCCATGCCCCCAATAATGACCATGAACAGCAGCTTGAACGACTGGTCTACCGAGAAGGCAGCAGGCTCCCACGCACCGAGGTAGATAAAGGCCCACAGGGCACCGGCAATGCCCACAATAAAAGAGCTGACCGCAAAGGCGGTGAGCTTGGCGTACATGGGGCGAATACCGATCACCGCAGCCGCCACGTCCATATCGCGAATGGCCATCCACTCGCGCCCCACGGCACCGCGCACCAGGTTCTTGGCCAGCAGGGCGATGACCGCCAGCAGCGTCAGACAAAAAAGGTATTTGGCCAGCGGGCTATCCAGAGACAGACCAAACACCTGCAAGTTGGACACGGACACTGAGCCGGACGGCGAGTAGTTGGTGAACCATTGAATCCGCAAGAACATCCAGTCCGCGAAGAACTGCGCGGCCAATGTAGCCACCGCCAGGTACAGGCCTTTGACCCGCAAGCTGGGTAGACCAAACAAGATACCAAACAGCATGGCGCAGATGCCACCGAGAATCAAGGCGACGATCAGCGGAATGCCCTCCACGCGCACAAAAAAGTTGTAGGCGGAATAGGCTCCCACCGCCATGAAAGCGCCCGAACCCAGCGAAATCTGGCCACAGTAGCCGACCAGAATATTCACGCCGATGGCGGCCAGCGAAAAGATCAGGAAGGGAATCAGGATATTGGTCAGCCAATAGTTACTGGCAAGGGCAGGCACCGCGACAAACGCAACGGCCAGCAGAGCATACAAAGCCATGCGGTCCTGCGCGATGGGAAATATCTGCTGGTCCGCGCGGTACGTGGTTTTGAATTGACCGTTTTCTCTGTAGAACATGTTTCTTCTCAATCAGTTGGAGGTCAGACGCGGTCAATGATTTTTTCGCCAAACAGGCCTTGCGGACGGATCAGCAAAAACCCGAGCGCCAGCACATAGGCGAACCAGATTTCTATACCGCCGCCCACAAAAGGCCCGAGGTAGACCTCAGACAACTTCTCGCCGACACCAATAATCAGGCCACCCACAATGGCACCCGGCACCGAAGTCAGGCCACCCAGAATCACCACCGGAAGCGCGCGCATGGCCACCGTGGTCAAAGAAAACTGTACGCCCAGCTTGCTGCCCCAAATCATGCCGGCGACCAGCGCCACCACACCGGCGACGCACCACACAATGACCCAGATGCGGTTCAGCGGAATGCCAATGCTTTGTGCCGCCTGGTGGTCATCGGCCACCGCCCGCAGAGCACGGCCGGTTGCGGTTTTCTGAAAGAACATGCTGAGCAGCGCAACCAGTGCAGCGGCAATGACGGCGGCGTACAGGTCTTCCTTGTTGATCAGGATGCCGCCTTCAAACGCACGCTCCAGAATCAGCACCGGATCTTTGGGCATGCCAATATCGATCTTGTAAATGCTGTTGCCGAAAATGGTCTGGCCCAGGCCTTCCAGAAAGTAGGTGATGCCCAGCGTGGCCATCAGCAGCGTGGTGCCTTCCTGGTTAACGAGGTGGCGCAGCACCAGGCGCTCAATCACCCAGGCGACCACAAACATCACCACGCCCGCACCAATGAAGGCCAGCACGTTGGCAATCAGCGGGTCAGAAATTCCCGTGAGAGCGGGAATCCACTCGGCCAGGCGCGCCATGGCCAATGCCGCAAACAGCACCATAGCGCCCTGTGCGAAGTTGAAGACGCCGGATGCCTTGTAGATCAGCACGAAACCCAGTGCGACCAGTGAATACAGCATGCCGGCCATCAGGCCGCCCAGCAGTGTTTCCAGAAAAAATGCCATCTCAATAGTCCTTTAGTGGGAGGTACCCAGGTACGCGCTGATCACGTCCGGGTTGTTGCGCACTTCATCAGGCGTTCCGTCACCAATTTTTTTGCCGTAGTCGAGCACCACCACGCGGTCAGAGATGTCCATCACCACACCCATGTCGTGCTCGATCAACACCACGGTGGTTCCAAACTCTTCGTTGACGTCGAGCACAAAGCGGCACATGTCCTGCTTCTCTTCCACGTTCATGCCGGCCATCGGCTCATCCAGCAGCAGCACTTGCGGCTCCATGGCCAGTGCGCGTCCCAGGTCGACCCGCTTTTGCAGGCCGTAAGGCAACTGGCCGACCGGAGTTTTGCGAAAGGCCTGGATTTCCAGAAAGTCGATGATGCGTTCCACCGCCTCGCGGTGCATGATTTCTTCGCGCTCCGCCGGACCAATACGAATCGCCTGCATCAGGATGTTGCTTTTGATCTTGAGGTTGCGCCCGGACATGATGTTGTCCAGCACACTCATGCCCTTGAACAGCGCCAGATTCTGGAAGGTGCGGCCAATGCCCATCACGGCCACCTGGTGGCTGTCCATGTGCTTGAAGGTCTGCCCCCGAAAGCTGATGGCACCCTGCTGCGGCGTGTACACGCCATTGATGCAATTCAGCATGGAGCTCTTGCCGGCACCATTGGGCCCAATGATGGCGCGCACTTCATGCTCGCGCACATCAAACGAAATATCGGTCAGTGCCTTGACGCCACCAAAACTCAAACTGATGTTTTTGACGTCCAGAATGACGTCGCCAATTTTCTTGCTCATGCTGCCACCTTCACCGGCGCAAATGTCTTTGCGTCGTCAATCTTCAAAGTGGCGCTCACCTTGCCGGTGCGCCCGTCTTCAAACTTGACCTGGGTTTCAATAAACTGCGATTTTTTGCCGCCATACAGCGCATCAATCAACTCGAGGTACCGTTCAGCAATGAAGCCACGGCGAACCTTGTTGGTGCGGGTGAGCTCGCCGTCATCGGCATCGAGCTCTTTGTGCAACACCAGGAAGCGGCTCACCTGGCTACCCGCCAGCAGCGCGTCTTCGCTCAAATCGGCGTTGACCTTTTCCACACATTCTTTGATGAGCTGGTAGACCTCGGGCTTTTGCGCCAGATCGGTATAGCCCGCATACGGCAGGTTGCGCCGCTCGGCCCAGTTGCCCACGGCATCAAAGTCGATATTGATCATCACGCACACCTGATCGCGGCCATCACCATAGGCCACCACCTCTTTGATGTGCGAGAAGAACTTGAGTTTGTTCTCCACATACTTGGGCGCGAACATGGCGCCGTCGTTGGTACCGCCCTTGATACGGCCCACGTCCTTGACGCGGTCAATGATCTTCAGGTGACCATGGGCGTCAATGAAACCGGCATCGCTGGTGTGGTACCAGCCTTCCGCGGTCAGCACCTCGGCCGTGGCCGCCGGATTTTTGTAATATTCCTTAAGCAGCCCGGGTGACTTGACCAGAATTTCACCGTTGTCGGCGACCTTGATCTCCACACCTGCGCAGGGTACACCCACGGTATCCGCGCGGGCCTCGTGGTCGGGCTGCAGGCACACAAACACAGCGGTCTCGGTCGAACCGTAGAGTTGCTTCAGGTTGATGCCGATGGAGCGGAAGAAACTGAACAGGTCCGGCCCAATGGCCTCACCCGCCGTGTAAGCCACCCGCACGCGGCTCAGACCCAGGTTGTTGCGCAGGGGACCGTACACCACCAGGTTACCCAGCTGGTAGAGCACGCGGTCCATGAACGCAATGGACTTGCCGTCCATCAGCGTGGGACCGACGCGCTTGGCGACATCCATGAAGTAATGGAAAACGCCGCGCTTGATGCGGGACGCATCTTCCATGCGAATCATCACACTTGTGAGCAAGCCTTCAAACACGCGGGGTGGCGCAAAGTAGTAGGTGGGCCCGATTTCCTTGAGGTCGATCGTGACCGTGGCGGCCGACTCAGGGCAATTCACCACGTAGCCGCACGCCAGCCACTGTGCGTAGCTGAAAATGTTTTGCCCAATCCAGGCCGGCGGCAGGTAGGCCAACACCTCTTCAGCATGGGTAAGGTGATCAAACGCGGCCCCTACGCTGGCACGGTTGAGCAGCGAGTTGTGCGTGTGCACCACACCCTTGGGGTTGCCGGTGGTGCCCGAGGTAAAAAACATGGCGCCCACATCCGAGGGCTGAATCTGCTTGACCTGGTCAGCATAAAAATCCGGATGAACGGCAATAAATGCACGCCCGGAACCCAGAAGCTCATCCAGCGCAGCCAGGCCCGATTCGTCGTACTGGCGCAAGCCACGCGGATCGTCAAAGTAAATGTGCGTCAGCTGCGGGCAGCTCTCGCGGATTTCGATCAGCTTGTCGACCTGCTCCTGGTCTTCCGCAAAGGCGAAGCGGACCTCGGCATTGTTGATGGGGAACACGCACTCGGCCGCGGCGGCGTCCTGGTACAGCGGCACAGGGATCGCACCCAGTGATTGCACGGCCAGCATGGTGGCGTAAAGGCGGGGCCGGTTGGCCCCCACCACCACCATGTGTTCACCACGGCGCAGGCCGGCCTGGTGCAGGCCTGCGGCAAGTTGCTGCACCATGGTCGCCAAATCGGCCCAGGACAGCGACTGCCAGATGCCGTATTCCTTCTCACGCATGGCGGGCGCCGTCGGGCGCTGACTGGCGTGCTTCTGAAGTAATTGCGGGAAAGTCGTTTGCATTCCGGTTCCTTGTCACCTTTGCGTAACCCTGTTGCCGTGCAGCAGGGTTTTGTATGGCGTGATTATTGATCTGGCATTTGACGTCAAGTTGTCGTTTGGACGACAATTGAAATCTTTCCGAATAGGTGTTTTCCCTTCACTTATACGCAACTTACAGCCAACGCCATGCAATCTGATTCCGCACTCCACCAGCGCCGACGCAGTCTGACGGTGGCTGAACTCGACGCCATTCCCTGGATCCACCTGCTGTCACCCGCTGAACGGGAAAGGGCGGTGGATGACCTGAAAATTGCAGATGCCGACCCTGGGGATTACATCTGTCGCACGGGCCGCCCAGTCACCTATTGGTTTGGCGTAGTGGATGGCCTGCTCAAGATGAGCAGCGACAACGCCGAGGGTCAGACCATGACCTTCACCGGAGTGCCCCCCGGTGGCTGGTTTGGCGAGGGCACGGCCATGAAACGCGAAACCTACCGCTACAACATCCAGCCCCTGCGCAAGAGCCGCGTGGCAGGTCTGCATGTGGACACGTTTCACTGGTTGCTGGACCACTCGATTGGCTTCAACCGCTTCGTGATGAACCAGCTCAATGAACGGCTGGGGCAGTTCATTGCTGCCCGCGAGATTGACCGCATGACCAACCCCGACATCCGGGTGGCGCGCAGCTTGGCGTCCTTGTTCAACCCGGTTCTCTACCCGGGCGTAGGTGAGGTGCTGCGCATTACGCAACAGGAGCTAGCCTATCTGGTGGGCCTGTCACGCCAGCGCGTCAACGAAGCCTTGACGGCACTGGCTGCACACGGCGCGATACGGGTGGAATATGGCGGCTTGCGGGTACTGGACCTGCAGGCACTGCGCAGCCATATCTTTAAATAAAATAGGCCTCTAGCCCTCGTCGATATTGCGTAAGTAGCTATATTTTTAATAGCTTACTGAAGTGCATCCTGCACGGGAAGATGCTGTTCGAGCCGGGCAGCAGGCGATGAGTTGCACAAGGGGCCCGCGCGTTTACCGAATCAAATTGATTAAACGCAAGGTACCTCGGCAACGGTGGATTTAGTATTTTCATACGGTTAGGGGTGACTGCCTGTCTTGGCTTCAATCAGGGAGAATCGTTACATGAAGATTGTGTACTTGGCTATCGGCCTGTCGCTGCTGTGCGGCACTGCTTATGTATCCGCAGCTGGGCCCACATATGTCGAAGGCGAGACGATTTTTGTGGAAACTGGAGTCGAAGCGCCTGATCGTGCGCCGACTTGGTACGCATCCATGGTGGCCAAGCCCTATGCGCCCGTGTTTGAAATGCTGGCCACGCAAGGCACCCAGGGCCGCTACTCTCCCTATACCTATCCGGTCACACTCAAAGACCTGGTCCGGTTCCATGGACACGATTGCGAAGGCACTACCACGGCAGCCAATTCGGCTTGGGTCGCGTTTAAGATCCTTTTTCCAGACGGGATCATTGACCGTAGCGTACTCTGGGGTATCAGCGGCGAATCACCTTGCTGGTCGGACGCAGTCGCCTTTCTCACCGGCGCTCGCCTGCAATACGGAAACCTTGGCTACTTCAAGGACAAACTTTACAGCCATGCCATCGTGCTCTACCGCGAGGACACCCAGATGGCCGTTCTGGCCACCTGGAAAGAAGGCATCAACAACATCCCGGGCGAGCCGGTGATGCTGCCCGGCAAGACCAGCTGGACGCCCAAGATCACGATGAAAGAAGTTGAGGCGCTGAAGGCCGTCGTCAAACAGGCCGGTGGTACCCCGACGCCTTATCAGGTGGACCTCATGCGATTCCAGCAATGGGCCCACATCAACGACATCCTCGACCGGCCGCTGCAGGAGAGCGACCAAGCGAAAGTCATAGAAAATTTCAAGTGGGAGGACTGGATCGATCCTGCTAAGGTGATTGAAAAAACACACACGCGCAGCGACGTGCGGCTCAAAAACTACCCCTACCGTGGCAGTCCTGTGGAGGGGCCGACGTAGCGTAGCTGCGATGGGTATTTTTCTTAACCCACTCGCGCTTTTCAGCGTCGCCCGCCGCCCGGGTTTGCTCGAATATACGGACTAGGTGCGTACGAAGTTCAGGCATGACGCGCTAGCAATCCTAGGTGGGTAGGAATATTGTGCACGTTTTGACGATTAAAAAGGCCACGTCTCCGTAGAAACGTGGCCTGTGTGAATCAACTAATTAGGCAGCCAGTAGTAATCTCTCATGCATTACTGCCCGTCCAGATGCCTGCCTCAAGTCAGCAGCCTCCACGGTGGACACACCGATGGTGTTTCCGTCAAGGCTAAGAAATTCGACCTCATACGCGTCGCCTTTTCCGTACGTGTGTACCACGATACCAACATCGCCCGGCTCCAAGCCAAGGCTGGGCAAGGCGCTCTTAAGCACCACCTGTGAATGTTCATCAAACATATTCAACTCCTTCCCGGGTAAGCTGTAACAAATCGAACTTCCTCTTGGCCCTCGTCCTGTATCCACACAGCTTTAACGATGGGTCGAGGATTCCGACCATCAGGGGTACCCAACCCACCGATGACAATGTACTTCGTTCCGTACTTTGACGCAACAGTCTCGGATACGGGCAACGTTTGCGCCTGCTCCATCAAAGCGTTGTAAAGCAGCTCCCACTTTTCTAGCGTAAAGCCGAAATTGTAGAAAAAGTGGGCTTTGCCATGACTCTTGTCAGGATGCAGCAGATATTCCAGCAACTTAGCTGGGTCGATTCGCCTCTCTTGAGGGAGGCGCAACTCACTCATATGGACGTCCTTTCAAAATATCGAGGGCTAAAGCCCTTCTGTAACAGGACCTCCAAGGGTATAGGGACGTCAGCAAAACTCATACTCGTTATGAACCGCTATGAAGATATCCAGCTTGTCCTGCAGCTTTGGGAGGGACTTCGTGGTTGTCCAGGTCTTGCGTGCCATCACTGCGATGCCTGCACGAATCTTCGCGCACGTGTGATTAAGCCGGAACATCGGGTCAAAGGAACCTGTGGCCTTTGACCGCTTGCTCGAATCGACCACGGCGTGCGGTATCGTGGCGGCGATAAGCTTTGGGTAACTGGTAGCCTTGTCACACGAGACTACGCAAACCTTTTTGGCTGCCCTGGACGCCTCGGTCAAGGCTTTGCGACAAGCCAAAGGAGACTCATTCATGGTCCAGCTGTATTTGGACCTGCCTTTGACCGCCAGATGTCCATTGGAAGGGATTTGCCCCACTTTCATAGACAGAATTTCCCCGGTCTTGCCCCGCACAACCATAGGGATGGTCACTGCTTTAGACCGTGCGTGAACGAAGGTGACCATTTCATCGAACTGCATCCACCCTGTGGAGAGCCTGCCCTCGTTCAGCGCCTGTTCGTGGGCTAATCGTGCCTGCTCAGCCAGCCAGGTGCATCGAGCTTTAATGGTGTCGTACGACACATGCAGCACGCGAGCGCAACCGCGCATTGTGACCCCTTCGCAAAGTAGCCTCGCAAGGGTGCCGTTGATGTCGGGGCGCTTCTGGCCGCATTCTGGAGCAAGGCTTTGGTCAGAGAAGACACGACCGCAGCCCTTGCACTCGTATCGGCGAATTGGTATGCCGGCCTGGAGCTTCGTTGAGTAGGCGCCTCTGCGCCGAAAAAATCCCTCATGCAAACCTTTGTGATAGGTGCAAATTTCATTGGGGCAATATTTCGGGTCGTTGCTCACTGCATGATTTTACGCATTTTTAAGCACCTGAAGAGCCTAATGGATACATAACATACTGATTTTTAAGGGATTCTCTGGTTTTCCGCTAGAAATTTCTGCACAATATTCCTACCCACGTAGCTAGCAATCGCTGCATTGCGAATCAGGGGTGTGGTTTCGCATCCGCGCCAAGGCGGCCTGACGCCGGCAGCTTGACAGCCCGCAATCTGTCAACCGTGCCAACGTCTAAAGTAAAGTCGTAACCAAGTCCATTGCGGTTCACCGTTGTCGGGTGTATCGCGCTGTATTTGCCGCTACGTTATTCCATCCTCTACGGAGGTCCCAAATGAAAACCAGAATTTATATTCCCACGACCTTGGTGTTGGCAATTGGAATGGCCCTGAGTGCATCCACTTATGCGGCGGGAGCTGGGGCCGCAGGCAGTGCGGGAACGGACGGGGATGGTACGCATGACCCGTTGCTGCGTGTCCGGCTGGCCGGTGAAGTTAAGCAGGAGCAACCTATTGCCAATGGCCTGTCCAATAAAACGTTTGTATTGTCCTGGCTGGCAAACCCACCCGTTGGCGTTGATGCGCTATCGAAATTGGTCACCAGGCCGGTATAAAGTGCAAAGTATCCATATAGTTCAAACCATGAATTGCCTTACTTCTGCCTGGACAGCGCATGAGTCCGAGTTGCGCGGCTGGGCGCGCAAGCGTTTGCACAACACGGCTGAGGCCGACGACCTCTTACAAGACATTTTTCTCAAGTCCTTGCGCCAAGGTGAGCGGTTTTGCTCCGTGCAAAACGCCCGTGCCTGGCTATTTGAGGTAGCACGCAACACCCTGGCTGACCATCTGCGCGTGTCACGGGAAATGGTAGAACTGCCGGACGATCTGGCCGAATCGGAGATGGATATTGACGCTGTGGACGGCCTGACAGCCTGTCTTCCCCGTGTGCTCTCTGAGCTGAGCCCGCAAGACCGCGATGCCATCACCCAGTGTGATTTGCTGGGTGTGCCACAGGCCGACTTTGCCGCAGCCCATGGATTGAGCCTGACGGCAGCCAAGTCCCGCATTCAGCGCGCACGGCAGCGCCTCAAACAACACATGTCACACGCTTGCCAGGTGCAGTTGAACGATACAGGCAAGGTATCGGACTTTGTGCCGCGCAAGTGACGCTATATTATTGATAGCTACGTGTGCAGTGTCCACGCGGGCCAGTGGCATTTTTTATGGAATTTTTGAGAATTCACGCGTCTTTTCAGTGTTTCGTTCGTCTCCACTGATATGAACACCCTAGTCACCCCGCAGAAATCCTGGCCCCTGCGCCAGCCCATTGTCTTTTTGGTATTGGCTGCCATCGCTTGGTTGTTGCTCTACCAGACGCTGATCCCGGCCTCCGAGGTGCTGGTTTCCGCTCTGCCGGTAAACCGCGCCAGCCACTTGGGCGGTGCCCTGCAGTTCTTCTTTTATGACACGCCCAAGGTCTTGATGCTGCTGACCGGCGTGGTGTTCGTCATGGGCATGGTCAACAGCTACTTCACCCCAGAGCGGACGCGTGCCTTGTTGGCCGGGCGGTCTGAGGGGGCGGCCAACGTGATGGCTGCCTCATTGGGCATCGTCACCCCGTTTTGCTCGTGCTCGGCGGTGCCGCTCTTTATCGGCTTTGTGCAAGCCGGTGTGCCGCTGGGGGTGACATTTTCGTTCCTGATCTCGGCGCCCATGGTCAATGAAGTAGCGCTCACGCTGCTGTTTGGCATGTTTGGCTGGAAAGTCGCACTGCTGTACTTGAGCCTGGGTTTGAGCGTTGCCATTGTGGCCGGCTGGATCATCGGCCGCCTGAGAATGGAAGCCTATCTGGAAGACTGGGTGCGCGACATGCCCAAGATGTCAACCCAGTTTGAAGAAAGCGGGGCCACACTGGCCGACCGCATTCAGGGTGGCTTTGCGGCGGTACGCGAAATTGTTGGCAAAGTCTGGCCCTACATTTTGGTGGGCATCGCAGTCGGCGCAGGCATTCACAGCTATGTCCCAGAAGACTACATGGCCAGTTTCATGGGCAAGGACGCCTGGTGGTCGGTGCCGCTGGCCGTCATCATTGGTGTGCCTTTGTACAGCAATGCAGCCGGCATCATCCCGATTGTTCAGGCACTCCTGGCAAAGGGTGCAGCCTTGGGCACGGTGCTGGCGTTCATGATGAGCGTGATTGCATTGTCCCTGCCCGAGATGATCATCCTGCGCAAGGTACTCAAAGTGCGCTTGATTGCCACCTTTGTGGCCGTCGTGGCCAGCGGAATTTTGCTGGTGGGCTTTGTCTTCAACGCTGTTTTGTAACCAGGAATTGACTTCCATGCTGAAACTCATCCGTCCATTGCTTTTCGTCGGTTTGGGGATTGCCCTGCAGGCGCAAGCCGTAGAGATCATCTTCAAACCGGTAGCCCCAGACGTCTATGCCTACATCGGCGACATCGAAGGCCGCACCTATGACAACGAAGGTCTCAACGCCAATATCGGCCTGATCGTGACACCGGTGGGCGCGGTGCTGATCGACAGCGGCTCCAGCTTTCAAGTGGCAGGCAAGCTGGAGGCCGCCGCCCGGCAAGTCACCCCCCAGCCGATCAAATGGATTATTAACAGCGGAGACCAGGATCACCGCTGGCTGGGCAACGGTTACTTCAAGGCCAAAGGCGTTGAGATCATCGCCCACCAGGATGCACAGGCGGACATGGGCGCCCGCGCCGCCGAGCACCTGCAAGGCCTCAAGGTATTGAAAGAGCGGCTGGACGGCACGGTGCCCACCCTGCCTACGCGCTTTGTCACTGAGCCCGATACCCGGCTGGAGTTGGGAGGCACAGTCATTGAACTCAAGCACCGCCATGGCGGGCATACACCGGGCGACACCCTGGTGTGGTTACCGCAAAAAAGCGTTCTTTTCAGCGGAGATGTGGTCTACGTGGAGCGCGTGCTGGGTCTGCACCCCGTCAGTAGCACGAAAAACTGGCTGGAATCGTTTGTAGTGATTGATGCACTCAAGCCGAACATCATCGTGCCCGGCCATGGCCAAGTCACCAATCTGGCCACTGCACAGGCGCAAACGCGTGACCTGCTGCTGGCCCTGCGCGCCCACATGAAAAAAGCCGTGGACGACGGCGTGGACATGAGCGCTGCGGTCAGGAGTTTTAACGCCACACCATTTGCCCATCTGAAGCACGCTGAGGTATGGATTCCACAACTGGCCAACCAGGTTTATCTGGAAGTGGAGCGCGAATAGCGCTATTTTTTGAAGCTGCTGCGTCTTTTAGGGGACTTTGCCGTCTTCACTCACAAGGACTACCAATATGAGGTGGCTCACTTACCAAACCAAACTCTTGGAGATTTTTCATGACTGTTAATCGCGCTGTCAGTATTTTTGCTGGATTCATGATCATGGCCAGCCTCGCGGCGGCTCACTTCAGTGGTCAGATCAATCTGGCTCAGATGAGCTGGCTATGGCTGACCGCCTTTGTCAGTGCCAATCTGTTCCAGATGGGCTTCACGGGTTTTTGCCCCGCTGCCAAAATTTTTGCAGCCCTGGGCCTGAACAGTGCCGGCGCCAACTGCTCAACCGACAGCAAAGTCGGCAAGTGCTGCTAAGGTTTTAACCCCTCACAAGGAAACACCATGGACATCAAAGTTCTCGGCACAGGCTGTGCCAATTGCAAAACCACCATTGCCCTCATTGACCAGATCGCCAAGGCCAAAGGTGTGGAAGTCAAACTCGAAAAAGTGGAAGAGCTGCGCGACATCATGGGTTACGGCGTGATGAGCACGCCCGGTGTCGTGATCAATGGCAAGGTTGTGCATGCCGGTGGCGTGCCCAGTCGGGACAAGATCGAGCAATGGCTCGCGGCTTGAATTAGCCCCCCTGCTACTTGAATTTCAAAAGGAAATAACCATGCTTGCAGAAGCGAAAGAGGTGTGCCCCACCACCGCCCGTCGGCTGACCAATGAAGGTGCCCTGCTGGTTGACGCGCGTGAGTTGAATGAGGTTCAGGCGCTGGCGTTTGACGTTCCCGACGTTGTGAATATCCCATTAGCGGAACTGGAAACCCGCTGGAACGAGCTGCCCAAAGACCGGGAACTGGTAATGGTGTGCCAGGAGGGAGGACGTAGCCTGAAAGCCACTTATTTCATGCAGTACAACGGCTACACCCAGGTGAGCAATATGGGTGGCGGCATTTTGAAGTGGATGCAAAAAGGCTTTCCGGTCATTGGCAAGCGTGCAGAAGTGCCAGCTTGCGCCACTGGATGCTGCGCGCCTGCAACTGCATCCAGCGCCGCATCAGGCTGTTGCTGAGACTCCGTCGCCGATGCAGCAACCCGTCACCCGGGCAGCCTGATGGCGAACCCCAAAAAACTGCGGCTGGAGGTTCCCCTTCTGCTGCCCGATATTCCCAATGCAAGGGACCATTGTGTCCGTTCGTTGATTGCTGCACTCACTGGGCGCACCGGCATCTCTGAGGCCCATGTGGTGGAGGAGGCCGGTAGCTTGGCGCAGCTTTGCATTCACTATGATGCCGGCGTCATTCCATTGGGGCGGGTGCGGGAGCTTGCGCAAAGCGTGGGGGCCGAAATCACCGGGCGTGTGGGCCATCTGATCCTGCGGACAGACGAAACCTTTGACGCACGCGAGGCCAGTAGCCTGGGCGCTGAAGTGCGCAAAATTGAAGGGGTTGTGGAGGCTGAGGTGGCTGGTTCCGGCGTCGCTCGACTTGAGTTCGATCGCCACCTTGTGACTGAGTTCACGCTACTGGCCAAACTCGCTGAGCTGGGAATTCGTCCTGTGGCGCCGATCGCTGAGGCAACGCATGCCCATGATGAACATGAACATGCGGGACTGTTCGGAGAAAAGTCTGAACTGGCATTTGCGCTGATTTCGGGCCTTTTGCTGGTCAGTGGCTGGACTTTGGGCTGGCTGTCGCATGCGCCAGCTTGGGCGGCGACGGCTTGTTATGTTGGCGCTTATGGTTTTGGCGGCTTTTTTATACTGATCGAGGCAGTAGAAAATCTACGCGCCCGTCGTTTTGAAATCGACACTCTCATGCTGGTAGCGGCAGCCGGAGCTGCTGCGCTGGGCCAGTGGGCAGAAGGTGCCTTACTGCTGTTTCTGTTCAGCATCGGGCATTCGCTGGAGCACTACGCCATGGGCAGGGCGCGGCGCGCCATCGAAGCGCTGGCCGAACTCGCGCCCGAGCGGGCGATGGTGCGCCGCAATGGGAGCACAGTAGAAGTGCCCGTGGCGGAACTGGTGGTTGGCGATGTGGTGGTTGTCCGCCCGAATGAGCGCTTGTCTGCCGATGGGCTGGTCGTGCTGGGCCATACCAGCGTGAATCAGGCACCCGTAACCGGTGAGAGCGCGCCGGTGGACAAGAGCGCGGTTGAAGACCCTCAGGCAGCACTTGCCGCAATAGCTCAGTTTGACCGAATGGAGGCGAAGTTTCGGGTGTTTGCCGGAACGATCAACGGCGCAGGCGCTATCGACGTCATGGTGGCGCGCCCAGCCAATCAGTCCACCATGGCGCGGGTGGTCAAGATGGTTACCGAAGCACAGGCCCAGCGCTCGCCCATGCAGAGTTTTACCGAGCGCTTTGAGAAATGGTTTGTGCCCGCAGTGTTGGCCATGGTGGGCCTATTGCTGTTTGCCTGGGTGGTGGTGGACGAGCCCTTTGCTGCCAGCTTCTACCGGGCCATGGCGGTGCTGGTGGCGGCCAGTCCATGTGCGTTGGCGATCTCCGTGCCCAGCGCCGTACTCAGCGGCATTGCGCGCGCAGCCCGTGGTGGTGTCCTCATCAAGGGCGGCGGCGCGCTGGAGAACCTGGGCACCTTGAGCGCCATTGCATTTGACAAGACAGGCACCCTCACCGAAGGCCGGCCGCGCCTGACCGACGTTGTGACGGCCGAGGGGGCTACCGAGCAGGAACTGCTCAACCTGGCACTGGCGGTGGAGCAGCTCAGCGACCACCCTCTGGCCAGCGCTGTGGTAGCTGGCGCGCGGGAACGCCTGGGCGCATCGGCCGAGGCGCTGGCAGTTACAGACATTGAAAGCGTCACCGGGAACGGGGTAAAGGCGCGCATGGGGAATGACGTGGTGTACCTTGGCAAGCCGGATCGCGTGAGTGCAGACAGCATGACTTCACCCTTATCCAGTCTCATGGTGGCCAACAAACGCTTGATTGAGACTGGACGCACCACCATGATCGTACGACGCGGCGATCGCTACCTAGGCGTGCTGGGTCTGATGGATACACCGCGTGTCGGCGCGTCCGAGGTGATGGCTGAGTTACGCGCACTCGGCATAGAGCGCCTCATCATGATTTCCGGCGACAACCAGCGCGTGGCCGAGTCAGTGGCCCGGGAAGTGGGCCTGACCGAGGCCCAAGGTGATTTGCTGCCAGAGCAGAAAGTCGAAGCCATCCAGAAGCTGCGTGCAAGTGAGGGTAAAGTAGCGATGGTGGGTGATGGGGTGAATGACGCACCCGCCATGGCCAACGCGACCGTGGGTATTGCCATGGGCGCTGCGGGCTCCGCCGTCGCCCTAGAAACGGCAGACGTCGCCCTGATGGCCGACGACCTGGCGCAGCTTCCCTTTGCGGTCGGACTGGCGCGCCAGGCGAGCCGCATCATCCGGCAAAACCTTTGGATCAGTCTGGGTGTTGTGGCATTGCTAGTGCCTGCCACGTTGTTGGGATTGAAGATGGGAGCGGCGGTGATCTTTCATGAAGGCTCGACGCTAGTGGTGGTAATCAATGCGCTGCGTTTGCTTGGATACAAAAAATCATAGAACTAGGGTCGAACATTCTGACTGTCCGCATCGGGTCGGTTGTTCGCGTTCACGATACAAAGTTGGGTGACTGCAAACGCAGCATCGCAGTCATAAAAACTACGGCGACGAGCCCCCGCAAAGGGCTCCACAGTTGCCAGTCCCAAGCCGAACGAACATCGATAGCACGGATTCAAACACACTCCTCCCGGCCCAACTCCCGTCCAGAAAGGTAGGCGGGGAGGTTTGCGGGCGCGGGCTCCATTCGCGGTTGCCACAGAGCATGCGCGCCAGCCACGGCGTTCACGCAAAACCATCCGCCCGGCAGTAACAGCCGCCCGCGCGGTGAGCCGGAGAACGCAAACCCCGCCGCCTGCCTTGTGCACAGGGCCACCCGCAGCGGGCTCTAGGTATCCAATCGGCACCCAGCCCCCGTAAAATATGCGCAAGCAGCTACAAAAGATATAGCAAATGACCACTCCTCCCGACCACAACAAACCGCCCTCCACTTTCCGCCGCGCGGCACCCCCGCCCGGACGCGCACCGACAAGCCGCGCCGCCATTCCCGCCGGGCAAGCCAACACGGCGGCCATCGGCCCCAATGGCACCATGCGCCTGAACAAACGCATGGCCGAGCTGGGCCTGGCCTCGCGCCGCGAGGCCGATGAATGGATTGGCAAGGGCTGGGTCAAGGTGAATGGCACAGTAGCTGAAATGGGCATGCAGGTGCGCCCGGACGCGCGCATTGAAGTGAACAAGCAGGCGCAGGGCCAGCAGGCCAACCAGGTCACCGTGCTGATCAACAAACCCCTGGGCCTGGTCAGCGGCCAGGCCGAAGACGGCCACGAGCCCGCCATCACCCTGGTGCAGCCGCAAAACCGCTGGAGTGAGGACAACGCACGCTTCTTCTTCCACCCCAGCCAGCTCAAAAGCCTGGTGCCCGCCGGGCGGCTGGACATTGACTCCACCGGCCTGCTGGTGCTGACGCAGGATGGCCGTGTGGCCCGCCAGCTGATTGGCGAAGACGCGGTGATGGAAAAAGAATACCTGGTACGCGTGGTCTACACCGGCACCGAAAATGCGGCGGCAGCCCTGTCGGCGGCGGCCACCTATGGCGGCAAGGTCACCCAACTCAGCCGCATTGACGATGACGACCCCATCAGCACCGATGTGCAGTCGGTTTTCCCGGCCGACAAATTGCGCCTGCTACGCCATGGCCTGAGCCTGGACAACCAGCCCCTCAAACCGGCCAAGGTGGAGTGGCAAAACCCCGAGCAGTTGCGCTTTGTGCTGACCGAAGGCAAAAAGCGCCAGATCCGCCGCATGTGCGAACTGGTGGGCCTCAAAGTGGTGGGCCTGAAACGCGTGCGCGTGGGCAATGTGATGCTGGGCAACCTGCCCGTGGGCCAGTGGCGCTACCTGGCACCGCACGAAAAGTTCTAGAACCATCCTGCAGCGAGGACGTCCATGCCAAAGAAGCCCATCAAGCCCCACAAGCACCTGCACCCGTCCGACGTGCGCGCGGTGGTCCAACTGGCCACGCAGGCGACCCAGGGCGTGGCTCGCATGGCCGAAGGGGTGCATCAGTCGATCTGGAGCACGCTGGGACTGCCCGGCGGCCCGGACCAGACGGCCCGTGGCCTCACCGGGCTGGTGTACCGCACCGTCAACGGGGTCACCCAACTGATTGGCAAGGGCGTGGAAGCAGCCCTGATCCGACTTGAACCCTTGCTGGGATCGGCGCTGGACACGCCCGCCGGAACGCCCCAGCGCGAAGCCTTTGTGGCTGCACTCAACGGCGTCATGGGCGACCACCTGGCCGAGACCCACAGTCCACTGGTCACCCGCATGACGCTGCGCTACCAGAACCAGGCACTCGACTGGCAGGCGCCGACGCCACTGCCCGCGGCTACCGGAAAAGTCCTGCTGCTGATCCACGGTCTGTGCATGAATGACCTGCAGTGGCACAACCCGCCCAGTGGCAACGACATCCCGGCGGTGGACCACGGCGCGACGCTGGCAGACAGTCTGGGCTACACGCCCATTTATGTGCGCTACAACACCGGCTTGCACACTTCGCAAAACGGCCATGAACTCAGCGCCCAACTGGAGCAACTCGTGGCCCACTGGCCCGTGCCGTTGACGGAGATCACCGTCGTCGGCCACAGCATGGGGGGCCTGGTTACGCGCAGCGCCTTCCACTATGCCAAGCAGGATGCGTTGCGCTGGCCGCAGTATGTGAAAAACATCGTGTTTCTTGGCACGCCCCACCATGGCGCGCCGCTGGAACGGGCGGGCAACTGGGTTGACGTGATTCTGGGCAGCACGCCCTACACCAAGCCACTGGCCAAGCTGGGCCAACTGCGCAGTGCGGGCATCACCGATTTGCGTTACGGCCACGTGCTGGACGTGGACTGGGAGGGCCATGACCGCTTTCACCGCAAGCCCGACAGCCGCCAGCCCCTGCCCCTGCCAGAAGGGGTGAATTGCTATTGCGTTGCGGCCACCACGGCCTCCCAACCCGGCACGCTGGCCGACCGGCTGATAGGCGACGGCCTTGTGCCACTGAAGAGCGCGCTGGGACAGCACGAAGACCCACGCCGCCAACTGGAGTTTGCCCCCGAATCGCAGTGGATCGCCTTCAGCACCAGCCACATGGCACTGCTCAGCAGCGCCGGGGTGACGCGGCAACTGGTGGCGTGGCTGACGCCTGCGGCTGCCGCTGCCTCTTGAAATAGCATCTCTTCGCCCATAATTGAAGGCTTCGCGCGTCGCCTGCTTGGCGCGCTGCATTTGTTTTTATTGAAGCTTTACCGAAAGACTCCATTTCCCATGACCAAGCAAACCCTTTCCTTTCAAGCCGAAGTCGCGCAGTTGCTGCACCTGGTGACGCATTCGCTGTACTCCAATAAAGAAATTTTCCTGCGCGAACTGATTTCCAACGCGTCAGACGCGTGCGACAAACTCCGCTTTGAGGCCATCAACGACAGCGGACTGTACGAGACCGACTCCGAACTGAAGGTCAAGGTCACGTTCGACAAGGACGCCAAAACACTGACCATCACCGACAACGGCATCGGCATGAGTGCACAGGAAGCTATTGACCACCTGGGCACCATCGCCAAGAGCGGCACCAAAGACTTTGTGAGCAAGCTCAGTGGTGACCAGAAGGCCGACTCGCAGCTGATTGGCCAGTTTGGCGTGGGCTTTTACTCCGGCTTTATCGTGGCCGACAAGATCACCGTCGAATCCCGCCGCGCTGGCATGCAAGAGACGGAAGGCGTGCGCTGGGTCAGCGGTGGCGCGGGCGACTTTGAGGTGGACACCATCACCCGAACCCAGCGCGGAACCAGCGTGACCCTGCACCTGCGCGAAGACGCCATGGACTATGCGTCGGCCTGGAAGGTCAAGGGGATTATCAACAAATACTCCGACCACATCAGCCTGCCCATCCTGATGGAAAAGGAAGAGTGGAAAGACGGCGAGCTGATCAACGCCAGCGACGAGCAAGGCGGCCGCCAGCCCGGTGGCATGGTCAAAACTGGCGAATGGGAAACCGTCAACAAGGCCAACGCCATCTGGGCGCGCGCCAAGAAGGACATCAGCCAGGAACAGTACGACGACTTCTACAAGCAGATCAGCCACGACTTTGAAGCGCCGCTGGCCCACACCCACAACCGCGTGGAAGGCAGCACCGAGTACACGCAGCTGCTGTACATCCCCGGCAAAGCGCCCATGGACCTGTACAACCGCGAAAAATCTGCGGGTGTGAAGCTGTACGTCAAACGCGTGTTCATCATGGACGACGCCGAGGCGCTGTTGCCCACCTACCTGCGCTTTGTCAAAGGCGTGGTGGACTCCGCTGACCTGCCACTGAACGTGAGCCGCGAGCTGCTGCAGGAGAGCCGCGATGTGAAAGCCATCCGCGAAGGTTGCACCAAGCGCGTGCTGGGCATGCTGGAAGACTTGGCCGCGCACGACAAGACACCGGAAGCGGCTGCAGACGGTGTTACCGATGTCGTCAGTGCGGAAGACAAAGCGGCAGCGGATGCAGCCATCGGCAAGTACTCACGGTTCTATTCCGAGTTTGGCGCTGTGCTCAAGGAAGGCCTGGGCGAAGACTTCGGCAACAAGGAGCGTCTGGCCAAGCTGTTGCGCTTTGCCAGCAGCACCACGGATTCCGTCAGCGTGAGTTTTGCCGACTACAAAGCCCGCATGAAAGAAGGCCAGGAAGCCATCTACTACATCACGGCCGACACGCTGGCGGCAGCCAAAAACAGCCCCCAGCTGGAAGTGTTCAAGAAAAAGGGCATTGAAGTGCTCTTGATGACGGACCGCGTGGACGAGTGGGCATTGAACTACCTGCAGGACTTTGACGGCACGGCGCTGCAGAGCGTGGCCAAGGGTGCGGTGGATCTGGGCTCATTGCAGGACGAAACCGAGAAAAAGGCCGCCGAAGAAGCCGCAGAGACCTTCAAGCCCCTGCTGGCCAAGCTGAAGGAAGCACTGAAAGACAAGGCCGAAGATGTGCGCGTGACCACCCGCCTGGTCGATAGCCCTGCCTGCCTGGTAGTGCAAGACCACGGCATGAGCACCCAGCTGGCCCGCATGCTCAAGCAGGCCGGCCAAGTTGCACCCGAAGTGAAACCTGTGCTGGAGGTGAACGCCGAGCACCCGCTGGTCAAGAAGCTGGACGGGTCGGTGCACTTCAACGACCTGGCGCACATCCTGTTTGACCAGGCTTTGCTGGCCGAGGGCGGCATGCCCGCGGACCCGGCGGCGTATGTGAAGCGGGTGAATGCCTTGCTGGTTTAGTTGTAGCTATTGAAACAGGTGCGCTCTAGTCGGTGTTGACATCGCTGGAGCGCCGTTTGCTTGCACGCTGCAATAACAGGGTGACCAGCACGGTTGCCGCCGCAGAGCTTGTCAATGTGGGCGAGGCCGTCAACAGGTGGGCCAGCCCATTGATCGCGTCGCCGCTCACTTGCAAGACATAGTCCACCAGCGTCACCACGTCACCCGACTGGATGTTTTGCACCTCATCGAGGGGAACGCTCTTGTCAAGCCAGTTCCCCCTGGACAGGACCTTTGCAAAGGCCCCATTCGCCACTGCGGCGATGGACAACAGTCCGAGGGGTCTGAGCAAATGCTCCAGCAGTTTTCGTCGGGTCGCGGGCGGGGCTGACTCATAGACTCTGCCGACCAACCGGGACAGGATACGGCTGCGCACACTGACGTGCGCCGTCGCATAGACCTCCAGAATCAATTGCTCGACGGGAACCAGCGGTTTACTGTGTGTAGTCTGACCGGATGGGTCGCTGCCTGTATCGGATTGATGCATGGGGGTTCTCCTTCTTGCCGGGGAAAGCCACAGTGTGTGCCAGGACATGTAAACGAATTGTGTACTTCGTGTTAGCAGACGTAATCCAGCGCTCAAAATTTGCTGGGTTTTGTGCGCCACGGCGTCAAAAGCGCTCTACTATTGATAGCTGCCCGCGCAGTCCCCACGGGGGCAGCGGGCATTTAATTGTTGCGAGGCACCGATGAACTCCTTTACAGCGTCCTACCTGTCCACTTTCTGGTCCCTCCCCGTGATGGAGGTGAATTTGCTGGTGTTCCTGAACCTGGCGGGCGCCCTGCTTTTGGGGCTGCTGGTAGGGTACGAACGGTCCTACCACGGGCGGGCTGCCGGCATGCGCACCTACGGCATTGTCTGCATGGCCTCTGCCGCATTGACCGTGCTGGCTGGTTACCCCGGCTTCTGGTGGGGCGGCGCGGCGCACGGCATGGCGCCGGTGGACCCCACGCGGGTCATCCAGGGCATCGTGACGGGCGTGGGTTTTCTGGGCGCGGGCGTCATCATGCGGGAAGGGCTGAACATCAATGGTCTGACGACCGCCGCGTCCATCTGGGCCTCGTCAGCGATCGGCGTGATGGTGGGAATCGGCTTTTTTGGGGCCGCCATTTTGCTGTCGCTGCTGTCGGCCTCGTTGATGATGTGGGGCCCCAAGCTCGAAGCCCGGCTGCCCTCACGCCGCGCCATGGGCGTGATGCTGAATTTCAAGGCGGACTTTGAGCCCAGCGAAGTGGTGCTCAAGAAGACGCTGCGCCACTGGGGCTACGTGGTGGCCGAAGGCGCACTCAACATCACCAATAACAACAACACCGTGAGCTGGCATTTCGTGATGGTGGCGCGCACAAGCCGCCCATTGATCAACTCGCTGTTTGAACTGTCTCGCCAACTGCGGATGGTCGATGGTGTTGCCAACCTGCAGATCAGCCACGCGCGCAATTAGTTCTGCTCCACCACCTTGACCAGTTGCCCGGCGTTGGGCTCGCCGCCGCTGTAGTAGCCATTGATCAGGCGCAGCTGTTTTTCGGGGTTTTCAATGGGCGAGGTTCTCGCCAGTTCGGCAAAGCCGCCCCGAGGGTAAGGCACCGTCCTGAGCACCCAGGGGCGAGCCGCGTTGCGGTCTTGTGCCGTCATGGCGCGAAAGCTGCCTTCCGCCTCCCGCAGCGCGGCGCGTGCACGTTGCAGCGCCTGCGCATCTTTGGCACCCCACTGCAACAGGTATGAGTTGGTGCCTGGCCCGGTAACCACAGTCGCCTCCACGGACTGCGCCTGCCCCTGTGCGTTCTGGCGGGTGCCCGCAAAACGCGTAGCCTGAAGGCCATTGATCACCGCGGACTCGGTACGCCCATCCGTAGGCTTCAGCAAGGTGCGGATGATGGCCGCAGGGTCGCGCCCCGCCTGGGCTGGCACCACACGCACCACCAGCATCGCGTCCCCGGCGGCATTGACCACGCCTAGCTTGTCGGCGTCATTCTGGATCTTCCAGCCCGGAGGTGCCGTCAGTGCAAATCCCATTGGCCCATGAAAAAAGTTGCGCCCCCGGGTCAATCCCTGCCCCGCACTTTCACCAAACGCAATGCCTTGAATCGCCTTCTGGTAGCGGACCCGGCCCTCGTCACTGTAGTTGCCTTTGTTGTACTGGCTGGCCAGCTGCGTAATGGTGCTCAGCCGCTGGTCATTGGACGGATGGGAAGCCAGCCAGCCACCCTGCGCAGGTGCGGGTCGGCCTTCGGCCTGGGCCAGATCGGCTGCAAAGCGCTCCTGGTCTTTGAGCACCTTGATTACATCAATCATGTTGCGCGGGTCAAAGTTGATGCGGGAGAGGTATTCCGCGCCCAGGGTGTCCGCCTGAAGTTCCTGGTCGCGTCCATACGAGGCGATATACCCGGCTGCCACGGATTGCGACACCTGCCCGGCCAGTTGGCCCGCACCACTCAGGCCCTGGCTCTCCAGTACGGCACCGAGCACGCTGGCGGCAAAGACGCCCAGCCCCGCATTCTGTTCACTGGTGGCGCGCTGGGCACCGTGCCGCGCGGTGACATGGCCAATCTCGTGGCCCACAACGCCCGCCAGGTCCGCCTCGCTATCCATATAAGCCATGATGCCGCGCGTCACGTACACGTAGCCACCCGGCAGCGCGAAGGCGTTGATTTCCGGGCTGTCGAGGACCGTGAAATGCCACTGCAACTGTTTGCGGTGCGAGAAAGACGCCAGGCGTTGCCCCACACTGTTCACATAGGCCTGAACGGTGGGATTGTTGTAGGCGCCGTATTCCTGCAGCACTTGTTCATGCTGCCTTTTCCCCTCGGCGATCTCGGCGCCTTCGTCCATCACCGTCCGCTCGGCCTGCCCCGTGACCGGGTTGACCACCGTGGTGCCGCAGCCCGACAGCAACGCGGCTGCCAGCATGGAAGTAGCAAGAAGGGTACGCATACGAACTCCTGGAAGAAACCATGAAAAGTGGCCCGATTCTAGGGCCGCACCGCAGGTGGTATGGGCACTATGATTGCGCTATTTTTAACGGCAACTCCGAGTTTCAGCAAGGCCCTGCATTGGACGCAAGCAAAGACTATTTCAGTGAACGCGACACCATGCGGTACGCCGGCTTGCATCTGCTGGTGGACCTGTGGGGTGCCGTACGGCTGAATGACTGCGCCTGGATTGAGGCGGCACTGCGCGAAGCGGCAACGGCCGCCGGTGCGACGGTGCTACACGGTCACTTTCATGTTTTTTCGCCGCATGGGGGCGTGACCGGTGTGTTGCTGCTGGCGGAGTCGCACATCTCGATCCACACTTGGCCCGAACGTCAGTTTGCAGCCATTGATCTCTTCATGTGCGCACAGTGCGATCCCCGGGATGGGCTACCCGCGATTCAGCGCCTGTTTCAGCCCGAGAGACTGTCAGTCCAGGAAGTGCGCCGTGGCCTCCTGCCCTGACCCCAAAACCGCGTAAAAAGGGGTCGGCCCGATAATCGGAAGATGACTACCTCGACACCTACGCCTTCCGCTGCAGAAGCGCCCACCAAAAACAGCTTTGCCACACTGGCTCTCAACCCGGCCGCCCTGGCCAATTTGCAGCAACTGGGCTACCTGGAAATGACGCCCATTCAGGCCGCCAGCCTGCCCATTGCCCTGGCCGGCAAGGACCTGATTGCGCAGGCCCAAACCGGCAGCGGCAAAACCGCCGCGTTCGCGCTGGCGCTCCTGGCCAAGCTCAACCCCCGCTGGTTCGCCGTGCAATCGCTGGTGCTGTGCCCCACCCGCGAGCTGGCGGACCAGGTCACAGTAGAAATTCGCCGTCTGGCGCGTGCCGAAGAAAACATCAAGGTGGTGACGCTTTGCGGTGGTGTGGCCCTGCGTGGCCAGCGCGCCTCGCTGGAGCACGGTGCGCACGTGGTGGTGGGAACGCCAGGGCGCGTGATGGACCACCTGGAGCGTGGCTACCTGACGCTCGAAGGACTCAACACCCTGGTGCTGGATGAAGCGGACCGCATGCTCGACATGGGCTTTTTCGACGACATCGTCAAGGTCGCCAAACAGTGCCCTGCAGAGCGCCAAACCCTGCTGTTTTCGGCGACCTACCCCGAGGGTATCGAGAAGCTGGCCAACCAGTTCATGCGCGACCCCCAGCGTGTGGAAGTGGCACCGCCCAAGACCGAGGCGCTGATTGAGCAACGCTTTTATGAGGTGACCCGCCCCAACCGTCTGCATACCGTGGGCCAGCTGTTGCGCCACTTTCGCCCGGTGAGCACCCTGGCGTTTTGCAACACCAAGCAGCAGTGCAAAGACCTGGTGACCCTGCTGCAAGAGGAAGGCTTTTATGCGCTGGCGCTGTACGGCGAGTTGGAGCAGCGCGAGCGCGACCAGGTGTTGGCGCAGTTTGCCAACCGCAGTTGCTCGGTGCTGGTGGCCACCGACGTCGCATCCCGCGGGCTGGACATTGCGCAACTGGAGGCGGTGATCAACGTGGACATCACCCCCGACCCCGAGGTGCACGTGCACCGAATCGGCCGCACCGGACGGGCCGGGGCCACGGGCCTGGCGCTCAGCCTGGCCATCCTCAATGACATGGGCCGGGTGGGCAAGATAGAACAGTACCAAAACCAGCCCTCAACCTGGTACCCGCTGGACACGCTCACCGAGACCAGCACCGAACCCTTGCTACCCCCCATGGTGACGCTGCAGATTCTGGGCGGACGCAAAGAGAAGATTCGCCCCGGCGATGTGCTGGGCGCGCTGACCAGCGAAGAAGGCGGTCCGGCCTACACGCGCGAGCAAATCGGCAAGATTCAGGTGACCGAGTTCTGTACCTTTGTGGCCGTGGCGCGCGAAGTGGCCAAAGCCGCCTGCGCCAAACTCAATGCCGGAAAAATCAAAGGCAAGAGCGTACGTGTGCGGCTGATGACCGTGGCTGATAACGCCGGATAACGCATGCCACTGGCAGGCGTGTAAGGCAAACACCTACGCGCTTTCCATCCTTTTGCTGACTCCAGTTTCTGAGGTTCATGGCTACAGTTGATTCAAGCGCCAAAGCATTCTTGCAAGGCACCGATTCCACTGGAGAAGCACCATGAACACAATCGCACTGTCCCTCAATCCCTTCAGCCTGATGATGGAGCCCGAGCTGGTATTGCAAACCATGGAGCGCTCGCAGCAACTGCGCGGCCTGCGCCGCCACAAGCTGCGCCCGCTGGACAAACCCCTGATCCCCTACACCAAGGAAGCGCTGGCCAGCCGTGCCGCCTTTGACGCAGCCATTGATGCGGATGATCTGGAAGACCTCGCGGATGCGCATTTGCTGAACTGACGCTTAGGGCAGCAACTTGCCCCAAGTTCCGACGTTGTAGACGTTCGGGTAGCCGTTCTTCTTGAGCATCATTTTTGCCATGCCACTTCGCGTTCCGCTGGCACAGCAGAGAACCACGGGCGAGGACTTGGGTATCTCACCCAGTCTGCTCCCCAGTTCCTGCAGGGGAATGTTGATGGTTCCCGGAGCATTGCCGCTGGCAAACTCCCCCGCGGACCTGACGTCCACAAAGATTGCGCCATTCTTCTTGAGTTCGGGCAGCATGGCGACGACTCTTTTTGAATTCCACCACTTGTACGCAAACCATAGACCCAAGGCCATGAATGGCCAATAGTTTTCAAAAAATCCCGGTAAATTCATAGAACTCCTTGTCAGACTGAACCGCTGAAGCAGCGGTGAATGGGTGAAGCCACACCCGCACCAATATACCCCATAGAGTATATTTTAGCTTTTCGCGACACCTCGGCCTCCGCTGCGCTGCATATCCAGGTCAATCCCCGGATAATTCCCCCTTCAGCGAAGGAACCCTCTGCTATGCGCCCCCTGTACCGCGACTTTGAAACCCAGGCGCAAATCGACGCGCAATACAACCCTTCGCTGGCGCTGCCCGACCCCACCGCCCCGGGTCGCCATTTCGCAGCCCAGGCCCAGCGCGCCCGGGAACAATTGCGCTGTGTGCTGGACGTGCCTTTCGGCCCCACGCGCGAAGAAACGCTGGACATCTTTCCCGCCGATGTACCCAACGCACCGGTTTTTGTATTCATTCATGGCGGCTACTGGCGCGCGCTTTCCAGCAAGGAGTTCAGTGGCGTGGCACTGGGCCTGCAGCCCCTGGGCATCACCACCGTGGTCATCAACTACGCCCTGTGCCCAAGCGTCAGCATTGACGAAATCACCCGCCAGGCACGTGCGGCCACCGCCTGGGTGCTTCGCAACATTGCCCAGTACGGCGGCGACCCGGCCCGGGTTGCCATCGGCGGACATTCGGCGGGCGGACATTTGACCGCCATGTGTTTGCAAACCGAGTGGGAACGCGACTATGGCCTGCCGCAAGACCCACTGGCCGGCGCCATTCTGGTGAGCGGTCTGTATGACCTGGCGCCCCTGCGTTACAGCTACCTGCAACCCATGATCCAGCTGGATGACGGCATCATTCGCCGCAACTCGCCCGCTTTTCAGGTGCGCCCGTGTGCCACGCCGGTGTGGATCACGTGGGGTGGTGCAGAAAGCACGGAGTTTGAGCGCCAGGCGCAGACGCACTATGCGGCCTGGAAGGCTGCGGGCAACCACGCCCAGCTACTGGACCAGCCGGACGCCAACCACTTCACCGTGATTCATGGATTCGAGCACTCCAGCAGTGCGCTATGCCAATGGCTGGCCCGAACGCTGCAGGCCAAAACACCGGATTGATCGGGTCTGGCCGCTACGGTATGGCGGAAACTACCGATTGGGTTCATCGGTGATTTGCCGCACAATGTCCCCGCCCCGCGCACACGCAGGCAGAAAAGGGACACCCCATGCATACCACGACATCGACTTCTCCAGCTGAACCGTACCGGGACCGCAAGCGTTACGCGTGGCTGCTTTCCATACTGGTCCCGTGCACGGTGGGTTTTGGCCCCTTGCTAATGCTGGCCACCGGCGACCCGCGGGCCTTGTGGATTCCGGTGGCTTTTTTCTACGTGGTCGCCCCCATGCTGGACTGGCTGATGGGCGAGGATCGCAGCAACCCGCCCGAAAGCGCCGTTCCCGCACTGGACGCCGACGTGTATTACCGTCGCGTCACCTACCTGCTGGTACCGGTGCTGTGGGCGGCGTTCATCTTCAGCGCCTGGTTTGTCGTGCACTTCAACCTGCCATGGTTCGGCGTACTGGCCATGATAATGATCACCGGTTCGGTGGGTGGCTTCTGCATCAACCTCGGACATGAGTTGGGGCACAAAAATACCCCGCTGGAGCGCTGGCTGGCCAAGATCGTCCTGGCTCCCACGGCGTATGGACACTTCTTCATCGAACACAACCGCGGCCACCATCGCGACGTCGCCACACCCGCAGACCCCGCGTCGTCCCGCATGGGGGAATCAATTTATCGCTTTGTTCTGCGCGAGATGCCGGGCGCCTTCAAGCGGGCGTGGAAGCTGGAGTCGGATCGCCTGCGTGCCGCTGGGCAACCGGTGTGGTCGTTGCAGAACGAAATTCTGCAACCGGCCCTGATTACGCTGACATTGTGGACGGCGCTGACCCTGTGGTTGGGCGTGCAAATTCTGCCGTTCCTGGTCGTGGCGTCGTTCTGGGCCAATTTCCAGCTGACCTCGGCGAACTACATTGAGCACTATGGCCTGCTGCGCCAGGAGCGTTCGCCCGGCAAATACGAGGTGTGCCAGCCCTACCATTCCTGGAACAGCAACCATATCTTCTCCAACTGGGCGCTGTTCCATTTGCAGCGCCATTCCGACCACCATGCCCACCCGCTGCGCCGCTACCAGTCATTGCGGCACTTCGACAATCTGCCCACATTGCCAAGCGGCTATTTCGGCATGTTCACCATTGCGTACTTTCCGCCGCTATGGCGCTACGTCATGGATGAGCGCCTGCTGGGGGTGGTGGGGCGCGACGCGTCGCGCATCAATCTGGATCCGCGCCAACGCAGCGCGTTGATTCAGCGCTACCATTTGCGAGACAACGCCGCTTGACCGCCTCCCGATCGCCCCTGAACGCATGTCAATCAAAACAAGTCTGATGCCCCCGGTGATGGAGTTCCTGCTCTCGCCAGGGCGTTTGCAGCGCCAGCGTGACACGTTCGAAAAGCGGCGCGCTGCACGGTATGAAGCCCCGATCGTTCACTACTTCCATCAGCCTGGCGACCCCTACAGCGCGTTGCTGGCGTCAGTATTGCCACAGTTTCAGTCACGCTACCGGGTCACAGTGCAAACACACATCGTCAGCCCGCCCGGCGATGCGGCGGCTCCCGAGCGCGCCAAGCTGGAGGCCTACAGCCATCTGGACGCCGCCCGGTTGGCTGCGCACTACGGTTTGCAACCCAGCCCCCATGCGCCTATGCCATCACGCGCCAGCGAGGCGCGCGAGGACGCCGACCGCTTGCGCCAGAAACTGGGCCACTACCTGGGTGCGATGCTGTACTACGGTGGCGAATGGTACTGGGGCGTAGACCGGCTGCATTACCTCGAATCGCGTCTCCAATCATTGGGCCTGCAGACGCAAGGCGTGAGTGGCTGTCTGCTCCCGCCCGGCGCGGACCTGGGTCAACCGGTGGCGTTGAGCAACCCGCCACCCATTGATTTTTTCTTCTCATTTCGCAGCCCCTACTCAGCCATCGTTGCACCGCGCGTATTTGAGCTGGGGCGTCTTACCGGAGCCGAAGTTCGCTTGCGCTATGTGCTGCCCATGGCGATGCGAGGGCTGCCGGTGCCGCGTGAAAAGCGCTTGTACATCGTGCACGACACTGCGCGCGAGGCGCGCCTTCGCGGCATCCCGTTTGGCCGCATGAACGACCCCATCGGCAAGCCTACCGAGCGGGGTCTGTCGCTCATGCCACTGGCAATCGCCAACGGCAAAGGCACGGCTTATGTGCTGTCGTTCATGCGTGGCGTGTGGGCACAGGGACTGAACGCCGGCAGCGATCGGGACCTGAAAAGCATGGTGGAACGCGCTGGCCTCAGCTGGACGCAAGCCCAGGAAGCCCTGCGTGACCCAGCATGGCGGGTGACCGCTGAGAACAACCGTGAAGAATTGTTTGCGCTGGGATTGTGGGGAGTCCCCTCGTTCAAGGTGGACGACACCGCCGTGTGGGGCCAGGACCGCCTCTGGGCGGTGCAAGAGGCTTTGCTACGATCATTGGATAAGAATTGCGCCTCCAGCCCGCGTCCAATATGCGCCGGCAGCTATTAATAACGTAGCAAATAGAGTCTGGCGCAAGGCCTCAGGGCAAAGTCCAATAGCGCTCAGCCAGCGCCAGGAAGCCCTCTACCGGCACCGGGGCTCCCAACTCGTCACTTAACACGGCAGCCACCGCCGGAGCCGCGGCTGCAGCGGCACGGGCGTCCAGAAACAACAGCCGGTTACGGCGGGCCAGCACATCTTCCAACGTGCGGGCGTACTCAAAGCGTGCGGCAAAGCGCACCATGGCTTCCGTCAGGTGGGGCGCCAGCAGGGTGGTGACGCCGGGTAGCTGGCTCAGCAGTGGCTGCTCTTGGCCATACAAATGCGCACCCGGTGGCTCGCTGATGGGGGTAGTGGGCGCACCGGCCATGGGTGCGCCCACCAGGCGGTGGTGCGCCGTACTGGAGGCGGGCAAGCCCGTCAGCAAACCGGATTCCTGGCATTTGTCCAGAACGTCCTCGGCCATGGCGCGGTAGGTGGTCCATTTGCCTCCAGTCACGGTCACGAGGCCGGACTTGCTGACCGCCACCGTGTGTTCACGGCTGATGCCCTTGGTGCTGGAGCCGTCATCCTCGGCGGGCTTGACCAGCGGACGCAAGCCCACCCAGACACTGCGCACATCTTGGCGCTGCGGCGCACGGCGCAAATACCGGGCTGATTCGTCCAGGATGAAAGCTACCTCTTCGGCAAAGGGCTCGGGTTCAAAAGCGAGGTCTTTGCGCGGGGTATCGGTGGTGCCCAGGATGACTTTACCCAGCCACGGAACGGCAAACAGCACCCGGCCATCCGCGGTTTTGGGAACCATCAACGCGTGGTCTCCAGGGAGAAATGCGCGGTCCACCACCAGATGCACACCCTGACTGGGCGCGACGATGGGCGTGCTGACCCGCCCGCAGGCCTGCCCATCGAGCTTGCGCAGGGCATCCACCCACACACCGGTAGCATTGACCACACACGATGCGCGAACCTCAAGCGCTTGACCGGACTCGGTGTCGCGGCAGTGCACCCCGGCCACACGACCCGATTCGTGGATCAGGCCGACCGCCTCGCAATAGTTGACCAGCAATGCACCGTTGGCAGCCGCTGTGCGGGCCAGCGTGAGCGCCAGTCGGGCGTCATCGAACTGCCCATCCCAGTATTTCACCCCTCCCCACAAGTTGTGCTCGTTGACCGCGGGCAGGCAGGCGCGTGTGCGCTCGCGGCCCATGAACTCGGTTGGGCCCAGCCCGGCCTTGCCCGCCAGAACGTCATAGGCTTTGAGGCCTACGCCATAGAACGGGGTCTCCCACCAGTGGTAGGACGGCATGACGAACGGCAGGCGTTGCGCCAGATGCGGCGCATTGTTCAGCAGATTGGTGCGCTCGTGCAGCGCCTCGCGCACCAGCGAAATATTGCCCTGTGCCAGGTAGCGAACGCCACCGTGCACCAGCTTGGTAGCACGGGAGGACGTGCCCTTGGCGAAATCATGGGACTCCAGCAGCACGACGCTCAAACCCCGCAACGCGGCGTCCAGCGCCACCCCCAGACCGGTGGCCCCACCCCCAATAATGGCGAGGTCATATTGACGCGGCTGCGCCAACTGCGCCATCAAAGCCACGCGGTCGGTTCGTAATGGTTGGGAAATATCACGCATATCTTCAGGTGGACGGTCCAGAGCCCTGCTCTGGAAGATCCTGCACAGTTAGTGGATACGCCAGCGCACGCCAACGTACCGCATTGGTTGAATCCGGCCGCCCCATGTGCGGCAGCCGGAGCCTCTCACCCAACCCGAAGGTCAGCGAACTTTGCCATCCTTCCAGGCTTGCAGCAGTTTGTCGTAGGCCACGGTTTCGCCCTTGGGCTTCTCGTTCGCCAGCTTCTTCCACGGTGCGTGTGAATCGCTCAGCATCTTGGCAGGATCTTGCTTGGGCGCGAGCTTGGGTGCGCAATGCGTCATGCCCGCGCGTTCCAGCCGCGCCATGACCTGATCCATTTCCTCGGCCAGGTTGTCCATGGCAGCCTGCGGAGTCTTCTCGCCCGTCACGGCTACTGCCACGTTCTTCCACCACAGCTGGGCCAGCTTGGGATAGTCAGGAACGTTGGTTCCAGTCGGCGTCCAGGCCACGCGGGCCGGACTGCGGTAGAACTCGATCAGGCCACCGTATTTGTTGGCATTTTGCGTGAAGTAGTCGGCGCGGATGTCACTGTCACGAATGAAGGTCAGACCCACAATGGATTTCTTGAGTGACACCGACTTGCTGGTGACAAACTGGGCATACAGCCAGGCTGCAGCGGTCTTGTCTGCATCATGGCCCTTGAAGAAGGTCCACGAACCCACGTCCTGGTAGCCGTTTTGCATACCCTGTTTCCAGTACGGTCCGTTGGGGCCTGGGGCCATGCGCCACTTGGGTGTGCCATCGTCGTTCACCACAGGCAAGCCCTTCTTGACCATGTCGGCCGTGAAGGCGGTGTACCAGAAGATTTGTTGTGCGATCTGGCCTTGGGCGGGCACAGGGCCGGACTCGCCGAAGGTCATACCCATGGCTTCTTTGGGTGCGTACTTCTTCATCCAGTCGATGTACTTGGTCAGCGCGTAGACGGCGGCTGGCGAATTGGTGGCGCCACCGCGCGAAACGGATGCACCCACGGGAGTGCACTTGTCGGCGCCCACCTTGATGCCCCATTCATCCACGGGCATGCCATTGGGAATACCAATATCCGCGGTACCTGCCATCGACAGCCAGGCATCGGTGAAACGCCATCCCAGCGAGGGGTCTTTTTTGCCGTAGTCCATGTGGCCATAAATGGGCTTGCCGTCGATGGTTTTCACATCCTCGCTGAAGAAAGCGGCGATGTCTTCATAGGCAGACCAGTTTTGCGGAACGCCCAACTCGTAACCATACTTGGCCTTGAACTTGTCCTGCAAGTCCTTGCGCGCGAACAGGTCGGCACGGAACCAGTACAGGTTGGCAAACTGCTGGGTGGGCAACTGGTAGAGCTGGCCATCGGGTGCCGTGGTGAAGCTGGTGCCGATGAAGTCTTTCAAGTCAAGAGTAGGGCTGGTGTATTCCTTGCCCGTGCCCTTCATGTACTCGGTCAGCGACATGATCTTGCCGTAGCGGTAGTGCGTGCCGATCAAATCGGAGTCAGAGATCCAGCCGTCATAGATGCTTTTGCCGGACTGCATCGAGGTTTGCAGTTTTTCAACCACATCGCCTTCCTGAATGATGTCGTGCTTGACCTTGATACCGGTGATCTCTTCAAACGCCTTGGCCAGCGTTTTGGATTCGTACTCGTGGGTCGTCAGGGTCTCGGATACGACCGAGATCTCTTTCACGCCCTTCGCTTGTAGCTTCTTGGCAGCGTCCATGAACCACTTCATTTCGGCCAGCTGCTTGTCCTTGCTTAGCGTGGAGGGCTGAAATTCGCTGTCGACCCATTTCTTGGCCTCCGCTTCACCCGCATGAGCGAACTGACCGGCAGCCAGAGCCGCCGCCAGCGCAATCGCTGTGTAACGCATCTTCATAACATGTCTCCTCAAGTGCACATCCCCGGTTTTAGTAAAAGGTGTCCGGCTCCGGGGAATGGTCGAGCCGAATTCCTGCATGCGTGTCAGCCCTTGCTCATGATCAGGGCCAGTAGTCCCATGGAGAGCACAAAACTGATCCATACAGAGGGCTCTGCCTCCAGTTGCAGCAGCTCTGCCAGTCGGGCGCTGATTCCCACAAAAATCAGGTTCAGGTAGGCGGCTGCCAGCAAACCCACAAACAGTCGGTCGCCACGGGTTGTCTTCATGGGAAGAAAGCCACGCCGCTCCACCGTAGGCGAACGAATCTCCCACACCGTCATGCCGACCAGCATCAGCACAATGGAGATAAAGAACACGGCAACGGGCAAAGTCCAGGCCATCCATTCCAGCATGTCAAACTCCTTAAACACGGCCCATCGCGAAACCCTTCGCGATGTAATGGCGAACAAACCAGATGACGATGGCACCCGGCACAATGGTCAGCACGCCGGCAGCCGCCAGCGTGGCCCAGTCCATGCCGGAGGCTGACACGGTGCGCGTCATCGTGGCCACGATGGGTTTGGCATTCACACTGGTCAACGTGCGCGCCAGCAGCAATTCCACCCAGCTGAACATGAAGCAAAAGAATGCGGCTACACCCACACCGGCTTTGATCAAGGGCAGGAAGACCGTCAGGAAGAACCGGGGAAAGGTGTAACCATCGATGTAGGCCGTCTCATCAATCTCGCGTGGAATACCGCCCATGAAACCTTCCAGAATCCAGACCGCGAGGGGCACGTTGAACAACAGGTGCGCCAGGGCCACGGCAATGTGCGTGTCCATCAAACCCACCGTGGAATAGAGCTGGAAAAACGGCAGCAAGAATACGGCGGGCGGCGTCATCCGGTTGGTCAGCAGCCAGAAGAAAACATGCTTGTCACCCAGGAAGCGGTAGCGCGAAAAGGCATACGCAGCGGGCAACGCGACCGACACGGAAATGACGGTATTGATCGCCACATAAATCATGGAATTGATGTAGCCCGAGTACCAGGAAGGATCGGTAAAGATCGTCTTGTAGTTGCCCCAGGTGAAGTGCTGTGGAAAGAACGAAAAACTCGACAGAATTTCTTCGTTCGTCTTGAAGCTCATGTTGATCATCCAGTAGATGGGCAACAACGCAAACACCAGATACAGCGCCAGAAAAATGGTGCGCTTGTGAAAGCGGTTTTCATGCATGACCGGTCTCCTCGGCATTTTGGGTGCCCACGCTTTGCATCCAGTTGTAGAGGATGAAACACATCAGCAAGATGATCAGGAAATAAATCAGGGAGAACGCTGCAGCGGGCCCCAGATCAAACTGGCCTACGGCTTTTTGCGTAAGGTACTGGCTCAGAAAGGTGGTGGCATTTCCCGGGCCACCACCGGTCAGCACAAAGGGTTCGGTGTAGATCATGAAGCTGTCCATGAAGCGCAACAGAACACCAATCACCAGCACGCCGCGCATCTTGGGCAGCTGGATGTAACGAAAGACCGCGAACTTGGAGGCGCCGTCAATGCGGGCCGCCTGGTAATAAGCATCGGGAATGCTGCGCAGCCCGGCAAATCCGAGCAGGGCCACCAGCGGCGTCCAGTGCCACACATCCATCAGCAGCACGGTCAACCAGGCGTGGGTCGCGTTGCCGGTGTAGCTGTATTCGAACCCCATGCGGTGCAGCATGACGCCGAAGAGACCAATATCACTGCGGCCAAAAATCTGCCAGATGGTGCCCACCACATTCCACGGGATCAGCAGGGAAAGCGCCACCAGAACCAGCACGGCCGATGATTTCCAGCCCTGCGCCGGCATCGACAAGGCCAGCAGAACACCCAGTGGTATCTCGACGGCCAGAACCGCGAGTGAGAACAGAATCTGGCGCCACAAGGCGCTGTGTAACTCTTCGTCGCGCATCACCGCTACAAACCATTCGGTGCCCACAAATACCCGCCGCTCTGGCGAAATAATGTCCTGCACCGAGTAGTTCACCACCGTCATCAACGGGACGATGGCAGAGAAGGCCACGCACAAGATGACGGGCAGAATCAGAAACCAGGCTTTCTGGTTCACGGGTTTGCTGATGGCACTCATGGCACGAGTTCCTCATTTTTATAGAAACAGGTGTGGGGACCCAAGATCTGTAGCCACACGTTGGATCCCTCCTCAAGGCCCGTCATGTCGGGACTCAGGCGCGCCTTGACGACGTGACCGTCCACAGCAGCAGTCAGCATCAGGTGGGTACCAATATCCTGCAGCTTGGTCACGCTGGCAGAGACCGCGCCCGGCGCAGCCTGTGTGCTCACCTCCACGTATTCCGGGCGAATGCCCAGCTTCAATGGTCCTGCAGGTACATTCAGGCCGGGTGCCAAAGGCAGCAACTGGCCGGCTACCGCCAAACCGGTTCCTGATTTTTGAACAGGCAGAAAATTCATGCCCGGCGAGCCAATGAAATGCCCCACAAAGGTGTGCTCGGGGCGTTCGAAGAGCGCATCGGCCGGACCGATCTGCACCGCCCGTCCCCGTGTCATCACCACCACCTGATCGGCAAACGTCAAGGCCTCCACCTGGTCATGGGTCACATAGATCAGGGTCAACTTGAGTTCGTGGTGAATCTGCTTGAGCTTGCGACGCAGTTGCCATTTGAGGTGCGGGTCAATCACCGTCAGCGGTTCGTCGAACAGCACCGCAGACACGTCAGAACGCACCAGCCCCCGGCCCAGGGAAATCTTCTGCTTGGCATCGGCGGCCAGCCCTGCGGCGCGCTGATTCAGCTGCCCGCTCATGTCCAGCATCTCGGCAATTTCGCCCACGCGCTTGCGAATCTGGTCCTCTGGCACCTTGCGGTTGCGCAAGGGAAATGCGAGGTTCTCTGCGACTGTCATCGTGTCGTAGATCACGGGAAACTGGAACACTTGTGCAATGTTGCGTTCTTGTGGGCTGTGGCGGGTCACGTCCCGCCCGTCAAACAGCACTTTGCCCTCGGAGGGCACCAGCAGACCCGACATGATGTTGAGCATGGTGGTCTTGCCGCAGCCTGAGGGTCCCAGCAAGGCATACGCGCCGCCGTCTTCAAATGTCATCTTCAGCGGCAGCAGCGCGTAGTCGCTGTCCTGGGTCGGATTCGGCCGGTAGGCGTGCGCCAGATCAAGTTCTATGCGGGCCATCTTTAGTGTCCTGGAGTTCGCGATGGGGCCACCAACAGGTCCCCGCTGGCATCAAATAAATACACATGGGACGGACTGAAATGAAGCGCAATCGGCGCACCTAACGCAAAGTAATGGACGCCGGTCAGTTGGGCCACCATATCGCCCACCGGGGTGTGCACATGCACAAACGTGTCCGAGCCGGAAATCTCCGCCAGCTCGACGGTTCCGGACAACGCCACATCCCCCGGGTGCGCCTGCACCCGCAGGGCACTGGCCCGCAAACCCAGAGTAACTCCGGGGCCCGCTGGCTTGGCGACGCCACTCCAGCCCGGCACAGGACAATCCGGGCCGCCCCGCAGGCGCACACCCTGTGGTGATAGATCTCCGGGCACCAGGTTCATGGGAGGGTCGCTGAACGCACGCGCGACGCGCAGCGAGAGTGGTCGATGAAAAACCTCCGCGGTCGGGCCGTACTGCAGGAGCTCACCACCGTCCAGTACTGCCGTGTAGCCGCCCAGCAGGAGCGCTTCACCGGGCTCGGTCGTGGCGTACACCACGGTGGACTCCCCGCTGGCAAACAGCGCCGAGAGTTCCTCGCGCAGTTCCTCGCGCAACTTGTAATCAAGATTGACCAGGGGCTCGTCGAGCAGCATCAAGGGCGCTTTCTTGGCCAAGGCACGCGCGAGTGCCACGCGCTGCTGCTGCCCGCCTGAGAGTTCTGCGGGCAAACGGTCCAGAAACATATCGATATGCAGGCGAGTGGCGATTTCGCGTACGCGCTGATCAATGTTCGCTTCGTTTCGCAGGCGTAAAGGCGACGCTATATTGCGCGCTACGGTCATTGAGGGGTAGTTGATGAACTGCTGGTAGACCATGGACACATCGCGCTTGCGCACGGGCACACCTGTGACGTCTTGGCCATCCACTCGCACGCGACCTTCCGTCGGGGTATCCAGACCCGCCATGATGCGCATCAAACTGGTTTTACCCGCCTGCGTTGCACCCAGCAGCACGGTCACTGCACCGCCGTGCAAGGCAAGACTCATGGGGTAGAGCCAGGTTTCGGCACCCACCGTCTTGCTGACGCCATCCAATACCATCTGCATCTCACTGCCTTTCGCCCTGTTTGCCACCAATTTCGAACACAAGCCTCTTCGTTATCTTTCTATTATTGTTCTTTTGTTTTCTTTTTTGATTATGGTTTTCCCTTAATAATTTCCTTTTGATTCGATTTAAAGTCTCCTACCTTTGCCATCCTCCTGCGCGCGCCATGAACTTCAACCCCCGCCAACTCAAATTGATTGACGCCGTCCGTGCCCGAGGCTCCGTCACGGTGGAGCAGTTGGCTGACGAACTCTCGGTCACCCTTCAAACCGTGCGCCGCGATGTTCAACGGCTGGCGGAAGCCGGAACCTTGACGCGCTTTCACGGCGGTGTGCGCGTACCCAGTTCCACCACAGAGAACATCGCGCACCCCCAGCGCCAGGGGTTGCATGCTGAAGGCAAGGCCCGAATAGCACGGGCCGTCGCGCGGCAGGTACCCAATGACTGCTCGCTGATACTTAACATCGGAACCACCACCGAGGCCATTGCGGAAGCATTGCTGCACCACCGCAGCCTGCGCGTCATTACCAACAACCTGAACGTGGCTGCCATCCTGAGTCGCAATGCCGGCTTTGAAGTGATCGTGGCAGGCGGCGTGGTCCGCGCCCGTGACCGCGGCATCGTGGGCGAAGCGGCGGTGGACTTCATTCGCCAGTTCAAGGTGGATATCGCGCTGATCGGAATTTCAGGCATCGAATCGGATGGCTCGCTACGGGACTACGACTTCCGGGAAGTGAAGGTGACGCAAACCATCATCGAACATGCACGCGAAGTCTGGCTAGCCGCCGATACCAGCAAATTCAACCGGCCTGCCATGGTGGAAGCGGCCACCTTGTCGCAAATTGACCGACTCTTTACCGATGCCACGCCGCCAGACCCCTTCCCGGCCTTGCTGGAGGAAGCGAATGTCCGCCTGGATGTCTGCCTGAATTGACTTCCTCACCCTCCTCTTAGACGGAAGCCCCCATGACTTACCTGCTTGCCCTTGACCAGGGCACCTCCAGCTCGCGCAGCATCGTGTTTGACCCGCATGGAACCATCGTCGCGCAGGCCCAACTGGAACTGCCCCAGATCTATCCCCAGCCAGGGTGGGTGGAGCATGACCCCATGGCGATCTGGCGTACCCAACTGGCCACGGCACGTGAGGTGCTGGTCAAGGCCCAACTGAACGCGCGGGACATTCACGCCGTCGGTATCACCAACCAGCGCGAGACCACGGTGGTGTGGAACCGCAAGACCGGCCAACCCGTACACAACGCCATCGTCTGGCAAGACCGGCGGGCAGAGCCCGCCTGCGTCCGCCTGCGCGCCGATGGCAAGGCAAATCTCATTCAGGCGAAAACCGGCTTGCTGGTAGATGCCTATTTCTCGGGCACCAAGCTGCAATGGATTTTGAACAATGTCCCCCATGCGCGCGCGCAGGCTGAAGCGGGTGAACTCGCATTTGGCACCGTCGACAGCTGGCTCATGTGGCAACTCACCGGTGGTAGCGATGACAGCACGCGCGGCCAGGCGGTGCACGCAACCGATGTGAGCAACGCCTCGCGCACCATGCTGTTCAATGTGCACACCAACCAGTGGGACGCGGAACTGATGCAGTTGCTGGACATTCCTGCGAGCCTGATGCCGCAGGTGCACCCCTCCAGTGCGGATTTTGGAAGCGTGAGGGCTGACGTGCTGGGCGCACCGATTCGCATCGGAGGCGTGGCAGGCGACCAGCAAAGCGCCTTGTTTGGTCAGGCGTGCTTTCGCGCCGGCATGGCCAAGAACACCTATGGAACCGGTTGCTTCATGCTGATGCACACGGGCGAGCGGTTTCAGACCTCCCGCAACGGACTGCTCACCACCAGCGCCGCGCAACCGGGAAGCACGCCCGAGTTCGCCATGGAAGGCAGCGTCTTTGTGGGTGGGGCCGTGGTGCAGTGGCTGCGCGACGGCCTGCAAGCCATTCAGGCCAGTGGTGAAGTGCAGGCCCTTGCGCAGAGTGTTCCTGACTCTGGCGGGGTAATGATGGTGCCGGCCTTCACCGGGCTGGGCGCCCCCTATTGGAATCCTGAAGCCCGTGGCACCATTACCGGCATTACCCGGGGAACCACGGTGGCCCACATTGCGCGCGCGGCGCTGGAGAGCATCGCGTTTCAAAGCGCTGCGCTGCTGGACGCCATGAGCCGCGACGCGGTGGCCAATGGCGGCCGTGCAGTCAATGAATTGCGCGTGGACGGAGGGGCCTGCGCCAATGACCTGCTGATGCAGATGCAGGCCGATTTGCTGGGCATTCCGGTGGTGCGCCCCGCTGTCATCGAGACCACGGCGCTGGGCGCCGCCTATCTGGCCGGACTGGGAACCGGGCTGTACGCCGGCACCGACGAACTGAGCGCACAGTGGCGCGCCGAGCGGACCTTTCTGCCAACCATGCCGCGCAACAAAGCGCTGGAGCGCATGGCCGAGTGGGAGCACGCGGTGCGCAAGGCCACGGCCCCGTAACCCCAGCCCCCGTCGATGCTAGCATCGACGGGATGAACTTCTGGCCCTCCAGCGCCTTTGGCCAGCTCACGCGCAACCCGCGCGGGTGGCTTGAGCCCACTGACAACTACCTCCGTCTTTTTCTCGCACGCCCCGAATTGGCTCTGGTGCCGGAGTCCTGCGTGGCCGAGATCGCACTGCACCATGCGCTGATCGCATCGCCCACACGCCCGGTGCCCACTGAGGACCTCCATGCGCTGGAAGATGCAGATGCGCGCGACAACTACGCTGTGTATTTGCGCTTTCGTGACGCACTGGTGCAGGCGGGGTCTCTGGAAGCCTACTACCTGAGCCTGGTACGTGGCGGCTCCATCACCATTCCACCGTTGTTCGTGGATTTGATGGTGCAGGCGATCTTGCGCAATGTGCTGGACGACACGAATGACGCCTTCGAAGTGCGCGCCGCAGAAATGCTGTTTCGTCCCCAGCGCATCTCGGTTCAGGACGGACAGGTTCTGAGTGGTGACCGCGCTGTGCTGGACCTGCTGACCGAAACAGGCGGCCTCGGGGAAGTCGGCCGCCTGCTGGTGCAAAGCAATGCGCCACTGGCCGCCATCCATCTGGAGGTGCTGACTACGGACAACATGCACCGCTACTGGGAAGCCAATGAACGCCACAACTTTTTGCTGGACCTCACGCATGAAGTCAAACAGGACCTGAGACACGGACTGGTCTTCACCATGACGCGTGCACGCTCCGGTCTGACAGCGCTGGCCCAGGTACTGGAGAAATGGATTTTCCATTTGCTGGGGGTGCAGGTGCACATCAAACCCGAGCAAAAAATTGACGACCCGGCGTGGCGATGGCATGTCGGACTGGATACCGAATCCAGCGCCATCCTCAACGATCTGTACGAAGACCGCCCGGTGGAAACCAGTCGCATGCAACGCATGGTCAGCCTCTTCAGGCTGGAGTTTGAAAACACCGCGGATATGCGGGCCGATGTGGCCGGTAAACCGGTCTACCTCGGACTGACCATGGATGCCGACAAGGTGGTCCGCCTCAAACCGCAGAACCTTCTGATTAATCTGCCGCTGGGCAAGGCGATGTAGCCGCCCTGCCCAGGCGCATCACATATTGCGACGGTACTGCCCACCCACTTCAAACAGTGCATTCGTAATCTGGCCCAGCGAGCACACGCGCACAGCATCCATCAGCACCTCGAACACGTTCTGGTTGTCGATGACGGCCTGCTGCAACCGCTTGAGCGCTGCGGGCGATTCTGCGGCGTGCCGCGTGTGAAAATCTTCCAGACGGTGCAACTGACTTTGCTTCTCGTCATCGGTGGAGCGCGCCAGTTCCAGCTTGTCCATCACCTGATCGCCATGCGGGTTGCGAAAGGTGTTGACGCCGATGATGGGCAGCTCGCCGGTGTGCTTGAGCATCTCGTAGTGCATGGATTCATCTTGAATCTTGCCGCGCTGGTAGCCGGTTTCCATGGCACCGAGCACACCACCGCGATCGGCTATTGCCGTGAACTCGGCCAGCACGGCTTCTTCCACCAGTTCCGTCAACTCTTCGATGATGAACGCGCCCTGCGACGGATTCTCGTTCTTGGCCAGGCCCCATTCGCGGTTGATGATGAGCTGAATCGCCATGGCACGGCGCACCGAGTCTTCGGTGGGCGTGGTGATGGCCTCGTCAAACGCATTGGTGTGCAGGCTGTTGCAGTTGTCGTAAATGGCGATAAGCGCTTGCAACGTCGTGCGGATGTCGTTGAACTGAATCTCCTGCGCATGCAGACTGCGCCCGCTGGTCTGGATGTGGTATTTAAGTTTTTGTGAGCGCTCGTTGGCACCGTATTTCTCCTTCATGGCCACCGCCCAGATGCGGCGTGCCACCCGGCCCATTACGGTGTATTCGGGGTCCATACCGTTGCTGAAGAAGAAGCTCAGGTTGGGCGCAAAGTCGTCGATGTGCATGCCGCGCGCCAGATAGGCTTCGACAAACGTGAAGCCGTTGGACAGCGTGAACGCAAGCTGGCTGATGGGGTTGGCCCCGGCCTCGGCAATGTGGTACCCGCTGATGGACACGCTGTAGAAATTGCGCACATTGTGGTGCACAAAATACTGGGCAATGTCGCCCATCACCTTGAGTGAAAACTCGGTGCTGAAAATGCAGGTGTTCTGGCCCTGGTCTTCTTTCAGAATGTCGGCCTGCACGGTCCCGCGCACATTGGCCAGCACCCATTCACGGATTTTGGCGGCCTCGGTATCCGTGGGCTCGCGGCCATTGTCTGCCTCGAATTTTTCCAGATTCTGGTCGATGGCCGCGTTCATGAACATGGCCAGGATACTGGGCGCCGGGCCGTTGATGGTCATCGACACGCTGGTGGCCGGGTTGCACAAGTCAAAGCCGCCGTAGAGCACCTTCAGGTCGTCCAGCGTGGCAATGCTCACGCCGCTGTTGCCCACCTTGCCGTAGATATCCGGGCGCACATCAGGGTCGTTGCCGTACAGCGTGACCGAGTCGAACGCGGTGCTCAGGCGCTTGGCCGCCATGCCGGAGGACAGCAATTTGAAGCGCTTGTTGGTACGAAAGGCATCGCCCTCCCCGGCGAACATGCGTGTGGGGTCTTCGCCCTCGCGCTTGAAGGCAAAGGTGCCTGCGGTGTAGGGGTAGCTGCCGGGCACGTTGTCGAGCATCAGCCACTTCAGAATTTCGCCGTGGTCCTCATACTGCGGCAGGGCCACTTTGCGAATGGTGGTGCCGCTCAAGCTCTTGGTGGTGAGTGCGGTGCGGATTTCCTTGTCGCGGATTTTCACCACGTATTCGTCACCGGCATAGGCTCGCTGCATTTCCGGCCACTGCGCCACCAGTTTTTTGGCAGACGGGTCTTGCGTTTCTTCACGTTGCACCGCGAGGTCAATCGCCGCTTCCGCGGCACGGGCCTTGCCGGGCTTGCCCACTTCGAGCATGGCCGCCGCCGCACGCAACTGCTGAATCTCACGCGCCAGGCGGGACTGTGCCCGGGCATGCTGCTTGTAGCCGCGCACGGTGTCGGTAATTTCGGCCAGGTAACGGGTGCGTGCTGCGGGCACCACCGGCGTCTGGTTGGAACTGAATCGCACCGTCACTTTGGGCAACAGGCCACTTGCGTTCACCGGCAAACCCAATTCCTGCAGGCGGGCCAGCAGGGCCTGGTACAGCGCGGTCACGCCATCGTCGTTGAAGCGCGCCGCCATGGTGCCAAACACCGGCATCTGGTCGGCAGGCGTGTTCCACGCCTCTTTGTTGCGCTGTACTTGCTTGGACACATCGCGCAGCGCATCGCTGGAGCCCTTGCGGTCAAACTTGTTGATGGCGACGAACTCGGCAAAGTCCAGCATGTCAATTTTTTCCAACTGACTGGCGGCGCCAAACTCCGGTGTCATCACATACATGGGCACGTCCACATGCGGCACGATGGCCGCGTCGCCCTGGCCAATGCCCGAGGTCTCGACCACGATCACATCAAACCCAGCCACCTTGCAGGCGGCAATCACATCGGGCAGGGCCTTGCTGATTTCGGAGCCAAAGTCCCGTGTGGCCAGGCTGCGCATGAACACGCGCTGACCCGAATCGTCGGCGCTGGTGCGCGGCGTTTGCGTCCATGGACTGATAGCGTTCATGCGGATGCGGTCACCCAATAGTGCGCCACCGCTCTTGCGCCGTGACGGGTCAATGCTGATAACCGCAATGTGCAGCTGGTCACCCTGGTCCAGCCGCAAACGGCGAATCAGCTCGTCGGTCAGTGACGACTTGCCCGCACCGCCGGTGCCCGTGATGCCCAGAACCGGTATTTTTTTGATAGCAGCTTGCGCACGCAGGGCGGGGCTTAGCGGGTGATTTTCTCCCAAAGCTTCGAGCCCGGTGATGAGCTGGGACAGGGCGCGCCAGGCGCCGGTGCTGTGGCCGCCAATGCCATCCAGGGCGGTGGGAGCCAACTGGGTGAGGTCGGTGTCGCAACGCATCACCATCTCACCGATCATGCCGGCCAGTCCCATGCGCTGGCCGTCCTCGGGGCTGTAGATGCGGGTGACACCATAGGCCTGCAGCTCGGCAATTTCGCTGGGCACAATGACCCCGCCGCCGCCGCCAAACACCTGGATGTGCGCGCCGCCCCGGGCTTTGAGCAAGTCCACCATGTACTTGAAATACTCGACGTGACCACCCTGGTAGGAGCTGATGGCAATGCCCTGCGCGTCTTCCTGCAAGGCGGCCGTCACCACCTCGTCCACGCTGCGGTTGTGCCCCAGGTGAATCACCTCGGCGCCCATGCCCTGCAGGATGCGGCGCATGATGTTGATGGCCGCATCGTGCCCGTCAAACAGGCTGGCAGCGGTTACAAAACGCACCTTGTGGGTGGGGCGGTAGTTGGCAAGGGCCTTGTAGTCAGCAGAGAGGTTGGTCATGGCAGAAGCTTTCAGCGGTTTGTCTCAGGATTTTTGTTGGAAGAAGATCAGTCAATGGTGAGTCCGGCCTGTGCCGGATCGTCGGGTGGATAGCGCAGGTCCAGTGACTGGAGCTTGTCGCGCACCAGCGTGGCGATCATCAGGTTGCGGTGCGTTTTTGATTCGGAAGGCACCACCGTCCACGGTGCCCAGGGCGTGCTGGTGGCACCCAGCAGCCCCGCATAGGCTTTCTGGTACTCGGCCCACTGTTTGCGCACCTGCAGGTCACCCATGCTGAACTTCCAGCGCTTGGTCGGGTCGTCCACCCGCTCCTGCAGCCGTCTGCCCTGTTCTTCAAAGCCGATATGCAGCATGAATTTCAGGATCACGGTACCCGTCTCGGCCAGCATGCGCTCAAAATCGTTGATGTGGGCGTAGCGCTGGCGGGTCTGCTCGGGCGTGACCCAGCCGTTCACCACGGGGACAAGCACGTCTTCGTAATGGCTGCGGTTAAAGATCTTGGTCTCGCCTGCCGCGGGCATCTGGTGGTGAATGCGCCACAGGTAGTCGTGCGCGCGTTCGTCTTCGGTGGGCGCCTTCCACCCGACCGCGTGCACCCCCAGTGGGCTGGTGCGGCCAAACACCGAGCGAATGGTGCCGTCCTTGCCGGCGGTGTCGGTGCCTTGCAAAACCACCAGCAGCTTGTAGCGCTTGTCGGCCCAAAAAAGATTCTGCAGCACATCAAGCTCCATGGCCAATGCATCCACAGTCAGTCTGTCCTGCACTTTGTCCTTGCCAGAGAATGGCTTGGCGGACGGGTCCAGCGCGGACAGCAAAAACGGCTTGCCATGCCCCTCCATTGACGGCTGCCACGGCTTGAGCAGGGCTGCGCTCTGCTTCGCGCCATTGGCAGGGGAGGAATCTTTCGGCATGACGAACCTTTCAGTTGACGTTTACGTAAACGTCAACATTATCACCGCACTGCGGTCCAAAGCACAGCCCCAACGGGATCTCCCATAAACTACCCTCGTATTGCATCGGGAGTTGAGGCAACCCCCATCACTGCACGCACTGCCACCCGCGAGGAAACCATGCAACCCATTCAGCTTTTTGACCAGGCATCGAGCACCTTCACCTATGTGTTGTTCGACGAAGTAACGCGCGATGCCGTCATCATCGACCCCGTGGATGACCAACTGGAGCGCGATCTCGCCACCCTTCGGCAGTACGGGCTCAGGCTGCTGTGGACAGTCGAAACCCACGCCCACGCCGACCACATCACCAGCGCCGCACAGCTGGCTGAGCACACCGGCGCGAAAACGGCCGCCCCCCAGGGCTGCGGCATTGACACCGCCGCCATGCAAATTGCCGATGGCGACATCCTGCGTTTTGGCGACGAAGCGCTCAGGGCCTTGCACACGCCGGGGCACACCAGCGGCAGCATGAGCTACCTGTGGCGTGACCATGTTTTCACCGGTGACACGCTTCTTGTCAATGGCTGCGGCCGCACCGATTTCCAGTCCGGCAGTGCCGAGGCTCTGTACGACAGCATCACCCAGGTTCTCTTTGCGCTGCCCGATGCCACCACGGTGTGGCCGGGCCACGACTACCACGGGCACACCCATTCAACCGTGGGCGCCGAGAAATCAGGCAACCCGCGGATAGCCGGCAAGACGCAGGCGGAATTTGTCGCCATCATGGCGGCCCTGAACCTGCCCAAACCCAAGCGGATAGACGAAGCCGTACCCGCCAACCGGGTATCCGGTGTGCGCCACGATGCGGGCGGCGGTGATGCGCAAACGGTGCTGCCGGCATCCGGCTACGCGGGTGATGTGTCAGCCACTCTGGCCTGCGCCTGGTGGCAGGCCGGCGACGCCGTACTGGTGGATGTGCGCTCGGATGCCGAACGCGAATGGGTCGGGTTTGTACCCGGCGCGGTCGCATTGTCCTGGAAGCAATGGCCGGGCATGGCCATGAACCCGTCATTTGATGAAAACCTTCGCGCAGCCGTTCCTGCCGGGAAAAAAGTGGTGTTGCTGTGCCGCAGTGGCGTGCGGTCCATCGCGGCCGCCAGACGCGCGACCGCACTGGGCATGGAGGCCTACAACATCCTCGAAGGTTTTGAAGGCGACCCTGACGCCCATGCGCACCGCGGTGCCAAGGGTGGATGGCGCATGCGTGGCCTGCCGTGGCGCCAGGGATAATAGGCACCCATGACCTTTCTTGCCCTGGACATTGGTAATACCCGCCTCAAGTGGGCACAGTACGCATCCCCCCAAGCCGACGCGCCCCTGCTGGCCCAGGGAGCCGAATTTCTGGAAAACATCGACAAACTGGCAGAAGGCGCCTGGAGCGGCCTCACTGCACCGGCACAAGTGCTGGGGTGCGTGGTCGCGGGCGATGCCGTCAAGCGCCGTGTGCAAGAGCAAATGGAATTATGGGATGTGGTGCCCCAATGGGTGGTTGCCAGCGAAGCCGAAGCGGGATTGCGCAACGGCTATGACCACCCTGCCCGCCTCGGGGCCGACCGCTGGGTTGCCATGATTGGCGCCTACCACCGCATGCTGTCTCAAGGTGCGCCGCGACCCATGGTGGTCGTGATGGTCGGTACAGCCGTCACCGTGGAAGCCGTGGACACCAATGGCAAATTTTTGGGCGGCTTGATATTGCCCGGCCACGGCATCATGCTGCGCGCCCTCGAATCCGGTACAGCCGGTCTGCACGTGCCCACGGGCGAAGTGCGGGAATTCCCCACCAACACCAGTGACGCGCTCACCAGCGGAGGCACCTATGCGATTGCCGGGGCGGTGGAGCGCATGGTGCAGCATGTGCGCGCCCATTGCGGATCCGAGCCCAAATGCATCATGACCGGTGGTGCCGGCTGGAAAATGGCTCCCAGCATGGCAGGGCCGTTCGAGCTGGTCGACAACCTGATTTTCGACGGCCTTCTGCACATGGCCAAAGGCCGGTTCGCCTCCTGATCCAGCGCCCGCGCCCTGCGTCTTTACATATCCAGGAGCTGGGAAAAGTCCGTGTTGCTGGAGCGGGCGTTCTCATTGCCCAGCACCGCACTGGACTCAAACGTGTGATCGATAATTCTGGCGTCGGTTTCGCCCGGCAGGGTGCCTTTGACGATGGCGCGGTCCACCATGCGCATCAGCATGGTTCGGGCCACCTCAGGGGACTCTCCATGCAGATCGAAGGTCGCATTGATGACCAGACGAACCGTGGTCAGGTCCGTCGGGCGCTGCGGACTGCGCCGCACAATACCGCTGTCCTGAAGCACTTCGCCATCGGCGCCAATGAACAATATCCGCGATGCCACTTTGGGCGACAAAACGTGGGACAGTCCCTCCGCATTGACCACCAGCATCGTGCCATTCTCAAAGTCACGCGACCAGGCGGTCTTGCCTCCCTGAAAGCCACGGATGGAAAAACCGTATTCCCGCGGCGACACGAAGAACCGGCCCGTGACATCGACGGACGGGTCGTCAATTTCCAGGTCATCGTGGACAAAAGTGAATCGGTCACTGCCGGGCGGATTCGACCTGCGGACAGCGGTGGGCAGGCCCGTCGCTTTTTCGCGTGGATTCAATTCGCTCCAGTTGGTCATCGACTGCTCCCTTTTGCGCTTTAAAAGCCCATCATACTAAGCTGCAACGGGCACAGCGAGCCATGCCTCCGCAAGGCGAACCCAATAGGTCGCACCCAGGGGAATCAGCTGGTCATTGAAATCGTAGCTGGGGTTGTGCAGCATGCACGGCCCACCGCCAGGACCACCACTGGCATCGTGCGTGCGGTGCGCGCCATCGCCATTGGCAATGAAGCTGTAACAGCCCGGCTTGGCCATCAGCATGTAGGAAAAATCTTCGGCGCCCATGGTGGGATCCTGCGGGTCCACATGGTCCTCGCCCACAATGCTGGCCATGACCTTGCGGGCAAACGCAGCCTCGTGGGCAGAGTTGATGGTGGGCGGGTAGTTGCGCGCAAATTCGAAAGTGCAATCCATGCCAAAAGCGGTAGCTGTGTGGTGGGCCATCTCGCGCATGCGCTGCTCGATCATGTCCAGCACCTCAATCGTGAAAGTACGCACCGTACCCTGCAACTCGCAGCTGTCGGGAATGACATTGGTAGCCTCCCCCGCGTGAATCATCGTGACCGAGATCACACCCGCATCAATAGGCTTCTTGTTGCGGCTGATAATGGTCTGGAACGCCTGCACCATCTGGCAGGCCACCGGCACCGGGTCCAGCGCGAGGTGCGGCATGGCCGCATGGCCGCCCTTGCCACGAATCGTGATTTTGAATTCGTTGCTGGATGCCATCACCGGCCCGGCACTGGCGGCGAACTTGCCCACCACGGAGCCCGGCCAGTTGTGCATGCCAAAGACGGCTTGCACGGGAAACTTTTCGAACAACCCGTCCTTGATCATTTCGCGGGCACCGCCACCACCCTCTTCCGCTGGCTGAAAAATCAGGTACACGGTGCCATCAAAATTGCGATTCGTCGCCAAGTGCTCGGCCGCAGCCAGCAGCATGGCCGTGTGGCCATCGTGGCCGCACGCATGCATCTTGCCAGCGTGCTTGCTGGCATGGGCAAAGGTGTTGAACTCCTGCATGGGCAGTGCATCCATGTCGGCCCGCAGGCCGATCGCGCGGTCTGATGTGCCCGCCTTGATTGTGCCCACAAGGCCCGTGGTGCCCATGCCCCGGTGCACGGGAATGCCCCATTCGGTCAATTTAGCCGCCACCACATCGGCGGTGCGGACCTCGGCAAAACACAGCTCGGGGTGCGCATGCAGGTCGCGGCGAATGGCAGCAATAGCCGGTGCGGCAGACACCAGCGCCTCGATCAATTTCGGTTTTATGGCGTTCATGTCTCCATATTACGCTGCAGGCTTTACCATTGTTGGCATGAATGATTCCACTGTGATTGGCGCCTGCCCCCACGATTGCCCGGACACCTGCTCCATGGTCACGACCGTACAGAACGGCATTGCCATCAAGGTGCACGGCAACCCGGCCCACCCCCACACCGACGGCGCGCTGTGCACCAAGGTGTCGCGCTACACCGAGCGCACCTACCATCCCGAGCGCATCCTGTACCCGCTCAAGCGCACTGGCCCCAAGGGCTCAGGTCAGTTCGAGCGGGTCAGCTGGGACGCCGCGCTGACCGACATTGCGTGCAAGCTCACGTCCATCGCCGCACGCGGACCAGACGCCGCGCAGGCCATTCAGCCCTACAGCTACGCAGGAACCATGGGCCTGGTGCAGGGCGAGAGCATTGCGGCGCGCTTTTTCCACACTCTGGGCGCATCCCTGCTGGACCGCACCATTTGCGCCGCTGCTGGTGGCGAGGGCATTACCCAGACGCTGGGTGGCAAGGTGGGCATGCGGGTGGAGTTTTTTGCCGAAGCCAAACTCATCCTCATTTGGGGCAGCAATTCCATTGCCAGCAATTTGCACTTCTGGCGCTATGCCCAGGTGGCCAAACGCAACGGCGCCAAGCTGATCTGCATCGACCCGCGCAAGAGCGAAACGGCCGACAAATGCCACGAACACATTGCCTTGCTGCCGGGTACCGACGCCGCGTTGGCACTGGCGGTGATGCACCAGCTGATTACCCACCATTGGCTGGACCTCGAATACCTTGAAAAGTACACCCTGGGTTGGGACGCCCTGCGCGAGCGCGCCCTGCAATGGCCGCCCGAGCGCGCCGCCGCAGTGTGCGGTATTGCGGTGGATCAAATCCTGTCTCTGGCCCGTGACTACGGCGAATGCGGCCAACGCGGCGAGCCTGCCGCCATCCGCATGAACTACGGGCTGCAGCGCGTGCACGGAGGCGGCAACGCGGTGCGCGCCATTGCCAGCCTGCCCGCACTCATTGGCGCCTGGCACCACCGCGCGGGCGGTGTGCTGCTGTCCAGTTCAGGCGCCTTCCCGGTAGACAAAGCCACCCTGCAGCGTCCTGATTTGCTGGCGGGCCGCACGCCGCGCACCGTCAACATGGCCACCATTGGCAACGACCTGCTGCGCCCCGCCTCGCCCGAGTTTGGCCCGGCCATTGAAGCGCTCATTGTTTACAACAGCAACCCGGTGGCTATCGCGCCCGAGTCCAGTAAAGTGGTGGCAGGCTTTGCCCGGGAAGACCTGTTCACCGTGGTGCTGGAACACTTTCAGACCGACACTGCCGACTACGCTGACTACATCCTGCCGGCCACCACGCAGCTGGAGCACTGGGATGTGCACTCCAGCTACGGCCACACGGACGCCCTGCTCAACCGCCCCGCCATTGCGCCACTGGCTGAGGCCAAGCCCAATACCCAAATTTTTCGCGAACTGGCTGCCCACATGGGCTTGACCGACGCCTGCTTTGCCGACGATGACGAAGCGCTATGCCGGATGGCCTACGGTACGGCGGTCGATTTTGGGCTGCTGCTGAAGCAGGGCTTTACGACCCTTGCGCAGGCAGAAGCGCCGTTTGCGCAAGGAGCATTCCCCACCCCCTCCGGTCGCTGCGAGTTTTTCAGCGTCCGCCTGGCCGCGCAGGGACTCGACGGCCTGCCCAGCCATGTACCCAACCACGAGGCACCGGGCACCAGCACCGCCTACCCGCTGGCCATGATCTCGCCACCGGCCCGCAACTTCCTGAATTCAACCTTTGTCAACGTCAAAAGCCTGCGCGACATCGAAGGAGAACCGATTCTGGAAATGCATGCCGACGACGCGCTGGCCCGCAGCATTGCTTCAGGTGATGTCGTACGGGTGTTCAACCCGCGCGGGGAGTACCGCTGCAAGGCCATCGTGTCTCAACGCGCACGCGCTGGCGTGGTGAACGGTCTGGGCATCTGGTGGCGCAAGCTGGGGCTCGATGGCACCAACGTCAACGAACTGACCAGCCAGAAATTGACCGATATGGGCCGGGGACCTACGTTCTATGACTGCCTGGTGGAAGTCGAGCGGTCCGCGTCCGAATGATGCGGGCGGAGATCCACGACAGGGCTCCTTAACTGAACAAGGCCCGGCAGGTCAATAACAAACCGGAGGGCGACGTCGGCCGGTCTGCTGACACCGCAGGCAGAAATGAGCGACAGCTTCGCGTCACGGGTGGCGGCCGCAGACCGCGCTTTGCTGCCTCGCATGGCGACTGCAGCGGCAAGAGCCTGGTGAACCGGACCGATTTCGATCCCGTTTCGCACCGCGACCATTCCATAGATCAAATCACACAGCGGTTGTGGAATCAGATCCCGCGCGGCCATCAAAGCCGCTACGAAGTTCAGTGATGACTTGGGCAATTGATCCACCCGAATCTGCAATGTGCGAAGCAGCGGGTGTGAGTTGATGCCAAAGTGCATTTTGCTTGTATCAGGCGTCATACCCAGCCCCCTATGGTTTCAGTTTCTGCAGGTGACAGATTCATGACTGGAGTTGTCCCCTATTTCGCCGGGCTACTTGTTGACGATTCGCAAATAACACCATCCCCCCTATAATAATGACCAACTGGTCAGCAAAACGCCGGCCTGTTTTGTTCTACGCACACATTCCCCCATGAGCGACGCCACACAAGCCCCCACACCCCTCACGGCGACCCCCTTGTTGCCTGCCTCCCCAGCCGCCCGCCCCAACAACCGCGCCCGGCTGATCGTGCTGGTAACCGTGCTGGCCATTGGTGGCTGGATGGGCTGGAAGTGGTACTGGGCACTCTCGCACATCAGCACCGACAACGCCCAGGTGGACTCGCACATCGTGCCGGTGCTGCCCCGCGTAGGCGGTTTTGTGGCCGAAGTGGTGGTGCAGGAACACCAGAGTGTGAAAGCCGGTGACCTATTGGCCCGCATTGACGACCGCGACTACCGCGCGCGACTGGCCCAGGCCGAAGCCGACCTGGCGTTGGCCATCGCCGGTGCCGGCAGTGCCCAGCAAACCGGCCAGGCCGGTGCCCAGGTGTCTGCCGCCCGCGCCAATGCTGCCGCGGCGCGCTCGACCGTTGAACAGGCGCTGGCCAATGCCGACAAAGCCCAAAAAGACCTGGAACGCATGCGCGATCTGGTGGCCCAAAAGATGATGTCGCCCCAGGCGCTGGATGCCGCGCAAGCCGCTGCCCGTGCGGCCTTGGCCCAGGTAGAAGCCAGCAAACAAAGCGCCAACTCCGCCGGTGACCAGATCACCGCCAGCAGCGCCGCGCTCACCGCCGCACAAGCCAAGGTGGAAGCCGCCCGCGCCGCGCGCGACCTGGCTGCCAACCAGCTGGCCGACACGCGCATCGTGGCCCCCACCAGCGGCGTGGTGGCCGCCAAAAATGTGGAGCCCGGCCAGCTGGTGCAAGCCGGCCAGCCCCTGCTCTCCGTAGTGCCCCTGGCCGACCTGTGGGTCACGGCCAATCTGAAAGAAACCGAACTCAAGGATGTGAAGCTTGGTGCTGCTGCCCGTGTCGAAATTGATGCGTATCCAGGCCTGGAGGTGCAAGGCAAAGTGGAGTCCATCAGTCCGGCCACTGGTGCCCGCTTTGCGCTGCTGCCCCCCGACAACGCCACCGGCAACTTCACCAAAGTCATCCAGCGGGTGCCTGTGCGCATTCGCATCCAGCAGTCCGAGGATGCGACACGCGTGCTGCGCCCCGGCATGAGCGTGACCGTGGTCATCACCACCCGCTAACCTGCCCAGGCCCGCGTGAAACCGCTCGTTCCTTCGCTGCGGCGGGTTCAAACCGCCGAAGAAATTTACCGTGCCCGCATCATCATTGCGCTCACGGTCACGCTGGCCGCCGTGCTGGAGCTGGTGGACACCAGCATCGTCAACGTGGCCATTCCGCACATGATGGGCTCGCTGGGCGCCACGCTGGACGAAATCACCTGGGTGTCGACCGGCTATGTGGTGGCCAATGTCATCGTGTTACCCATCTCCAGCTGGCTAGCCAACTGGTTCGGGCGGCGCAACTACTTTGCGCTGTCGATCATGCTGTTTGTGTTCTCCAGCTTCATGTGCGGCAATGCCGACACGCTGGGCGGCCTGGTGTTCTGGCGCATCGTGCAAGGGTTGGGTGGTGGCGGGCTGATCTCGACCGCGCAGGCCACGCTGTTTGAGACTTTTCCGCCCGAAGAGGCGGGCACGGGCATGGCCATCTTTGGCCTGGGCATCATGACTGGCCCGATGCTCGGGCCCACGCTGGGCGGCTACATCACCGATGCGGCCTCATGGCCGTGGATTTTCTACATCAACATTCCGCTCGGCGCCATCTCGCTGTTGCTGGCGCTGATGTACGTGCCCGAGCAGAAATTTGGCAGTCGGGCCGAGGAAGTGGACTTTGGCGGCCTGCTGCTGCTGACCATTGCCATTGGCTGCCTGCAAACCATGCTGGAGCGCGGCGGCAAGCTCGACTGGTGGGACTCGCGCGAGATCGTTTTCTATGCCGTGACCAGCGTCAGCGCCATGGGCCTGTTTGTGTGGCAAGAGCTGCGCCATCCGCATCCGGTGGTGGATCTGCGCATTCTGAAAAACAGCCAGTTCGCAGTATCGCTGGTACTGAGCTTTGTGGTGGGTGCAGCGCTGTTCAGCACGGTGTTTATCTTCCCCGTGTACGTGCAGACCTTGCTGGGATTTACCGCATGGGAAACCGGCATGGTCGTGCTGCCGGGCGCCATTGCCTCGGGCGTCACCATGGCGCTGATGGGCAAGCTGATGCCCAAAATCCGCTTCGACCTGCGGCTGGTGGTGGTGGCCGGCGCGTTGGTGTTTGCCTATTCGATGTGGGCGCACTCCTTGTTCACCATTCAATCGGGAACCGACGACTTCTTCTGGCCCATGGTGCTGCGCGGCATTGGACTGGGGCTGGTATTCATTCCGCTCAACAACATGGCGCTGGGCAACCTGCCGCCCCAGCAGATTGCCCCGGCCAGCGGCCTGTACAGCCTGCTACGCCAATTGGGCGGCTCAGTGGGTATTGCCATGTCGGCCACGCTGTACGCACAGTTTCAGGAAACCAACCGCGGCGAGTTGCTGCGCCACGTGGGCCAGTTCACCGACGCAGCCACCTACCGCTTGAGCCAGCTGGAGCACCTGATGCTGTCGCACGGGTTCAGCGCGCAGGTAGCGCACCAGAAAGCCCTGATGCTGATGGACGGCATGCTGCGCAAGCAAGCCGCCATGCTGGCGTTCGAGCGGCTGTTTCTGGCGTTTGGCGTGATGATGCTGGTGGCCCTGCCCCTGTTGCTGGTCATGCGGCGCCCGCGCATCAACCGCCAGGGACCGTCTGGCGACCATTGAGGCCGGTCGTTCACAATCAAATCAGCCTGTAGCCCTCATGCAATATGCGCAGGTAGCTACTAATTTGATAGCGAATAAAACCCGGGACCATCCAAGGCTGCAAGGCGATGGCATGCTAGTTGCGTAGTTGACCTCACCCCGACTGTGAAGATGCTTCATGCAGAACGACTTTCCCCTCCCCCTCGACACTTTTTTGCCCTACATGCGCGATGTCATTCGCTGCGAGCAGTCTTTGCATGAGCTCAACCTCATGTGGCGCATGATTGAGTCATCCGCCAAGATGAACTGCCCGGTGGAGGCCAAAACCATACTGCCCACCATGGCCGCGACGCGCGCGGGCTTCAACCGGCTGGAGAAGGAACTGGTCTCCAGCCTGGTAAGCGAAAAAGTGTCCAACGCACTGGACGCCATTGGCACCAAGGCCCAGTACGTGATTGACATCGTGGTGCGCAATCTTTTTGAGCGCACGGCCGACGTCGGCTTTCTGGCGACCGACCGCGAGCTGTGCGCGTTCGTGGCCGGTCTGCACGACGCGCCGGATGCCATCCGGCTGCGGCTGCGCGCCTACCGCAGAAAATACACGGTCTACGACGAGATCATCCTGCTCGATACCGCGGGCAATGTGCTCGTCCAGATTGACGAAAGCACACCGATAGAAGGCAGCGTGGACCCGCTGATTGCCCAGGCTCTGGCGAGCGACACTTATGTAGAAACCTTTCGCTTCACCGACCTGCGGCCGGGCAAGTCCAAATCACTGATTTACGCGCGGCGCATGCTGCACCCGGATACCGGCGCAGTCGTGGGTGTGCTGTGCCTGTGCTTTGGTTTTGAGGAAGAAATGGCGGGCATCTTCCGCTCACACCGCGACCCCGAAGGACGCTCCAACATGTTGCTGCTGGACGCACACAACCGCGTCATTGCAAGCGCCGACACCGGCTGGATTGCGCTCGACGCCGTGGTGCCGGTCAACCGCACGGCCAGCCCGCAACTGATGGTGTACGGAGGGCGTGAATATCTGGTGCGAACCTTTGCCGCCGAAGGCTACCAGGGCTATGGGGGGCCGCAGGGTTGGCAGGGGCAGGTCATGCTGCCAGTGGAGCTGGCGTTTTCCGGCCGTGTGCGCAACACGCTGGCCCAGCTCGATCCGGCCGTGGCCAATGGTCTGCTATCGCACGCGAGTTCCTTCAGCCCGCCACTGTTTGAGATCATGACCGCCACCGAAACCATTCAGCGGGTGGTCTGGAATGGGCAGGTGATTACGGCTGGGCAGCCTGGCGAGCGACAAAAGTTGAAATCGATTCTGGAGCAGATCAGTGAGACCGGCACGCGCAGCAGTGAACTGTTTTCGCAGTCCATCCGCGACCTGTACGAAACCGTGCTGGAATCCAGCCTCAGCCACGCCGAGTTTGTGTCGCGTCTGCTGGTCGACCTGCTGGACCGCAACCTGTACGAGCGCACCGACGATTGCCGCTGGTGGGCGCTCACGCCCGAGTTGCGAAGCGCCTTGGCCGCACCCTTGCAGACCGCCGACAGCGTGCGGCGCATCACCGGCATCCTGGAATACATCAACAAGCTCTACACCGTCTACACACGCATCTTTGTGTACGACCAGGGCGGTGTGATCCTTGCCAGCACGGGCCCGTCGTCCGGGGCCGCGGCCGATGGGGGCGTAGTGGGCCAGTCGGTGGATGCCGCTACGTTGAACCAGGTGCTGGCCTTGCCCACCGAGCAGTCCTACCATGTCACGCCGTTCCAGGCATCGCCGCTGTATGGCAGCGAGCCCACCTACATTTACCACGCAGCCATCCGTGATCCGGCAGACGAGGCGCGTGTGGTCGGGGGCATCGGCATTGTGTTTGATTCGTCGCCTGAATTGCTGGCCATGCTGCGCGGGGCCCTGGAAGACAAGGCCGGCGTCACCGCCTTTTATGTGGACCGCAATGCCAGCATTCTCTCCAGCACGGACCCCGCCAAGCTAGTGGGTACCACGCTGGAGCTGCCCGCCGATCTGCTGGCCCTGGCCAACGGCAGCAGCGTCGCCCGCACCGTGGTCTACGACGGGCACTACACCATACTGGGTTGCTCCGTATCCAGCGGCTACCGCGAATTCAAGGTCACAGATGGCTACCGCGAAGACGTGCTCTCGGTGGTCATTACCCAACTGGGGGCCGTGCAGGAGGGCGCCACAGGGCACCACGCCGCCTTCGCTTTGGCAGACGATTCGCCCCCTGCTGGCGGGCACGAATTTGCCACTTTTTACAGCGCAGGTGCACTCTTCGCCCTGTCAGCCGAGCATGTGCTGGAGGCAAGGCCCGCCAGTGAAATCACCCACGTCAGCACGACCGATCGCCCGGAGCGCATCGGCATGCTGGTTCCGCGGAGCAACCCCTCCGAGCACCCGCACCCGTTTGTCTGGGCCTACGATCTGGGTTTTTTGATTCATGGCAAGCGGTCGACCGTGGATGGTCGAAGTCAGGTCATCATCGTGCGTTACGGCATGCACACCATTGGACTGCTGGTCGATGCGCTGCACGCCGTACCCGAGTTCAGTGCGCCGCACATCATGCCGTCCCCCTTCGCCGGCCAGGCCCATGGACAGCTGGTGCCCCGGTTGATCAAAGCCAATGGAGGCACCCTCTTGATCCAGGAAATCGATGTTGAAAACTTGGTTGAGGTTCTGACGGGACAGCGCACCCCCATGAAGGCGCTCAGGGTGGCCTAGCAGGGTTGCACCCTTTCAGTGCAGCGCACCAATACAATCTACCCGAACATGGACATAGCACCCACATTGCGGCTCTCACTGGAGTCGGCACCCGCAACCGATGCGATCGAAAACGCGGCGGGCTTCGGTCGCTGGTGGCTCGACGGACCGACCGCCCAAATGGGGGTGTCGGGCGTGGCCGCGCGATTTCTGGATGTCGATGTGGGGTGGCACGCTTCACTTGAAGCGTGTTTTGCGCAAGTCGTGCCTGAAGACATGCTGATGTTGAAAGTGGCCCTGGAGCGGCGCGACGCGCCAGGGGTTCCGATCGATTGCGAATTTCGCATCATCAATGAAGTCGAGGGTTTGCGCTGGCTGCGCATCAAGTCGGTATTGGCAAATCCATCCAGCGCGGGAATGCCCCTGGTTCACAGTGGCGTGCTGACGGACATTACGTCCTCCAAACACGCGGCCATGCGGGAGCGGTTCAGTTTTGAGTCGACGCAACTCGTCATTGGAACGCACAGCGAGACCGAAGCGGTCATCCAGGTGATTCAGCTCGTGTGCGAGAACCTGGGCTGGGAGTGGGGTGCCTACTGGTCGATGGAAGCAGATTCGAGGGGCCTACACCAACTCGCGTGCAAGCACTATTGGCACACACCGGACCCATCTCTCAAGGCGTTCACACAGGACAGCTGCTCAATCACAATGGCGCCGGGTGAAGGCCTGGTCGGTGAAGTCTGGTCCAGTGCACGAGCATGCTGGGTAGAGGACGCACCCAATGACCCCGGCTTCTTGCGCCGCAAGAGCGCGCAGGGAAGCGGTCTGCAATCGGGCTACGCATTTCCGGTCTCGTATGTCACGGCTGACGGCCAGCGCCATAGCCCGGGTGTGCTGGAATTTTTCAGCAGCCTGTTTCGCCAGCGCGAAGCGCAATTGCCCAATTTGTCGGCATCGATTGGCAGCCTCATAGCGCAAACCGTCCAGCGTCTTGAACAGCAAGCGTACGTCCGCCATCTTGCGCAGATCGATGACCTGACCGGTTTGAACAACCGGGGGCATTTCCACCATCTTCTGGAAGCGGCCTGTACGGGCGCCACGGCGTCGCAGGCATCGTTTGGTGTGCTGTATATCGATCTGGACCGCTTCAAACCCATCAACGATGCCTTCGGCCACGATGCCGGCAATGGGGTACTGCACGCGTTCGCGCAGCGCCTGCTCGCGCTGGCGCCCAAAGGCTGCCATGTGGGTCGCCTGGGGGGCGATGAGTTCGCGATCCTGACGGCGCCCATGACCGGATCCATCGTGCAACTGCGCACGCTGGCCGAGTGTGTGTTGCAAGCTGCGCTGACGCCATTCCAGTTTGAAGGGCACACGCTGACGGTCTCAGCGAGCGTGGGCATCAGCATGTTTCCGGTGAACGGGTGTACCGCGCAGGCACTTTTACGGGGTTCGGACGCGGCGATGTACCGCGTCAAGCAAGGCGGACGCAATGCTGTGGGATTTCTGAACAGCCTGTCCAAAGCGATGGATGTGCAGCAGTCGTCAATGGCACGACAACTGGCGATGGAAGCCGAGTTGCATCGCGCCTTGGTCGACGATGAATTTTTCCTGGAATACCAGCCCGTGTTTGACTGCAGCCGTGACCGCATGGTCGCAGTCGAGGCCTTGGTTCGCTGGCGTCGGCCCAACGGCGAAGTCGTCCGCCCCGATGTGTTTATTCCGATCGCAGAGCAGAGTCACCTGATTGTGCAGATTGGGCGCTGGGTGCTTGAGCATGCCTGCCGCGACTTGGCCTTGCTGCACGCATCAGGGTTTGCGCACTTGCAGCTCAACGTCAACATGGCCGCATCCGAATTCATCACCGCCAGCTTGCCGGACGAGTTGGCCGCCGTGGCGCACGCATCTGGCATTCCATCGCATTGTCTGTGCCTTGAGTTGACGGAAAGCATGGTGATGAAGGAACCCGATAAAGTGATTCCGGTAATGCGCCGATTGCGCCAACGCGGCTTCAAGATCAGCCTGGACGATTTCGGCATGGGACATTCATCCCTGTCGCGCCTGAAGAATCTGCCCATCACTTCGCTGAAGATCGACAGGTCCTTTGTCAGCGGCCTGCCGCAGAATTTGGGCGATGGCGCCATCGTGCGCACCATCCTGGATCTTGGAAAGCACATGAAGCTGCAGGTGGTTGCCGAGGGTGTGGAAACAGATGCCCAGATGAGCTTCATGCTTCAGTTCGGCTGCAGCCTCCTTCAAGGTTTTTTGCTGAGCCGCCCCATGCGCCTTGCCGCCCTGATGGAGAGGAACAAAAAACCCGCGTCAGTTGCCTGATCGCGGGTTTCGTTGGCCCCGCTAGCCACGGGAAGTTGCTACTAAATAGATAGCTGCTAACGCATATTACACGGGGGCTAAAGGCACTGTTTGTTTAGAACAAGGCTAGTGCACCACCATCAGGGTGAACGGGTACACATAGGCCTGCAGCGTCACCAACACACCGACCAGACAGGCCAGTGCGATGGAGTGGAAGAACACAAAACGCAGGATGTCGCCTTCGTGGTTGAACCAGCGGGTGGCGGTGGACGCGACCACAATGGACTGCGCATCGATCATCTTGCCCATGACGCCGCCCGAGCTGTTGGCGGCACCCATCAGGTTAGCGCTCAGGCCCAATTGCTCAGCCGCGACCTTTTGCATGCCGCCAAACAGCACATTGGATGCGGTGTCCGAGCCGGTCATGGCTACGCCAATCCAGCCCATCAGGGTACCGAAGAACGGGTAGAACACGCCGGTGTTGGCAAACGCCAGGCCCAGCGTGGTGTCGGTGCCCGAGTAACGGGTGAGTGTGCCCAAGCCCAGCATCAGCACGATGGTGATGAGCGAGTAGCGCACCAGCCACAGGGTGCGAACGAAAGTGCGCACAATCTCGACCACCTTGTATTTCATCACCAGCGCACCCACGATGGCGGCCAGCAAGATGCCGGTGCCGGTGGCAGACAACAGGTTCAGCGTGTAAACCGCGGCTTCCTTGGTGGGTTTGGTGACGACGGGCGCCACTTTCTCAATCATGTTGTGCAGTCCGGCCATGGGAAAGGTCGGTGCATAGAGGCTGTTGAGCCAGGCTTTGACCGGTGGCAGGCCCCAGATGAAAACGAACACAGTCAGGATGACCCAGGGCGTCCACGCGCTGATCAGGGCTGCGCGCGAGTGGATGACGGTCGCGACTTCGGGCTTCGCGTCGCCGCCATCGTGCTCGTGGCCCTTGAGCGAGGTGGAGCGCCAGATGGTCTTGGGCTGCCAAACACGCAGGAAAAGGACCAGGGCAACCATGGAAACGATGGCCGCAATGATGTCCACCAACTCAGGGCCGATGAAGTTCGACACCAGGTACTGCGGAATGGCAAAAGACAAACCGGTCACCAAAATGGCCGGCCAGATTTCCATCATCGCCTTGCGACCCGCAAACGCCCAAATCAACCAGAACGGCACCAGGAGTGAGAAGAAAGGCAACTGGCGACCGATCATGGCAGTCACTTCCATCAGGTCGTAACCGTGCACCTTGGCCAGCGTGATCACCGGTGTACCCAAAGCGCCAAAGGCGACGGGCGCCGTATTGGCAATCAGCGACAGACCCGATGCGGCCAGCGGTGAAAAGCCCAGGCCGATCAGAATACCGGCGGTCACCGCGACAGGGGTGCCGAAGCCCGCAGCGCCTTCAAAGAAAGCGCCAAAGCAAAACGCAATCAGCAGCAGTTGCAGGCGGCGGTCTGCAGTGATACCCGACAAGGAGTCCTGCAACACCGTGAAGCTGCCATTTTGCTCGGCCAGCTGCTGTAAGAAAATGATGTTGAGCACAATCCAGCCGATAGGCAACAGGCCGGTGAAACCACCGAGCAAAGCGGCCTTGCCCGCCATTTCAGCCGGCATACCGTAAGCCAGCACCGCAATCGCCAATGCGCTGATCAAGCCCAGCCCCGCCGCAATGTGCGCCTTGATGTGCAAAAAGCCAAGGCACACCAGCATGACCACCACCGGCACAGCAGCCAGCAAGGTGGAAATGATCATGTTGCCGAACGGATCGTAGATTTGTTGCCAGATCATGTTTGTCTCCAAAAATTGTTGTTTCCCTGTTTGTGACGATCACCTGACGCGCCGCACCGAGCCCGCAATGTAAGCAAGTGAGATCGGTCCCAAGTTGAAATGAATGGGGGGAATATTGAAAAAATATCCCTCTCCAACGAGAGTCCATCCCTAACGGTGACGCGGGGCAGCATTAGCGTCAGCCTTTCGCAAGCCTTGCGGCCGGAATGCGCTGGGCGCGTTGGCGCTGCGTGCCATGTCTGAGCGCAAGCGTCGTGTTTACGGTTCGCAGTAGACTGCGGCCACGTCCATCTTGGCGTCGAACACTCTTCTTGAGAGACCTCACATCATGACCACCAATCGCAGAACCTTTGTCATTCAATCCCTCGCTGGTGCAGGCCTTCTGGCTGCAGCCACGCTGAGCACCCAGGCGCAGGCGCAAGCCGCATTGCTGGAATCTGACCCGCAAGCCAAAGCACTGGGCTACGTCGCAGACGCTACCAAGGCCGACAAGGTCAAGTTCCCCAAGTACGCGGCAGGCCAGGCATGCACCAGCTGCGCATTGTTCCAGGGCAAGGCGACTGACGCGGCAGGTGGCTGCCCGCTGTTTGCCGGCAAGCAAGTAGCTGGCAAAGGCTGGTGCAGTGCCTACGCCAAGAAGGCTTGATAGTTAAACCTTAGTACTGCCCATGTGCCCGATAAGTCGCGCGACTTACGGGCATGTTCACCGCTGCCAGGCAACCCACCCGGCCAGCCGCTCAAAAGCCATGTCCACGGTTACCGCCAGGAGGCCGACCAACACCGCGCCCTGAATCACATACGCGGTGTTGAAGCCGCTCAGGCCCACAATAATGGGCGAGCCCAGTGTTTTTGCGCCCACGGTGGAGGCGATGGCCGCAGTACCGATATTGATGATCACGGAGGTACGAATGCCTGCCACCCACAACGGGAGTGCCAGCGGCATTTGTACGCGCCACAGTAATTGGGCGGGCGTCATTCCCATGGCCTGGGCCGACTCGTTCACGGGCTTGGGGACGGACTCCAGCCCCGCAATAGTGGACTGCACGACCGGCAAAAGCCCGTAGAGCGCCAGAGCGATCAGCGCCGGTAACTCACCAAACCCCACTACGGGCACTGCGACCGCCAGCACGGCGATGGGCGGGAAGGTTTGCCCCATAGACACAATAGCTTCCACCAACGGACGAAATGCCCGACCTGCAGGGCGCGTGACCGCAACACCCGCCGCAATGCCCACAACCACTGAAAACGTGCTCGATGCCAGCACCAGCCAGACGTGTTGCCACAGCAATTCAATAAACGGCTCCTGCCGGTAAACCGGCCTGTCCAGCTCCGGAAACAGCGCAGCAAACCACCCCTGTGAATGCGGCAGCCACAAGGCCAAAACCAGCAGCAGGGCCACGGCCCACATCAGTCGGTCACACAGCACGCGCCTGGTCCGAGAGGCCCCGTCTTCGCTGGGTTCAGCCATGGCGCACAGGCAACAACAAATCAGCGGCCTGCACGCTGCCCACCACACGCCCGTCGCGATTGCACACGCCCAGCACCGCCACTCCGGCCGCAGCCATGCAGGACACCGCTTCCCGCACGGTGGCGGTAATCGCGATGCTGGGCGCGTCGGGCGCTGCGGGTGCGCTGCCGACATAGGGCTCAATGGCGCGCAAGGACAAGAGCTTGATGCCCCGGTCGGCACGCCCGATGAAATCGGCCACAAAGTCATTGGCCGGCTTCGACAGCAACTCCAGCGGCGAGCCGACCTGCACCACGCGCCCCCGGTCCAGCACCACGACTTTGCTGGCCAATAGCAGCGCCTCGTCAATATCATGGGTGACCAGCACGATGGTCTTGCCCGAATTCTCGTGCACGCGTTTCATTTCCAGCTGCAAGGCGGCTCGCGTCACCGGGTCCAGCGCGCCAAACGGTTCGTCCATCAACAGCACTGCGGGGTCTGCTGCCAGCGCGCGCGCGACCCCCACCCGCTGCTGCTGACCGCCCGAGAGCTGGTGCGGGTAGCGCGTGCGAAAGATCGCGGGATCCATGGCGAAAAGCGTCAGCAACTCCGTCACCCGCTGGTCGATGCGGCTGCGCTCCCAACCCAACAATTGAGGCACGGTGGCAATGTTGCGCTCAACAGTCCAGTGCGGAAACAGGCCGACCGACTGAATCGCATAGCCCATGCGTCTGCGCAAGTCGCGCACGTTGAAGCTGTAAATCTCCTTGCCTTCGAACAAAATGCGGCCCGAGTCGTGGTCCAGCAGACGGTTGATCAACTGCAAGGCCGTCGTCTTTCCCGAGCCGGAGGGACCAATCAGCACCACAAACTCCCCGCGCGCGATAGTCAGGTTCAAACCATCGACGGCCTTGATGCCGTCATACGACTTGCTGATATTCTGGAACTCAATCACGCGACAGGCCCCTTCAACACGGCTGAAAGCGCCTTGAACATCCCATCGGCCAGCACCGCGAGCACGACAATGGGCACCACGCCGAGCAACACCAATTCATTGGCTCCACTGAAGAGTCCCTCGAACATCAGGGAACCCAGACCGCCAGCACCCACCAGGGCCGTCACCGCAGCCAGTCCAATGGTCTGCACCACCGCGGCACGCAACCCCAGTAGCAAAACCGGCAAGGCCAGTGGCACCTCCACCCGCCAGAAGATGGCACCGGCTCCCATGCCCATTCCGCGTGCAGCCATCTTGACCGCCCCCGGCACCTGCTGCAACCCGGCGACCGCAGATCGCACCACAGGCAAGAGGGAATACAGGAACAAGGCCAGAACCGCGGGTGCGAGCCCCACGCCGCGGATGCCCGCGCGGCCGAGCAGGGGGTAGCTCTCTGCCATCCAGGCCAAAGGCGCCATGAAAAGGCCAAAAAGGGCAATGGAGGGAATGGTCTGTACCAGGTTGAGGAATGGAAACATCAGCGAGTGCACGCGCGCGTGGCGGTAAGCAGCCCAAGCCAGCGGCAAGCCCAACAGCACAGTCGGCACGATGGCGGTGGCCACAATTTGCAGATGCCGCAGAACCGCAGTGGCAAACACATCGCTTCGGTTGGCGTATTCCTTCAGGATGGACAGTTCATCGCAATACCCCAGACCAACGACGCTCGCCATAGGGACTGCAACCGACGCCACCAGCGCCATGCGCGGAAGGAAACCGATCTGCAATCGTTCCACCGCATCCAGACACAGAAGCCAGGACAGGGCGAACAGACTCCAGAATCCCGCGCCCAGCGCGGTGCGTGCCAGTGGGGACTCCGTCAACGCTGTGGCGCTGGCGTGGTGGCCCGCAAGCCAGACAAGCGTCGCCATCCAGACGGCGGCAATCCCGACTACGCCCCAATGAACCCAGCGCCGTGCAGACCCAAAAATAGCCGCGACCATTGCCGCAACGATGAGCACGACCCAACCCGCTGGGAAAAGGCCCCTTGAAGGAGTTTGCAGCAATTCCGCCAGGTAGACCGGGTCACCCGACACGAGCCGGTTGGGGGCGACCCGTAACAGCGGAAGGGCCAGTGCGGCCCATAGGCCCAACACGTTAATCAGCGCCAGAACGGGATTGAAGCTCACATCATTCCCATCACGCCCTGCGCCAAGCTACTTGATAAAACCCTTGGAACGCAGGTAATCGCCCGCGACTTTCTTCGGGTCCTGTCCTTCCAGCTGGATACGCGCATTGAGTTGCTGCAAAGTAGGCCCATCCAGCGACTTGAAAATCGGCGCCAAAATTTCGGCAATTTTGGGTTGCCGCTTCAAGGCCTCTTCGCGAATCAGCGGGGCCGGTGCATAGACGGGCTGCACACCTCGGGGGTCTTCCATGATCAACAAGCCCAAGGCCGCCAGCGGACCATCGGTACCGTAGGCCATGGCGGCGTTCACGCCTGACGTCTTTTCGGCAGCGGCCCGTATCGTGGCCGCTGTGTCACCCCCTGCCAGTACCAGCGTCTGTTCAGGACGCAATTTGAAGGCGTAGGCCGACTGAAAAGCGGGCAAGCCATCCGGGCGTTCCATGAATTCCGCGGAAGCCGCCAGTTTGAAGGCGCCGTTACCCGCCACATAGCGGGAAACGTCATCCAGCGAACGCAACTTGTTGGCTGTTGCCACATCTTTACGCACGGCAATGGCCCAGGTGTTGTTCGCATTGGCGGGCTCCAGCCAGACAATTTTGTTGCGTTCAAAGTCCATTTTTTTCGCCAGCTCATAGCCTGACCGCAGGTCTTTCCAAGCCTTGTTACTCTCATCACCCAGCATGAAGGCGCCGTTGCCGGTGTATTCGGGATACATGTCAATCTCGCCGGCAAGCAATGCCGTTCGAACCACTTTGGTGTTGCCCAAGGAGACGCGGTTTTCGGTCTTGATGCCGCGGGCTTCCAGCGCCAGCACCATCACATTGCCCAAGAGCTTGCCCTCGGTGTCGATTTTGGAGCCGATGCGTATCGGGCTGACTTGCTGGGCATGCAGCCCCAGGGCCAATACGGAGCCCGCCAGCACCAGAAACGCGCGTTTTGAAAAGTGTGTCATGTCAATCCTTTGTGCATACAAGGCAACAGCATATTCCAGGATTCAACTTTGGGTTGACCCAAGGACTAATCGAGAGGTGTCCAGTCCAGCAACTCCGACAGGCGACGCACGACCCAGACTGCCTCGGTTCCACTAACCCCTGACTCAACACCATTCAAGCCTTGAAGGCATCGCTGCAAAACTGCGTCTTCAGTGATGCCCAAACCAAATAACTGGTCTTTGGCCGTTTCCGTGAGCATGCACGCAAGGTCTTCGCAGAATTCATAGCGTTGCGCGATGACTGCCCGCGACGCGTTGGGCTTTGAGCGCCCGGGATCCAGGTACAAAGCCACAAACGAATGAGGAATTTCTATCTGGTTGTCTTCTGACATGAAATGAAATGGTGCGGCTGGCGGGGATCGAACCCACGACCCTTGGCTTCGGAGGCCAATACTCTATCCACTGAGCTACAGCCGCAAACCGAAGGCTACATTGTAGGTGCTTTCAAAGAGGTGACCGCTATAATCGGGCGCTGATTCCGAAGCCCCCGACTTTTTGAGGACACCATGAGCGACAACAGCCCCGCAACTGTTCACGATGAGGACCATACTGGCCCCATCAAAAATCCCAAGCAATTGTTGCTGGCAGTATTTTTCTCTTTTGTTATTCCAATTTTCATCATCATTGGCCTGGTTTATTTCGTCACCTCGGCCAACAAGCCAGCTGCCGGTGCTGTAAACCCTGAAAAGGACATCGCAGAGCGCATTCAAAAGATTGGTATGGTCGAAATACGCGACGCCAATCGTGAAATGAAAACCGGCGAACAGGTGTTCAATGCCCAGTGCACGGCCTGCCACACAGCCGGCGTAGTGGGCGCACCCAAGTTTGGCGATGCAGCCGCTTGGGGCCCCCGCATCAAGACGGGCTATGACGCATTGTTGAACTCTGCACTCAAGGGCAAAAATGCCATGGGCGCACAAGAAGGCGGAGATTTCAGTGACTTTGAGATTGGTCGTGCCGTGGTTTATATGGCCAATGCAGGTGGCGCCAAGTTTGCAGAACCGGCGAAACCCGAAGCAGCGAAATAGTTCGGTAAATTCACTCCCAAAAAAGCCGGCGACTTACACCGGCTTTTTTTGTGCGTGCAGGGAAACCGGGCTGGTGACATACCCATAGATTACAGACAAATCACTGCGCTGTATTTCTTCCACCGCCCACTGCCCAGAATCTACCGCCACGACCGCCAGCACCATGTCCTGCGTGTGCACAAGACCCAAGCCCAATGGAGTTTCCAGATACAGCCACCCAAACTCGTCCATCAGGCATCGCGTGCAAAACGTAGCTTGGCCAGAGTGGGCTCGCAACGAAAAATCGGGCTGCACGCGCCATACCCAGGGTGTCGCCTCCAGTTCCACGTAGACCCGCTGCGGGCCATTCTGAAAGAACCACTGCCCACGGTCGTCGCACGCGTAATTGCGCTGGATGAAGTCAATGAGTTTTTCGTGCTGCAGCAACGAGCCTTTGGCACCAGGCAGTCCGCTCGCAAAAGCGCCCAGCGCCTGCACGCGGTCGTCGCGCATGTACCAGTTGCCCCGCGCATCCAGCCCCAGCCAGCCATAGCAGTCGGGCACATTGGACCATTTGGCCATGGCTTGTTTGACGATGTCGTCCATGGTTCTAATCCACTGTGGCGTGTATGGGGCGGGCAAACTGCATCAGCCAGCCCCCCACCGCTTCGGGCATGGCGCGGACACGGCCCGGCGGACGACCATGGGGAAAGCCAAAGTGTCCCCCGTGCGCGGGCTGCCACAGTGTGACATGCCTGCCCACTTCATGCGGGGCGGGAAGGCTCCACGCCGGCACAAAGGGGTCGTTGAGGGCATTGACCACCAGCGCAGGAATCCGGATGCGATGCAGGTGCGGCCGGGCGGATGCCCGTTTCCAGTAGTCCTCCGTGTTCTTGAAGCCATGCAGAGGTGCTGTGAACAGGTTGTCAAACGCGTAGAGGTCTTTGACAGCCATCAGGGCATCGCGGTTAAACAGTCCGGGATGCTGGGCGAGTTTTCTCAGCGCCTTGGGCTTCATGGTGTTCAAAAACATGCGGGTGTAGACCTGCCGGTTGAATCCGCGGCCAATGGCATGGCCGCCTGCAGCCAGATCAATCGGCGAGCTGACGGCGGCAACGGCCGAGACGACCCGAGCGGCTTCCTCACCCATTTCCTGCGCCCACCGCAGCAACGCATTGCCCCCCAGCGACACACCCACTGCGACGATCGGGCCGGTATGCATTTTCCGAAAGCGCTCCAGCACCCAGCCAATCTCCTCAAAATCCCCGGAGTGGTAGGCGCGCGGTCCCAGATTGAGTTCGCCACTGCAGCCCCGAAAGTGCGGCACGGCAAAAGCCATTTTGTGTTCGCGGGAAAAATCGGCGAATGCTTCTGCGTAATGGCTCCCCGACGATCCTTCGAGACCATGGAACAGTACCAGCAGTACCTCGCCCGGAGGGCCGGCCAGCCAGTCGACATCGATGAAATCTGTATCCGGGGCGGTCCACCGCTCACGGCGATACACCGGCTGCGGACCAAACACCCGGCGTGCGTACAGGGCAGGCCATATCGTCTGCAAATTGCCGCCGGGCAGCCAGGAAGGCGCTATATATTTCATAGCTTCTCACGCAGACTGCATGGGGGCCAATGGCACTTTTGACTCAATGCAACACCTGCGTAGTCTGGTTGACCTCCTGGGCCTCGCTCTCGTCACCAGGGCTTGCGTGGTGGACCACCATCCTCCAGCCCTGGGGTGTCTTGTGGTACACGTTGGTGGCCTGTACGTAGGCTTGGACCGGGCCCTCTGGCGTCATGACCTCGACCCGTTCCAGCAGGTTATGCACCGCAGCAGCAAGAGAATCGATACGGCGTATCGACTCTGGCCGTGCCAGTATCGCTCCGCCATTGGAAAACATGGCGTCAAAAGCCGCACGGACCGCACTGAAGCCCACCACCCGCGGACCGCCGGGATGAATGCAAACGACGTCGTCTTCATCCGCCCAGCAGGCCATTAGTTTCTCAATATCCGCCGATTGCAGCGCTTCGTAAAAGGTGGCTTCCACCTCATCCGGGGTTCCACCGAGGGTGGCGACTTGCTGGCGTGCTTTGGGCATGGGTTCTTTGTAGGGGTCGCGGAGTGGATCATTTTGCCGTGTTTGGCGGCGGACGCGTCCCCATGTATGCTAGCGTGGTCATATTTGTGGGAGATCAGAATGCAAAAGTGGATTTTGGCTTTGCTGGCGGCACTTGCCCTGACGGGCTGCGGCTACAACGATTTTCAGCGGCTGGACGAACAAAGCAAGTCCGCATGGAGCGAGGTGCTGAATCAGTACCAACGGCGCGCCGACCTCGTGCCCAATATTGTGGCCACCGTGAAGGGGGAAGCGTCCTTCGAGCAGGACACCCTCACGAAGGTCATCGAAGCCCGGGCCAAGGCGACATCCATTCAGGTTACGCCAGAGACGTTGAACAATCCCGAGGCGTTCCAGAAGTTCCAGGCGGCCCAGGGTGAACTCAGCAGTGCGCTGAGCCGCCTGATGGTGGTCAGTGAACGCTATCCCGATCTCAAGGCCAACAAGGGATTCAGCGACTTACGGGTGCAACTGGAAGGGACTGAAAACCGCATCACGGTGGCACGCAATCGCTACATCCAGACCGTGCAGGAATACAACGTACTGGCACGCAGTTTCCCCACCAACCTGACGGCGATGGCCTTCAGTTATCAGCCCAAGCCGGCCTTTTCTGTCCAGAACGAGGCGGCCATTTCGTCACCACCAGTCGTCGACTTCAACAAGAAGTAGGCACCCCGTGCTGTTTCGCTGGCTTTTCACACTGCTTTGGATGCTGGCTACTTCGGTTGCCAGTGCGCAGGGCGTGCTGCCGGTTCCACCCCTTACCGGGCACGTGATTGACGGAACCGGCACGCTGAATGCGGATCAACGGCAATCTCTGGAAACCAAGCTCTCATCGTTCGAAGCCTCCAGTGGTTCCCAGGTTGTCGTGCTGATGGTTCCCACAACCCTGCCAGAGGACATTGCGAGCTACGCCAATCGCGTGGGCAATGTCTGGAAGATTGGACGCAAGGAGATCGGTGACGGGCTGTTGCTGATTGTTGCCAAGGACGACCGCAAACTCCGCATTGAAGTGGCGAAGTCACTGGAGGGTGCCATCCCCGATCTGGCCGCCAAGCGGGTCATTGACGACGCCATCACCCCGCGATTCAAACAGGGCGACTATGCCGGTGGTCTGGACGCCGGTGCGGAGCAAATCATGGCGCTGATAAGGGGTGAAGCGCTGCCTGCGCCGGCCCAGCGTGTGAACGGCAGAGGAGCCATCGCTGGTTTTCAATGGCAGGACCTCGCCATCTTTCTGTTTTTCGGTGTGCTTGTTGTCGGATCGATTGCCCGCCAGGTCGCAGGCAACAAGCTGGGTGCTTTTTTAACGGGCGGTGTCGTTGGAGTAATCGCAATGGTCATGACCGCAAGCCTCTGGGTTGCCATCCTGGCAGGCGTGGTGGCCGTGGTCTTCGCATTGGTCTCCGGCATGCGGGGAGGCCGCGGCGGGCCGGGCGGCATGGGCGGCTTTGGTGCGGGCGGCGGATCAGGCTGGGGTTCCGGTCGCGGTGGCGGCGGAGGCGGATTTAGCTCTGGCGGTGGCGGCAACTTTGGCGGCGGTGGCGCGTCAGGGAATTGGTAATGATTGAGCAGCTCAAACGCGTTTTCAAACACCGGTGGACGGACGATTCGGCTCGAACGATTCCGCCTGCCATGGTCGAGCGCCTCATGCACAAGGTGGCTGCCAGCGAAACGCGCCATAGCGGCGAAATCCGCATTTGTATTGAGGCTGGCTTACCCAATAGCTACTTGCTGCGAGATGAACCTACGAGCACACTGACACGCCAACGTGCAGTGATGCAATTTGGCAAGCTGCGGGTGTGGGACACCGAGCACAACAATGGCGTACTGATCTATCTTTTGCTGGCGGAGCATGCGATTGAACTGGTAGCGGACCGGGGACTCAACCAATACGTATCAGCCGTTGAGTGGCATGCCACGGTGACGCGCCTGGGTGCATCCATGCGTGCCGGCCGCATTGAAGAAGGCCTGAACCAGGCCCTGGAAGATGTTTCAGAGCAGTTGATTCGGCATTTTCCCGTGCAGCCCGGAGACGCGAACGTCAACGAGTTGCCTGATCGTCCCAGTTTGTCCTAGAAAAGCAAAAGCCGCCCTAAGGCGGCTTTTGTGATCCGCAAATTGCGGTTTACCGCTTTTGGCGGTACTTGCGCAATGCCGCAATCTGAGCAGCCATCAGAGCCAGTTCAGAGGTCGCCTTGGCCATATCAATTTCGCTTTTGGCGTTCTTGAGGGCCTCTTCCGCGGCCGCTTTGGCGGCATTGGCTTTCTCGTCATCGAGGTCTTTGCCGCGAACCGCTGTATCCGACATTACAGTCACGCAGTTGGGTTGCACTTCCAGAATGCCTCCGGCCACGAAGACAAATTCCTCGGTGCCGTCAGCTTTTTCGATGCGCACCGAACCGGCCTTGATGCGGGTAATCAGTGGCGTGTGGCGGGGGTAAATGCCAAGCTCTCCAGCCTCTCCAGGAAGGGCCACAAACTTGGCCTCACCGGAGAAGATGGACTCTTCTGCACTAACCACATCAACATGGATGGTGGACATAGGGTTTCCTTTTGCCGTTCAGGGACAGTCCGGCGATTAAACCTTCTTGGCCTTTTCGATGGCTTCGTCGATCGTACCGACCATGTAGAAAGCCTGCTCAGGCATGTGATCGCACTCGCCGTTCACAATCATCTTGAAACCACGGATGGTTTCCGACAAGGGAACATATTTGCCAGGCGAGCCGGTAAACACTTCAGCCACGTGGAACGGCTGGCTCAGGAAACGCTGGATCTTGCGGGCACGTGCCACAGCCAGTTTGTCTTCTGGAGCCAAGTCATCCATACCCATGATGGCGATGATGTCGCGCAGTTCGCGGTAGCGCTGCAGCGTACCCTGCACGGCGCGGGCTGTGTTGTAGTGGTCTTCGCCCACCACGTTAGGAGACAACTGACGGCTGGTCGAATCCAGTGGGTCAACCGCAGGGTAGATACCCAGCGATGCGATATCACGGGACAACACCACAGTGGAATCCAAGTGCGCAAACGTGGTCGCAGGCGATGGATCGGTCAAGTCATCGGCAGGGACGTAAACGGCCTGGATCGATGTAATGGAGCCCACCTTGGTCGACGTAATACGCTCTTGCAAGCGACCCATCTCTTCAGCCAGTGTAGGCTGATAACCCACGGCGGAAGGCATACGACCCAACAAAGCGGACACTTCGGTACCGGCCAGTGTGTAGCGGTAGATGTTGTCCACGAAGAACAGCACGTCCTTGCCTTCGTCGCGGAACGACTCGGCAATGGTCAGACCAGTCAACGCCACGCGCAGACGGTTGCCTGGAGGCTCATTCATCTGACCGTAAACCATGGCCACTTTGGATTCTTCGAGGTTCTCGAGGTTCACCACACCCGAGTCAGCCATCTCGTGATAGAAGTCATTACCTTCACGGGTACGCTCGCCCACACCAGCAAACACGGACAAGCCACTGTGTGCCTTGGCGATGTTGTTGATCAATTCCATCATGTTCACGGTCTTGCCCACGCCGGCACCACCGAACAGACCCACTTTGCCGCCCTTGGCGAACGGGCAAACCAGGTCAATCACCTTGATGCCGGTCTCCAGCAGCTCTTGCGAAGGGCTCAGCTCATCGTAAGCGGGAGCTTTGCGGTGAATGGGCATGGTCAACTCGGCGCTGACGGGACCGCGCTCGTCAATGGGCGCACCGAGCACGTCCATGATGCGGCCGAGGGTTGCCTTGCCGACGGGAACCATAATGCCTTGGGCCGTATTCTTGACGATCATGCCGCGACGCAGGCCGTCGGATGAGCCCAAAGCAATGGTACGCACGATGCCGTCACCCAATTGCTGTTGCACTTCGAGAGTCAGCGTAGAGCCATCCATCTTGAGCGCGTCATAAATCTTCGGCATCTGGCTGCGTGGGAACTCCACGTCCACCACGGCACCGATACACTGGACAATTTTTCCCTGAACGCCTGCGTTCACATTTGCTTGAGCCATTACGTTTGCTCCAAAAATAAATTCATTTAAACCGCTGCACGTGACCCGGGGGTCACACCGCTGCTGCACCAGCCACAATTTCCGAAAGTTCTTTCGTAATTGCCGCTTGCCGCGTCTTGTTGTAGATCAGCTTGAGCTCGGCAATCACATTGCCGGCGTTGTCGGTCGCAGCCTTCATGGCCACCATGCGCGCCGCATGTTCGGAAGCCATGTTTTCAGCAACCGCCTGCAGCACCAGTGCCTCGGCATAGCGCACCAGCAACTCGTCGATCACTGTTTGCGCGTCCGGCTCGTAGATGTAGTCCCAGCCAGGCTGCGAACCACTTGCCTTGGTCTCTGCCTGCATTTTTTCTGCAGACAGGGGCAACAATTGCTCGACCACAGGCTCTTGGCGCATCGTGCTGACAAACTTGTTGTAGCAGAGGTAAACCGCAGAGACTTCACCCTTGGTGTAAGCATCGAGCAGCACCTTGACAGGGCCAATCAGCTTGTCCAGGTGTGGTTTGTCACCGAGGTGGGTGACGTGGGATACGACTTTTGCACCGATACGGCTCAAAAACCCCAGCCCTTTTCCACCGATCGCAACCGACAGCGGTGATTTGCCTGCGCTTTGAGTCTCGCGTAACTTCAGAGTTACGGCACGAAACAGGTTGGTATTCAAACCGCCACACAAGCCCTTGTCTGTCGACACCACAATGTATCCCACTGACTTGGCGTCGTGGGCTTTCATGAATGGATGAACATACTCGGGGTTGGCTTTACCCAAGTTGGCGGCGATGTTACGAACCTTTTCGCTGTAAGGACGGGCAGCGCGCATGCGCTCCTGTGCCTTGCGCATCTTGGACACGGAAATCATTTCCATGGCCTTTGTGATCTTCTTGGTGTTTTCCACCGATTTGATCTTGGTGCGTAGTTCCTTGCCTGATGCCATATTTGCCCCTTTTGCTTAAAGTGATTCGTGACTCTGGATGGAGACGGTGATGTCTACGGAATCAGAATCAGGCAAATGACTTTTTGAAGGCCGTCGTAGCAGCGGTCAATTCGGCTTCAGCCTCTTTGTCCATCGCCTTGACAGCTTCCAGCTTGGCCAACAGGGCAGCGTGCTTGTCTTTCAGATAGCCGTGCAAACCATGCTCAAACGCCAGAACCTTGTTCACTGCGATGTCATCCATGAAACCCTTGTTCACTGCGAACAGTGTGGATCCCATCAGGCTGATTGGCAGCGGGCTGTACTGTGCTTGCTTGAGCAACTCAGTCACGCGGGCACCACGATCGAGCTGCTTGCGGGTCGCTTCGTCGAGGTCAGAGGCGAACTGGGCAAAAGCAGCCAATTCACGGTACTGGGCCAAGTCGGTACGGATACCACCAGACAGGTTCTTGATCAGTTTGGTCTGAGCGGCGCCACCGACGCGAGAAACCGAGATACCGGCATTGATAGCGGGGCGAATGCCGGCGTTAAACAATGAGGTTTCCAGGAAAATCTGACCGTCCGTGATCGAAATCACGTTGGTTGGCACGAAAGCAGACACGTCGCCAGCTTGCGTTTCAATGATTGGCAACGCAGTCAACGAACCGGTCTTGCCTTTGACTTCGCCTTTGGTGAAGTCTTCAACATACTTTTCGTTCACGCGTGCGGCACGCTCCAGCAGACGGCTGTGGAGATAGAACACATCGCCAGGATAGGCTTCGCGGCCTGGTGGGCGGCGCAACAGCAACGATACCTGGCGGTAAGCGACCGCTTGCTTGGACAGATCGTCATACACAATCAGCGCGTCCTGGCCACGATCACGGAAGTACTCACCCATGGTGCAGCCGGAGTAGGCCGACACGTACTGCATGGCGGCCGATTCAGACGCGGTAGCAGCCACCACAATGGTGTACTCCATCGCGCCGGCCTGCTCCAGGGAGCGCACCACGTTCTTGACGGAAGAAGCTTTTTGACCGATAGCCACGTAGATACAGGCTACGTTTTGGCCCTTTTGGTTGATGATGGCATCAATCGCCACAGCCGTTTTACCGGTCTGGCGGTCACCAATGATCAACTCGCGCTGACCACGGCCCACGGGCACCATGGAGTCAATGGACTTCAGGCCGGTTTGCATGGGCTGATCAACCGATTTACGGGCGATAACACCAGGCGCGACTTTTTCGATCACGTCGGTCATCTTGGCGTTGATAGGGCCCTTGCCATCGATAGGCTGACCCAGTGCGTTCACCACGCGGCCAAGCAACTCAGGACCAACCGGCACTTCCAGAATACGACCCGTACATTTGACGGTATCGCCTTCCGAGATGTGCTCGTACTCACCCAAAATCACGGAACCGACGGAGTCGCGTTCCAGATTCAAGGCCAGACCGTAAGTAGGCAAACCGTCGCTGCCAGCCGGGAATTCGAGCATTTCGCCCTGCATCACGTCGGACAAACCATGAATACGGCAAATGCCGTCGGTCACGGACACAACAGTGCCTTGATTGCGGATGTCTGCGCTAGCGGACAGTCCTTCAATACGGCTCTTGATCAGTTCAGAAATTTCTGCTGGATTGAGTTGCATGACTCTTTCCTTCTTTCGTTAAATTAGGCCAACAACCCAAGGCAATGCCTTCAGGCTGTGAGGGCTACTTTCATTTGTTCCAGACGGGCTTTGACAGAGGTGTCAAGCACCTCGTCACCGACCACCACGCGAATGCCGCCAATCAGCTCGGGTTGCAGTACAACCGATGCGTTTAGCTTGCGGCCAAAACGCTTTTCGAGCATGACAGCCACTTCAGCCAATGCCGACCCGTCAATAGGGAAGGCGCTGTACACCACTGCATCAGAAGATCCGCTTTGGGCGTTCTTCAATGCGCGAAACTGGGAAGCAATTTCAGGCAGCGCGTTCAGACGGCCGTTTTCTATGACGGTGCGCAAAAAGTTTTTGGCTTTCTCTGGCAACGCCGTTTTCGTAACGGAACCGATCAACTCAAAGACCTGATCGACCGTTACCTTCGGATTGTCAGCAAACTGCAGCAATTGCGCATTGGCGGCAATCGACCCCAGCTCGTCAACCCAGACAGCAGCAGACGACAGCTTAGCCGCCGAAGCCTTGAAAAGCGCTTCGGCGTAGGGCCGGGCAATAGTGGCAAGTTCAGCCATGGTGACCCTTTAAAGCTCAGTCTTCAGCCGGCCAAGCAGCTCGGCATGAACGCCAGCATTGACTTCCTTGCGGAGAATCTGCTCAGCACCCTTGACCGCCAGTGCGGCAACCTGCTCGCGCAGTGCCTCACGGGCCTTGACCGCCTGCTGGTCGGCTTCCACCTTGGCAGCAGCGATGATCTTGTTGCCTTCTTCAGTGGCTTTGGCCTTGGCCTCTTCCACCATGGCCTGACCACGACGCTCTGCATCTGCCAGACGCGCAGCGGTTTCGACGCGCGATTTGGCCAGTTCGTCTTCTACGCGCTTGTTGGCAGACGAGAGCTCGGAGCGGGCTTTATCAGCCGCTGCCAGTCCGTCAGCAATCTTGCTGGCACGCTCATCCAATGCTGCCGCGATAGGCGGCCACACGAATTTCATCGTGAACAACACAAGCAATGCGAAGACGATGGCTTGCGCCACCAATGTTCCATTAATGCTCACAGTAGATCTCCCTCAACGAGGCGTTGTGGATAGGTCTTACTTGACCAGGCGTGCGATTTGAGCCAGGAACGGGTTAGCCGTTGCGAACCACAAAGCGATACCGGTACCGATAATGAAAGCCGCGTCGATCAGACCGGCCAACAAGAACATCTTGGTTTGCAGTTCACCCATGAGTTCGGGCTGACGCGCAGCGGACTCAAGGTATTTGCTACCCATGATGCCGATACCGATACAAGCGCCCAATGCGCCCAGACCAATGATCAGGCCAGCAGCCAAGGCAACAAAACTAATGACTTCCATGATGACTCCTTAAGATACTAAAAAAGAAAACAAAAACAACTCAAAACAAACTCAACCAAACCGAAACTCAATGCGAGTCATGCGACTGACCGATATACACCAGCGTCAGCATCATGAACACGAAAGCCTGCAGGGTAATGATCAGGATGTGGAACACTGCCCACGCCCAGCCCGCCACCACATGCAAGAGCAACAACATCAAACCCGAAGGCTCGAATGAAAATGCCCAAGCGCCACCCAGCAGGGCAATCAGCATGAACACCAACTCACCAGCGTACATGTTGCCAAACAGTCGCATGCCGTGTGACACGGTCTTGGCGACAAATTCGATCAACTGCATCGCAAGATTCACGACACCCAGAAGCACGGCAAAAATCGGGTTCTTGCTGGTACCAAACGGAGCCGATACCAACTCATGCGCCCAGCCGCCAACACCCTTGATCTTGACGTTGTAAACCAGGCAAACCAGCAGCACCGACACTGACATACCCATGGTGACGGACAGGTCAGCAGTAGGAACGCTACGCAAATAGGCATGCTCCGGGTCATGACCGGCTGCTTCAAAAATCAGGGCCCAGATGGACGGCAGCAAATCGAGCGGCAACAAGTCCATCGCGTTGAGCAGGAAAATCCAGACAAAAATCACCAGCGCCAGCGGAGCAACCAGCTTGCGGCTTTTGGCATTGTGAACAATACCCTTGGCTTCCGACTCCACCATTTCAACCAGTATTTCTACCGCAGCCTGGAAACGCCCTGGCACACCTGCAGTCGCTTTGCGCGCAGCGCTCCACAACAACAGGCAACCCACGACACCGATGACGATGGAAAAGAACAAGGAATCGATATTGAAGACCGAAAAGTCAACAATTTCTGTTTGCGGCTTGTTTTGCCAGTGAGTCAGGTGGTGAACAATATATTCACTGGCTGATGGTGCATGCGCTTCTGCGGACATATATAACTCTTTCAAGCTCTCAAATCTGTTTAGGCTTGGGGCGCATCAACAGCGCCAGCCAATACATTTTTAAAGTCACAAACAGGCCAGCCAACATGGCCAACCAGCTCAAATCCGGGATCAGGCGCGGTGCAGCAACAATCATTGCGACACTCACCGCCATCTTTACCGCTTCCCACACAAAAAATCCGAATCCTGCGGTTGCAGCATTCAACGAAGAAAACTGACTCATCAGGCCCCGGGCAAACAACGCCGCCGGGATTATCACCGCAATTGCGCCGTAAGCCGCCGACCAACCCACCACCGCCTTGCCTGAAACACCCCAGGCAACCAGCGCGACCAACAAACCCGCCACGCACTGCAAACCCACAACCGACCAAGGCGACAAGGCTGGGTCGCTTTGACGCAACGCCTGCGCTTCTTGTCGCGTCAGCCGCTTGATTTCCGGCTCTTCGGACTTATCTGTATCAAAACCGTGTGCAAGCGCCATTATTGACATCTCAAATTACAGCCAGGTTACAGAAGGGTTACGGTCAGCAACCGCTACAAAGCCTTCGATTATACGTAGAAACCCGCGTCCGCCAGACAACTTCTTGGTAGAAGTTGATGGAATATCCCACAGCGATAATCAGCCCATGACATATCTGCCGCCCTTGCCGTGTTATCTCAATGGCGAATTCACGCCGCTTGCGGATGCCAAAATCAGCGTCATGGACCGGGGCTTCATCTTCGGCGATGGCGTGTACGAGGTGGTCCCCGTCTATGCCGGTCAGCCTTTCCGGTTTTCACAGCATATGGCTCGGCTGAAACGAAGCCTGACCGAACTCCGCATACCCAACCCCCTGTCCGCTGCGCAATGGCAGGCGGTTATATCCCGATTGATCGCCAGCTACGCCGAGTCGATGGGAATGGAGGCCCAGCGCACGGATCAATTGGTCTATATCCAGATTACCCGGGGCGTTGCCTTGCGCGACCACGCAATGCCTGCGCACATTACGCCCACGGTCTTTGCCATGACCAACCGAATGCCGGTATCAACTGTCGAGCAGCGGGCGAACGGTGTGGCGTGTGTCACCGCCGATGATTTTCGCTGGGAGAAAGCCCATATCAAGAGCACCAGCCTGCTGGGTGCCGTGTTCGCCCGCCAGATCGGCGTCGATGCCGGCGCAGTGGAAACGGTGATGTTTCGGGGCGATTGTCTGAGCGAAGCGGCCACCAGTAATGTGTGGGTGGTCAAGAACGGCGAGGTGCTGGGCCCGCCCCCGGACAATCTGGTCCTGGAGGGCATTCGCTACGGACTGATAGCGGAAATCTGCCAGGAGCTGGGCCTGCCCTTTGCGTTGCGCCGCCTCAGCCGTGGCGAAGTGGAGTCAGCAGACGAACTGCTGCTTTCCAGCGCCACCAAGGAGGTGCTGGCCATCACCCTACTGGATGGAAAGCCCATTGGAACGGGCCGTCCTGGCCCCATCTACCACCAGCTGTATGCTGCCTACCAGGCGGCAAAACAGCGGCCAACCGAATCATGAACAAATGACAAGCTCCCCACCACCGCTCCCCCCTTCGCCCGACTCCCCCGCGCCGCGCAAGGACTCGCTCATTGAATACCCTTCGCAGTTCCCCATCAAGGTCATGGGCCTCAAGGTGGACGGGTTGGTGCAGGCCATCACCCACGTGGCCCACCAGTTTGATCCGGCTTTTGATGCGACCACCATCGAACTGCGCGAGAGCAAGGGCGGGAAATACCTCGGCATCACCATCACCGTGACAGCCACCAGCCGCGAGCAGCTCGACGAGCTCTACCGCACGCTCTCCACGCATCCGATGGTGAAAGTGGTTTTGTAAAGCGCACGAGAGATACCGCCATGCCAATGGACATTCGAGCGCTGGGACGCGTGGACTACCTGCCCACCTACGCGGCCATGCGGGAATTTACAAGCCAAAGAGGCCTGCAGCCCCCGTCGGATATGCCTGACCAGCTATGGATTTGTGAGCATCCGCCAGTCTATACACAAGGCCTGGCGGGTAAGGCTGAGCATATTTTTCTGCCCGGAGACATCCCGGTGATTCAGACCAACCGGGGCGGGCAAGTGACCTACCATGGCCCGGGGCAGGTGGTGGCGTATCCGCTGATCGACCTCAAGCGCGCAGGCTATTTCGTCAAGGAATACGTGTACCGCATTGAAGAAGCCGTCATCCGCACGCTGCTGCACCTGGGGGTGACCGGCCACCGGGTCACGGGCGCACCGGGCGTTTATGTGCGGCTGGACGACCCCACCGGCCATGCGCCGCTGGAACGGAACAACGGGCCCGAGCCCGACTTTTCGGGCCTCGGCAAGATCGCGGCGCTGGGTATCAAAGTCAGCCGCAACTGCACCTACCACGGGGTCGCGCTGAATGTGGCCATGGATCTGGAACCCTACTCCCGTATCAACCCTTGTGGGTACTCCGGACTGCAGACGGTGGATCTTTCTACAATCGGGGTCTCCGTTGGCTGGGATGAAGCCGCCCACGTTTTGAGCCAAAAGCTCGCAACCTACCTCGCGCCGTGACCCCGTGCGCACCGTTCACACCATGAGCCAAAACCACGACACCCCCACCACCAGCCCCACCGTGCGCGAAGCCCAGTCGCAGGCGGACTACAACCCGTCTGCCAAACAAAAGGCGGGGGCCAAGCTGTCGCGCATACCGGTCAAGGTGGTGCAGGGCGAGATTCTGAAAAAACCGGACTGGATCCGCGTCAAGGCGGGCTCGCCCAGCACCCGCTTCTACGAGATCAAGGAAACCCTTCGCGCCAACAAACTGGTCACGGTATGTGAAGAGGCCAGCTGCCCCAACATTGGCGAATGCTTTGGCAAGGGAACGGCCACCTTCATGATCATGGGTGACAAGTGCACCCGCCGCTGCCCGTTTTGCGATGTGGGCCACGGCCGCCCCGACCCACTGGATGTGATTGAGCCCGAAAACCTGGCCAAGACGATTGCTGCGCTGAAGCTGAAATACGTGGTGATTACCAGCGTGGACCGCGACGATTTGCGCGACGGTGGCGCCCAGCATTTTGCCGATTGCATCAACCGCATCCGTGAGCTGTCTCCCACCACACAGATCGAGGTGCTGGTGCCCGATTTCCGTGGCCGTGACGACCGCGCGCTGGGCATCCTGAACGCCGCGCCGCCTGACGTGATGAACCACAATCTGGAGACCGCACCGCGCCTCTACAAGGAAGCCCGCCCAGGCTCTGACTACCAATTCAGTCTGAACCTGCTCAAGAAGTTCAAAGCCCTGCACCCCGGCGTGCCCACCAAGAGCGGCATCATGGTCGGACTGGGTGAAACCGACGAAGAGGTGCTCCAAGTGATGCAGGACATGCGCGACCACGGTATCGACATGCTCACCATCGGCCAGTACCTTGCCCCCAGCACCAGCCACCTGACGGTGAAGCGCTATGTGCACCCCGACACCTTCAAGATGTTCGAGAAGCGCGCGTACGAAATGGGCTTCAGCCACGCCGCCGTGGGCGCCATGGTCCGCTCCAGCTACCACGCGGATCAGCAAGCCGAAAATGTGCTTCGTTTTTGATAGCGGCCTGCGCAATTTCTACGGGGCTTAGAGCCTGATTTGATGCATAAAGATCCAGATACCAAACATCTCTGGTTCAACCCCAACCGACTGGAAGATTTCACATCCGAGGCGACCTGGGAGCGCGGAAGGTTTCTCTACGCCTCCCAAAAAGTGCGGGATCTGCGAATTGCGCCGCAGACCGACCATTGGCTACTGCAAGGCGATGTGCAAGGCAGTCAGCGCATGCCCTACCAGCTGTCCATTGAACTCACCCTGACAGCGGACGGTGAAATGGATACCTGGGACAGCGATTGCACCTGCCCGGTGGGCTACAACTGCAAGCACGGCGTCGCCCTGACCCTGAAGGCGGCATACCAGGGCCTGCACATGCTCGGGGCCGATGCTGCTTACACAGCCGTGCGCAGCGCCTCGCGCACCCCTCCCACGCCCGAAGAACTGGAAGCATCCCGCAAAGCAGCCCAGGCCCGCGCAGACGAAGTTGACCGCCAGCAGGCTGAGGCCCAGCTGCTCAACTGGTTTCATGACCTCGACCGCGCGGGTGGCAAACACACGCCGGCCACCGACAGCGCGCGCAGCCCGAGCCGCCCGGAGCAGTACCTTTTTTTGCTGAAATCTGCGGGGCCGCGGACACAACCCCAGCAGTTGCAACTGGAAGCGGCCGTGTCGTACCCGAAGGCCGGCGGTGGCTGGGCCAAACCCAAGTCGGTGCGCACCCAGCCCCACCCGGGTCTGCCCGTCTATGACCAGGCCAGCGATGCCGACCGCGAGATACTGCAACTGCTGCTGGCCATGCCGAACAACAGCCACAGCTACTACTCGGCCTACAGCGGCAGCCCCAGCGCCATCCTGCATGGCCAGATCGGCTTGCTCGCTTTGCAGCAGGCCGCCCAGACGGGCCGCTTGTTCGCGTGTGATGCGGACGGCAACCCCGGCCCCGCCATCCAGTGGGGCCCTGCGCAAACGCTGGACTGGAGCTGGCACGAGGTGGCTCCCGCTGCCGGTGGCGCAAAGGGTTCTGGCGACTCGGGCGACACGCGTGGCTGGGCCTTGCGCGCCAAACTGCATGCCAGCAACGACGCCAAGCTGTTCCTGAACACCCCAGCGCTGTATCTGGACATGGTGCACGGCCAGTGTGGTGCGGTTCATGTCCCCGGCATTCCCGACGCCCAGCTCGCGGTGCTGCTCAAGGCGCCGCCGTTCAAGCCGTCGGCTCTGGAAAAGCACCAAGTGCATCTGATGCAACGGCTGGGCCATCTGCCCCTGCCGCCGGTGCTGCAAAACCTGACCCAGATCACGGGCGTTGCGCCAAAAGCCTGCTTGCATTTGTCGCCTAACCCGCCAGACCTGGTACCCCAGCGCGGCCTCATCCAGGCGCAGCTGTGCTTTGACTATGCCGGGCACCGTGGCTGGTGGGCCGGGCAAGGTACTTCGGTCGTGGTGGAGAGCCCCCAAGGCCGGGTGCTATTGCAACGCAACACCGAGGCCGAGCTGGTCGCCATCACCCGACTGATGGAGTTGGGCCTAAAGTCCAGCGACGATGGCCGGTTCAGCCTGCAAGGCAATGGGTCCAAACAGACCTGGCCGTATTGGGCGGACCACGATTACCGGGCCCTGCGCGATGCCGGCTTTACCGTGACGCTGGATGACCGCCTGAAAGGCTGGATCACCCACGCCGAGGCACTCCGGGTACAACTGCAAGGCCATGACACGGAAGACCAGGCCACCTCCCCGTGGTTTGACCTGTCACTGGGCATGGAAATCAACGGCCAGCGCCACAACATCCTGCCCTGGCTACCCGACCTGATTGCAGCAGCCGCCACCGGTCCGCTGGATCCGGACACCGGCCAGCCCAACATTCCGCCGTTTGTGTACCTGCCCGCCTTGGGCGCGCAAGGCTTTGTCCGCCTGCCGACCGATGCCCTCAAGCCCTGGATGGTCGCGCTGCTGGAGCTGGTGGGCGACCGCACCCACGACTTCACACAGGAGAGCCTCAAGCTGTCGCGCATGGACGCGTTGCGCACCAGCGCCTCCTTGGGCGAAGGCGCCGTATGGGACGGCGCGCAGGCGCTGCGAGGCCTCGTTGAACAACTCCACGATCACACGGAGATGGTGGAGGTGCCCGTGCCCGCCAGCGCGCAGGCCAGCCTGCGGCCCTACCAGCAGCAGGGCGTCAACTGGCTGCAGTTCTTGCGTGCCCACAGCTTGGGCGGCATATTGGCCGACGACATGGGCCTGGGCAAAACGCTGCAGACGCTGGTGCACATCCAGATTGAAAAAGACGCCGGCCGCCTCACGCACCCGGCGCTCATCATTGCGCCGGTCAGCCTGATGGGCAACTGGCGGCGCGAAACCGAGCGCTTTTGTCCGCAGCTGCGCGTGCTGGTGCTGCACGGCAAAGACCGCCACGAGGTGGCAGACACCATGGGCGAGCACGACATCGTGGTTGCGCCCTACTCGCTCCTGCAGCGCGACCGCGACCGCTGGCTGGAGGCGCAATGGCACCTGGTGGTGCTGGACGAAGCGCAAAACATCAAGAACGCCAGCACCCACGCCGCGCAAGTGGTCGGCCAGCTGAAAACGCGCCACCGACTGTGCCTGTCGGGCACACCCATGGAAAACCATTTGGGCGAAATCTGGAGCCTGTTCCATTTTTTGATGCCGGGGTTTCTGGGCAGTCAGGCGCGCTTCAAAGAGCTGTTTCGCAACCCCATCGAGAAGCTGGGCGATTCGGAGCGGCTTACCCAACTGCGCGCCCGCATCACGCCCTTCATGCTGCGCCGCACCAAGGCAGTTGTGGCCGACGAATTGCCGCCCAAGGTGGAAACCGTGATGCGCGTGGAGCTGTCGGGCAAGCAGGCCGACCTGTACGAAACCATCCGTCTGGGCATGGAAAAGTCGGTGCGCGAAGCGCTCAACACCAAAGGCCTGGCCAAGTCGCAAATCACCATTCTGGATGCGCTCTTGAAGCTGCGCCAGGTGTGCTGCGACCCCACCTTGGTGAAGCTGGAGGCGGCACAAAAAGTCAAAGAGTCTGCCAAGCTGGAGCAGCTGATGGAGATGCTGCCCGAGATGGTGGCAGAGGGGCGGCGCATTTTGCTGTTCTCGCAGTTCACCAGCATGCTCACCCTGATTGAGGCCGAGCTCAAAAAACGCAAGATCGGCTGGGTCAAGCTCACTGGTCAAAGCCAGAAGCGGGACGAGTTGATTGCGCAGTTCACCAGCGGCCAGGTGCCGATATTCCTGATCAGCCTGAAAGCTGGTGGCGTGGGCTTGAACCTGCCGCAAGCCGATACCGTTATCCACTATGACCCGTGGTGGAACCCCGCCGTCGAAGCCCAGGCCACCGACCGCGCGCACCGCATTGGCCAGACGCACAGTGTGTGGGTGGTGAAGCTGGTGGCACAAGGCACGATTGAGGAGCGCATTCTGGCCCTGCAAGAGCGCAAAGCGGCGTTGGCGGATAGCATGTATAGCGGAGCGGCGGCACGCAAGGAGCCGCTGTTCAACGAGAATGATCTGGCCGAGCTTTTGAAACCCTTGGGGTAGCGTGGCAGTATATTTATGCCAAATCGGCCGCTAGCCCCCATGCGCTATGCGCAAGCAGCTCCTGTTTTTATAGCACTAACTCCTAGGTTTCACCATGTACCAAGCAGCCCCCCAACGTTACGACACCATGCCCTACCGCACCTGCGGCAAGAGCGGCCTGAAACTGCCCGCCGTGTCCCTGGGCCTGTGGCACAACTTTGGCGATGCCACGCCCATGGAGACGCAGCGCACCATGCTGCGTACCGCGTTTGATCTGGGCATCACCCATTTCGACTTGGCCAACAACTACGGCCCACCCTATGGCAGCGCGGAAACCAACTTTGGCGAGCACCTGCGCCGCGATTTCAAGCCTTACCGCGACGAGCTCATCATCTCCAGCAAAGCGGGTTGGGACATGTGGCCCGGACCCTACGGCCAGGGTGGCGGCTCGCGCAAGTATGTGCTGGCCAGCCTGGACCAGAGCCTCAAGCGCATGGGCCTGGACTACGTGGATATCTTCTATTCGCACCGCTTTGACCCCGACACCCCTCTCGACGAAACCATGGGTGCGCTGGCCAGCGCCGTGCAGCAGGGCAAGGCGCTGTATGTGGGTATCAGCAGCTATTCAGCCACCAAGACGCGCGAGGCTGCGGCCATCCTGCGGTCCATGGGCGTGGCACCGCTGATTCACCAGCCGTCCTACAGCCTCATGAACCGCTGGGTGGAAGAAGATTTGCTCAATGCGCTGGACGATACCGGCATGGGCTGCATTGCATTCAGCGCGCTGGCGCAGGGCCTGCTGACCAACAAATACCTCAATGGCATTCCGGCCGATTCCCGCATCAACCGCCCCGGTGGCGGCTCCCTGAAGGCAGAGCACCTGAATGCGCAGAACATCAAGCATGTGCGCGCGCTCAACGACATCGCCATGGCGCGCGGCCAAAGCCTGGCCCAGATGGCCACGGCCTGGGTGCTGCGCGATGCGCGCGTGACATCGGCGCTGATCGGCGCCAGCCATCCGGAGCAGATCACCGAACTGGTAGCGGCCATGCAAAACCTGCATTTTTCCGCCGCCGAGTTGGCCGCCATCGACCAGCATGCCGTGGACGGCGGTATCAACCTCTGGCAACGCCCGTCAACGGACCAGCGGCCGGGCTGATCAGGCCTTGTCGGGTGCCATTTTCTCCCAGGCGGTAATAGCTTCGGCGGCATACATCAAGGCTGGGCCACCGCCCATGTAGACACACACCGACAACATTTCTTCCAGTTCTGCACGCGTGCATTCCAGCCGGTGCAGGGCCTTAACATGAAAGCCAATGCAACCCGAGCAGCGCTGTGTGACGCCAATGGCCAGGGCTATCAGCTCTTTTTGCTTGGCGCTCAGCACACCATCGGTGATAGCGGCGCGCGCCAGTTGGCCAAAGCCCGCCATGGCATCCGGCTGGGCCTTGCGAAAAGGTGCCAGACTCTCGTTGATATCCTGAATCAAACCACTGTGATCAAACGTACTCATTGCCCATCCTTGTGTTGCGCCGCATGCAAGGCTGCAGCGTGAAAGCCAATCTCTATGCATTGGGTGCCATCGCGCTGTGGGCCACGCTGGCCGCCTTAAGCGTGTCGCTCACCCATATCCCGCCCTTCCTGCTGACGGGTCTGGCATTGCTGATCGGTAGTGTGATCGCACTGCCCCTGTCCGGGTTTGACCTGCGTCAATGGAGAATCCCGGGAACGACGCTGGCGCTGGGTGTCAGCGGCCTGTTTGGTTATCACTTCCTTTTTTTCATCGCGCTGCGCAATGCCCCTGCCGTGGAGGCCAACCTGGTCAACTATCTGTGGCCCTTGCTGATGGTGGTGCTGGCGCCGGTGTTTCTGGCGGGAACGCAGCTGCGCACCGTGCATGTGGTGGCCGCGCTGCTGGGTTTTGTCGGCGCAGCCATCGCCATTCTGGGTAGCCAGGGCAGTGGGTCAGCGGGCACGCCTGGCCTTGCGGGCTGGTCCTGGGGTTTCCTGCCTGCCCTGGCATCGGCGTTTATTTGGGCCAGCTATTCGCTGCTGTGCCAGCGCGTCAAGCCATTCCCGACAGCCGCAGTTGGCCTGTTTGGGCTGGTCTCAGGCTTGCTGTCTCTGGTTTGCCACTGGGCACTCGAACCCTCTGTGGTCTTGAACGGACGCGACTGGCTGCTGATCAGCGTCCTGGGGCTGGGTCCGCTGGGCGCTGCCTTTTTTCTCTGGGACCAAGCGCTCAAGCGGGGCGATGCCCGCCAGATTGGCATCCTGAGCTACCTGACGCCACTGGCCTCAACCGCACTGCTGATGGCAGTCAATGGACGCGCCTTCACCTGGAACATTGCGCTATCTGCTGTCATGATCATCGGAGCAGCACTTTTGGGTACGCGGACCCGCTAACGCATTCAATACGGCTCAGGGCGCGCCATCAGCATAAAACTGACCTGTAGCCCGCGTATGTATTGCATTAGCTGCTCCTGATTTGGTAGCAGCCAGAGGGCCAGCAACGCGAAATGCTAGGTGGCCACCATGGCAAATGCCGGGTCTTCCGCCTCCAGGACCCGCTTTGCCCACGGCACCAGCTTGGTGGTATCGGCCCGCAGGATTTCCTGTTTGACCGCCAGAATCTGCGCCGGATGCATGGAGAAACTGCGCAACCCCAAGCCCAGCAACAGGCGCGTCAAACTCACGTCCCCGGCCATCTCACCGCACACACTCACGGCCTTGCCTTGCGCACGGCACTCGGAAATGGTGTCGGCTACCAGGCGCAACACCGCGGGGTGCAGGGGGTCGTAGAGATGGGCAACTGACTCGTCTGCGCGGTCAATCGCCAGGGTGTACTGAATCAGGTCGTTGGTGCCGATCGACAGGAAATCAAAGTACTTCAAAAACAGCCGCAGGCTCAAGGCAGCCGCAGGAATTTCGATCATCGCCCCAATCTTGACCGGACCGTAGGCCACGCCCCGGTTGTCCAGCATGGCACGCGCATGGTCGATATGTGCCAGCGTCTGGCGAATCTCGCGCGCATGGGCCAGCATCGGCACCAGCAAGTGGACTTGGCCGAAAGCGGCCGCACGCAATATGGCCCGAAGTTGGGTCAAGAACATGGCGGGGTCGGCCAGGCTCCAGCGAATGGCGCGCAAACCCAAGGCGGGGTTCAGGTGTGCGTCGTCGCGCAGGGCTACGTCCAGCGGCTTGTCCGCCCCCACGTCCACGGTGCGAATGGTAACGGGTAACCCTTTCATGCCTTCCACCGCGGACTTGTAGGCCTGAAACTGCTCCTCTTCGTCAGGCAGTCGGCCCTGACGCCCCATAAACAAAAACTCGCTGCGAAACAGCCCGACACCCAAGGCACCTGCCCGGAGTGCGCCCGGTGCATCGTCGGGCATCTCGATATTGGCAAGCAGTTGCACTTTTTCACCATCCATGGTGACCGCAGGCGTGTGCAGCAGGCGCTGCAGGCGTCCCCGCTCCAGTTCCAGCTGGCGTTGCTTGAAGCCGTACTCGGCCAGGATGATGGACGAGGGGTCGACTATTACCACCCCGGCATCGCCGTCGATGATGACCCAATCGTCCTGTCGCACCAGCTGGCTGGCAAGCCGCGCACCAACTACTGCGGGAATGTCCATGCTGCGGGCAACGATGGCGGTGTGGGATGTTTTTCCGCCCACATCGGTAATGAAGCCGGCAAACACACTTTGCTTGAACTGCAGCATGTCGGCGGGCGACAGGTCGTGGGCGATCAGAATCAGCGGGACATCCACGGTATCGTCGAGCAGCAGGTCTTGCTGCGACGGTTTGCGCGACGGGCGGTGACCAGGGGGGTGTGCTGCGATCGGCGACCCGGTCCCCTTCATCGCACGCAGAACCCGCTCGGCAATTTGCTCCAGATCGGCCTTGCGCTCGCGCAGGTACGCGTCTTCCATCTCATCAAACTGGCGGGCAATGATCTCAAGCTGGGTGGTCAGCGCCCACTCGGCGTTGTACAGGCGATCTGTAATCCAGTGTTTGACTCCGTTGACGAGTTCCTGATCCTGCATCAGCATGAGGTGCACGTCCAGCAGAGCGCTGAGCTCATGTGGCGCCTCTTTGGGCCCCATGCGGGTGATGGTTTCCTGCAGCCGGTGAATTTCGTCTATGACGGCGTCACGCCCTGCGCGAACCCGGTCGATCTCTGCGTCTACTTCATCTGCTTTGATGAAATAGTGCGCCACATCGACGCGACTCGACGCCACCAACACGGCCCGCCCGATGGCAATGCCGCGGGAGACTGTCAGGCCGTGGATCGCAAATGTCATTCACCTTCACCAAATTTGTCAGCAATCAAAGCCAGCAATGCATCCATAGCTTCCTGGGCGCGCTCACCCTCGGTATCCAACTCCACCTCAGACCCAAGTCCCGCTGCCAGCATCATCACGCCCATGATGCTCTTGGCGTTGACGCGGCGTTCGCCCTTGGCTATCCACACCTCACAAGGAAAACTGCCTGCGAGTTTGGTCAGCTTGGCCGACGCCCGGGCGTGAAGGCCCAGTTTATTGTTGATGGTCGTGGTTGTTTTTATCATGCGGTTTTCTAACCTGGTTTTGTGGAGCCGTCACCGCGACTTGCATGATGCATTGCGCGCCACCGGCAAGCGCCCGTGTTACCAGCACATCCAGTGGCTCCTGACGGTAATTGACAGTGCGCAGCAGCATGGGCAGGTTGACACCGGCCACCAGCTTGGAGTGCGTTCCATCCACCACTTTTTGGGCAACATTACAGGGGGTAGCGCCGAACATGTCGGTCAACACCAAGGTATTGGGGGTGTTGAGTTCGGCCAGAAGAATTTGCGCGGCCGCACGGGAGGCGTCGGTCGGTTCGTTGGGGTGAACGTCCAAGGCCAGAACACCGCTGGCTGCATCCGGGTACACATGCAACACGCAGGCGCGTAAAGCGCTGGCAAGCGGTGCGTGGGCGATGATGAGGATGCCGGTGTTCATAGATTGTCAGAAGATCATTATGGCTTTTTTGTCAGGACAAGACACGCGCAAGTACCGATGCAGCACCAGCCAAACGACACGCGGGTATTTTCACTGGAGTCTGAGTTCTGAAAACAGGGTTTCTGTCATGTCGGTTGTGAGCCGCGGCGCATAGACTGCGATGTGAAAGACATCAGCCCCGGATGAGAACCAGAGAAGGCGAGCCTGCAAGGCGTCACCGTTGGGTTTTTGCCCTTGGGCCTCTACCATCACGGGTTCAATGCCTGGGGTCGTCGCCAGTGGCCCAGCCGCCGACTTTCCGGCAGTGGCAGCCGGATTGGTCCCCGCAAAAGCGCGCTCATCCGCTGCAGTGGCCCGCATATTTTCCAACGCTGCCACTCGCCATGCACGTAAGACAGCGCCGACCTGTGTCGGGTCTTTTAACCGGGTGTGGCTGACGGCGAACAGCGCGCCAGACGATTCACAGCCAATCATGTCCAGCGCCACGTCCTGCGAAGCCAGATGAACATTTCGCTGGCCTTGGTCGGGTTTGCACGGTAGCCAGACGGCTAACCGATCCAGACGTACTTCGCGCCAATTCAGCGCCGGACTGCAGGCTGCCATAACAACAACCGCAGCGCCAATAAGCTTGCGCAGCCTCACTGTAGCGCGCCAAAAACCTTGGTCAGAATGGCGCTCCCGTATGCCACCGGGTTTTGGCGAATTTTCTTCTCTTCTTCTGAAATCATGAAAAACAGTCCGTCAAGGGTCTTTCCTGTGACGTATTGCTGAATATTTGCGTCTTCTTTTTTGACCAATCCGAGTTCTGCGGCCTTGCCGGCCAATTGGTTGTATTTGTCCGCCAGCCCCACCTTTTCAGTGGCCTTGGTCACCACGGGCAGGAACTTGGTTGCGAGCGCAGGGCGCGTTTTGGATGCGAAAAACTCGGTCACCGCGGTATTTCCTCCCGCCAAGATGCCTTTGGCGTCGGTCACGCTCATGGTGCGAACTGCATTGACCAGCAGGTCTTTGGCCATCGGCACAGCGGACTCCGCGCCCCGGTTCATGGCGGTGATGAGTTCGTCCACACGGGCACCCTGGCCGAAAGTACGCATCAGATTGGCAGCATCGTTCAGGTAACCAGGCAAAGGAATGCGAACTTTTTCGTTTCCCAGGAATCCATCAGGAGCGCTGAGGAGACCGACGGCTGACAGCGCCCCTTTTTCGAGAGCAGTTTTGAGTCCCCTGGATGCATCCGCATTGGAGAGGTCAGCAAGTGTCAACGCATGCGCCTGGCGCAGCGCGAGAGCCCCCAACAAGGCCACCGCAGACAGGGAAACAGAATTAAACTGGCGACGATCCATGAATGGCACCTTTTTATGAAACAAAAAATAGTCTGGGCCGCCATCGTAGCGTCTTGCGCGGTGCTGGCTGTCACTTATTTATGGAGTGGCAACACGGTTGCTCCTGCTTCCACTTTTGTGTTGCTGGATGGTTCCAAAAAGCAGACGGCTGATCTGAAGGGTCGGGTCACGCTGGTGAATTTCTGGGCAACCAGTTGCGTGACCTGCGTGGCGGAAATGCCCAAAATTATTGCCACCTTTGAAAAATACAAAGGCATGGGTTATGGCACCCTTGCGGTAGCCATGGACTACGACCCCCCTAGCTATGTCGTCAACTTTGTACAAACACGCAAACTCCCATTTGACGTCGCCATTGACAACACGGGGTTGGTCGCAAAATCATGGGGCGATGTGAAGCTGACGCCAACGAGTTACTTGGTCAACAAACGGGGCGAGATTGTCAAACGGTACGTTGGCGAGCCCAACTTTGCTGAATTGCACCAGTTGATTGAGAAGCTGCTGCAGGAGTCCTGAGCGTATGCGGGCCTCTGCTCAGGCCAGCCGGCCGCGCCTTGTCTATCCGTCAAATGAATAGGAGACAGACGGAGTAAGGGACCTCTTTCGGCAATACGCACAATCCCTCAAGGTTGACTGGTGTTTTCAAAATTGTGCACATGAGCTCCAGACGCTTCCAGGGCAATATCGCCCGCCTCGGGGTGCGCTGGTTGCTGCAATGGTCCAGGGCCACATGGCGGGTTGCTGCGCCATGCGCCCGTTGGTTAACGTGAACTATCCCAACGCATGCGAGATGAAACGGCTGTTCGTTCGAGCAAACTACCAACGACCGGGCTTAAAAGACATGCCGCCGTATTACTTCAATCCGATTGGAGGAGCCCACTACATGAAAGCGGACTTGTGGGCGGTTGATGCCATTGGCTGGCAACCGCCATTGCGTTGGGCGTTCAGGCCTTCACTTGACCCAGAAGCGTCGTCGCATCACTGACCTCAAATTTACCCGGGCCTTCAATGTTGAGCGCCACAACTTTTCCATCCTTCACCAGCATGGAATAGCGGTTGCTGCGCAAGCCCATGCCGCGGCTGGTCAAATCCAGCGTCAAGCCAGTCGCTTGCGCGAAAGCGGCACTTCCATCAGCCAGCATACGCACTTTTCCGTCTGTCTTCTGGTCTTTTGCCCAAGCACCCATGACGAATGCATCATTGACACTGACACACCAGATCTCATCAACGCCGGCAGCGCTGAAAGCTGCGGCACTGTCGACGTAACCCGGTACATGTTTTGCCGAGCAGGTTGGCGTGTACGCACCAGGCAACCCAAACAATGCAATGGTCTTTCCAGCCGTAGCACGGGTCACGTCGACAGGATTGGGGCCGATGCTGCATCCGTTTCCTTCCACCTCCACGTACTCCATCAGAGTTGATGCGGGAAGGGTGTCGCCTACTTGAATCATATTCGCTCCAGAAAAATCGTTTTCACAAATAAAAACGGCTCACAATTGTGAGCCGTTTTTTAGAGACCTACGGCCTGAAAGGTTGAACCCTCTCAGACAGCAATAGCCTTTTGAACCAAACGGGTAGCAACCCAATTCTTGGTCTTGGAGATCGGCCGGCTTTCGGTGATCTCGATGGTGTCACCCATTTTGTACTCGCCCTTTTCGTCGTGGGCGTGGTACTTGCTGGATTTACCAACGATCTTGCCGTAGAGCTCGTGTTTGACACGACGCTCAATCAACACAGTGACCGTCTTTGCACGCTTGTCGCTGACCACCTTGCCAACCAAGGTGCGCTTGAGGGATTTTTTAGCTTCCGTCATTTATCGCTCCTTATTTGGCGGATTTGTCGGCGCTTTGCTTCTCGACAAGAATAGTCTTGGCGCGAGCAATATCACGGCGCGCAGAGCGCAGCAAAGCGTTATTGGTGAGTTGTTGCGTGGCTTTCTGCATACGCAGGCCAAAGTGTGCTTTTTGCAGCGCTTTGACTTCCGTCTTCAGACCATCAACGTCTTTTGTGCGCAGTTCAGTAGTTTTCATTGCTTCAATCTCCTGATTACTGGCCAATCATGCGAGCCACAAAAGTGGTACGCAAAGGCAGCTTGGCCGCAGCCAAACGGAATGCCTCGCGCGCCAACTCTTCAGTCACGCCGACGATTTCAAAAACGATCTTACCTGGCTGAATTTCAGCCACGTAGTACTCGGGGTTACCCTTGCCGTTACCCATACGCACTTCAGCAGGCTTCTGGGAAATTGGCTTGTCAGGGAACACACGGATCCATATACGACCACCACGCTTCACGTGGCGGGAAATTGCACGACGTGCAGCTTCAATCTGACGGGCCGTCAGACGACCACGATCCGTGCATTTGAGACCGAAGTCACCGAATGCGACCGAGCTGCCTCGGGTCGCAATACCGGTGTTACGGCCTTTTTGCTCTTTGCGGTATTTCCGGCGAGCGGGTTGCAACATAGTTATTCTCCTTTGCCGTCAGCTGTTGCAGCTGGCGCGGCGACTTTGCGTACGCGCTTAACGGCGGGTTGATTGGCGTCAGCACCAGATGCCGCAGCCGGCTTGTCACTGCCATCGGCCGGTGCCGTATTGCCGCCAACGGGGCGACGATCGCCACGTGGTGCAGGACGGTCCGAACCAGGGCGAGCGCCGCCACGGTCATCACGGCGTGGGCCGCGAGGACGACGTTCTTCTTCAGCGCGGGGCTCAACAGTAGCAGGCAGATCATTACGACCCAACGTGTCACCCTTGTAGACCCAAACCTTGACACCAATGATGCCGTAGGTTGTTTTTGCTTCAGAAGTACCGTAGTCGATGTCCGCACGCAAGGTGTGAAGTGGCACGCGACCTTCGCGGTACCACTCGCAACGAGCGATTTCAATACCGTTCAGACGGCCAGACGACATGATCTTGATGCCGAGGGCACCCAGACGCATGGCGTTTTGCATGGCGCGCTTCATGGCACGGCGAAACATGATCCGCTTTTCGAGCTGCTGCGTAATCGAATCGGCAATCAGCTTGGCATCGATTTCGGGCTTGCGCACTTCTTCGATGTTGACCGCGACAGGAACGCCCAATTGCTTGGTCAGTTCGCGCTTGAGGTTCTCGATGTCTTCGCCTTTTTTGCCGATCACAACACCCGGGCGAGCCGAGAAAATTGTGATGCGGGCATTCTTGGCTGGACGCTCGATGAGCACCTTGGAAACCGAAGCATTTTTCAGCTTGAGCTTCAGGTATTCACGAACCTTGATGTCTTCTGCCAGCATGCCGGCAAAATCTTTATTGCTGGCGTACCAGCGTGAAGACCAGTTACGGCTGATTGACAGACGAAAGCCGGTGGGGTGGATTTTTTGTCCCATATCTTCCTGGCCTCTTTCAGTTACCAACCGTCACGTACACATGGCACGTGGGTTTTCTGATTTGGTTGCCGCGGCCTTTGGCGCGGGCCGTGAAGCGACGCAGCGATGCACCTTGCTCGACGTAGATGGTTTTCACCTTCAATTCATCGATATCTGCACCGTCATTGTGCTCAGCGTTGGCAATGGCGGACTCCAGAACCTTCTTGATGATCACAGCAGCTTTTTTCTGCGTGAACTGCAAGATGTTCAAGGCTTGATCCACCTTCTTGCCGCGAATCAAATCCGCGACCAAACGGCCTTTGTCGACCGATAAACGAACGCCACGAAGGGTTGCACGAGTTTCCATGGTCACCTCCTTATTTCTTTTGGACTTTTTTGTCCGCAGGGTGACCCTTGAAAGTACGGGTCAGAGCGAACTCACCCAACTTGTGGCCAACCATTTGATCGGTGATATAGACAGGTACGTGCTGCTTGCCGTTGTGAACAGCAATGGTCAAGCCGATGAAATCGGGCAGGATCATGGAGCGGCGCGACCAAGTCTTAATCGGCTTTTTGTCCTTGGTAGCAACGGCCTTTTCGGTCTTGGCTACCAGGTGATGGTCAACAAAGGGACCTTTTTTGAGAGAGCGAGTCATTTACGTTCCCCTTACTTCTTGCGACGCGACACGATCATGACCTGCGTGCGCTTGTTGTTACGGGTACGGTAACCCTTGGTGAGATTACCCCAAGGATCGACTGCATGACGGCCTTCACCAGTCTTGCCTTCGCCACCACCGTGCGGGTGGTCAACCGGGTTCATCACCACACCGCGAACGGTTGGGCGAATACCCATCCAGCGCTTCACACCGGCTTTGCCGAGTTGACGCAGGCTGTGCTCTTCGTTGGCGACCTGGCCAATGGTTGCGCGGCAGTCAATATGAATCTTGCGAACTTCGCCAGACCGGATACGAACCTGAGCGTATGTGCCTTCACGTGCCAAAAGCGTTGCAGACGTACCCGCCGAACGGATCATCTGGGCACCCTTGCCAACTTGCAACTCGACGCAATGGATGATGGAACCCACTGGAATGTTGCGAATCGGCAGTGTGTTTCCAATGCGGATTGGCGCTTCGGAACCACTCATGATCGATGCACCGACTTCAAGGCCACGGGGGGCAATGATGTATGCGCGCTCGCCGTCTGCATAACACACCAAAGCGATGTGCGCGGAACGGTTAGGGTCATACTCGATACGCTCGACTTTTGCAGGAATGCCATCCTTGATGCGACGGAAGTCAACCACACGGTAGTGGTGCTTATGACCACCGCCTTTGTGACGGGTAGTAATGTGCCCGTTGTTGTTACGACCGGCATGCTGGAATTGTGGCTCCAACAACGCTGCGTGCGGTGCACCTTTGTGAAGGTGGTCCCGCGAAATCTTCACCATGCCACGACGGCCTGGTGAAGTAGGTTTCATTTTAATAACAGCCATGATTAAGCAGCCTCCCCGCCGAGGTTCAGCTCTTGACCCGGCTTGAGCGTCACATATGCCTTACGGACATTGTCGCGACGACCCACCGATTTGCCAAAACGCTTGGTCTTGCCCTTGGTGTTCATTACGGAAACACCCTTGACTTCAACCTTGAACATCAATTCCACAGCGGCTTTGATTTCATACTTGGTCGCGTCCTGCAGCACCTTGAAGGTCACTGCATTGCTTTTCTCTGCGACCATGGTTGCCTTTTCAGACACGATGGGTGCAACGAGAACCTGCATCAGACGGCCTTCGTCAAACTTGGAAAGATTAGGACCGTGGCTCATGCGAACATCTCCTTGAGTTTGTCCATTGCAGCCTTGGTCACCAAGACCTTACGGTAATGCACCAGCGACACCGGATCGGCGTAACGGGGCTCAACCACAAGAATGTTGACCAGATTGCGGGAAGCGAGGTACAGGTTTTCATCAACCTCGTCAGCAATCACCAAAACCGACTGCAAATTCATGGCTTTGAACTTGTCTGCCAATGGCTTTGTCTTCGGAGAATCGACTTTCAGCGAATCAACAACAGCCAGACGGCCTTCACGGGCCAACTGGGACAAGATGGCCGCCATACCGGCACGGTACATCTTCTTGTTGATTTTCTGGGTGAAATTCTCATCAGGCATGTTCGGGAAAATCCGACCGCCTCCGCGCCACAATGGCGACGAAGTCATACCGGCACGGGCACGGCCCGTTCCCTTTTGCTTGAAAGGCTTCTTGGTTGAGTGCTTGACCTGCTCGCGATCCTTTTGAGCGCGAGTGCCTTGACGGGCATTGGCCTGGAAAGCAACGACCACTTGGTGGACGAGGTCTTCGTTGTAAGCACGACCAAACACGGTCTCAGGAGCTTCGTATTTCGAAGTGGCCTGACCTTGGTCATTCAGGAGTTCGAGCTGCATCAGTTCGCCCCTTTCGCGGTTACGCTTTTAGCTTTGACAGCTGGACGCACGGTGACAAAACCACCAGCCGAACCAGGGATAGCACCCTTGATCAACAGCAATTGACGGGCTTCATCGATACGGATGACGTCCAGATTTTGCGTGGTGACTGTATCAACACCGAGGTGTCCGGTCATGCGTTTACCTGGAAACACGCGACCGGGGTCCTGCGCCATACCAATTGAGCCAGGCACATTGTGCGAACGGCTATTGCCGTGCGACGCGCGCTGCGAGCTCATATGGTGGCGCTTGATGGTGCCGGCGAAGCCTTTACCAATGGAAGTACCTTGCACATCCACCTTCTGACCAACTGCAAAAACCGCAGACACCGGAACAACAGAACCAGCTTTGTACTGGCTTGCTGCGTCGGCAGTGATACGGAATTCCTGGATGATTTCACCAGCTTCAACACCTGCTTTTGCGAGGTGACCAGCGATCGGCTTGGTAACACGCGAAGCTTTTCGCGAACCAAATGTCACCTGCAAGGCAACATAGCCGTCGTTCTCCTGGGTTTTTATCTGTGTCACCCGGTTGTTCGACACATCTACCACCGTAACAGGAACTGCATCCCCGTCGTCAGTGAATAGGCGCATCATGCCAACCTTGCGACCCAGCAACCCTAAGTGATTGCTAAGACTCATTATTTTCTCCGTAACTCTCGCCGCTGCAACTTCAATTGGCTGCTGCGTTTTTACCGAGAGACTGTTAATAAAACTTCATGGAAAATGATTGCTCAAATTCAATGAAGCCTGCGAGTATAACGCGAGCCTGCTAAATATGCAAGCCACGCCTCACACTCAACCCATGGACATCCGCCACCCGAAAGGGCTACGAATGTCACTCATCACTTACTGCAGCTTGATTTCGACGTCGACACCGGCGGGCAGGTCGAGCTTCATCAGTGCATCCACTGTTTTGTCAGTAGGATCAACAATGTCCATCAGGCGCTGGTGCGTCCGAATTTCAAACTGATCCCGACTGGTCTTGTTCACGTGGGGCGAACGCAGAATGTCAAAACGCTTCATGCGGGTTGGCAAAGGCACGGGGCCCTTGACAATCGCGCCGGTACGCTTTGCGGTGTCCACAATTTCAGCGGCCGATTGGTCGATCAATTTGTAGTCAAATGCCTTCAGGCGGATGCGGATTTTTTGTTTGGTAGCCATGGTAATTCCTTGGTTTAGTGCGAATTACGCAATGATTTTGGCAACCACACCGGCACCAACCGTACGACCGCCTTCGCGGATCGCAAAGCGCAGGCCTTCTTCCATGGCGATCGGGTTGATCAGCTTCACCGTGATCGACACGTTGTCACCCGGCATCACCATCTCTTTGCCTTCTGGCAACTCGATCGCACCCGTCACGTCCGTTGTACGGAAGTAGAACTGGGGGCGGTAGTTGTTGAAGAAAGGCGTGTGACGGCCACCTTCGTCTTTGGACAAGACATAGATCTCGCCCGTGAAGTGGGTGTGGGGCTTGATGGAGTTGGGCTTGCACAGCACTTGGCCGCGCTGCACATCTTCGCGCTTGGTGCCGCGCAGCAAGATGCCGACGTTGTCGCCCGCTTGACCTTGGTCGAGCAGTTTGCGGAACATTTCGACGCCGGTGCAGATGGTTTTCTGAGTGTCAGAGATACCGACGATTTCGATTTCTTCGCCGACTTTGACAATACCGCGCTCGATACGGCCAGTCACCACGGTGCCACGACCGGAGATCGAGAACACGTCTTCGACGGGCATCAGGAATGCGCCATCCACTGCACGCTCAGGCATGGGGATGTAGGTGTCGAGTGCCTCAGCCAGCTTCATGATGGCTTCTTCACCCAATGGACCCTTGTCACCTTCGAGGGCGAGCTTGGCGCTGCCGTGGATGATGGGGGTGGAGTCACCTGGGAAATCGTATTTGTCGAGCAGCTCGCGAACTTCCATTTCAACGAGTTCGAGCAATTCGGCGTCATCCACCATGTCGCACTTGTTCAGGAACACGATGATGTAAGGCACGCCAACCTGACGGGCCAGCAGGATGTGCTCGCGGGTCTGGGGCATAGGGCCGTCAGCAGCGGAGCAAACCAGGATCGCGCCGTCCATCTGGGCAGCACCGGTGATCATGTTTTTCACATAGTCAGCGTGTCCTGGGCAGTCAACGTGGGCGTAATGGCGATTCGCGGTTTCGTACTCGACGTGCGCGGTGTTGATCGTGATGCCGCGGGCTTTTTCTTCCGGTGCTGCGTCGATCTGGTCGTAAGCACGGGCGGTGCCGCCGAACTTGGCCGCCAACACGGAAGTGATGGCTGCAGTCAGCGTGGTTTTGCCGTGGTCAACGTGGCCAATAGTGCCGACGTTGACGTGGGGCTTGGTACGCGTGAATTTTTCTTTTCCCATTTTTCAATTCTCCAAAAGAGCATTTCCCGTGTGTTGATTTAATGTTTGCACGATGTTGCTGATTCGCCCCGCACGGGAACAGGGCGGCACACCGTCGCAGACAATTCTGTTTACTTGGCGCGTGCAGACATGATGGCTTCAGACACGTTACGCGGAGCTTCCGTGTAGTGCTTGAATTCCATCGTGTAGGTCGCACGGCCTTGCGACATCGAGCGCAGAGTTGTGGAGTAGCCAAACATTTCGGACAATGGAACTTCAGCCTTGATAGCCTTGCCGCCACCGACCATGTCTTCCATACCCTGAACCATACCGCGACGCGAGGCCAGATCGCCCATCACGTTACCCGCGTAGTCTTCTGGGGTCTCCACCTCAACGGCCATCATGGGCTCAAGAATGACGGGGCCAGCTTTACGGCAACCTTCTTTGAAGCCAAAAATGGCAGCCATCTTGAACGCCAATTCGTTGGAGTCCACATCGTGGTACGAACCGAAGTGCAGAGTAACCTTGACGTCAACGACGGGATAGCCAGCCAATACACCTTGCGTAACCGCCTCGTTGATACCTTTTTCAACCGCAGGAATATATTCCCGTGGCACGGTACCACCCTTGATGGCGTCAACGAACTCAATGCCCTTGCCTTGCTCGTTGGGCTCAATCTTGAGCACCACGTGTCCGTACTGGCCCTTACCGCCAGACTGACGCACGAACTTGCCTTCGGCATCTTCAACCGTCTTGCGAATGGTTTCGCGGTAAGCGACTTGGGGCTTGCCCACGAGCGCCTCGACACCGAATTCGCGCTTCATACGGTCAACAATGATCTCCAGATGCAACTCGCCCATACCAGCAATCAGCGTTTGGCCAGACTCTTCGTCGGTCTTGACGCGGAAAGAAGGATCTTCCTGCGCCAGACGCTGCAAAGCAATGCCCATCTTTTCCTGGTCAACCTTGGTCTTGGGTTCCACGGCCTGGGTGATCACGGGCTCAGGGAAAATCATGCGTTCCAGCGTGATAAGCGCTGTTGGATCGCAAAGGGTTTCACCCGTGGTGACGTCTTTCAAGCCCACGCATGCAGCAATGTCACCGGCGCGAATTTCGCTGACCTCTTCCCGGTTGTTGGCGTGCATTTGCACGATACGTCCGATACGCTCTTTTTTGCCACGTATCGGGTTGTAAACGCTGTCGCCCTTCTGCAGAACGCCGGAATACACGCGCACAAAAGTCAACTGACCCACAAACGGATCGGTCATCAGCTTGAACGCCAATGCGGAGAATTTCTCGGAGTCGTCCGCTTGGCGAACCACGGGCTGGTCATCTTCGTCCAGACCCTTGACTGGAGGGATGTCAACGGGCGATGGCATGAATTCAATCACCGCATCCAGCATACGCTGAACACCCTTGTTCTTGAACGCAGAGCCACAGTACATCGGCTGGATTTCACTGGCGATGGTGCGGGTACGGATACCGAACTTGATCTCTTCTTCGGACAAGTCGCCTTCTTCAAGGTACTTGTTCATCAACTCTTCAGACGCTTCAGCCGCAGCTTCCACCATCTTTTCGCGCCATTCCTTGGCCAGCTCGACCAGCTCCGCAGGAATTTCCTTGTAGTCAAACAACATGCCTTGCGACGCCTCATCCCAGATGATGGCTTTCATCTTGATCAGGTCAACCACGCCGGTGAAGTTCTCTTCAGCGCCGATTGGGATAACCATTGGCACGGGACTAGCCTTCAGACGCAGTTTCATCTGGTCAACGACCTTGAAGAAATTCGCGCCCGTACGGTCCATCTTGTTGACGAAGGCCAGACGCGGCACTTTGTATTTATTGGCTTGGCGCCAGACAGTCTCCGACTGTGGCTGTACGCCGCCCACGGCACAGTACACCATGCAGGCACCGTCCAGCACGCGCATGGAGCGCTCAACCTCAATCGTGAAGTCAACGTGTCCCGGGGTGTCGATGATGTTGATGCGGTGCTCAGGCAGGGACTTGTCCATGCCTTTCCAGAAACAGGTGGTCGCAGCAGAAGTGATCGTGATACCACGCTCTTGCTCTTGCTCCATCCAATCCATGGTGGCCGCGCCATCGTGCACTTCACCAATTTTGTGGTTCACGCCGGTATAGAAAAGAACGCGCTCGGTGGTGGTAGTCTTACCAGCGTCAATGTGAGCCGAAATACCGATATTGCGGTAGCGCTCAATGGGGGTATGGCGAGCCATGATGGATCCTTAGATGTTCTGTATGTTCTGATTGCCAGAACGCAAAGCCTCAGCGGCTTCACGATCCTGACGGGCGGGGCCTTTGTGGGGCCCGCGCCAGTACCGCATTTAGAAGCGGAAGTGGGAGAAGGCCTTGTTGGCTTCTGCCATGCGGTGAACTTCGTCACGCTTTTTCATGGCACCGCCACGGCCTTCAGTAGCCTCCAGCAACTCATTGGCCAGACGCTGGGCCATGGACTTCTCGCCACGCTTGCGAGCGGCTTCCTTGATCCAGCGCATGGACAAAGCCAGGCGACGAACGGGACGCACTTCAACGGGCACCTGGTAGTTGGCACCACCCACGCGGCGGGATTTAACTTCCACCATGGGCTTGACGTTGTTGATAGCAACCGTAAAGGCCTCAACAGGGTCTTTATCAGGATGCTTTTTCTCAATCAGTTCCAGCGCACCGTAAATGATGCGCTCTGCAACTGCTTTTTTGCCGCCTTCCATGATCACGTTCATGAATTTGGACAGCTCGATATTGCCGAACTTAGGATCCGGCAGGATTTCACGTTTAGGGACTTCGCGACGACGTGGCATTTTTTCACCTCATATTGCTTCAGTTGGCATCTTTTCAGACACCGCGAGAGTTATTAAAAACCCCCACTTACTCGACCCACACAGACAATTCCGCGCTTCGGGTCACTACGCCGATTCACCGCGCCACGCGGGAAACAGCACCGATTGATCTCAACAAACCAGGGCTTATTTGGCCTTTGGCTTCTTTGCACCGTACTTGGAGCGCGACTGCTTGCGGTCTTTCACGCCTTGCAAGTCGAGCGAACCACGAACGATGTGGTAACGCACACCGGGCAGATCCTTGACACGACCGCCACGAACCAGCACCACGCTGTGTTCCTGCAGGTTGTGGCCTTCGCCGCCGATGTAGGAGATAACCTCAAAACCGTTGGTCAAGCGCACTTTGGCAACTTTACGCAGGGCGGAATTGGGCTTTTTAGGCGTTGTGGTGTACACACGGGTGCACACACCACGACGCTGCGGAGAGTTCTGCATAGCAGGGCTCTTCGACTTGATCGTCTCGACCTCACGGCCTTGACGCACTAGTTGATTGATGGTTGGCATGTAAAAACGTCCCTAAACGTTTGATATCTAAAACGAAAACGTGAATCCCCTCGGAAATTCCGAAAAGCCTTCTAATGTATCAGATCAAGGGTTTCCCCGCAATACCTGTCGCATGGGCTGTTGATTTCCGTCGATCAGCGGATCCACAAGCGCAGAGCGTCCCAGGCTCGACCCACAATCCCGGCCTGCTCCACTGCTTCCAGTGCCAGCAGAGGAACTTCCGCTACGGTCTGCTCACCCGACAGCACCTTCAGGGTGCCCAGTTGCTGCCCCTTGGAGAAAGGTGCCACCAAAGGCTCGGATCGCACCACCTGGGTTTTGAGTTTGCCCGCGCTACCGGCAGGCACTGCCACCACAATGGCCTGAGGCCGCCCGAGCTTGACCACGGACGAGGCACCCTTCCATACGCTCGGAGTGACGACCGCCTGCCCTGCATCAAAGAGTTTTACCGCCTCAAAAGCGGTAAAACCCCAATTGAGCAATTTCTGGGATTCATTGGCCCGGGCGTTTTCGTTGGCGGTTCCCAACACGATGGACAACAGGCGACGGGTGCCGCCCACCGTGGGCGAGCCGGCGGGCACGCCAGGTGCGGCCAAGTTGGGGAATTCGCGTTTGGCCGTTGCGACCATGCAATATCCTGCAGCTTCAGTAAACCCGGTTTTCAAACCGTCCACCGTGGGGTCACGAAACAACAGCAGGTTGCGATTGCTGTCGTTGGCCGCCGGCGTGCCGGGATAACGGTATTTCTTGATGGCGTAGAAACCGACGTAGTCGGGAAAGTCGGCCATCAGGCGGGTCGCAAGGATGCTCAAGTCACGCGCAGTTGTGATGTGACCCGCTTCTGTCAACCCTTCGGGATTCCTGTAACCCGTGGATTTCATGCCCAGAACCTTCGCCTGGTCGTTCATCATCTGCACAAAGCGCTCGGCAGAGCCCCCCACCCCTTCGGCAAGGGCCATGGTCGCATCGTTGCCGGACTGCACGATCATTCCCTTGATCAGGTCTTCGACAGGCACCTGCATTTTGGGATCGATGAACATGCGCGAACCGGGCATCTTCCACGCACGCTCGCTGACCGGAAGGGTTTGCTTCAGATCCAGCTTTTTGCTGCGCAAGGCGTCGAACACCAGATACGCCGACATCAGCTTGGTCAGCGATGCGGGCTCCACCGGCATATCCATATCCTTGGAAGCCAGAATCTGGTTGGCAGTTACGTCCAGTAACAGATAGGCGCGTGCGGCAATTTCCGGCGGCTGCGGGGCTTGGGCAGCCACCGAAAAACAGACGGTGGCCATTAGGGCTGCAAAAAATGATTTCATGGGTTGGGGGTAGTCGTCGATCACTTTCAGGGGATCGGCTGGGGGCAAGCGGATGGGCTAAGAAGTAGAGAGTGATCGTGCATTCAGGTGGCGCACCACCAAACTGCGCAAAAGAGGTAATTGTCCATGAAAGAAGTGGGCAACTCCGGGAATTACGGTTACAGGGAGTGTCTGAGGGCGCGCCCAGTTCAGGACGTCGGTCAGCGGCACTGTGTCATCCAGCTCTCCATGCAGTACCAGCGTCCGCTCGTGCAATGCGAGCGGAACGGGGGCTACCTCAAAACGGGTCGCAGCGGTGCCTACAAGAACCAGCTGACGGAGGGCGCGCTCAGCCCCGAGCGCAGCAGGAGCGTGGCTGGTCACAAACGCACCAAACGAAAAGCCGGCCAATGCCAAGGGGACCGTCCCATTCTCGGTGCTGTGTGCAATGACGGCCAGCAAGTCCTGCAGTTCACCGCGCCCGGCGTCATGAACGCCTTCGGTAGCACCTACACCGCGAAAATTGAACCGCACCGCACGCCAGCCGCACTGCACAAAGGCACGCGCCAGGGTTTGCACCACTTTGTTGTCCATGGTGCCGCCAAACAGGGGGTGCGGATGGGTAATAATCGCCACGCCTTGCGCAGTGACCCCCTGCGCAAGAGTCGGCGCATCTTCCAGTGCCTCGATAGAGCCAGCCGGGCCCTCAATGGTGAACTTGCGCGTCTGGGAATTCATGAACTAGCGGCCGACATTGGCTGGCGTCAGCAAACGCTCCACCACGGTACCGTTCTTCAGGTGGGACTCGACAATCTCATCAATATCTTCTTCATCGACATAGGTGTACCAGACACCTTCGGGGTAGACGACTGCAATGGGACCTCCGGCGCAGCGGTCCAGGCAACCGGCCTTGTTCACGCGCACCTGGCCGGGACCGGCAAGACCCGCTTCCCGGACACGCTGCTTGCAGCGGTCGAACCCCTCTTGCGCACGGTGCTGGGCGCATGACTCTTCGCCGTTCTTGCGCTCGTTGAGGCAGAAAAAGATATGTCGCTCGTAGTACTGGGGAATTGGGGGGAGTTTTTCGGTCATAGGGGGATTTTAGTTTTTTGCGTCACGGACCCAGATGAGCGACAGGACGTAGACCAGCGCAGCGTAGGGCCACAGCCAGCCAAGCCATTGGGCCAAGCCATGGAAACGGATGAATCTTCCCTGTTCCCATGCCTGAAGAGTCTGGGCAAAGTAAGGACTCTCGGGAGCCTGATTCAAAACACTCAAATAAATACCCAAAGCCAGCAGCAACAGGGCGGCACTGGTCCGCCAAGGGACAAATGCCATTGCCACGGCCAACAAAGTGGCCCCGGCCATACCGATTTGCGCAGGCAAACCCAGCCAAGCCCAAGCATGTGCAGGCCCCCAGCTCAGCGCCGCAGACAGTGCGCTGACCGCAAGACCTACAGCAAGCGTCATCAGCACAAACAACACACGCCGAAAGGGTGTCCGGATGACACAAAATCCCAACAGGCAGGGGATAAGCAATCCGAGCAGAACACACACCATCTCGGCACCGGGAACCAGGGGCTCCAACGCCGTAGTGCGCGCAGGAAGCCACTCCAGAAAGGGCGTTCCCTCCAGTTGGGCTCCCAGCGCTTCTTCAAGGCGCTCCAGAACCTGCCCCAGCCCAAACGGCACGGCAGCCGGAAAAAGCAGGGCCACTGGCCAGGTGGCCAGCAGCACAATGCCACCTCGAGAATGCGGTACGAACCAGCGCGCCCGAATCCGGCTCCAGCGGTCTATAGCCCCCAGTTTCTCCAGCATCAGTGCAGAGACTGCACCTACACTGGCCCCCAGTGAATTGAGCAACAGGTCTTCCCGGGACGAAACCCGCACCGGCAGGTAGCTTTGCAGGCCTTCCATGACCAGGGATAGCAGTGCACCCGCCAAGGCCGCCAACAGGATGGCATGGCGCACCCGACGGGTTCGCAGCGCGCTGAGCGCGAGTAGTCCGCCCAGAGGTATGTAGCCCGCGACGTTGATGGCAACATCAAAGCCGGTCCAATAGCGGGGCCAGGGGCCCGTCAGAAAAGACCATGGATCAATTCCCTGGTCACGCCAATCCGTAAACGGATACAGGCTGGCATACACAATAAGACCCGCATACATGAGGGCCAGTGGCCAAGCTGCCGTTTTGTGCATCCAGGCTTCTTTCAGAAGGGCTTGACCACCACCAAAATGACGGCCGCCACCAACATCAATACCGGAATCTCATTGAACCAGCGAAACCACACGTGGCTGCGGGCGATGGCATTGGTTTCGAATTTTTTCAACATGACGCCGCAGGCATGGTGGTATCCCAGCGACAGCACCACGACGCCCAACTTCGCGTGCAACCAGCCGTTGCCAGGGCCGCTGCCGATGCCATAACCCAGCCACAGCCAAAGGCCCAGCCCCACGGCAGGGACCGCCAAAATGGTGGTGAAACGCAACAGCTTGCGTGCCATCAGCAGCAGGCGCGCACGTTCGGCGTCTGATCCGGCAGGAACCATCGCCAGATTGACATAGATACGCGGAAGATAAAACAGACCGGCAAACCAGCTGGCGACGAAAACGATGTGGAATGATTTGACCCAAAGCATGCCGGCAGTTTAGGCCAAAAAAAACCCCAGCACGGAGCTGGGGTGGTAAGCCTATTTGCTGTCACACATCAAGGCTCCGCTCAGGGAGGAAAAGCGGAAGGTAGCAAGCTACCCGGGGATGAATTTACCAAGGTTACAGCGCTGTGACAAGAAGAATTTAGAAATATTTTGAAATAAGGCACAATTTTCCCCATGACGCCTTACGCCCCCTACCCCCTTGGTCGCCCCCGCCGCCTGCGCCGCGACAGCTTTACCCGAAATCTCGTGCGCGAAAACACGCTCACGGCCCACGACCTGATTTATCCAGTATTCGTGGTGGACGGCCAGGGCCAGCGCGTGCCCATTGGTTCGATGCCCGGCGTGGAGCGACTGAGCCTGGACCTGCTGCTGCCGGTGGCAGAAGACTGCGTGAAGCTGGGAATCCCGGTTATGGCCCTGTTTCCGGTGGTGGACCAGTCGCTCAAAACATACGACGGCAAAGAAGCCATGAACCCCGATGGCCTGGTGCCCCGGGTAGTGCGGGCGCTGAAAAAGGAATTTCCCGACTTGGGCGTGATGACCGATGTGGCGCTGGACCCGTTTACCAGCCACGGCCAGGACGGCCTGCCCGACACCCGCCCCGAGGAAAACGGCTACATCCTGAACGACGAAACCATCGCCGTGCTGGTGCAGCAGGCGCTGACCCAGGCCGATGCCGGCGTGGACATCGTCGCCCCCAGCGACATGATGGACGGCCGCATTGGTGCCATCCGTGCCGCGCTGGAGGCCAAGGGCCACATCCACACCCGCATCATGGCCTATAGCGCCAAGTACGCCAGCGCGTTTTACGGCCCGTTCCGCGATGCGGTGGGCTCCGCCAGCAACCTGGGCAAGAGCAATAAAAAGGTCTACCAGATGGACCCGGCCAATACCGACGAGGCCCTGCGCGAAGTGGCCATGGACATTGCCGAAGGCGCTGACATGGTCATGGTCAAGCCCGGCATGCCCTACCTGGACGTGGTGCGCCGCGTCAAGGACGAATTCAAGGTTCCCACCTTTGCCTACCAGGTCAGCGGTGAATACGCCATGCTGAAGGCCGCCGCACAGAACGGCTGGCTCGACCACGATGCGGTGATGATGGAAAGCCTGCTGGCATTCAAGCGTGCCGGGGCCGACGGTGTGCTCACCTACTTTGCCCGTGATGCCGCCCGGTTGCTACAAAAATCATAGCCCATGCGCATCTTCAACATCCAGACCAGCAGTGTGACCGAAACCCAGGACCTGGAGGCGCTGACCCACGGCGGCCTGCCGGCCCAGGGCTTTGTATGGGTGGCCTGCGCGCGGCGCGAGTTTGAAGTGCTGCAAACCCAGGTCCAGACGATGCTGCAAGCCCTGTGTGGCCAGCAGCTGGTGGATCTGCACATCTCCGACCTCATCAACAACCAGTTGCCATCGCACTACGACTACACCTCGCAATACGATGTGCTGGTGTTCCGCCGGCTCGCCGCCGGCAACAGCCCCACCGATCTGGAAAACCCCGGCCAGCCCCTGCACCACGCGCCGCAGCGGGGCGGTCCGCCGATTTTGCGGCGCATTGACACCAGCCCGGTGGGCTTTGCTGTCTTTGACCGCGTGCTGCTCACGGTGCACCCCACCGATTGCGCGGTGCGCGATGCCTATGCGAGTAAGCTGCTGCAGGCCGCCACCGTCGAATCCCGGGCGGTGGGTGCGCGCATGCCGGCCAGTCCCGCTGATTTGATGTTGCGCATCATCAACCAGATGGTGGACGGCTTTCTGGAATTACGCCGTGAACTGACCCACCAACTGGACCACTGGCAAACGGAACTGATCAACCCCAAAACCCGTTTCAACAACTGGGGCGCGCTGCTGGAAGCGCGGCTCTCGCTGCACCACCTGGACGAAATCTGCGAAGACCAGCGGGCCTCCCTTCAGGACTGGACTGAGGCCCTGAAAACCTGGCCCGACGCGGACACCCCGGCAGGCCAGCGCGAGCGCGATTTGCTGCAGGTGCGCAGCCGTGATGTGCTGGAGCACATTGAGCGCGTGGTGCACCATGTGCGCCGCCTGGAGCAAAGCGCGGAAACGGCAGTGCAGATGCACTTCAGCGTGCAGGGCAGCCGCACCAACGAGATCATGCGCACGCTCACCGTGCTGACCGCCATCTTTTTGCCGCTGAACCTGATTACCGGCTTCTTCGGCATGAACTTTGACGCCTTGCCCTTGATACACCAGCAGACCGGTCTGTGGATTGCCATGGGTTTTATGACGGTGATTGCATCCGGGCTGGTGGTGCTGTTCTGGCGCAAGCGCTATCTGGCCCGCTCCACCCGTTAGACCGGCAAGCTGAGTCAACCGGCCAAACCGGGGCTACACAAAGGGCGCGCTGAGCGCTTCGCTGGCCAGTACGCGCTGCACCGCGGGTCGGGCCAGCATGCGCTGCAGATAGGGTCCGATGTGCAACCTGGAACGCGCCGGGTCGCTGGAAAAATTGCGAGTCCATCGGCACAGGGTGAACACATAGGGGTCCAGTGCACTGAATGAATCGCCCATGAACCACGGGCCGCCGTGCCGCGCAAGTTCCGCGTCCAGCTGGTCAAGCAAGTTGGAGACCCGGGTTTGCGCATGCGCCTTGACTTCTATCGCACCACTGGCGTTGCCCTCGTTCACCCAGCGCTCAGGATAAAAATAAATGATCAGCGTGCTTTGCAGAGTGTTGGTCAGCCAAACCAGCCATTTGTAAAACTGGGCTCGCTGCACCGTTCCCACGGAAGGGGCCAGCCCGGCGTGTGGTTGGGTGTCGCACAGGTGGAGGCAGATGGCCGCGGTCTCGTACAGCACCAGGTCACCGTCGGTAAGCGCGGGCAGCAGGCCGTTCGGATTCAATTGCAGATAGGCTGGCTCCTTGTGGGCATTCACGGTGCGGTCCACCAGCACACGCTCGAAAGGAACGCCCAACTCTTCCAGCAGGATATGGGGAACCATGCTGGCAGTGCTGGGGTAGTAGTGCAGTTGAATCATGCTCATTTTTCCAAAAGCGGCAGGCCAAAGAGGGCGGCGCCGCTATTCCACGCAATGTTCCGGGCCACGTCCGGTGGCAAATCACCCAACCAGGTGCGGTAACCTTTCATCAGGTCGTCGTAATACAGCCAGCGCTGGTTGACCCAGGTGTCCGAGCCAATCAGGAAGCGGCCGGGGTACTTGAGCAGCAGCGTGCGCCACTCGGGACACAAACGCTCTGCACCCTGGGTGTCGGCGCAGGTCAGACCCGGGCGGTAGGACAGTTCTCCCATGAGCAAGGGGTATCGGGCCAGCAGCGCATCGACCCGGGCCACCGGCGCCCCGCCAATACCCGTGTGCGCCCAGATGAGCCGCGTTTTCTGGCCCCTGGAAGGGGTGTTGGCCATCAGCAGGTCGATGGCCACATCGTCCACGTGGGCCAGCACGGCCAGGTTTTTTTCCTCGGCAAACACCATCAACTTTTTGGCGACCGCTCCATTGGCATTGGCACTGTCGTACAGGTGAAACTCGCCTATTCCCTGGTACGGGCCGCTGGCCGTGCCCTTGGCGAATTCGGTTTGCACCAGGTCGTAAATGGACTCATCCCTGAACCAGTTGTCGTAGTCGGCCCGGTTGCGGTACAGGCGGATGAAGGGAACCACCGTGACGTCGCGTGCAGTCGAGGCCAGCCGTTTCGTGCCGTCATTGGGACGGGAGTTGGAGACGATGGCCCGCACGCCATTGCGTTGCATGCGCGCCAGCACGTCGCTGACCGGGTGCGGGCCGGCCTGGCCGTTCCAGGCCTCTTCGTTGTAGTGCAGGTGCGCGTCCAGCAGAGGCCCGGTGTAGTCGGCAGCGGTGGCCGGCAGCACGCATGCTACACAAATGATAGCTTCTTGCGCAATGAATACGGGGGCCAGCGCCAGAAAATCCTTCAAACCTCGAACCCCTTGCTGCGCCGCCACGGCATTACCCCAGGTGCTGGGCAAAGAACGCCAGCGTGCGTTCCAGCGCCAGTTGGGCGGCTGGCGCGTTGTATGCACCCCGGTGGTCGCAATTGAAGCCGTGCGAGGCCTTGTAGATTTCCACCTGCACGCCGGGCTGCGCCGTTTGGAAGGCCAGCGCACCATCCAGCGGAATGGACTGGTCCTGGTCCCCAAAGTGGACCAGCACCGGGCATAGCGGCACGCGCGCCACCTCGGCAGCCATGGTCATGCCGCCGCCATAGTAGGGCACGGCCGCACTGATGCCGGTGAGCGTGCACGCCGCACGCCAGGTGAGCAGGCCGCCCCAGCAATAGCCCACCACACCCACCTTGCCAAACTGCGCGGCGTAATGCACCGTGGCCTGAATGTCCTGCAGAACACCGGGCGCAGGCAGCGCCTCGACTGCGGCCTTCAGTGCGACTCCCGCACTGATGTCGTCCGGCGTATAGCCCAGCTCGACATCGGCTTGGACCCGGTGGAAGGTGGCCGGTGCAATGGCCAGGTAACCCTGCGCAGCATAGCCGTCCGCTACCGTACGGATGTGCGCATTGACGCCAAAAATCTCCTGCAACACCACAATGGCGCCTTGGGGCTGGCCCGCCGGTTTGGCGACGTAGGCGGGAAAGGAAAAGCCGTCGGCGGCAGTGAGCTGCAAGGCAGTTGTCATAAAAATCCTTTAAATGAAATGAATACCCAGGCGCTAAACGAAGTTCAAACGGTGCTGAACAAAGTCGAGCCGGTCCTGGCCCCAGAAAATCTCGCCGTCGACCACATAACTGGGCGCGCCGAACACACCGGCGTCCATAGCGGCCTGGGTGTTGGCTTCGTAGCGCTGCTGCACCGCTTCGCTGCGTGATTCGGCCAAGCGCCCGCCGTCCAGGCCATTCTCCGTCAGCAGCGCAGCCAACGTGGAGGCATCGGCAATGTCGCGCTGCTGTTCCCATACAGCGGCAAACACGGCGCCACTGAGCCGCATGGCCGCGTCTACTCCATCCTGCAGATCAACGGCAATGATCAGACGCGAAGCGTCGTCCCCCACCACCGGAAAAAACGTAGGCTGCACGTGCAGCGGCAGATTCAGCGCGTCCCGAAACCGGGCCAGCTCCACCAAGCGATAGGCCTGGCGCTGCGGGGCACGCTTGCCCAGAGGCAACCCGCCCGAGACCGCAAACACCTTGCCAAAGTCCACCGGAAAGATGCGCACGCTGGCACCGGCAGCACGCGCCATGGCCTGAAAGCGCGCATGGCCCAAATAGGTCCAGGGGCTTTGCGGTGTGAAATAGTAGTCAACGGTCGTGCTCACAATGTCTCCTTGTTTTGGGGTTGCAGCGGGGCCGGGTTGCACGGTGGTGTATCGTTCCGCTCGCCCCTGTTTTTAACCCGAATCCCCAAACCGTGCAGACCCCGATCTCCATGAACCCATGAACCCTATCGTCCTGATCACTGGCGGCTCGCGCGGCATAGGTGCTGCCACCGCCCTGCTGGCGGCGCAGCATGGCTACGGCGTGGCGGTGAATTACACCGCCAATTCGCTCGCGGCCGATGAGGTGGTGCGCCAGATCCGCGCAGGCGGAGGCACCGCCATCACGGTGCAGGCCGATGTGGCCGTCGAGGCGCAGGTGATGGCCATGTTCGAGAAGATCGACGCCAAGCTGGGCACCCTCTGCGCGCTGGTCAACAACGCCGGCGTGGTAGATGTGGCATCCCGGGTTGATGCAATGGACGTGGCGCGACTCAAGCGCATGTTTGACACCAACGTGCTGGGCGCGTTTGTCTGCGCCCGCGAAGCGGTCAAGCGCATGAGCACCCGGCATGGCGGTGTGGGCGGCACCATTGTCAACGTATCCAGTGCGGCCGCCCGCCTGGGTGGTGCCGGGCAGTATGTGGACTACGCCGCCAGCAAGGGCGCCATTGACACCTTCACCGTGGGTCTGGCCAGGGAAGTGGCCACTGAGGGCATTCGCGTCAATGCAGTGCGTCCAGGCATCATCGAGACCGACATCCACGCCAGTGGCGGCCAGCCCGACCGGGCGCGCCAGATGGCACCGCTAGTGCCCATGCAGCGCTCCGGCACTGCACTGGAAGTGGCCCAAGCCATCCTGTGGCTGATGGGCGCGGACTCCAGCTACACCACCGGCGCCATGATTGATGTGGCCGGTGGCCGCTGAATGGCGACTGAATCGCTACGTTAAAAGGCAAACCATGGATTTCAAACCCCTCATCACGCTGCTGGCCATCGTGAACCCGCTGGCCATCGTGCCATTTTTCATTCACTACACGCACGGCTTTTCACGCGAGCAGCGCCAGCGGACCATTCTGATCTCATCGTTCAGCTGCTTTGTGGTGATTGCCGTCTGTGCGCTGGCAGGGCTGCATATTCTGGAGTTTTTTGGCATTTCGCTGGCCAGCTTTCAGGTGGGCGGCGGCATGCTGCTGCTGACCTCCGCGCTCAACATGCTCAACTCCCGACCCGCCGAGGCCAAGACCACCTCGCACGAGCTGGAAGACGGCGCAGAAAAAGCGGCTATGGGTGCCAGCATTGCCGTGGTGCCGCTGACCATTCCGCTGCTCACGGGTCCGGCCACCATGTCCTCCGTCGTGATCTATGCGGAAAAGGCCAAGACCTTTCTGCAACTAAGCACCCTGGTAGGTTATGGCGTGGTGATTGCACTGGCCACGGCCCTGTGCTTCGCAATGGCACAGCCCATTGCGCGGGTACTGGGAAAAACCGGTATCAACGTGATGACCCGGCTGATGGGGCTGATACTGGCCGCACTGGCGGTGGAAGTGATGTCGGACGGGCTGGTCAAGCTGTTTCCGGCCCTGGGGCGCTAGGCCTGCGCCCCTTCAGCGTTCCGTGCCGGCCGCTTCCACTTGCTGCACCCAGGCATCGATTTCCCCAATAGCGGCGTCGGCTGCCGCGGTCAGTGCGCGCACGCCGCCTGCCGCGTCTGCGCTGGCTGCGGGTCGCGTCACCACAAAGCTGCGCTGGGCCAGCAGCTTCTCGCCGACCGCACCCGCCTGACCCAGGGTCGCACGCACACGCAGCAACCCTCTGCTCTGGTTGGGCGATTCGAATAACTGGCTGAACTCTTCCAGCTCCACGCGCAAAACCATCACTGGCACACGCGCTGCCGCGCCTTGCGCCGGGTTGAGCACGGTGCGGCGCTGCCCCAGTTGCTCGCGCAGCCGTTGGCGCATCAGCTGGGCCGGCGCCATGCTCCAGCGGGCCTGCGCATAGGCGCTGAGTTGCTGGGTTTCGGTGTAGGCCAAGCGGTAGAGCATGGCCGAGGTGTCCAGAAATGGGGGCGCCTCCACATCGGCGACCGCCAGCGTGGGCAGAGGCGCCATGCGGTTGGCGGCGACCGGCGCCACCGGGCCAGGCCCAAAGTCATAGGCCAGCGGGCGCACCGGCGTCTTCAGCACCGAGCAGGCCGACAGCCCGGCAAAAATCAAGACAAATAGGCCTCTAGCCCCCGTAGATACTGCGCAAGCAGCTATTGATTTCATAGCATCTTTCAAGAATTCAGACGGACGATTCATCGGCCACCCGGGGCAGCAAAGCCGGGCTCACCGGGGCCAGGGGGTGCCGTGCCCCGGCCCAGAATCAGCGACTGCGGGTTCTCGTTGACGGCGTCGGCGGCGCGGCCCACCTGGCGCACCGCACGGGCGGTGTCATCCACCGTGCGATTGAGGCGGGGAACCAGCGAGGCGCTGAGCGTCTGCCCGGTAACCACCAAGGCCTCGGTGCCCTGGGCAATCTTGTCCAGCGTGCCGCCCGGCTCCGCCATGCGGCTGGACATGCGCTTGAACGCGTCGGCGGAGGTTCTGGCGGCATCCGCACTGTCGCCCAGCCGCACTGACGTGGCCTGCATGCTCTTGAGCGTGACGCCTGCGTCCTGCACCAGTGCCGGCAGGTTGGCCTGGTCCACCTTGCGCACCAGCTGGTTGATGCTGGCCGCCGCCTGGCCCAGGTTGCCCACGGCGTCCATCAGCTGCTTCTGGTTTTGCTCGGCCAACAACTGGTTGGCGCGGCGGCTGGCTTCTTCCATCTGGGTCAGCAGGCTGGCCCCCTGATCGGACAGACGGGAGAACAGGCCCGGCTGCATGGGTATGCGTGCCGGCTTGGCGGCGTTGGTAGCCAAAACTTCGGTCGACTTGCCTGAATCGTCGAGCTGAAGGAAGGCCAGGCCGGTCACCCCCTGAAAGCCCAACGAGGCAAAGGTGGACGGGGTAATGGGCGCGCTGTCATTGACACCAATGCGCACCAGCACGTTGCCTTTTGCCACGGGGTCCAGCCCTATGGATGTGACGCGGCCGACCAAAACGCCTTTGTAACGCACGCCCGCCTGCGGCTGCAGGCCGGTCACACCTTCGCGGCTGGAGAGCTCGAACACGCGCTGCTCGGCCGTGTCGCGGGTCAGCCAGACGGCCAGCGCCACCAGCAGGGCGGCGACCGCCACCACAAAGGCGCCTGCGGCCATGGCATGTGATTTGTTTTCCATAGGTTTCTCTTTTTACACGGCACCGGGGGGCTGGCGCAACAATTCCATGGCGCGAAGGCCCCGGCCACCCAGAAAAAATTCGCGCACAAACGGATGTTCAAAGCCGATCACATCCGCAATGGGTGCATCCACAATCACATGCTTGTCGGCCACCACGGCCACGCGCGTGCTGAGTTCGTAAATGGTGTCCAGATCGTGCGTCACCATCACCACCGTCAGGTCCAGCTCCTGGTGCAAGGAGCGCAGCAGAGTGCAAAAAGCATCGGCGCGGTCGGGGTCCAGTCCGGCGGTGGGTTCGTCGAGCAACAGCAAGGGCGGATCCATGATCAGGGCCCGCGCCAGCGCCACCCGCTTGACCATGCCGCCCGACAAATCGGCCGGCATCTTGTGCGCATGGGCAGGGTCCAGCCCCACCATCTGCAGCTTGACCATGACGGCATCGCGCACCAGGTCTTCGGGCAGGTGGCGCAGCTCGCGCAGCGGAAAGGCAATATTCTCCAGCACGGTAAATGCGGAGTACAAGGCGCCCTGCTGGAACAGCATGCCCACCCGGCTGGCCGCACCGGCACGCGTCAGCTCATCTGCAGGATGCCCCAGCACGGTGACACTGCCGCGCGTGGGCGTCTCCAGCCCCAAAATCTGGCGCAACAGCACCGTCTTGCCGCCGCCCGAGCCCCCCACGATCGAGAGCAGCTCACCCTGCGCAATGGTGAGGTCCAGGTCCTGGTGCACCACGGAATCCACGCCCGCTGTGCGGAATACGGACCACAGTTTTTTGATTTCAACGACGTTCATATGCCAACGTTCTTGAACACGACGGCAAACAGGGCATCCACCAGAATGACCATGGTGATGGAGGTCACCACCGATGCCGTGGTGCCCTCACCAAGGCTCTGCGTGTTGGGCTTGATACGCAAGCCGTAATGGCAGGCGATCAGCGCGATCAGGAGCCCGAAGACGGCCGACTTGCCCACCGCCAGCCACAGGTTGGACACCTCCACCGCCTTGGCCAGTGCGGTCACAAAATAGGCGGGAGTAAGCCCCATGACCAGGTCGGATGCCAGCATGCCCCCCAACAAGGCAGCCACCGTCGTCCATACCGCCAGCAAGGGCATGGCCACCGACATGGCGATGGCGCGTGGCATCACCAGCCGGAAACCGCGCGGGATACCCATGACCTTCATGGCATCGAGCTCTTCGGTCACCCGCATCACGCCAATCTGCGCGGTGATGGCCGAACCCGACCGGCCCGCAATCAGAATGGCGGCCAGCATCGGTCCGAGCTCACGAATCAGCGCCATACCCAGAATGTTGACGATGAAGGCATCGGCCCCAAACTGGCGCAGCTGCTGCGACATCAAATAGGCCAGCACCACGCCAATCAAAAAACCCACCAGTGCGGTTATCGGCAATGCCGTGGCACCAATGCGGTACAGATGGCCTGAAATGTCGCGCCACGGCGCCTTCTCCGGCGCACGCCACAGGCGCAGGTTGTCGATCAGCAGTTGCCCGAGCAGTCGCAGTGCATCCGCTACGTGCCCTTCAATGCGGTAGACCCAGACGCCAAGCGCCAGCAAAAGACCCCAAGCGGTCTGGCGGCCACGCGGCGGCGGCGCTACCGAAAACCGCGCAACGCGCTCCAGCACGGCGCGCTGGGCTGGCAGGGTGTGCACCTCGCTTGGCCATTGGCGCCCCCAGGTGTTCCACAGGAGCTGTGCACCCGTGTGGTCCAGACGCTGAATCTGGCGCAAATCCCACGGACCAGCCGTGCCTGCACCCCGCAACCCCTGCAGAGCCTTCTGCACGCCCGCCCAGTTTGCCGGGTCTGCCAGGTCTGCAGCACCCCAGCGGCCGAGCAGCACCGCGCGCACGCCGTCGGCTGCGTTCTCGATTGCAATGCGGGGCTGGGAATCCTCCACGGTCGGGTGTCTTTCAGAATTTGTTGCCCGCATGGTACCCGGTGCTGCACAGGGAAAATCAGCAGATTGCCCGCCGCGCCGGGTACCGCCCGTCAATATGACCGCACAGGATCAGTTCACAACCGACCAGCCACCGATTTTTCCTGTGCTGGTCAGCAAGTTTTCATGGAACCAGGCATCCAGCTGCTCAGAGTCCATGGCGCGGGCATAGAGCCAGCCTTGTGCGTAAGTCACGCCCAGCACGCGGAGATAGTCTGCCTGCTCCTGTGTTTCAACGCCTTCGGCAACCATCTGCAAATCAAGCTCCTTGCCAATGCTGACCATGGCACGCAGAAGCGCATGGGCCTTGTCGTCCTTGCCAATGGGGGAAATGAACGAGCGATCCAGTTTGATCATCGTGAGCGGGAGACTGTGCAGGCGGGAAAGGGACGAATACCCGGTACCAAAATCATCCAGATGAACGCCAAAGCCCATTTCACGGCACTTGGAAATGAACCGCATGGATTCGTTTTCGTTGTGCGCAAGGCAGCTCTCGGTCAGCTCGATGTCCAGTAGCCCATCGGCCGTTTGTTGTGCCGCTTCCAGGCATGCGAGCAGCCCTTTGTCGTTCAGTTGCCTGGCGCTCAGGTTGATGGCGACGCGAACACGGCGTCCACGCGATGCCCATGCAGCAGCATGCTTTGCTGCAGTGTCGATGACCCATCGACCGAGGGGAATAATCATCCCATTGACTTCTGCCCGGCCAATGAATTGATCTGGATTGATGTTTCCACGCGCGGGGTGTTTCCACCGCAGCAGTGCCTCCACACCCTCGGCCATGCCGTTGGCCATCAATAGTTTGGGCTGGTAATGCAACTCGAATTGCCCCGAATCGAGCGCGGCGCGAATATTGTGATCGAGCCAGACATGCGTCTGAAGCACCAGATCCATCCACGAATCAAATTCACAAACACAGCTACCCCCGATGCGCTGTGCTTCGTGTAAGGCGACGTCAGACATTCGAAACAGCTCGTCAACACGGGTCGAGTCCACGGGGTATTTGGCAACGCCAACAGACAGGGTGACATAGACGTTCAGCGCTTCGTAGTGAAGCGGCGATGCCAAGGTTTCAAAAATTCCGCTTGCCATTTGCGTTAACGAAGTTGCATCGCTGCGGCTCTCGACAAGCACCGTGAATTCAGCGCCCGTTCCGCGCGCGACCTCGCCAGACTGTCCGGCAAACCTGGCAATGACCTTGCCCACTTCGGCAATGACCGCATTTCCGCCTGCCGGCCCCAGGTTGTCATTGACCAGCTGGAATTCATCCAGATTGATCGTCATCAGGGAAAACGCTGCTTTACGTTCCAGCAATTCTTCCATCCGTACACGCTGTGCATGCGCGCTGCGCAGGCCAGTCACTTCGTCGTGGTAAACCAGTTCACGTAATTTTTCGTCGGCCCGCTCAATCTGGCGCAACTGCCCCGACAACAGACCATGAGAGCGAAAGAATCCGACAAATAGAACCATGACCCCAATCAGGGCAAAGGGAATGCCGAGCAGTTGCCGCTGGTCTTCGACGCCAACGCCAAGAACATGAATGGCAATGCAGGTCAGGGGGTAAGAAAACAAGGCAATCGCTATCGGCAGATAGCCGGCCTCGGGTGCTTTTCGATGCAGCATGAGGCAATACACCCCACCGCTGCCAATGACGATTGACAGTATCAAATCAGTGGCCCACCGCGGCCCACCGGCTACCCAGATCAAATTGGTCGTGAAAATCTGCAAAATCACCGCGCTCAGCAATCGCTTCCATGGCGTGCTGCCCTGCGCAATAAAGTTCAATAGCCCAACGATCAGGCAGGAGACTGCCAGCAGTGCCGGCACCACTACGACCAAAAATGGGACCATGAAACCCCGGTAGACAAAGTGGCCATAGACCGCGGAGGTGAACCAGGCAAAGCCGCCCAGCACCATCGCAAGCGACAGCAAGCCCGTACTCGGGCTGTGGCCAATCAGCCGCAGGCGTGAAAACGCCCACGCAAGGAAAAAAGCGATGCAGCTTGACGCGATTGCCACACCGTCAAAAAAGTTCAAGTTTGTGAGCGTCACAACGATTCTGTGAAATGCCTGGTTAGAGAGAATGGGTGGCCGAACGACAGCTTCTGAATATTTTGGATAAATGTACAGGAAAGAACCAGGCGCAAAATAGCGATCAGGAGACTCCATGAACAACAACGCCAGCCCATCCCCCACCTTCTTATCCACCGCCGAGTTATCGGCAGAACAACGCGGCCCCGTTTTGTGGCTGACCATCACCCGCGAAGAGCGGCGCAATGCCATGAGCCACACTGTGCTTGCTGGCATGGCGCAGGCCATCAGCGCGGCGCAGATCCGGCGCGACATCCGCGCCATCGTGATCACCGGCGCGGGCAGCAAGGCGTTTTGCGCCGGGGCTGATTTGCAATCGGCCAATGCCTTCACCACCGACTACTCCGAACCCCACGGCCACCTGGCACAGTTGCTGCGCGTGGCCAAGGCCAGCCATGTGCCACTGATTGCGCGCGTCAACGGCGCCTGCATGGCGGGCGGGATGGGGCTGATGAGTATGTGCGACATGGCGGTCGCGGCCAGCCACGCCGTATTTGGCCTGCCCGAAGTCAAAGTGGGCGTTTTCCCGGCGCAGGTGCTCAGCGTGTTGCAGCATTTGATACCCCGGCGCAAGCTGGCCGAGATGTGCCTCACGGGCGAGCCCATCACCTCGGCGCAGGCGCTGGAATACAACCTGGTGAACTACGTGAGCGATGCCGATAGCGATGTCGATACGAAGCTGCAATGGCTGCTAGACCGCATGCTCGATAAATCGCCCGCCGCCATTCGACGGGGTCTGTACACCATGAAGAAGGTGGAAGCCATGGCGTTTGAAGAGAGCATGGCGTTTACCGAAAGCCAGATTGCCCTGTTCACCCTGACCGAGGACGCCAAAGAAGGCCAGAAGGCGTTTCAGGAGAAGCGCAAGCCGGTGTGGAAGGGTCAGTAAGGTCCGTGCACCCGACTGAAAGGCTGCGTCATTTGCCCTGCACCACGCGAACGTGCGCCCGCTTGAGCGCCTGGTAGATACGCATGCGCCGGACCAGCGGCCACCAGTCGTAGAGAAAAATCTGCAGTGGCCGCCACATGGCAACCCAGCCAACAATCGTCAAACTTTCGCGCGCGATGGTGAAGGCGGTACCCTGGCCCAGCTGTGCCATGCCGTCCGCAGCAATCAGGCACACGGCAACGAATACAAAACCGATCAGCAGGCTCGCCCTGCCCTGCCTGAAGAGATCAGCGAGGTCGCCCCGCACGCGGTCTGCCTTGTAGGAATAATGGTTGTGAACCGCCTCGGTCACCAGCGCGCCGGGGTCGCCTTCGGCAGGAAGGTGCTCCAGGTGGATCGTGAGATGCAGGCGGCTGTCGGTGGGCAACCCCATTGCCCAGGTCTCGATGAACGCTTCCGCCTCGCGGTCCAGGTCTTTATTCAGAAAGGGCGTTGGGTCCATGGAGTTGAACAACTGCCCGAGTTCGCGCACGCGAAGCTCCAGGTGGTGAACGGGGGAGGATTTTTTTGTCATGGTGCCACACGAAGCCGCCGCCACGCCTTCTCCAGTTCGACCGCCGCATAGACAAACAGCGAGGCGGTCAGGCAAATCACCAATTCGGGCAGGCTGAGCGGCGCGGTCTTGAATATCGGGTTGAGCACCGGCACGTAGATGGTGGCCATTTGCAGCACAAAGGTCAGGAGCACGGCGCCCAGCAGAGGACGGTTACTGGCCACACCGATGCGCCACAACGGGTCCTGCTCGGACCGTATGGCCATGACGTGCGCCATCTGCGACAAAGTGAGCACGGTGAACACCATCGTCTGCCAGTGCGCATGCCCCGTTGAAATGGCCCAGGCCTGCACGCCCAGACACAGGCCACCGATCAGCAGGCCAATGCCCAGAATGTGCTGCCACATGCCGTTGGCAAACAGATTCTCGGTCGGTGGCCGGGGTGGGCGCTGCATGATGCCGCGCTCGGCGGGCTCGGCCGCCAGCGCCAGACCCGGCAGCCCGTCGGTGACCAGGTTGACCCACAGAATGTGGATGGGCAACAAGGGAATCGGAAGCAACAGAAGCGGCGCGAGAAAGATGGTCCAGATCTCGCCAGAGTTGCCGGTCATGGCGTAACGCACAAACTTGCGGATGTTGTCGTAAATGCGCCGCCCCTCGCGCACGGCACCCACGATGGTGGCGAAGTTGTCATCCAGCAGCACCAGGCTGGCGGCCTCGCGGGCGACGTCCGTGCCGCCCTTGCCCATGGCGATGCCGATGTCGGCCCGCTTGAGAGCAGGGGCATCGTTCACGCCGTCGCCGGTCATGGCGACACATTCACCCTGGGCTTGCAGAGCCAGGACGATACGGATTTTTTGCGCCGGGTCTACGCGGGCGTAGACGCGCACGCGGCGCACCTTTGCCATCAGGGCCTCTTCGTCCAGGCTTGCCAGATCGGCGCCAGTGAGCACCGGTGCCTGTGCGTCGTCCACGATACCCAGCCGATGCGCAATGGCGCGCGCGGTGGCGGGGTGGTCGCCGGTAATCATCACCGGCGTGATGCCTGCCGCCTTGCATTCAGCCACCGCCGCCGCCGCCTCGGGGCGCGGCGGGTCCATCAACCCCACCAGCCCGATGAAACACAGATCGCTCTCTACCGCCCCGATTTCGCCGCCCGCCTCGGGCAGATGTTCATGGGTTCGCCGGGCTACCGCCAGCACCCGCAGTCCCTGCGCGGCCAGCGCCTCGGCACGTGCCAGCCAGGCAGCGGCGTCAAGGGGGTGTGTTCCGCTCCCATGGGCTTGCTGCCATTGGGTGGTGCACACGGGAATGACGGACTCGGGTGCGCCCTTGGTGTAGGCCACAAAGCCCTGTTGCGTGCGGTGGAAGGTGGTCATGCGCTTGCGCACCGCGTCAAACGGCTGCTCCAGCACCCGGGGCCACTCGGCGTCCAGCACGGCTTTATCCAGCCCCGCGCCAGCGGCTACATCGGTGAGAGCAGTTTCTGTGGGGTCGCCTTGCCAGCTGCCGTCCTGCGACCGGGTGGCATCGTTGCACAGAGCAATCCCGCGCAGTAGTTCGGTGTGGGCGGCCTGACTGGCATCGGGTGGCGCCAGGCCCGGCGTCCAGGCGGTGCCATCGCCATCTCCGGCCACCAGGCACTCGGCCTGCATGCGGTTCTGCGTCAGCGTGCCGGTTTTGTCGGAGCAAATAGTGGTGACCGAACCCAGCGTTTCAACCGAGGGCAAACGGCGGATCAACGCGTTGAACGACACCATCTTGCGCGCGCCCAGCGCCAGCAAAACGGTAACCACGGCAGGCAGTGCCTCCGGAATGGCGGCCACGGCCAGGCTGATCGCCACCAGAACCATTTGCAGGGGAGCCTCGCCGCGCAGCACACCCACGACAAAAATCACACCGCAAATCGCCAGCACCGCCAACGCCACCCGCTTGCCAAACGCGGCCAGGCGCAGTTGCAGGGGCGTGCTGCGGTTGTCGTCCTGCTCCAGCAAGCCCGCCACCTTGCCCAGCTCGGTGGCCCTGCCGGTGGCCACCACCAGCCCACGGCCGCGTCCGTGGGTAGCCGTGGTGCCCTTGAAGGCCATATTGAGCCGGTCACCCAGCGCGTGCACCGTGCCCATGAGTACGCCAGCGTGTTTATCCACCGTGACTGACTCGCCCGTGAGGGCCGATTCATCCAACTTGAGCTGTGCAATCTCGATGAGCCGCAGATCGGCCGGCACCTTGTTGCCAGCCTCCAGCAACACAATGTCACCCGGCACCAGCACATGGGCTGGCACCTGTTGAACCTGACCGCTGCGCAGCACCGTAGCCTGGGCTGCTGACAGGCGCTGCAGCGCAGCCAGCGCCTGGTCGGCACGCCAGGCCTGAATAAACCCAATGACCGCATTGAGCAGCACGATGACCAGGATCACGAGGGTGTCCACCAGATCGCCCACCACGCCCGAAATGACAGCCGCCGCGATCAGCACCAGGATCATGAAGTCGCTGAACTGGTCCATCACCAGGGACCACACGCTGCGGCCTGCACTGGTCGGCAGCTGGTTGGCGCCATGCTGGAGCGCGAGGTGGGCAATCTGGTCCTCGCGAAGACCCTGCTCCGGGTCCACACCGTGCGCGCGGGCAAGCTCACGGGCATCACGCAGGTGCCAGTCATCGGGCATCTGTACTTTGGGTGGGGGTGACTTATTCGCCATACAGATAGAGAACGTAGGTGTTAAGCAGGTACATGGCCACCAGCCCCAAGCTGACCCAACCTACGGCACGCAGCACGCGGGAGGAAGGTTTGAAGAACAGACCAATCGTGGCCAGGCCGGTCATGATGATGGCGGAGCCTGCGGTGACGGCATGCACCATGGACACATCGACTAGCAGCGAACCGGGGCTGTAAAACAAGTCGTCCACCGCGATGATCGCCACATTGAACAGGTTGCTGCCCAGGAGGTTGCCGATGGCCATATCCAGCGCGCCAATGCGCAGGGCCGACAACGTAACGGCCAACTCAGGCAAGGATGTGATCAACGCAACGAATAGGCTGCCTACAAAGGTCCGGTTCCAGCCCATAGCGGCGGCCATCGCAAAACGGGTCACGGCCTGTCGCAGTGGGGGGATGGATTCTCCCAACGCATCGACCACCGGCACCGCATGCGCACGTTCATAGGTGAAGACAGTGCGCATGGCCACCATGTACAACAACAGCACGGGTGTACCCAGACCAAAGCCCATTTGCGGTACCGAGGCGCGCAGTCCGCCACCCAACGGCACGATCTGACTCATCAGTAGGTTGACCAGCGTAAAGCCTAACATCACCACACCGAACGCTGCGGCCAGCACATGCCCTTGACTGGCGCGGCGCCAGACCGGCTCTTGCCGATAAATGGAATCGATGATCACCAGAAAAACCAGATTCACCACACAACTACCCAGCGCATCACCCACCGCCAGATTCGGCGCATGGGCAAGCGTGACGCTAGTGATACCCGTAGCCAGTTCGGGCAGGGATGTGACGGTAGCCAACAACGCCATTCCAATCCAGCTGCCAGACAAGCCTGTACGCTGCGCGATGGCATCGCCATATCGCGAAAGCTGATAGCCAGCCAGGCCAATCAGGAGGGCGCATAGGCCAAATTGCAGCCAAATACCACTGACGCCATTCATTGCGTGACCTCTCAAATTAGGGCAAAGGGCCACAGCCTGCGGGCGTTCAGCCCCTTGCCAAGGGCGAGCCCCTGCAGGTTACCATGGCACCCTCGCAACGGAGCACGTAATGCATACTGACATGATCCACATCATTGGCGCCGCTCTTTTTGGCGTGGCGCTGCTGCATACGTTTGGCGCCAAGTATTTCGAAGTATTGGCCCACCGCCACCCCAAGCACGCGGGCCTGCTGCACCTGCTGGGCGAAGTGGAAGTGGTCTTTGGCTTCTGGGCATTCGTCCTGATAGCAACCATGGCCGTGGTCGCTGGCCCCAGTCAGGCCATGGACTATGTCGAATCGCGGCATTACACCGAGCCCCTGTTTGTGTTTGTGGTGATGGTCGTTGCGGCATCGCGGCCGGTGCTGGAAGCCGTTCGACAACTGCTGGGCGCGCTCGCGCGCTACATACCGATACGCACACCTGTCGTGCTGGTTTGGCTCGGCTTGGCAGCGGTTCCCCTGATGGGGTCATTGATCACAGAACCCGCTGCCATGACACTGGCCGCGCTAATGCTGGCGCCGCAGATCTTTCGACCCGGCATCCCCGAACGCCTCAAGTACGTGGCTCTTGGCGTGCTCTTCGTCAACGTATCCGTGGGCGGAACGCTGACTTCGTTTGCGGCACCCCCGGTACTGATGGTGGCCACCACCTGGAACTGGGACTCGGCCTTCATGGCCAGCACACTGGGGTGGAAGGCGGCTGTCGCCGTAGTCATCAACGCCACCGGCATTGTGGCGCTGCTACGCCCCCACATCACGGACACCAGTGCGGCGACCAAAGCGCTGGCTGGGACGCCAGTGCCCTGGTTTGTGAGCCTCATACACCTCATCTTTCTGGGAGGGGTTGTGGCATTGGCCCATCACCCTGTTCTGTTCATCGGACTTTTTTTGTTCTTTCTGGGCTACACGCAGGCCTACGTGCGCTTTCAAAGTCCGCTCATCCTGAAAGAAGGATTGCTGGTGGGGTTTTTTCTGGCAGGCCTCGTGGTGCTGGGTGGCATGCAACAGTGGTGGTTGCAGCCTATCGTTTCCAGCCTCGAACCCACCGCCCTGTTTTTTGGCGCGACCGCATTGACCGCCATTACGGACAACGCGGCGCTCACCTACCTGGGCTCGCTCATTGAGGGCATCAGCGACACGTCCAAATACATGCTGGTTGCGGGCGCCGTGGCGGGTGGTGGACTCACCGTGATCGCCAACGCACCCAATCCGGCAGGCGCCGCCCTGCTCAAACTGGGCTTCAACGATGGCTCCATCGGCGCAGGGGGACTTTTTCTGGGTGCCCTTCTGCCCACTTCAGTCGCCATCGTCTGTTTCCTTCTTTTGTAAAGCTCCTTCCGGCCCCATCGCATCCACACCATTGAACTGAAAACAGAAGAATGACCGACACCACTTTCGACTACATCATCATCGGCGGCGGCACCGCAGGCAGCTTATTGGCCAACCGCCTGAGCACCGATGCCTCCAAGCGCGTCCTGCTGATCGAAGCCGGACGCAAAGACGACTACCACTGGATTCACATCCCCGTGGGCTATCTGTATTGCATTGGCAACCCGCGCACCGACTGGCTCTACAACACAGAGCCCGATGCGGGGCTGAACGGCCGCTCCCTGCGCTACCCGCGCGGCAAGACACTGGGCGGCTGCAGCAGTATCAACGGCATGATTTACATGCGTGGCCAGGCCCGTGACTACGACCAATGGGCCCAGCTGGTGGGCGACGCCAACTGGACCTGGGACAACAGTCTGCCCTACTTCAAGTTGCATGAAGACCATTACAAAGGGGCCAACGCACTGCACGGCGCACGCGGAACGGCACCGGCGCTGATGCAGGACGGCAACACTCTGTACCGCAAACTGCTGCGCCACCACAATGCGGGCGGCGAATGGCGGATCGAGAAACAGCGTCTGCGCTGGGACGTGCTGGATGCCTTTGCACAGGCTGCCGTGCAGGCCGGGATACCCGCTACCGATGACTTCAACCGCGGCGATAACGAAGGCGTGGGCTACTTTGAAGTCAACCAAAAAGCGGGTTGGCGCTGGAACACAGCCAAGGCTTTCTTGCGCCCCACCTGCTATGCGCGGCCCAATTTCGAGTTGTGGACCAGCGCACAGGTTGCCAAACTGTTGATTGAACCCAGCGACACGGGTGCACCCCTGCGATGCACCGGTGCCCAGGTGTGGGACGGGCACGAGATGGTCCACGTCACGGCACGCCTGGAAGTGATTGTGTGCGCCGGTGCCATTGGCTCGCCACAGATTCTGGAGCTATCGGGCATTGGCTCCGCGCAACGTCTGCAAGCAGTGGGCGTGCCGGCGGTCAAAGACCTGCCCGGTGTGGGTGAGAATCTGCAGGACCACCTTCAGATTCGCGCAGTGTTCAAGGTGCACAACACGCCCACGCTCAACACGCAAGCCAACTCGCTATGGGGTAAGGCAAAAATTGGCCTTGAATACGCCTTCAAGCGCACCGGCCCCATGAGCATGGCGCCTAGCCAGCTGGGTGCCTTTACCCGCAGTGATCCAGCCCAGCCCTACCCCAACCTGGAATACCACGTACAACCACTGAGCCTGGAGGCTTTTGGGCAGCCGCTGCACAGCTTCAACGCCATGACGGCCAGCGTGTGCAACCTGAACCCCACCAGCCGGGGCACGGTGCACATCAAGACTGCGCGCTTTGAAGATGCGCCCGCCATTGCGCCCAACTACCTGAGCACCGACGTGGACCGCAAAATTGCGGCCGACTCGCTGCGTGTGACACGGCGCATCATGGCGCAGCCAGCCCTGCAGAAGTACCAACCCGAAGAATACAAACCCGGACTGCAATTCCAGACGGATGCCGAACTGGCGCAGTTGGCGGGCGACATTGCGACAACGATCTTTCACCCGGTTGGCACGACCAAAATGGGACGCGAAGAAGATGCCATGGCGGTGGTCGATGCACGACTCAAAGTGCATGGTGTTGCAGGCCTGCGGGTGGTAGATGCCGGGGTGATGCCCCTGATCACCAGCGGCAACACCAACTCGCCGACGCTGATGATTGCGGAGAAGGCGGCGCAGTGGATCGTGGAGGATGAAATTCTCAGATCAAAAAGCGCTACGTAGAGGGTAAATCCTTAGACGAACGCGGGCATTCCTCGGGTACAGTCCTTTCACTTTACGCGAAGCGGCAACTGCGAAGCGACTGAAGGAAGAGAAGCCGAGGAGATGGCTAACGAAGACCAATAATATCTGCATCCGCCAAGAGGTGCAGTTCCAAAAAGCACTGGCTGGTCCAGTGCTTTTTTTATGCCTGCGCGCAAGCGACACACACCGGTGACAACCCCTCTAGGCGGCCTCGCTGTCTTCCACCATGTGCTCAAAAGAGGATGGCTCCGGCAACAGTGTGTCCAGCGTCCGCGTCACGCGCAGCAAACGCGGATCGTCGTCCGGGGCTTCGTCACAGGTGTCATTGAGGCAAAAGAAAGGCAGCTTGCCAAATCGGCTACGCAAGGTATCTAGCTGCTGCCTGGCCATACGGTCGCCGGTGCTGATGTGCAACGGGTCCAGAACGATTTGCTCGGCATACCCGGTATGCACCATCCAGCGCGGCACCAGATCGGATACGAGGGGCGGACTGCGCCAGGACCGGAACGCGGTGGAACGCACGTGCGCAAAGAGTTCGGACGCCAGAGCTTCCAGCTCATACATGGCGCTTTTGAGCATGGGCCTGGGTGCGTGCGAGTACACCCGCGGGTCGTGGCGGTACTCGGGGTAACGCTGGGTCATCCAGTCTTTTGACAGGATGGACGCATTCACCAGCGCAGTCTCCTGGGGCTGCAGGCAGGCGAATTCAGGCAGCATGTCTGATTGCGCAAACACCTTCAAACGGTTGCCAAACCACCACGCAGGATCGACCGTGGCCCCAAAAAAAACATCATCATTCAAATACAGGTATCGCTCGGACAAACCGGGAATACGGTGCAGATAGGACTCAATGTTTCCAGAATCAAACACGGCGCCGGCCGATGGCGGAATCAGGGCTCCATGGTCCACAACCGTGATCCGCCGCGACGGTTGCAACCAATGCGGTACCTGCCCATCGGTGACGATGTAAACATGCCCATGATCAGGGAAGAAGCGCTCTAGCGCACGCAAATTGAACAGAAGTTCGCCGTTGTCACGAAAGCGCCCGGCCGCGTTGCCAAATACGGCCAATTCGTTCGGATTCCGCTCACTCCACGCGCGGTACGCACGCTGCCGCTTTTTTTGCCAGACGGCGTCAGAACCGTCGACCCAGAGGTAGACGATATCGATCTGGTCCGGATTGTCTGGCGCAACGCGCATGGGTGTTCCCTTGGCTAATCGGCGAATTATCTCTAACCGGGGCCGCTTTCACGCGAGCGCGTTTGCTTGCCCTGACATCGCACTGCACCTTTCCCGTCCAAAGTCGAATGAGACAATGGTTCATGGAACTACTTTTTGCGTCACTGGCCTCGTTGATGGCAGGCTTTGTAGACGCCATCGTCGGCGGGGGCGGACTGATTTTGGTACCGGCACTGTTTGCCATTTTTCCAACGACCCACCCGGCCACGCTGTTTGGCACCAACAAGGGCGCCTCCATCTGGGGAACCGGCATGGCCACCGTGCAATACAGCCGTCGGGTCGATATGCCCTGGCATGCACTGGGGCCTGCGGCACTGGCGGGCTTTGTTGCATCGCTGGGTGGTGCGTGGCTGGTGACGGTGATATCCCCTGAGTTTTTGCGCAAGGTGCTTCCCGCTGTGCTGCTTGCGGTATTGGTCTACACCCTGGCCAAGAAGGAACTGGGGAGACACCATGTTCCGCGCTTCGCCGGTACGCGTGAGGCGCTGGTAGCCAGCGGCATCGGTGCGGTGATTGGTTTCTATGATGGATTCTTCGGACCGGGCACGGGCAGCTTCTTTGTTTTCTTGATGGTGCGTGTATTGGGCTACGATTTTCTGCACGCGTCGGCCAGTGCCAAGCTGCTCAACACCGCAACCAACCTGGCGGCGCTGCTGCTGTTCACCCTGAAAGGCCATGTGTGGTGGCACTTCGCGCTGGTCATGGCAGTGGCCAATGTCGTGGGCAGCCTGGCGGGTACGCACCTGGCACTCAAGCACGGCACGGGATTTGTTCGCTGGGTATTTATTGCCGTTGTCAGCGCTCTGATTCTCAAGACTGGCTACGATGCCTACCTGCGATGAACGCTATGGTTTTAATAGCTGCTTGCGCAATATCTACGGGGGCTAGCGGCCTGCTTTGCCTGAAGTCGCCGCACTGACGGCAGGTACCGGTGCGGGTGCAGCAGCCGCCCCACGCGGCCAAGGCACTTCCGCAGCAAGACGGGGTTTGCCCATCGGCGCAGTCGCTTGGCCTTTGCTCACGGCAATCAGGTCTTCCGCATTCGGGTATTGGCCCAACAGCCAATAGTCAAAGGCGCGTCGTGCAATGGGTGCAGCCGACGTGGAACCAAAGCCGGCATTTTCCACAATGACTGCCAGCGCGATTTTTGGATCTTCCGCGGGCGCAAACGCGATGTACAGTGAATGGTCGCGCTGGCGTTCTTCCATCTTGGCCGCGTTGTATTTTTCCTTTTGGTTCAGGGACACGGCCTGCGCTGTTCCGGTCTTGCCCCCGCTGAGGTAGCCCGCACCGGCAAACACCCGGGCCGACGTGCCCTCCTGCGTCACGCCCACCATGGCGCGTCGAATGATGTCGACATTTTCGGGTTTGAAACCCAGGTCTTCCGGTGCTGCCGGAGGCACCGGTTCCCGCACGTGGGACGTGGCGTCTTGTGTGGCGATCACCAGTTGCGGCTTGTGTTTGACCCCGGCGTTAGCCAGCGTGGAAACCGCCTGGGCCAGTTGCAGCATGGTGAAGCTGTTGTAGCCCTGGCCGATGCCCAGCGAGATGGTTTCCCCTGCGTACCATTTTTGCTGCTCCGGGCGTTTGTAATACTTGCGCTTCCATGCCTGGCTGGGCAACACGCCACGCACCTCGCCATTGATATCAATGCCTGTGATCTGTCCGAAGCCGAGCGGCTTCATGAAGTCGTGCATGGCATCCACGCCCAACTCATTGGCCAACGAGTAGAAATAGGGGTTACTGGATTCGACGATGGCGCGGCGCATATCCATGATGCCGCCCTTTTCATTTTCCGGACTGCCAAAGCGGTGGCCGCCAAACATGTAAAAGCCAGGGTCGTTGATCAGCGTCGTGGCCGAGCGGGTTCCCGTCTGCAATGCTGCCAGGGCCATGAATGGCTTGTAAGTGGAGCCCGGAGGGTAGGTACCCCGCAAGGCACGGTTCAGCAAAGGCTTGTCCAGGGACTCGTTGAGCATCTGCCAGTTTTCCTGGTCAATGCCTTCGACAAACAGGTTGGAGTCGAAGGTGGGTTTGCTCACAAAGGCCAGCACCTCACCGGTCTTGGGGTCCAGCGCCACGAGCGCGCCACGGCGATCGCCAAACATGTCTTCAATCAGCTTTTGCAACTTGATGTCAATCGACAGCACGACCACATTGCCGGGGGTGGACGGATTGCTGGCAAGCTTGCGCACCGCTCGGCCACCCGCCGAGGTTTCGATGCGCTCCACACCGGTGATGCCATGCAACTGGCTCTCAAAACTCTGCTCGACGCCGAGCTTGCCCATGTATTCCGTACCACGGTAATTGGCCTGGTCGTCGTCGTCCTCGATCTTCGCTTTTTCGGCCTGGTTGATGCGTCCGATATAACCAATCACATGGCTGGCCAGCTCGCCGTACGGGTAACTGCGAAACAGCCGGGCCTTGATCTCTACGCCGGGAAAACGAAAACGCTGCGCGGCAAACCGGGCTACTTCCGTATCCGTCAGACGGGTGCGAATCGGCAGGGACTCAAAGCTTCTGGATTCTTCCATCAGCTTCTTGAAGCGCCTGCGGTCGCGCGGGGTGATATCCATCACGCTGGAAAGATCGTCCAGCGTCTGCTCCACGCCGCCCGTTTTTGATGGCGTTATTTCCAGGGTATATGCTGAATAGTTGCTGGCCAGCACCACGCCATTGCGGTCCAGAATCAGCCCCCGGTTGGGCACGATGGGGACGATGGATGTGCGGTTGCTCTCGGCCTGCGCACGCAAATCATCGTGGCGTATGACTTGCAGGTAGGTGAGGCGCAGCGCCAGCAACACGAAGCACGCCAGCACCACCACGCTCACCACATAGACACGGGTACGAAAGCGCGCCAGATCGGCTTCGACGTTGCGTAGTTCAGTCATCCTACAGAGGCCGGTTGGCGTCTGGATTCGGCGCCCGCAGCTGGGGTGCCAGCAGCACAATACTGGCCACGGGCCACAGCACGGCTTCAATCACGGGTGCCAGCAACATCAACAGGCCGGGAAACGTGCCGCCGCCGACCATGCCCAACGCCAGCTCAACCGCATGCGCAGCAACGAACAAGGGGAGCACCTGCGCGGCCTGCGAAGGAACCGTAAACCACAGCAACCGCCGGTGGATGGTGATGGCCAGAAAGCTCAGCACCGTGTAGGCCAAGGCATGTTGCCCCAACAAACCACCCTGATGCACATCCAGCAGCAAACCAAACACAAAGGCCGTCACAATTCCGACCCGCAAGGGCTGGTGCACAGCCCAAAAGACCAGCACCACGGCCAGAACATCGGGAGTCCAGGCGGCGCGCCCCCAGAGGCCCATGTTTTGCACCATGTTGAGCAACAGGGCAACCAGCAGGCTACCCCAGACAAACAGGGGGTTGGCTGGCAACAGCAACTGCTGACCGGGCCGCATGATCATGAGGATGACTCCGTGCGCACAGAGCAAAAGCGCGAAGCACTCATTTCAAGGTACCTCGTTTGGACGGCGCGGCTGGCAAGTCAGCCGGTGGCCGTGCCGGGATCTGGGTGGACAAGGGCTCCAGCACCATGACATGCCCTGAACCAGAAACCAACGCCAGCGGAACGCAATAAATGCGGGCGAACACCGCGTCAACGCGGCGCTCCACTTTCTCGACTCGCGCGACAGGAAGACCGGGTGGATACACGCCGTCGACGCCACTGGTTGTCAACAGATCGCCAGCCGCCACATCGGCGTTGGCCGCCATGAAGCGCAACTCCAGAGCGTCAGCATGCGTGCTGATATCGCCAAAAGCCACACCCCGCGCGCCGGTTCGGGTGTTAAGGACCGGAATGGCGTGGTCCCTATCGGTAATCAGGGTCACCTCGCTGACCAATGGATAGACCCGGGTGACCTGCCCGAGCACACCGGCCTCATCGAGAACCGGAGAACCCAAACCCACCTTGTCCGCCATGCCTTTGTCAATGAAGACTTTACGACTGTAGGGGTCGGCTGCGTCGTAAAGAACTTGCGCCGCCATACCGGGAGACTGCAAACGCTCCCGCAATCCGAGCAGCTTGCGCAACCTCGCATTTTCCAGCGACAGTTGCTCCACCTGATTGGCCCGTTGCGATTGCAAATTGCGCTTTGTCAGCGCCTCTTCCTGAACCGCCTGGGCGGCGGTCATGGAAGAAAAATACTGGCTTCCGGCCTGGATCAGGACTACCGGACGCAGCGCCAGCCACTGCACTGGGTAAAGTACGGTAGCCAGTGCCACACGCAAGGGCTGCATGACCTTGAACCGCGCGTCCGCCACCATGAGCAAGAGTGCCAAAGCGCTGCACACGGCCAGTTTTGACAGGGCCGAAGGCCCTTGGCGGAAAAAGGGAGGCGGCGCTCTGTCCAGCGTACCAAGTGGCATCGCTGATTCCGACGATTATTCGCTGGTGAAAATGGAGCCCAGACGCTCCATCTGCTCCAGCGCAATGCCGCAACCGCGCACCACACAGGTCAGAGGATCTTCGGCCACCAGCACCGGCAGGCCTGTTTCTTCAGCCAGCAGACGATCGAGGTCGCGCAACAGGGCGCCGCCACCGGTGAGCATCATGCCGCGGTCGGCAATGTCAGCACCCAACTCTGGCGGGGTCTGCTCCAGCGCGTTCTTGACCGCGGAGACAATGTTGTTCAGCGGATCGGTCAGCGCTTCGAGAATTTCGTTACTGGAGATGGTGAAGCTGCGTGGCACGCCCTCGGACAGGTTACGCCCGCGCACTTCCATTTCCTTGACCTCGGAGCCGGGGAATGCCGATCCGATTTTCTTCTTGATGGACTCTGCCGTGGGCTCACCGATCAGCATGCCGTAGTTGCGGCGGATGTAGTTGATGATGGCTTCGTCAAACTTGTCGCCGCCCACGCGGACAGACCCTTTGTAGACCATGCCGCCCAGGCTGATGACACCCACCTCGGTGGTGCCGCCGCCAATGTCGACCACCATGGAGCCGCTGGCCTCCGATACGGGCAGGCCGGCGCCAATTGCGGCGGCCATGGGCTCTTCAATCAGGTACACATCACTGGCACCCGCGCCCAACGCGGATTCACGAATGGCACGACGCTCAACTTGGGTAGAACCGCAAGGCACGCAAATGATGATGCGCGGACTGGGGCGAAAAATGCCGCGCGGATGCACCATCTTGATGAACTGCTTGAGCATTTGCTCGGTCACCGTGAAGTCGGCAATCACGCCGTCTTTCATGGGGCGAATGGCTTCAATATTGCCGGGGACCTTGCCCAACATGGCTTTGGCTTCCTTGCCGACGGCCTGAATCGTCTTTTTACCCTGGGGTCCGCCTTCGTGGCGAATGGCGACTACGGAAGGCTCATCCAGAACAATGCCCTGTCCGCGCACAAAAATCAGGGTGTTGGCTGTACCCAAGTCAATCGCCAGATCGGTAGAAAAATACCGACGAAATGCACCAAACATCAAAATTCCTCTCGGGCACAACAGGCACTTCGGCCAGCCATCACCACAGTTTTATCGTTAAAAATCGTAAGATTAGTGTCAAGTTTCGGGTTTTTGCGAGACTTGGACCAAAGGCAGGATAATAACCGATTGCCTGTGAATAACCCGCCCAGAAGAGCGCGTTCAGGCTCGATTTACCTTTGGTTTCAACTCTAAACGCACCATGTCCCTGACATCTACCGATATCGCGCGCATTGCCAATCTGGCGCGCCTGGAACTGCAGCCCGCCGAGAGTGATCGTCTGCTGGGTCAAATGAACGATTTTTTCGCGATTGTGGAGAAGATGCGGGCAGTGGACACCACCGGCATCACGCCGCTGGCCCACCCCGTCGTCGTTCTGTCCGACATCGCATTGCGCCTGCGGGAAGACCGGGTGAGTGAGCCCAATCAACGCGAAGCCAACCAGCGCAGCGCGCCAGCGGTGGAGCGCGGGCTCTTTCTGGTGCCCAAGGTGATTGAATAATTTAAAAAGCACACGATGACGTCCTTCAAAACCACTGACTCCCAGGACCTTCACGACCTGAGCGTCCACGCATTGACCGAGGCGCTGCGCAGCAAGCAGGTTTCGGCTGTTGAACTTGCCAGCCACTTTTTAGAGCGAAGTCGCGCCCATTCAGACCTCGGCGCGTATGTCGAGATCCAGGAAGAAACGACGCTGGCGCAAGCACGCGCGGCTGACGCCCGCATTGCCAACGGCACAGCCGGGGTACTGGAAGGGATACCCATCGCCCACAAGGACATCTTTGTCACCAAAGACTTTGTTTCGACGGCTGGGTCACGCATGCTGAAGAACTACCACTCGCCCTTTGATGCGACCGTGGTCGCCAATCTGGCCGCGCAGGGCGTGGTCACACTGGGCAAGCTCAACTGCGATGAGTTCGCCATGGGTTCGAGCAATGAAAACTCGGCGATTGCGCCCGTCGGCCACAGCGCAGTAGAGCCCGTGCGCAACCCGTGGAACCTGGACCGTGTCCCCGGTGGCTCGTCCGGCGGTAGCGCCGCCGCCGTCGCAGCGAGGCTCGCGCCAGCCGCGACCGGCACCGATACCGGCGGCTCCATTCGCCAGCCCGCCGCGTTTTGTGGCATCACGGGCATCAAGCCTACCTATGGCCGTGCATCACGCTACGGAATGATTGCCTTTGCCTCCAGCCTGGACCAGGCAGGCCCCATGGCCCGCTCGGCGCAGGATTGCGCCATGCTGCTCAGTGCCATGTGCGGCCCGGATCTGGACCGTGACTCCACATCCCTTGATGTGCCCGCTGAAGACTTTTCACGGAGGCTATCGGACTCCCTCGAAGGCCTGCGTATTGGCATTCCCCAGGAGTTTTTTGCGGACGGCTTGTCGAGCGACGTGCGAACCGCCATTGATGCGGCTCTGAAAGAATACGAAAAGCTGGGCGCCAAGCTGGTGCCCATCAGCCTGCCGCGCACCGAGCTGTCGATCCCCGTGTACTACATCATTGCGCCCGCAGAGGCCAGCTCCAACCTGAGCCGTTTTGATGGCGTCAAGTTTGGCCACCGGGCCGAGAAATATACCGACCTGTCGGACATGTACAAAAAGACCCGCGCCGAAGGTTTCGGCGACGAGGTCAAGCGCCGCATCATGATTGGCACCTATGTGCTGTCACATGGCTACTACGACGCCTATTACCTACAGGCACAAAAAATTCGCCGCATGATTGCCGACGACTTTCAGAACGCCTTCCAGCAGTGCGACGTGATTGCCGGCCCCGTGGCCCCCACCGTCGCGTGGAAGTTGGGCGAAAAATCAAACGATCCGGTGGCCAACTACCTGGCCGACATCTACACCCTGCCCGCCTCGCTGGCAGGCCTGCCCGGCATGAGCGTGCCGGTCGGTTTTGCGCAGAATGCCACCGACAAAGGCATGCCGATTGGTATGCAACTGATTGGCAATTACTTTCAAGAAGCCAAGCTACTCAACGCGGCCCACCGCTTCCAACAAGCCACGAACTGGCACGCACACACGCCGGAGGGCTTCTGACATGAGCGAGACCCTGAACACATTTGAAGCACAGCAACAGGGCCGCCCAACGGGCCCACTGGTGTCAGGCTATGAAGTCATCATCGGCTTCGAGACGCACGCCCAGCTGTCCACCGCGAGCAAGATCTTCAGCCGCGCATCCACCGCGTTTGGTGCCGAGCCCAACACCCAGGCCTGTGCCGTGGATTTGGCATTGCCCGGCACCTTGCCCGTCATGAACAAAGGCGCGGTAGAGCGCGCCATCGAGTTCGGGCTGGCCATTGGTGCGCACCTAGCCCCGGTCAGCGTTTTTGCGCGCAAAAACTACTTCTACCCCGATCTGCCCAAGGGCTACCAGATCAGCCAGTTTGAAATCCCGGTGGTGCAAGGCGGCAGCGTCGAATTTTTCATGCCTGAAGTGAAAGGCGTGGCCGAGAAAAAATCGGTGCGGCTGGTGCGTGCCCACCTGGAAGAAGACGCGGGCAAATCGCTGCACGAAGACTTCATCGGGCAAACGGGTATTGACTTGAACCGCGCAGGCACGCCCCTGCTGGAGATCGTGACTGAGCCCGACATGCGGTCCTCGGTTGAAGCGGTGGCCTATGCTAAAGAGTTGCACAAAATCGTGACCTGGATCGGCATCTGTGACGGCAACATGCAGGAAGGCAGTTTCCGCTGCGACGCCAATGTATCGGTGCGCAAGCCCGGTGATCCGCTGGGTACACGACGCGAAATCAAGAACCTGAACAGCTTCAAGTTCATGCAGCAGGCTATCGACTATGAAGTTCGCTGGCAGATTGAACAGATCGAAGACGGACATGCGATCCAGCAGGCTACCGTGCTGTTCAACCCCGACACGGGTGAGACCCGCGCCATGCGCAGCAAAGAAGACGCCGCCGATTACCGCTACTTTCCTGACCCCGATCTGCCTCCGCTATGCATTTCAGAGCAGTGGATCGAGCAAATACGGGGGCTAATGACCGAATTGCCGCGTGTGATGGCGACGAGGTTTGCAGCGGAGTATGGTTTAAGCGAATACGACGCAACGCTTCTAACTCAGTCCAAAGAAATGGCCAGTTACTTTGAAGCGACTGCACAAGCAAGCGGCCAGCCCAAACTCTCTGCAAATTGGATATTGGGCGAACTCAGTGCTGCCTTGAACAGCGCCAACCTCGCGATTCAGCACTCTCACGTTGACTCAATGCAACTGGCTTCAATCATCTCAGCGGTGTCGATGGGCGACGTCAATGGATCAGGCGCAAAAGCGCTTTTCAAGGAGCTGTGGACCAACGAAAAAGAACGGTTTGATGATGCGGTGCAAGCATTCGAAAGAATACTGGCTGCCCAAGCGCAGATTAAACGTCTAATTCGCGAAAACGACTTGGGCCAAATGAACGACACCGGCGCACTCGAGAAAATCGTAGAAGAAGTGATCGCCGCCAACGCCAAGAATGCGGCCGAATTCAAGGCGGGAAACGAGAAGGCGCTCAACGCGCTGGTCGGCCAAATCATGAAAGCCAGCAAAGGCAAGGCCAACCCGCAACAGGTCAACGACCTGTTGCGCAGCAAACTCTCAAACTGAGCTAGCGGGCGGGAGACGGTGAAATCGTCGTCCAAAGCTGGCGCAGGCGAACCAGTTCGTCGTCAAAGCGCACATTGACACGGCGAATCTCGCCTTCCTGCTCGGCGATGAACCGCTTCTGCACGGCCTGACTCTGGATATTCTCGTCCAGCTGACGTCGCACATAGGCCGGCGCTTTGCTGGGGTCCTTCTTGTAGAACTCCATCTCTTCGTCGATTCCTACGCGCTGGCGGCCCAGCTCTTCGAGGCGATTGGTCGCTGCTTTAATAACCACGGCAATCTGGGCCAGTGCTTCCGCGCGCTCCTGATCGTGAACTGCCCGGTTGGGATAGCGCGTGAGCAAGGCCCGGTCGCGCCGCTTCTCCTCCGCCACGCGTCCGCGGTCTTCGATTTGCCGTTTCTCTTTCTGCTCGAGCTGGGCCTGCTCCTGCGCCGTCAGTGTGGGCCCAACCTTGGTCTTGACGGTGCCGCTCGGGTTCAGTACCTTTTGCTCACGATCCGTGCACTCAGGAATCGGACGATCTGCCGTCAACTTGCGTCCTTTGGCATCCACACAGGTGTAAACCCCCGAAATGACCGGCGAATTCTGTGCCCACGAAGCCACGCCCGCGCTGGTCAAAACCAGTAGGGCGCATGCTGAACCGATAATATTGATTTTCATTCTCACCCTTCATCAACACCGTAGCGCTCGCGATAGGCCAGCACGCGCTGGTGCTCCTGCCCGGAAGAACCTCCACCGCGCTTTTCCAGATAGTGCATTAAATCGCCCAGCTTCGCAATTGCGCAGACCGTCAAGCCCAGCTGGCGCTGCACATACTGAACCGCGCTGTAAGGGACATCCTCGCCATTTTCGGTCGCTTTTTCCTGTCGATCCAGGGCAATCAGCACCGCGTGGGGCGTCGCACCCGCCGCCGCAATGATGGCGATGGACTCTCTCGCAGCAGTTCCTGCTGACATCACGTCATCCACAATCAACACACGTCCCTTGAGCGGTGCGCCCACCAGTGTGCCGCCCTCCCCATGGTCTTTGGCTTCCTTGCGGTTGTAGGCAAACGGCACGTTGCGCCCGCGGCGCGCCAATTCCACCGCCAGGGCGGCACCCAATGGGATGCCCTTGTACGCGGGGCCAAAAACCATATCGAACTCAATGCCGCTGGCCAGCAGCCGCTGCGCATAAAATTCGGCCAAACGCCCCAGCTTGGCACCGTCGTCAAACAGGCCAGCGTTGAAAAAGTACGGGCTGATACGACCCGCTTTGGTCTTGAACTCACCAAAGCGCAGCACCCCGCATTCCACTGCAAATTCAACAAACTCCAGGGCTAAAGCGTCATGCTGAGGGTCTTGGTCCGACATGGGGAATTTCCTTGTTTAAGTTAACCAGCCTGAATCTCAATGGCATCCGCTCCGCCACCAGCAAAGGACTGGAAGCCTGGCTTGCGCAGGCACAGCCTGATTGTATTTGCGTGCAAGAGGTGAAGGCACAGGCCACCGACATCGCCGGGCGTTTCGAACAATTGTCCGGCCTGCACGGACACTTCCACTTTGCAGAAAAGAAAGGGTATTCGGGCGTTGGCATTTACAGCAAGCGCACGCCCAGCGATGTCATTGTTGGCTACGGTTCGCCAGAGTTTGATGCCGAGGGGCGATACGTGGAACTTCGCTTTGACACCCCTTCTCGCAAACTGTCCATCATCAGCGCGTACTTCCCCAGCGGCTCATCGGGTGAAGAACGCCAATTGGCCAAGTTCCGGTTTTTGGCGGAATTTCAGCCGCACCTGGCGGCGCTCAATTCGCAACGGGAGTTCATCCTGTGCGGCGACGTCAACATTGCGCACCAGGAAATGGACCTGAAAAACTGGAAAGGTAACCGCAAGAACTCCGGCTTCCTGCCGGACGAGCGGGGTTGGATGACCCGTATGCTGACCGAACACCAATTGGTGGACGTGTACCGCCATCTGGAACCTACTGCCACTGAAGACTGCTACACATGGTGGAGCAATCGGGGCCAGGCGTACGCCAAGAACGTAGGGTGGCGGCTGGATTACCACTTGGCGACTGCGGAGTTGGCGTCGACCGCAAAGTCAGTCAGCATCTACAAGGCCGAAAAGTTCTCCGACCACGCACCGATCTCCATCGACTACGACTTCAAGTTCTGATCGGTTTCTGTCGCGCAGCGGTCAGATCAATACAAGCGGATGGCCGTATCGAAGGTCCAGGTCCTGCGGATTTCTATCACGTCAAACTCGCGAGCCAGACCCGGCGAGAACTGGGCATAGGGCGCCTGGCTTTGCACGATACGACGTATCGCTTCGTCAATTCCCGCCACGCCGCTGGAGCGAACAAATGTCACCGACTCGACGGAGCCGTCGCTTCGGAGTGCCACGGTCACCAAGGGATCGGCGTGAGGTTGCTTCGCCGCTTCTCGAACCATGTCAATGGTCATGTTCAGCTGGAACTTCCGGCCCCAGGCTTCTGCATACAGGATGAGTTCGGAGTTGGCGTCGGTGCGACCGAAGAGCCTGCCTCGACGTGCGCTACTCGACGTGGCGGGTAGCAGGGGTGACGGGGGCGCTGCAAGCGAAGCCGCTTCACGCCGGGCGGCCTCTTCATCCAACTGTCGTCCCATCGCCCGGCGTGCTGCATCGCGTCGCGCCTCCTGCTCCTCCCGTGCCGCGACTTGCCGCGCCGCCGCCTGACGAGCGGCCTCCAGGCGCTCAGCGTCCAGACGCGCCGCCTCGCCCCGTTCAATTTCCTGGCGGGCGGCCACCTGTCGCACCGCCTCTTGCTGAGCGGCCGCCTTCCGTTCCGTCTCAAGCTGCTTCGCAAGATCAAGCTTGGCCGTTTCAACAGCTCGCTCTTGTGCTTCCGCGTAGATCTGCGATTGCGCTGCATCGCCCGCATCTCGAGACGCCGGCACCGCGGTCTCTGCAGTCGACGCGGTCGGCGCTACAGCGATCACGGGCATCGGTGCCGCCGGAGCGACAGGGACGACGGGAACGACCAAGGCCGCAGCGTCGGACCGCTCCAATGCAATTACTTCCGGCCGAGGGACTGACGCGGGCGCTACATCACCCGGCCCATCCGCGAGCAACGGCACGTTCGCAGAGACCACGCCGGACACACTCTTGTCCATTGCATTGCCCGCTGCGGTTGGCTTGTGATTTTCCAGCGGCTCGGCGCTGGCAGTCATCGTAGGCTCGCGTACGATCACGGCCACTTTCTGACGCGGAGCCAGGGATGGGAACACGGATGGCATCAAAGCCAGCCCACCGACAATTGGCGGCTCAGTCGATACTGCATCAGCGGCGGGGGCCTGTGCCGCAATGAGTACCACGCGCAGATCGGGCACCTCAATGCGTCGATCTTGCCATGGGAAGCCAAAGCCCGGAAAGCCCAATCCCTGGCCGCCAAAACTCAAACTCAAGAGAAGCGAGTGAATCAGCAGGGAGAGCAACAACGCAGCGCTCAGTCGCCAGCGCTCACGGTGAATCGAATGACTCCGCCGCGGAGTGCCGCCTGAGGCCCCCGCAGCGTTGGAACTTGTGGAACTCAAGTACGCTCCGACGTCGATACTCGACCAATGCCGCTGGCAAGGGGCACGATGAATCCGTACACAGCACGCCAGCCGAGATGACGAGCCCGCCCGCCAGAGCCTTGCCAAAACACCTCAGGTAGATCCGTGAACTTCATCAAGTCCATTCTCCTCCATACACCCATAAGACTCGGTGTTCAATTCCCGCGGTTCCGAAAGTGCGGTCGCGCTTCGACCGGACCCAGGCAGTTCACGCCCGCGGCGGCCACCACACTGCCCCCGCCCACAACTCGACCCCGATCGTGGCGGGCACCTGCCCGTCGGCTGACTGGAAACTACAAGCTGGCTTGAAAGAAGCAGTGCATGGTGCCCAAACAAGCGAGGCACGCCGGGTTAGCTGAAAACGCCGCCGTACTCTTTGCGCAGGTCGCCTTTTTGGACCTTGCCGGTACCGCCTACTGGCAACGCATCCAGAAAGATGACGTCATCGGGCACCCACCACTTGGCAACGCGCTCGGCCAGGAAGGCCAGCATCTCTTGCTTCTCCACACTCTGCCCTGGCTTGCGGACCACAAACAGCAGCGGGCGCTCATCCCACTTGGGATGCTTGACGCCAATCACTGCGGCCATCGCCACGGCCGGGTGGGCGATAGCGGCGTTTTCCAGGTCGATGGAGCTGATCCATTCGCCACCGGTCTTGATTACATCTTTGGTGCGGTCGCGGATCTGCATGACGCCATCGGCATCAATCGTCGCGATATCTCCAGTGGGAAACCAGCCGTCCACCAGTGGGGAGCGCTCACCCTTGTAGTAGGACGCCAGGATCCACTGCCCGCGCACCATCAGTTCACCCTGTGCCACACCATCGCGCGGCAGCGTGGCGCCCTGCTCGTCCACCACCTTGATTTCTACACCAAACGCGCTCTTGCCCTGCTTGGCCAGCAAGGCATGCTTTTGCTCTGGCGTCCAGTCCTTGTGTTTGGGCATCAGGGTGCCCATGGTACCGATGGCTGTGGTCTCCGTCATGCCCCAGCCGTGGCGCACCTCCACATCGTAGGTGTCCATGAATTTGGCAATCAGTGACTTGGGCATGGCCGAGCCGCCCACGCCGGTGCGGCGCATGGTGCTAAAGCGCAAACCATGTTGTTCCACATGGGCCAGCAACGACAGCCAGATGGTCGGCACACCGGCGCTGACCGTCACGCGCTCGGATTCCATCAATTCGTACAGGGACTGCCCATCCAGGCGCGGTCCCGGCAAAACCAGCTTGGCACCCGCAATGGGCGCCGCGTACGGAATGCACCAGGCATTGATGTGAAACATGGGCACGACCGGCAAGATGGCCTCATCGGCTGACAGCGACAGAATACCCGGCAGGCACCCCGACATGGCATTGAGCACAATGGAGCGGTGTGAATACAGGGCCCCTTTGGGGTTGCCGGTGGTGCCGGATGTGTAGCACAGTGCGGCACCGGTGCGTTCGTCAAACTCGGGCCAGTCAAACTGCTCGCTACACGGTGCAATCAAGTCTTCGTATGACATCACATTGGCGACGCCCTCAATGGCGGGCATGTGGGCCGCCTCCGACAGACACACCCAGGCGCGCACCTTGGGGCAGTGGGCCGCAATGCCCTTGATCAGCGGCGCAAAAGTGGCGTCAAACAGCATCACGCTGTCCTCGGCGTGGTTGATGATGTAGATCAGCTGCTGCGAGTGCAGGCGCGGGTTGCAGGTATGCATGACCATGCCGCTGCCCGAGACCGCGTAATACGCTTCCAGGTGACGATGGTTGTTCCACGCAATGGACCCTACCGCGCTCCCCTCTTCCAGACCCAAAGTGGTCAGGGCGTTGGCCAACTTTCGGGCCCGCGCCGCACATTGGGCATAGGTATAGCGGAACAAGGGACCATGGGTCTCTCGGGAAACAACTTCAGCGTCGCCAAACTGGGCGGCAGCGTGTTCGATCACGCTGGATAAAAGCAAGGGGCGGTCCATCATGAGGCCGGGCTGTAGCATGGGATATTTCTCCTGTTTGTTATGGGTAGCGAACGCGCGTGGTCGTGGTGATTATTGTGGAGCAAATGCGGCCAGACGTTTGCCCATTTCTACCCCCAGCGCTTGCAGGCCACTCATGGGGCGCACCATGACCTCGAATTCGACGATTTTTCCATCCGCATCGAACTGAACCATGTCGATTCCCTTGAGCATCTTATCGCCGACGTTGGCACTGAATTCCAGCACCACACTGAGGCCATCGGCACTGGCCAGTTGGCGGTGGTAGGTGAAGTCGCTGAACACAGCCATGACGGTGTTGAGGATCAGTGAAACCGCCTTCGCGCCGGGATAGGGCTTGTACGCCATGGGGGAACGAAAAACGGCATGCGGGTGCAGCAAGGTGCCCAGTTCGCTCAGATCACGCCGGGCGACCATGGCATGCCACTGTTCAAGGGTGGCCAATGCGGCGCTCTGGAGTGGGGGGTTGGGATGCATGTGTGTTTCTCCTGATCGGTTTTCGGGCGGGCGTTACAGCGCGACAGCAAGTTCAGTGCCCTGCTTGATTGCCCGCTTGGCGTCCAGCTCGGCGGCGACATCGGCGCCCCCTATCAGGTGAACGGCGCAGCCTGCGGCGACCAACTCGGCTTGCAAAGCACGCTGTGGCTCCTGGCCTGCACACACCACCACGGTGTCGGCGGGTATGACCATCTCACGATCGCCCACGGTGATGTGCAAACCCGCTTCGTCGATCTTGCGGTAGGTGACACCTGCCAGCATTTCGACCTGGCGGTTTTTCAGGGATGTACGGTGAATCCAGCCGGTGGTTTTGCCCAGTCCGTCGCCCACTTTTTTCGCTTTGCGCTGCAGAAGATAAACCTTGCGTGGACTTTTTTCAATGTGTTCGGGGGTCAGGCCACCACGGGTGGCGTAGCTGGTATCCACACCCCACTCAGCGAAGAACTTGGCAGGGTCCTGGCTAGGGCTGGTGCCACTGTGCAGCAGGTATTCGGCCACATCAAAGCCAATGCCGCCGGCACCGATCAGCGCCACGGTTTTGCCCACGGCGCATTTGTCGCGCAGCACATCGAGATAGCCCACCACCTTGGGGTGGTTGATGCCCTCAATGTCAGGCGTGCGCGGGCTCACGCCGGTCGCCAGCACCACATGCGCATAGCCGCCGGCAGTGAGCTCCTGCGCGGTGACGCGGTGGTTCAGCGCCAGCTTGACGCCCGTGAGTTCGATCTGGCGGCCAAAGAAACGCAGAGTTTCAAAGAACTCTTCCTTGCCCGGAACCTGTTTGGCAATATTGAACTGCCCGCCGATCTCGGATGCCGAGTCGAACAGAGTCACCTCGAATCCGCGCTGGGCGGCGGTCGTGGCGAAGGCCAGGCCTGCGGGGCCCGCACCCACCACAGCGACGCGCCCGCGGGTGGCCGATGGAATGATGTTGAGCAAGGTTTCGTGACAGGCACGCGGGTTCACCAGGCAGGAAGTGATCTTGCCGCCAAAGGTGTGGTCCAGGCAGGCCTGATTGCAGCCGATACAGGTGTTGATCTCGTCGGCTTTCCCTTGCGCTGCCTTCTGGATGAACAGGGGGTCCGCCAGAAACGGCCTCGCCATGGACACCAGGTCGCAAAAGCCGTCCGCCAGCAGTTGCTCGGCCACGTCAGGGGTATTGATGCGATTGGTGGCGACCAGCGGAATACCCACCTTGCCCATGAGTTTCCGCGTCACCCAGGCAAACGCTCCGCGCGGCACCTTGGTGGCAATGGTGGGAATGCGTGCCTCGTGCCAGCCAATGCCGGTGTTGATGATGGTGGCGCCCGCCGCTTCCACCGCTTGGGCGAGTTGCACCACCTCCTCCAGGGTCGAACCCCCTTCCACCAGATCCAGCATGGAGAGGCGGTAGATGATGATGAAGTTCTGGCCCACGCGCGCACGCGTGCGGCGCACGATCTCCACGGGAAAGCGGATGCGGTTTTCATAGGATCCGCCCCACTCGTCGTCACGGTGGTTGGTGCGCGTAGCAATGAATTCGTTGAGCAGGTAGCCTTCGGAGCCCATGATTTCCACGCCGTCGTACCCTGCGGACTGGGCCAGTGCGGCGCAGCGCACAAAGTCGTCAATGGTCTGATGAACCTCTTCGGTACTCAGGGGGTTGGGGCGAAACGGGTTGATGGGCGCCTGCAGGGCGCTGGGGGCCACCAGTTCGGGATGGTAGGCGTAGCGGCCAAAGTGCAGGATCTGCATGGCAATCTTGCCGCCCGCGTCGTGCACCGCCTGGGTTACCACGCGGTGCTTTGCAGCCTCTTCCTCGGTGGTCATGCGGGCGCCGCCGGGCATGGGGCGACCCCGGTCGTTGGGGGCAATGCCGCCGGTCACGATCAGACCGACGCCACCGCGGGCGCGCTCGGCGTAAAACGCAGCCATGCGGTTGAAACCGTCTTTGGCCTCCTCCAGCCCCACGTGCATGGAGCCCATGAGGACGCGGTTGGGCAAGGTAGTAAAGCCCAGATCAAGCGGGGCCAACATATGGGGGTAAGCGGTCATGGATAACTCCTCAAAAAGGGGGCAAAACAGCGCGACTATGCAACCAGTTGCAGCACTGTATGGCATATCGGATATTTATGCAACTGGTTGCATAGTTTGATGCCTGCACGTAGACTCCCACCATGTCTTTGTCGCACGCCGTGCTTACCTCTCTGCTGGAAAAATCTTCTTCCGGGTATGACCTCGCGCGTCGTTTCGACAAGTCCATCGGCTTCTTCTGGCACGCCACGCACCAACAGATTTATCGGGAACTGGGCCGCATGGAGGCCGCCGGCTGGATTGAGTCCAGCAGCGCGCCTGACGCGGGCAAAACGCGCAAGCGCATGTACCGAGTGCTGCCGCTGGGTCAGCAAGAACTGTTGCGCTGGGTGGCTGAGCCGTCTGCGCCGATTGATCTGCGCGACGAGTTCATGGTGCGCCTGCGCGCCGACGCTGCGATGGGGCCGCTGGGGCTGCACGTGGAGCTGCAACGACGCATTGCCCTGCATCAGGAAAAACTGCAGACTTACCGCGCGATTGAGGCGCGGGACTTCTCCCAGGAGCAAGTCCTGTCCCGGGAGGCCCGCATACACCACATGATTCTCAAAAAAGGCATCTTGTACGAGGAGGCCTCCATCCAGTGGGCACAGGAAATGTTGCCGATTCTGAGTGGGCCATGAACCGGTCTAACGGGTACGCGCCCGCTCGTACAAGGGCATGACGCGGGGCAAATTGGCCTGAATATCGGCGATGCGGGTGGCGCCAGCCGGGTGGGTAGACAGCCATTGCGGAGGCGCCGAGCGGTTGGCTGCTCCCATTTTTTGCCACAGGGTGACACCGGCGCGGGGGTCAAACCCGGCGCGGGCGGCCAGTTCCATTCCCACCAGATCCGCCTCGGACTCATCGGTCCGGCTGAACTCCAGCGTCAGCAGTTGGGCGCCATAGTGGGTCACGGTCTGTCCTACCTGCCCCAGGCCCAGCACCTGGCTGAGCAAATTGGCACCGATGCCGGTAGCGGCGTTTTTGCCCATGCGCTCACGCGCGTGCTCCCGCAAAGCATGGGCGATTTCGTGACCCATGACCATGGCGACTTCGTCGTCAGTCAACTTGAGCTTTTGCAGGATACCGCTGTAAAAGGCAATCTTCCCGCCCGGCATGCAAAAGGCATTGATCTGGCTGGAACCAATCAGATTGACCTCCCAGCTCCATTGCCGGGCACGGGGATTCCATTCCGCCGTAAACGGAATGATTTTGCGGGCAATGCCGCGCAGGCGTTGCACCTGTGCGTTGTCCTTGGGGCCCAACGCATTCTTGCTGGCCGCCTGGCTGAGCATCTGCGCATATTGCTGCGAGGCCGATTGCTCCACCTGATCAGCCGAAACAAGGTTGGCAAAAGCCGAGTTGCCGCCCACGTCCACCCCGTCACGCGCCTGGACAGGCGGCACCCCACTCAACAAGACGAGCACGAGCAGCAGCTGGGGCAGCACCCATGCCTCGGGCTTCTTTGGTTTGCAGACAGACTCAGACTTCATCACGGTATTATTCCTCTATGACCACACCAACGCACGGCACGGCTCCACCGGCTGACAAGCCCACCTGGATTGCCACCCTGAAGGTGTACCTGGAGCCCGCATCCCTGCGCATGCTGTCACTGGGATTTTCAGCCGGACTGCCCTTGCTGCTGGTGTTTGGCACCCTGAGCTTCTGGCTGCGCGAAGCGGGCATTGACCGTACCACGATCGGGTTTTTGAGTTGGGTGGGCCTGGCTTATGGCTTCAAGTGGGTGTGGTCACCCCTGGTGGACCGCATGCCCATCCCGGTTTTGACGCGCCTGCTGGGGCGGCGGCGCAGCTGGCTGCTGCTGTCGCAAGCGGTCATCATGGCTGCGCTGGTGTTCATGTCCCTGAACGACCCCAAGCTGGCGCTGGCGCCCATCGTGTGGGGTGCACTGGCGGTGGCCTTTGGCTCCGCCACGCAGGACATTGCACTGGACGCCTTTCGCATCGAATCGGCCAGCAACGAACGCCAGGCCGCGCTGGCTGCCACCTACCAGACGGGCTACCGCCTGGCCATGATCTGGTCCGGTGCCGGCGCACTGTGGATTGCCGCCCGCGCTGAAGTGCCCAATGCCGTCGCTGGCGCGGCCGCCGCCTACCAGCAAGGTGCCTGGCAAACCGCCTATTGGGTGATGGCCGCCAGCATGCTGCCCGGCGTTTTGACCGTGTTGTTCTCGCCAGAACCCGCCCAGCGGGCCATGCCTGCCGCCAAAAACGCCGCAGACTGGATACGCGGCGCGCTGGTGGAGCCGTTTTCCGAATTCATGGGCCGCTACCGCTGGCACGCGGCGCTGATTCTGGCGCTGATCGCCACCTACCGCATCAGCGACGTGGTAATGGGCATCATGGCCAATCCGTTTTATGTAGACATGGGGTACACCAAGGACGAAGTGGCCGCGGTGACCAAAATCTACGGCGTGGTCATGACCCTGGCGGGTGCCTTTGTGGGTGGCGCCATGGCCATGCGCATGGGAGTGATGCGGGTGATGATGCTGGGCGCGGTGCTGAGCGCGGCCACCAACCTGCTCTTTGCCTGGCTGGCGGGCCAGGGACATGACGTGCATGCCCTGATTTTTGTGATCTCAGCCGACAACCTCGCCAGCGGGATTGCCTCGGCAGGCTTCATTGCCTACCTGTCGTCCCTGACCAATGTGAATTACTCCGCCACCCAGTACGCACTGTTCAGTTCCATGATGCTGCTCTTGCCCAAGTTCGTGGCGGGCTACTCCGGCGTGTACGTGGACCATTTCGGCTACAGCAGCTTCTTTACCGTTACCGCCCTGCTCGGCGTTCCGGTACTAGGGCTGGTGTGGCTGACTTCCAGGATCAAATAAGCACCTGGCCCACGTAGAATACGCGCATCTAGCTATTTATTTGATAGCAAAATTGCATTTACCCAACTTTACCGTGGCTTCAAGTGCCGCGCATATGCCTGGCAACGGGCAGGGATAGACTGTGCGCATGAGCCAACACCTATTGATGATTGAGGACGACGCCCGCCTGGCCGCCATGGTGGCGCAATACCTGGAGCAGTCCGGCTACACCGTGAGCTGCGCAGGCGACGGCCTGACTGGGTTGGCACAACTGGGCAATCCCGCCAATGGGGTGGCCATCGATCTGGTTCTCCTGGATTTGATGCTGCCCGACATTGACGGGCTGGAAGTGTGTCGCCGTATCCGCGCACTGCCCAACAGCCAGGCGCAGGTGCCGGTCTTGATGCTCACCGCCAAGGGCGATGCCATGGACCGCATCATCGGTCTGGAGATTGGCGCCGACGATTACCTGCCCAAACCGTTCGAGCCCCGGGAGTTGCTGGCGCGCATCCGCGCCGTACTGCGCCGCCGTGGCGAAGGCCCGACGCCCGACAGCAAGTCGTTGCACTTTGGCTCGCTGGAGATCGACCGTGATGCACGAACCGTATCGGTCAGTGGCGCGGTCTGCGATCTGACCTCATATCAGTTTGACCTGCTGGTTGCGCTGGCTGAACGGGCCGGGCGGGTGCTGACCCGCGACCAGATCATGGAAGCCGTGCGCGGCCGGGAGCTCGATGCATTTGACCGGTCGATTGATGTGCACATGGGCCGTATCCGCGCCGCCATTGAAGTCGACCCCAAAGCACCCAAACGCATTCTGACCGTGCGGGGTGTGGGCTACGTTTTTGCCCGGCAGCAAGACTGACATTGTCCAGTCCACGTTGACCCATGTTCTTCCAGAAACTGTATGTGCGCATCTGGCTGGCCGTCGTGCTGGCCGTGGCCGTGCTCACGCTGATGGTGGGCTGGGCCTGGCGCATGGCGGCCGATCCGCCGTTGCGGGAAGTGGTCGTGCGCAACGAAACCGGTGAGGTAATTGGCAACGGCCTCGTTCGCTTGGGGCACCCCAATGGAGCACCCGGCGGCCACGTGCGCGAAGGCCCGGAATTTGAGGTGCGCATGCATGACGGACAGACGATGCACCTGCATCTGCCCCGGTCGCCGCAGTCGTCATGGCGCGCGCCATTCGGTTTTTTCTGGACGCTTGGCCTGGTCGGAGTGGCCGTGGCGCTGGGAACCTATCCCATCATTCGTCGACTCACCCGCAGGCTGGAGGTCCTCCAGCACAGCGTGGAGCAATGGGGTGACGGCAACCTCAGCGTGCGCGTGCCGGTAGCAGGGAATGACGAGGTCGGCTTTTTGGCCAGTCGCTTCAACCACGCAGCGCAGCAAATTGAAACGCTGGTGAAAGCGCGCGACGCCTTGCTGGCATCACAAAAATCGCTGTTGGCCAACGCCTCGCACGAATTGCGTTCGCCGTTGACACGTATCCGCATGGGCCTGGAATTCATGGGCGGTGCGCGCGACACAGCATCCGGCCAGGCAAAGGATGAAATTGCCCGCAACATTGGTGAGCTGGATCAGCTGATCGAAGAGATCCTGCTGGCAAGCCGCCTCGATGCCAAAGAGGCGGATCTGGGCACGATCGAACCGGTCGACCTGATGGGCTTGACTGCGGAGGAATGCGCGCGCACGGGCGTCGCACTGGATGTGCAGATTGCCGGTGGCGAGCTCCTGGTACCGGGCGTCAGCAAGCTGCTGCGCCGTGCAGTTCGCAACCTGCTGGAAAACGCCAGTCGCTATGGCCACGGTGACGCCACCCTGACGCTGACCCAGGAGCGCCAAGTCGCGGTCATCCGGGTGTGCGACAACGGCCCCGGTGTGCCTGCTGCATACCAGGATCGCATATTTGAGCCCTTTTATCGCTTGCCAGGCGCATCCGAGCGCGATGGCGGAGTGGGTCTGGGTTTGGCCTTGGTGAAATCCATCGCTTTGCGCCATGGTGGCTCCGTCGGCTGCAATAACCAGCCCCAAGGCGGCGCGTGTTTCGACATTCGATTGCCCATGGCGGCCTGAAAACGCTCTCAGGGCGTGGCTTTGAGAAACACATCCCGGTCTGGAGCGAAATTCGCATGCAAGGGCAACAAGGCACCCCCCAGTGCCCGTGCGTCAGAACCCACACTCCCGGCAATCACCCGGGTTGGCCACAGGCCCTCCCAGTTGTACCGGCCCAGTGCGTCATTCGTTCTTGCGATCAGGCGTTGCAGCATGGTGATGCTGAATGAGCCGTCAATGACCACCGCCCCCACATCCAGAAACGCAGTCCCACTCACTACACACTGGGCCAGTCCCAAGGCGGCGCTGGCAATCCATTCATCGGTTTGCGCCAGATAGGGCGGCGACAGGGCACGGTCATCGTAGGCCGCGCTGGGCTCCAGCCCCACGCTCTTGAATCGCTGCTCCAGCTCCCACAGCGAGGCATGGGCAATCAATTGCTCTGGGGCACCGCCCGTGCCGCTGGCAACTTGCAGCGGCAACGAGGCCACGGCCCCCGCGTTGCCGTGCACACCATCATGCAGATGAGAATTGATCACCAGACCGCCACCCACAAAAGTATCGACAAACAGGTACAGAAAACTCTTCAGGTCGCGGCCACGGCCCGCCACCAGCTCGGCAATACAGGCCGCAGAGGTGTCCTTCACGAAACTCACCGGCGTGTCGGTCATGGCCTGCACTTGCGCGCAGAGGTCGATCTGGTTCCAGTGGTCGGACGTGGCCTGCGAGAGGCCCAGCATCTTGTGCCAACCGCCCATGTTGAACGGGGCGGCAACGCCCACACCCACCAGACGCGATCCCAAGGCCCCCAGCCCCGCCTGAATGGCATGCATCCGCGTGCGGATGACGGGCAGAAGAGTCTGCGCGTCAGGGAAGTCATAGTTCAGGGTTTCACGTTTGCGCACGGCGCCGGTGAAGTCAACCAGCAGCCAGTCCGCACTGCGCCGCCCGATCTTGATTCCCAGAGAGAAGGCCCCATCCGGATTCAGCGCCAGTGGCACCGAAGGCTGACCAATGCGCCCGCGCACAGGGTCATGGCGAATGAGCAATCCGTCGTCTTCCAGCCGCGTGGTGATCAGGCCGATGGTTTGGGCTGTCAGTCCTGTCAGCCGGGCCAATTCTGCTTTGGGTACGCTGCCATTGAGCCGAATGGCCTGCAACACCACGCGCTCATTGAATTGCCGCATGCCCACATGGTTGGAACCGCGCGGGCGCAGCAGTGTTGGCGAGACCATTTCAACCCGTGGTGGCGAGGGGGGTGAAACAGCGGGTGTGGGATCGGCAGAGGTCATGGTCGGAGATTTTCACCGATCACGCCCTTTCGCAGTACGAAGTTACCAAATGGCTGCAGCTCGCCAGTGATGACGATTCCAAACGCCTTGCGCGCGCGCTCGTAAAACGCGTACCGCTCAATGGGCTCTGCCGACTGCTCTGGCAAAAAAAACGGCTCCACGTGGGCCAACACCTCACGCTGCAATGCGGAGCGGTAGTCCGCCGGGGTGTCACTGACCTGCATGTACCCCACCGGGTGGCGCTCGTCTGCCACCAGTGGCAAAACCGATGTAATGGCCTGAATGGCGCGCAGCATGCCAGTGCCCGGCAGGCGCAGCAAAGGCTTGCCCGCTGCCAACTGGACCGCTGTGAAATTGGCGTCCACCAGCACCAGACTGTCATCATGACCCATCTCCATCAGGAGTTTGAGCAGATCGGGCGTCAGCAGGGGGTTGATGCCTTTAAGCAAGGGCGTTCTCCGGTAGCTCTTCCACCGTCTTGGCGCCCGTCATCACGGCAACGGTATCGCTCATGCTGATGTATTTGGGGTTAACCACCGCGGCGCGCTTGCCCAGACGGGCGATGTGGATGCGGTCTGCCACTTCAAACACATGGGGCATGTTGTGCGAGATCAGCACCACCGGCAGTCCCTTGTCGCGCACCCGGCGAATCAACTCCAGCACCATGTTGCCTTCCTTCACACCCAGCGCTGCCGTGGGTTCATCCATGATCACCACATGCTGCGCAAAAGCTGCCGCTCGGGCCACGGCCACGCACTGGCGCTGGCCGCCGGAGAGCGTTTCCACCGCCTGCGTCATGGAACGAATGCCGACCTTGAGGTCGTTCATTCTTGAGATGCTCTCTTCCAGCATCTTCTTCTTGTCCAGCAGGCGCAGGAACTGACCCATGAATCCGGGGCGCAGCAACTCGCGGCCCATGAAGAGGTTTTCCGCAATCGTCATGGCGGGAGCAACGGCCAGATCCTGGTAGACGGTTTCGATGCCGGATCGGCGTGCGTCAATGGGGCTGCGGAAATGAATCGGCTTGCCATCCAGCAGAATCTCGCCTTCGTCAGGAATGGTGGCACCTGACAGGCACTTGATCAGCGAGGACTTGCCCGCGCCGTTGTCGCCAATGACGGCCAGAATTTCACCGGCGCGCAACTCGAAGTCCACACCGTCCAGGGCCGTCACCTGGCCATAGCGCTTGACCAGGCCTTTGGCCTGCATCACGATTTGAGGTGTTTTCGGGCTCATCAACGGACTCCCTTACGCGACATTTGATCAGTGGCCACAGCCAGAATCACCAGAATGCCGGTGACCAGAATTTGATACACAGACGACACTCCCATGAGCGTGAGGCCGTTGCGGAACACGCCCACAATCATGGCGCCCACCAGGGTACCCAAAATGATGCCGCGCCCGCCGAACAGGCTGGTGCCGCCCAGCACCACGGCGGTGATGGCGTCCAGATTTTCGGTTTGCCCCGCGTTGGGGTCACCGGCGCCGGTGCGCGCTACCGACAAAAGCGATGCAATGCCATAGAACACGCCAGCGAGCACATACACGCCCAGCAGGACGCGGTCGGTCGGGATGCCGGTGAGGCGCGTTGCTTCCGGGCTGTTACCCACGGCATAGATATGGCGGCCCGGCGCGGTTTCCCGCAGCCAGAGCCATGTGACCAGATAGAGCGCCAGCATCAGCACCACGCCGTAGGCAATCGAGGTACTTCCCATCTTGAGGGTGTTCCCCAGGAAGGTCATGCCTTCGGGGATGTCCGTCACCGTTTGCGACTTGGAGTAGAGCTGCGTGATGGCAAATGCGATATTGAGGGTGCCCAGTGTCACGATGAACGGTGGCAGCTTGATGCGCGTCACCAGCAGGCCATTAAGCAAGCCGAAAAGGGTGGTCGCCGCGATGCCGCAGGCAATGGCCACAGGCGCGGAGAGCCCGTAGTCGGCAGCGAACTTGGTCATCACAATGCCGCCCAGGGCCATCACCATGCCACACGACAAGTCAATACCGGCGGTCAAAATGATCAGTGTCTGGCCGATAGCGATCACACCGACCACCATGACCTGCTGCAGGATCAGCGAGAAATTCTGGGGCGACAAAAACCGGTCGCTCTGGGTTGCAAAGAAGATGCAGGCCAGCAGCAGGGCAATGAAGGGGCCCAGCGTTGCGATGGGCGGGAGCTTGAGAGTGGACGTGTTCATGTCAGATCATGGCTCGTTGAGGGGGGAGTCCGGTGGACCGTCGCAGCGCCCCCGTTTAGGAGGCGCCGCATATCAAACTTACTTGTTACCCCAGCACAGGTCGGTGCCGGTTTTCACGTCTTTGCTGTCCACGCCGGGCATGGATTTGGCGGCAATCAGGGTCACACCCGTATCGGTGTAGCCGCTGACCTTTTTGCCGGTCTTGGCGTATTCCACACCCGCGGCTACCCCCATGGAAGCCATCTTCAAGGGGTATTGCTGCGAGGTTGCGGTGATCACGCCAGCGCCCACGTCCTTGATACCCGCGCAGCCGCCGTCCACCGACACGATGACCACATCTTTCTCTTTGCCAGCGGCCTTCAAAGCCTTGTAGGCACCGGCTGCTGCTGGCTCATTGATGGTGTACACCACGTTGATACCAGGGTTCTTTTGCAAGCAGTTTTCCATACCGGTCTGGCCCTTGGCTGCGTCGCCAAAGCTGTCCGCCATGCAGACCACTTCGGATGGTTGCGCCAGGTCGTTGCTCTTGGCGTCCAGCGATTTCAGGCCATAGCCCTGCAGGAAACCATTGTGGCGCTGTGCTCCCACGGGGTGGCCCGGGAACAGGTCGAGCGTAGCAATCACGGGCTTCTTGCCGCCCAGAGCTGCTTTGGCGTATTGTCCAATCAGCACGCCGGCCTTGAAGTTGTCGGTAGCAAACAATGCATCCACGGCGCTGACCGGATCCGTCGGGCTGTCCAGCGCGATGACCATCACGCCTTGGGCTTGCGCTTTCTTGATGGCGGGGATGATGGCTTTGGCGTCGCTGGGGGTGATCAGGATCGTCTTTGCTCCTGCTGCAATCATGTTTTCCATGGCAGTGATCTGGCCAGCGTTGTCGCCGTCCATTTTGCCTGCGCCGCTGAGTACTTTGGCACCCAGTTTCTTGCCTTCGGCTTCGGCACCTTCCTTCATCTTCACGAAGAAGGGGTTGCTGTCGGTCTTGGTGATCAATCCGATCACGGGATCAGCAGCAAATGCGCTGGACGCAGCCAGTGCCAGAGCGGTCAAAGTCAGTACGGTAGCTTTTTTCATCTAGTGTCTCCTAGGAGGATATCCAATCAGGTTTTGCTTGTCAGGTGCCTTGGCCCCTGGGTTTTTACGCTTTACGTCTTAGCGTGGCTGAACTATAGTTGGAAACTACTTACTAAATCAAGTTGCTTTAGTTATGGAAAACCCTAATATGACACAAAATAAATCGCTTCTACAAGTTGCCACCGCTGGCGAGGCCTTGATCGACCTGATTCGCAACGCTGACGGCCGTTTTGACCCGTGCCTGGGCGGTGCTGTCTACAACCTCACGCGCGCTCTGGCGCGCCAGGGGGTCGAAACGCTTTATCTCAACCCCCTTTCACGCGACCGCTTTGGGCGCCAGCTGGAAGCCGGCTTGCGGGAAGATGGCGTGCACCTCGCGGTCCCGACCCCGGTATCGCAAGTGACGTCTCTGGCAGTGGTGGGCGTCAATGCAGAAGGGCACCCGGACTATTCCTTTTACCGCGAAGGAGTGGCTGACCGGGCCACCACGGCAATCGATATGGTGCAAGCCTGCGCGCAGGCCGAGTCCCTGTCGGTGGTGTGCACGGGCGCGCTGGCTTTGTCCCCCGACGACGCTGCGACCTACCTGCCGTGGTTGTCCGCACAGCGCCAGGCTGGGCGCACGGTGGTAATTGATGCGAACTTGCGACCTTCCGTGATGCCTGACCTCGATCTGTATCGCCGCCATGTGCTCTCTGCGCTGCACTATGCAGACATCATCAAGGTGAGCGATGAAGACCTGGAGTGCCTGAACCTGCCAGGGGCCAACGCCATCGAGCGCGCCCGCTATTTGCTTCGCCACAGCAGCGCACACTTCGTGGCACTCACTCGCGGAGGCGATGGCGCCAGCCTGCTGACCCGTCACGGACAGATTTTTCATTCCCACGAGACCGAAAAAATCGCGGTGGTTGACACGGTGGGCGCGGGCGACTGCTTTTTGGCCGGACTGGTTACTGCATTGCTGGAAAGCACACTTCCCCGGGGCTGGGGTTCTGCCGAAGTGACCGCCAAACAGGCCTATGACCTGCTTTGCAATGCCATCGCCAGTGCCAGCATTTGCGTCATGCGCCGCGGCTGCGTGCCACCCACGCGAGACGAAGTGCGGCGGCGGCTGGGCAGCACCGCCCTGGAATGTACGCAAGGCATTTTCTCACCTGCCGCGCCATGACATTGCCCCCCGAGTGCCTGGTTCGCACACAGCAGTTGATTGCGTCCGGCCAACGCAAAATCCTGGGCATTGTCGCGCCACCCGGAGCCGGAAAATCGACGTTGGCGGCCACTTTGGCGTCGGCCTTTGCGCAGGACACCTGTATCGTGCCCATGGATGGATTTCATCTTGCCAACACCGAGCTGGCTCGTCTTGGCAAAGCCGCACGCAAGGGTGCACCCGATACCTTTGACAGCGCCGGCTATGTCGAACTGTTGCGCCGTATCAAAACGCAGCAACTCGGTGAAACCATTTACGCCCCGGAGTTCCGGCGCGAATTGGAAGAGGCTGTGGCAGGCGCCATTGCCGTGCAAGCCCACATTCCGTTAGTCATTGCGGAGGGCAACTACCTTCTGCTGGAGGACGCGCCCTGGGCCCAGATTCGCGGCGTTCTGGATGAAGTCTGGTACCTGGAAGTAGATGGTGCGGTGCGTCTGGAGCGGCTGTTGAACCGACACATGCACTTTGGTCGGAGCCGCGAACAAGCCCTGGAGTGGATTGCCCTGACTGATGAGCCGAACGCACGGCGTATTGAAATAACGCGCCATCGCGCCGACCTGATAGTTAAAGTCAATGAAGATTCGGTAGACCTCACAAATATCAAATGACTTCTTTGCGTTTTCGCAAAAAAATGTCCCAAATTCACCCGAATGGGGGATACCGCGAAAGCCGCAAACCCCCTACAGTACACCCAGCTGCTGTCACAGTTCACAAGGATCGAAGCCAAACCAGCCAATAGGTTTGCTTCAACAGGTTCCAACGACGTCCCTTCGGGGACTTTTATAAAGCCACCCTCGGGTGGCTTTTTTTTGTCTGCCTGTCGACCGGTCTAGCGACCCGCCTTGAAGTTGGTAAAAGTGCGGGTCTGCACCTTGCGCACTGCCTGCGGCAAGGCATCGGGCGCCACCATGGTTTTGGTTGCGGCAGCATCCAGGAAAATGGTCTTGTTCTCCGCGACATCCTTTTTCACGAACTTCAGAGAAGCCGCGTTGGGGTTGGCATAAAACACCTTGTTGGTCAGCGAAGCATGCACTTCAGGGCGCAGGATGTAGTTGATGAACAGGTGGGCGTTCTCGACGTGCTTCGCATCCTTGGGAATGGCCATAGTGTCAAAGAACAACGTGGCGCCCGTCTTGGGCACTAGCGCCTCAATCACGACAGGGGTCTTGCTCTTGGTCTTGGCCTCTGCCGCACGGCTGCGGGCAATGTTGATATCACCCGAGAAACCCAAAACCAGGCAGGTAGCACCGCTGGCCATTTCCTCAATGTACCCGGACGACGAGAAGCGCGTCACATAGGGGCGAATCGCCTTGAGCACGCCAGCCGCCGCCGCGTAGTCGGCCGGGTCCTTGCTGAATGCGGGCTTTCCGGCATACATCAACGCCGCCGGAATCACCTCGGAGGCCGAATCCAGCACGCTCACTCCGCAGCTTTTGAGCTTGCTGACATACTTGGTGTCAAACAGCAGGCTCCAGGCGTTCTCCGGCATCGGCATGTCGCCCAGCGCGGCCTTGACCTTGTTGACGTTGATACCTACCGTCACATAGCCCCACAGCCAGTCCACCAGGTATTCGTTGCCCGGGTCCACCTTGGCGAGTTGCTCCAGCAAGCCCTTGTCCAGGTTGCCCCAGTTAGTGAGCTTGCTGCGGTCCAACTTCTGCAGCAGGCCGCCTTCAATCTGCGTTTTGGCAAAGTGCGAACCGGGCACCACGATGTCATAACCCGAACGGCCCGCCACCAGCTTGGCGTGCAGGATTTCGTTGTTGTCGTAGTTGTCGTAACGGACCTTGATGCCCGTCTCTTTCTCGAAATTCTTGATCGTGTCTTCGGCGATGTAGTCCGACCAGTTGTAGATGTTGAGCTCCTTGGGCTCGGCGGCGTGCGCGCCGACGGCGGCTAACACGGCACTCGTGACGAGCGCCAGGGAGACGCCTAACTGTTTCAAACTCTTGGCCATGGGAATCAGTCCTTTCGGTCGGGTTGGTAAAAACAACGGGCAGCTGCCCTGCGGGAATCGACAAAATGATAGCAAAGCGGATGCGGGTTGCGAACTTCATGGAAAAAAAGGCCGTAGCCCCCGTCGCTACTGCGCAAGGAGCTATAAAAAATGTAGCACCCGCTCCGGCTTGATATCCACCAGGCACCGCGTGTGGCCCAGCGGGCACTCCCGCGCAAAGCACGGTGCGCAGTCCAGCGGTGGCTGGTAGTCTGGGTCATTTTTGAGCCACAGTACGTGGGCTTGCGGACTGAGCGGCGGCGTGTGCAGCGGGCTCGATGAGCCGAACAAGGCGACCTGGGGTACACCAAAAGCCGCCGCAACGTGCATCAGACCCGAGTCATTGCTGACCATGGCCTTGGCAGCAGAGATGGCAGCCAGTGCCTTATCCAGCGACGTGCGCCCTGACCAATCCAGGCAGTGCCCGCCCTGCCCTGCATTCGCCGCATGGGCAATTTCGGCGCACAGCGCGGCCTCTTTTGCGGAGCCCAACAGCACCACAGGAAGGGGCAACTGCCGTGCCAACTCAGAAAAATGCCGTGCGGGCCAGCGCTTGGCCGGGCCGTATTCGGCACCCGGTGCAAAAACGTAGTAGCGGGCGCGCTCCAGCTGCAAACCCGCCAACACGCCGTCCACACCCGATGCGCCCAGATGCAGCTGGGGGCGGTCGTTGGCCACATCGCTCTCGCCGCTCAACGCAGAATAGAAAGCCACCATGGGCGGGCGCTGGCCTTTGGGCGGGTTTGGCAGGCGGTGCGTGAGCACCCCCACGCGCGCCTCACCCCGGTAACCCACCCGCTTGGGAATGCCCGCCCACCAGGGCAGCAACGCGCTTTTCAAGGAATTCGGGCAGACATAAGCCGTGTCGAACTGCCCACGCAACTGACGCGCCAAGGTTCGCCGGGCACCCCATTGCAGACCGCCATGGGCAAACGGCAATGCAATCACCGCAGCCACCTGGGGCATGGCCCGGTAAACCGGGGCCACCCAGGGCAACGCAGCCACCGTGAGGGTTTGGCCCTGCGCGTGCAGGCGCCGCATGAGCGGCTCGGTCATCACCGCATCCCCAATCCACTGGGGGGCAATGACCAGTGCCGAGCGTCGTTGCAAGGTCAATGCCCTGCGAAGTGCTCGCCGTCCTTGAGTTTGTACACAGTGCCGCAATACGGGCATTTGGCCTCACCCGTGTGCGCCACATCCAGGTACACCTTGGGATGCGTGTTCCAGGTTTGCATGTGAGCCAGCGGGCTGGGGCAAAACACACCACCCTGGTGGTTCAGGTCTTTGGCCAGCAGTTCAATCGGTACTTGTGTCATGGGTATCAGACTTTGGTGAGCCAATGGGCGTACTTGGGGTTGCGGCCGTTGACGATGTCAAAAAACGCCGCCTGGATTTTTTCGGTAATGGGGCCGCGCGAGCCGCGGCCGATTTCAATGCGGTCGAGTTCGCGAATCGGGGTCACCTCGGCGGCGGTACCGGAGAAAAACGCTTCGTCGGAGATGTAAATCTCATCCCGGGTGATCGGCTTTTCCTTGAGCTCGATGCCCAGATCCTGGCAGATTGCGAAGATGGTGTTGCGCGTGATGCCGTTGAGCGCACCCGCGCTGGAGTCGGGGGTGTAGACCACGCCCTTGCGCACGATGAACAGGTTTTCGCCTGCGCCTTCCGAGGCAAAGCCTTGTGGGTCCAGCAACAAGGCTTCGTCATAGCCCTCGTCGGTGGCTTCCATGTTGGCCAGGATGGAGTTGGTGTAGTTGCTCACCGCCTTGGCGTGGATCATGGTGATGTTGACGTGGTGGCGGGTAAAGCTGCTGGTCTTGACACGAATGCCGCGCTTCATGCCGTCCTCACCCAGGTACGCACCCCAGGTCCAGGCCGCCACCATCAGGTGAATCGAGTTGCCCTTGGGGCTCACGCCCAGCTTCTGCGCGCCGATCCATGTGAGCGGGCGAATGTAGCCGCTCTCCAGATGGTTTTCACGCACCACGGCGATCTGGGCGTCCATCACCTCTTGCGGGGTGAACGGAATTTTCATGCGCAGGATTTTGGCGCTGTTGAACAGCCGCTCGGTGTGCTCTTCCAAGCGAAAAATCGCTGTGCCATTGACCGTGTTGTAGGCGCGCACTCCCTCAAACGCGCCGCAACCGTAGTGCAGCGTGTGGGTCAGCACGTGAATCTTGGCATCGCGCCATTCGACCATCTGGCCGTCCATCCAGATTTTGCCGTCGCGGTCAGCCATTGAGGGAGGTAGGGAGCTCATCGATTGTGTCCTTGGGGTCGTGGTCTTTGAAATACCGATTTTACGGCTGGCAAGGATCGGCTTCTGGGTCAACCAGAACTCTTCGCGTCAGGGACGCAGCAATTCCCACTGGGCGAGCGCGCCCCGGGCGAACATGCAGCGCACCCGCACGTTTCCGCCATCGGTCCATTGGTAGACCTCGGGGTCGCCGTTCGGTGGAGAAACACATTGCCCCAGCGCGCGGGTAAGGGCCAGCACCTGCAACAGGGTCATGCCGCGCTGCAAGCGCGCATGGAGCATGACAGCGCTGGTGACCGAACCCACCGGGCGACCGGCCGTACGCCGCAAGACCAGCAGCATGCGGGTCATGTGCAGCAAAACCCACATCACCAGGCCGCCAGCCGCCAAGGCAACGCCGCCCCAGCCATAAGAGCGATAACCGAGCACCGCCAGCGCGACGGCAACCAGCGCTGCACCGCCCTGCGCAACGACAGGGTTATTGCGAAAATTCAGAAAAGGCACGGGTTAAAACGTTTCCCAATCGTCATCACCCTTGCTGCCGCTCGCCTTGGTCGACGCGTGGTTGAGGGCAGGTGTAGCCACCTTGGCATGCAGAACCGGCGCCATCGGGTGTGCAAGGGCTGGTTTGCGTGCGGGTGCTGGCATCGCCTTGGGACGTGCAGGGGAAGCCACTGGGCGGGGAGCTACACGGGGAGCGGCCCGCTTCGCCGCAGGCTTCGGTGCCCGCACGGCACTGGAACCGTCGAGCTTGAAGGCAGCCACCACGCCGGCAAGACGGTGCGCCTGATCTTTCATGCTGGTTGCGGCGGCGGCGGACTGCTCCACCAAGGCGGCGTTCTGTTGCGTCATCTGGTCCAACTGGCTGACTGCCGCGTTGACTTGCGCGATGCCGTCAGCCTGTTCGGACGCAGCCGCCGTGATTTCGCCCATGATGTCCGTGACCCGCTGCACCGAACTGACGATTTCCGTCATGGTCTGCCCCGCTTGCGCTACGAGTACAGATCCGCCTTCCACCTTTTCGACGCTGCTGTTGATCAGCAACTTGATTTCCTTGGCCGCATCCGCCGATCGGCCCGCCAGACTGCGCACTTCGCTGGCGACCACCGCAAAGCCCCGGCCTTGCTCTCCGGCGCGCGCCGCTTCCACGGCCGCGTTCAGCGCCAGGATGTTGGTCTGAAAGGCAATGCCATCAATGACGCTGATGATGTCGGAAATCTTGCGTGAGCTGACGTTGATGTCGTTCATGGTGGACACCACCTGGCTCACCACCGTGCCACCCCGCTGCGCCACCTGCGCAGCCGAAGCGGCCAACTGGTTGGCTTGCCTTGCGGAATCCGCGGATTGTTTGACGTTGGAGGTGAGCTCCTGCATGCTGGATGCGGTCTCTTCCAGGTTGGCCGCAGTTTGTTCGGTGCGCGCCGACAGGTCGTTATTGCCTGCCGCGATTTCCTCACTCACGTCCGCAATGCTTTCCGTACCCTGGCGCACATCGGCGACCAGATGCACCAGCTGATCCCGCATGTGGGCGATCGCGCGCATCATGTCACCAAACTCGTCACCCCGACTCACCTCCACCTTGACGCTGAGGTCACCACTGGCAATGGTTTCAGCCACGGTGATGGCGTCACGCAAAGGCTGTCGAATCTGCTTGATGAGAACCCAGTTGCCCAGCACCAGCAGGAGAAGCAGCGCCAGGACCAACCCACGGGTCAACCAGTTATTGACAACGCGCTCCGCCTGGAATTCGTCGGTCATGCGCGCGTTGGCACCCTTCTGCAAATCACTGAATTCCTGCAGGGAACTCACGTACTTGTCCACCATAGGCTGCAAGTTGGACTTGAGCTCAGCTGCCGCTGCAGCCTGGTCGCCGGCACCCTTGAGTTCGCGTACCTTGGCCAACGACACCAGCGCCAGCCGCCGCTCCTCGGCGATACGGTCAAACAGCGTTTTTTCGGGTGCATTCAGCCCAATGGCTTCAACCTGCTTCTGGATCTCGGTAATCCGCGCACTGGTAGCAGGTATCTGCGCCTTGAACAACTCATCGACAGCGGGGTCCGGGGTCGCCGCGCTGGCAATGATTCGCGTCAGCTGGGTTTCCACCAAACCTGACCATTGAAGGGACAAATTGGTCTTTTTGCTCTGGGTCTCAAAAGCCAAGTCGGCGCGTGATTGCACCGCACTGCTTCTCTGAGTGGCAAACACCAGGGTAAAGACCAGCAGCGCCATGACAACGCCAATAAAGAGCCACAGCTTGGCCCCCAACGAAAGATTTGTGCTTTTCATAATATTCAATGCCAGATGGAGATGCATATTGAAGCATACGCAGGTCAGCGCCGAGGCGCAAGCACAAGCCGGCCGGGACTTATCCCAGCCCGCGCACTACTTCCATGGCCTGCTCCACCCGCTCCACCGCGTGAATGGTCAAGCCCTCGATGGGCTTCTTCGGCACATTGGCTTTGGGCACCACGGCCACACTGAACCCGAGTTTGGCCGCTTCTCTGAGCCGCTCCTGCCCGCGCGGCGCGGGGCGCACCTCGCCCGCCAGACCCACTTCTCCGAAGGCAAAAAAACCCTTGGGCAGGGCCTTGCCGCGCAAGCTGGACGTAATGGCCAGCAGCACAGCCAGGTCTGCTGCGGGTTCGCTGATGCGCACACCGCCGACCGCATTGACAAACACATCCTGGTCCATGCAGGCCACCCCGGCGTGGCGGTGCAGCACAGCCAGCAACATAGCCAGCCGATCCTTGTCCAAGCCCACCGAGAGGCGTCTGGGAGAAGGTCCGCCACTGTCGACCAGCGCCTGTATCTCCACCAGCAGTGGGCGCGTGCCCTCCAGCGTAACCATGACGCAGCTTCCAGGCACCGGTTCGCTGTGCTGGCTCAGAAAAATAGCACTGGGGTTGGAGACGCCCTTGAGCCCTTTCTCCGTCATGGCAAACACGCCAATCTCGTTGACTGCGCCAAAACGGTTCTTGATGGCGCGCACCAGGCGAAAACTGCTGTGGGTGTCGCCTTCAAAGTACAGCACGGTGTCGACCATGTGCTCCAGCACCCGTGGCCCGGCCAGCGCACCCTCCTTGGTCACATGCCCCACGAGCACGATGGCGGTTCCACTGGACTTGGCGCAGCGGGTCAGGTGCGCCGCGCATTCGCGGACCTGCGCTACGGAGCCGGGAGCGGAGGTGAGTTGGTCGGAATACACGGTTTGAATGGAATCAATCACCGCCACATCGGGTTGCAGCGTCTCGATCGTGGCGAGTATTTTGTCCAGTTGAATTTCTGCCAGCACCTTGACTTGCGAGGCGTCCAAACCCAATCTGCGCGAGCGAAGGGCCACCTGCGCGCCGCTCTCTTCTCCTGTCACATACAGGGTGGACTGGCCGCTGCGCTGCAGGGAATCCAGCGCCTGCAGCAGCAGCGTGGATTTGCCGATTCCGGGGTCGCCGCCAATGAGGACCACCGCGCCTTCGACCATGCCACCACCCAGGACCCGGTCCAGTTCATCCTGGCCGGTGGGCGTGCGCTGCACATCCGTGGCATCAATATCCGCCAGCGTGGTCACTTCAGCCGTTTTGGCGAGCGACTGAAACTGGGAGGTATAGCGGTTTTTGGTGGGTGTAGCCGTCTCGGCAACCGATTCCACCAAGGTATTCCAGGCACCGCAACTGGGGCACTTGCCCAGCCATTTGGGTGTAATGCCGCCGCACTCGTTGCAGGTGTAGATCGTCTTTTCTTTGGCCATAGCCTGATATTACTGTATAAAAATACAGATCAATCCAGAAAACCCGGCAACACAGGCGGCAGGACGTTCGCCCAATTACCGAGGGATTCGGTCTCGGGCCCGGCGAACCTTGTCGGCATTCACCACTACCCGCACCGCCTCAAAATTGAGGGGCGCCTGAATCGCGTAGGCGGCACCGGAGGTGTTCTTCGCCGTATAGCTCACGATGGGCATACCCACCTTGTCCACAATGCTCACCACCCAGGGGGTGTTGGCGCGCTCACCGCGCTGCACTGACACCGCAGTCTCGCCATTGACCAGCATGACGTAGCTCCCCGGCGGGTAAAAGCCCGCCGCCTGCGCCATGGCCGATCCCACACCCACGGCATCGCCCGATGCGCCCATGACCATGGATTTGACGGCTTTCACAGGCGAAAGCGACGCACGGGATTTGCGGGCGGCCATTTTGGCCACAAAACTGTCCGCCATGGCCAGAATACGCCGGGATGCCAACGTCCGTGGAGCGGCCTCAGGGGAGTCGGGGTCATGGTGCCACCGCACGATGTCGATCTGGTCGGCGTCATCAACGTCAAATCCACTCAGAATTTCCGCGCTCTTTTGCGGATGTTCCTGTATCAGCGTGCGCTGCCAATCGGTCGGGTCTGCACTTTGGCGGGTCAGGCTGTCCTGGTCTCTCGCCATGCCAATGTTCATGGTCAGGGCCGCATTCATGAGGGACTGCCGCTGCAAACTGTCAATCCCGACCTTTTGGGCTGTCAGCTCGCACACCACCGAACACAATAAGGCGTGCGTGGCGCAATAGCCCAGCGCGTTGTCTGCCAGTGCCTGGAACAGACAGAACAAACTGTCATCAGGATCTTTACGCAACAGTTCCAGGGCTTTCTTCTCGATGTTGGCAAGCCGCTGCAAGGGACTGATGGCGAGACCGCCCTGGTACAGAATGCCCCGGAGCATTTCCTGCAGGTCAAGCCAGCCCCCGCTGAGTTGCTCGGCGGTGACGTAGTCGCGTTGCAGTATGGCGCTGGGCATCGGAGCGCGCGCAATGGTTTGCAAATCTACCCCGTCGCGCAGCATGGCATGCACCATGCGTTCATAGGCACGCTGCCAGGCCTGCGCGTCTTCCGGGGTTGAGGATGCATTGTGGGAATGCAGCCGTTCCCGGTGCTGCTCAGACACCACGGCCTGGCCACGGCGCAACAGCAATTGCCCCGTCGGACTCCACACATTGACCGGCAGTGGCTTGCCCACTTCCAGCATGGCGACCGGGATCGGGTGGTACTTCACGCTGACACCTCCACAGGCACACGGGTCGCCAGGGCGCACATCAGCTCATAGCCCACGGTCTGGGCACTGGCCGCTACTTCATCAATAGACAGGACTGCACCATTGGCTGCGATGCCCCACAGCGTAACGTCACTGCCGGGACCGGCCAATGGAACGGGCCCCAGGTCCACCGCCAACATGTCCATGCTGACGCGCCCAAGCGTACGTGTCCGGACGCCGTCCACCAGTATGGGCGTGCCCGTGGGGCAAATGCGGGGGTACCCGTCGGCATAGCCGCAGGCCACCACACCAATGCGCATCGGCTCCTGCGCCACAAATGATGATCCATATCCGACACTAGCCCCCGTATTGATTGCCTGGACTGCTATGATTTTTGTAGCAAGCGTCATGGCGGGCTGCAGCCCCCAGTGTGCCGCCGTGTGCTCGGGGAAATCCGGTGCGCTGCCGTAGATGGCAATACCCGGGCGAACCCAGTCCGACACCACCAGGGCCTCGGGGTGCTGCGCGGCCAGCGTCGGGTCGACCGGGAACCGCAACGTGGCCGCACTGTTGCTCAGGGTCCGCTCACCCGGCAGATCACGGGTCACCGCCGCAAAGACCGCCATTTGCGCCGCCACCCCTTTGGGGCCATCGGCATCGCTGAAGTGGGTCATCAGCGAGATTTCGTCCACTTGTGGCAACGCATTGAGCCGGGCCCAGGCGGACCGGTAACGGTCCGGGGCGAAGCCCAGACGGTTCATGCCCGAATTCATCTTCAGGAATATGCGGTGCGGCACATTGGTCTTGTGCGCGGCCAGCATGTCGATCTGGGCATCGCAGTGCACGGTGTGCCACAGGTCCAGACGGGAACACAGTTCCAGGTCACGCAACTCAAACGCGCCTTCGAGCAACAAAATGGGCCCGCGCCAGCCCAGGTCGCGCACCCGCTGCGCCTCCGCCAGATCCAGCAGCGCAAAGCCATCGGCGCCCCGCAGGCCTTCAAAAACCCGCTCGATTCCGTGCCCATAGGCGTTGGCCTTGACTACTGCCCAGACCCGGGCATCCGGCGCAGCACGGCGGGCAAGCTCCAGATTGTTGCGAAAGGCCTGGGTATGGATGGTGGCGAGTATGGGACGGGGCATGGCGGTATGTGGGATCAATGGGCTGGACGGATTTTGACACTGCCCGGCATGCTATAACCGCAGCACGTTTGGAGACACCCCACAATATTCGACGCATTAGCCACACTAGTGCGCGCACCCCTCACGAATGAAACGCGGTTTTTACACCATCATGTCAGCGCAGTTTTTTAGCTCGCTGGCAGACAACGCCCTGTTTGTGGGGGCTGTTCAATTGCTGCGAACCAGTGGCGCCCCTGAATGGCAGCAGGCAGCGCTGGTGCCTATGTTCGCCTTGTTCTATGTGGTGCTTGCGCCGTTTGTCGGGGCATTTGCCGACGCCATGCCCAAAGGCAAAGTCATGCTGTTCAGCAATGGCATCAAGGTGGTAGGCTGCCTGATGATGCTGTTTGGCACTCACCCGCTCATGTCGTACGCCATTGTGGGCTTGGGGGCCGCGGCGTACTCGCCGGCAAAATACGGCATCCTCACCGAGCTGCTGCCCTCTTCCCAGTTGGTCAAGGCCAATGGCTGGATTGAGGGCCTCACCATCGCATCCATCATCCTGGGTGTGTTGCTGGGCGGGCAATTGGTGAGCCACGCAGTGTCAGCACGGCTTTTGTCGATCGACTTTCCATTTTTTACGACCAGCATTGACACCCCCCCAGAGGCGGCCATCAGTGTGCTGATTTTTGTGTACATCCTGGCAGCCTGGTTCAACACCCGCATTCCAGCAACCGGCGTGCCCATGCGCCCGCTGCCCAAACACCTGATCACCTTGCTGCCTGACTTCTGGCACTGCAACCTGCGGCTGTGGCGCGACCGCCTGGGTCAAATCTCTCTGGCCACGACGACGCTGTTTTGGGGCGTCAGCGGCAATCTGCGCTACATCGTGCTGGCCTGGGCGGCAGCAGCCTTGGGCTACAGCGTCACACAGGCCTCCGCCTTGGTGGGGGTGGTTGCCATTGGCACGGCCGTTGGGGCAGTTGCTGCATCCATGCGCATGCGGCTGGACCAGGCCACCAACGTGATGCCACTGGGCATTGCCATGGGCGTGCTGGTGATCCTGCTGAACTTCATTACCAACGTGTGGGTTGCAGCGCCGTTTCTCGTGCTGCTGGGCGGTTTGGGCGGTTTCCTGGTGGTGCCCATGAATGCGCTGCTTCAACACCGGGGCCACAATCTGATGGGCGCAGGACGCTCCATTGCAGTTCAGAATTTCAATGAGCAGGCATGCATCCTGGGCTTGGGTGGCTTCTATGCCCTGTCCACTGGCATGGGCCTGTCAGCCTTTGGCGCCATCACGGTCTTTGGCGTGGTGGTCGCCGGGTTCATGTGGGTCATCAAACGCTGGCACGCGCGCAATTGCGTCGACCATGCCGTAGAAGTGAATCACTTGCTGGACATTGCCCGCAGCGACAACCTGCACGGTTAAGACAGCGTTTGCGGATGCCGGCCCCCGCTGAGGCCGGGCATCCACTCAGGCAAGGCTGCGCAAATAGCTGCGCCATCCACCAAAGTGGCTGATGTCCTGCGCGTCGGCTGTTGCATAGACTTCACAAACAAAGCCCTGCACCTGGGTGCCGTCTTCCAGTGCAACCATGCCAATGCCCAGGGGCGCGGGTATGCCCGCTACAAACGAGCCGAACTCCCGGCCTGGCAACTCCCAAACCTCCAGTTCGATAGCGGTACCGCCGCCGTCCACCCGCACCATACCGGGCCGCTTGGGTGGCCCGCCGGGCAATGCGAACAATTTGTAGCACGGCGCACTGCGCACTGCACGCACCAGCCGGGCACCGCGCTGGGTCAACTGGCCATTCAGCGGAAGTCCGCTCAAGTGCGCGCCACACACCGCCACCTGCACCAGACCCGAGGGGAATGGCGTGGCATCCGGCGTGGCGCTGGGCAACCGGTGCGGCGCGTGCGATGTAGCACCCACTGTCGGCACGGTGACGGCATGCAGACGCGCGGCCAGCGACAGCAAGGGCAGATCCTGACCCGCACGCGCCACCAGTGTCACACCCCAGGGCATGTGGTCCATGGCTGCGGTCATCAAGCCCGTGGGCACGGCAATGGCGGACAGGTCCAGCAAATTCACATGGTTGGTGTAGTGGCCCAGATTGGAGTTGAGGCGAATCGGATCGGCCTCTACGGCCTCAATGGTGTAGACCGTGCTGGCAGTGGGGGTGACCATGCAATCGATAGTGTCCCAGACCGTGCGCGTTTGTCGCTCCAGGTCCTTGAGCCGGTACAAAGCGGCAAAGGTGTCAGGCGCTGAGATATGAATGCCTTTTTCGGTGATGGCGCGGGTAACCGGGTGCAGTGCTTCTGGCTTGGCCTCAATAAAGGCCCGAATAGCCTGGTAACGCTCGGCCACCCAGGGACCTTCGTAGAGCAGGGTCGCCACCGCGCGGAATGGCGTGAGGTCGACCTCCACAGGTGTCCCGCCCAGCGCGCACAAGTGCGCAACGGCCTGCGCAAACTGGGCCGGACCCTCGGAGTTGCCATGGAACTCCAGATCCACCTCGCGCGGAACACCAAACCGGAACGCACCTGCTGCGCCAAAGTTAGTCCCATGCGGCGCCAGGTTGCGCGAATACGCATCCTGCGGGTCTTCTCCCTGCGCAGCTGCCAGCACGGCGGCCGCATCGCCTGCAGTCAAGGCAAACACCGACACCGCATCCAGCGTACGACAAGCCGGCACCACCCCGGGTGTAGGGATACGACCGCAGGTGGGCTTCAGGCCCACCAGATTGTTGAACATCGCGGGCACGCGGCCTGAACCTGCGGTGTCGGTGCCCAGTGAAAAACTCGCCAACCCCAAGGCTACCGAGACGGCCGAGCCGGCCGAAGATCCGCCCGACACATATTTGGGGTTGATGCTGTTGCGGCATGCGCCATAAGGCGAGCGCACGCCGACCAGGCCGGTGGCAAACTGGTCCAGGTTGGTCTTGCCCACCGGAATGGCGCCAGCGGCTATCAAGCGCTGCACCACGGTGGCACTGACCTCCGGCGTGTAGGCAAACTCCGGACACGCCGCGGTGGTGGGAATACCCGCCAGATCAATGTTGTCCTTGATTGCAAACGGAATGCCATACAGCGGCAGCGTCGCCGGGTCGCGCCCTTCCAATGCAGCGGCATAGACGCGCATCTCGTTGAGCGACAGGCGCCGGATCCAAATATGGCGATCCAGTGCGGCATCTTCCCGCTGCATCTCTGCATCAAGAAGCGCTACCAGTTGCACAGGTGTCAGGCTGCCATCCAGGTAACGGGCCCGCAGGGCGGGAATGGAAAGATCAAGTCGCATCGTCATCTCCTGGTTCAAAGTAGGTTTGCGTGGAATTCACGGGGTTTAGCGCATCAATACCAACGGCTGCCCGGCAGTCACCGACTGGCCTTCGACACAGAGCAACTGTTCTATGCGGCCATCGCAGTGGGCGTGCACCGTAATTTCCATCTTCATGGATTCAATGACCAACAGTGCCTGCCCGGCCTTCACCTCGGCGCCCACGGCCACCTGCACAGCCCATACGCCGCCCGACACCTGCGACGCAATGACCTCGCCGTCAAACGCCTGGGCCGCCGCGTTGCGGGCCACGGCATCGTCGTCGGTGCCGACATCGGGCGCCTCCGAGACACCGGCAATACGCCAGCGTTCGCGCTCTGCCTCAAAGGCCGCCTGCTGACCCTGCTTGAAACTCTGGATGGAAGCCGCGTTGTCATCGAGAAAGCGCTGGTAATCCGACAGGCGGAATACGCCCTCTTCGATGCGCAAGGACGCGCGCCCGGCAATGAAGTCCTTGCGGTACGCCAGCAACTCCTCTGCCCCCATGGGGTAGAAGCGAATCTGGTCAAAAAATTGCAGCAGCCACGGCTTGCCCTTTGTGAATTCACGGGTCTCACGCCAGCGGTTCCACATCTGCGCGGTGCGGCCGACAAACTGGTAGCCGCCCGGGCCTTCCATGCCGTACACACAGAGGTAGGCGCCACCAATGCCCACTGCGTTTTCAGGGGTCCAGGTGCGTGCCGGGTTGTATTTGGTGGTAACCAGCCGGTGGCGCGGATCCAGCGGTGTGGCAACGGGAGCCCCCAGGTACACGTCGCCCAATCCGAGCACCATGTAGCTGGCGTCAAACACGATGTCATACACCGCCTGGATATCGGGCAGGCCGTTGATTCGGCGTATGAACTCAATGTTGCTGGGGCACCAGGGGGCATCGGCGCTAACCGATTGCATGTACTTCTCAATCGCCAGCTTGGTGGCGGGGTCGTCCCACGAAAGTGGCAACCACACGGTGCGACTGGGCACTTCAATATCCTGCGCCGCGCTCAGCCCGGCTTGCGCCTGCAGCAAGCTGTCCATCAGGTGGGGCAAGGGCAGCGTCATGGGGTCATAGTGCACTTGCAGCGAGCGGATGCCGGGCGCTAAATCAATCACACCCGCCAAGTGGCCTTCATCGCGCAGGGCCTGCACACGCACCATCAGGGCGTGCACCAGAAAGCGCAGGGTCAGATCCAGCTGGAGCTCGCCAAATTCAATCAATACGTAGGCATCACCCGCGCGGCGGAACACGACCTCGACCCCCTCGCCCCCTGCGGCCACCCGGTGCAGTACCGGGCCGTCCTGCGGCTGGCTCGTAGCAACCCCGAGAGCCGATGGAATGGCTTCAACGCGCACCGGAACCGCCAGCGCTGCCTGCTGGGTCTTCGCCATGGCCACCGCCTCATCGTGACGCAGTGGAACAAACCGCACGGTGTTACCTGGCGAGAGTTGGCCGAGCTTCCATAACTCGGCCTGCACCACGGTGGCCGGGCAGACAAAGCCGCCCAGACTGGGACCATCCGGCCCCAGAATCACCGGCATGTCACCCGTGAAGTCAATCGCGCCAATGGCATAGGCGTTGTCGTGGATGTTGGAGGGGTGCAGACCCGCCTCGCCTCCATCGCGCCGGGCCCACGTCGGCTTGGGGCCAATGAGTCGCACGCCGGTGCGGCTGGAGTTGTAGTGCACCTGCCAGTCCGTCGCAAAAAACATCTCGATATCGGAGGGCGTAAAGAAATCGGGCGCAGCGTGCGGCCCGATGAGGACGCCAATATCCCAGTGACTCTGGTAGGTGGGCACCAGACCGGCCGCAGTCGGAGCCTCCATGACCGGCAGGTCCATCGCCTGACCCACATGCAGTACATCGCCCGCGCGCAGTACACGCCCGCCATGGCCGCCAAACTGACCCAGGGTGAAGGTCGATGCGCTGCCGAGATAGCTGGGCACATCCACCCCGCCGGCAACGGCCAGGTAAGAGCGGCAGCCCGCGCCCGTGACGCGGCCTATGCGGAGCATCTGACCGGACTGAACGGTGAATGCGCTTGCCAGGGGAACGGGGGCGCCATCGAGCGTCAGCTCCATCGGCGCACCGGCAACGGCCAGTGTCATCGCACTACGAAAACTCAGGGTGGGCCCAGCCACCGTGATCTCGAGCGCGGCATCGCCCTCGCGGTTACCCACCAGCCGGTTGGCCAGGCGCAGCGCCAGACTGTCCATAGGGCCCGACGGCGGAACGCCCACCGCCCAGTAGCCCAATCGTCCCGGCCAGTCTTGTACCGAGGTTTGCACGCCGGGGCTGAGCACGTCAATGGCATGGCTGGGCGCGACGAAGGTCGACAAGCTGCGCGTGGTGTGCTGCCCTTGCACAAAGGGTGCAAAGTGCATCACGGAGCGCAGGTAATCGAGGTTGGACTCCAAACCGGCGATGCGCGTGTCCACCAGGGCTTGCTCCAGCTTCAGAAAGGCCTGCTCACGGTCGTCACCATGCGCAATCAGCTTGGCCAGCATGGGGTCGTAATGCGCGGTGACTTCGGTACCCCGTTCAATCCAGGTGTCCACCCGCAGGTTGGACGGGAAATGCACGTCCGTCAGCAAACCAGTGGATGGCTGAAAGTTCTTGGCCGGATCTTCGGCATACAAACGGGCCTGCACCGCGTGGCCGCGTGACACGATTGTCAAAGTGTCCAGCGGCGGCATATCGCCCGCGGCGAGCCGCACCATCCATTCCACCAGATCCACGCCGGTAACCGCCTCGGTCACGCCGTGCTCCACCTGCAGCCGGGCATTTACTTCCAGAAAGTAGAACTCCTGCGTCGCCGCATCCACCACGAACTCTACGGTGCCCGCCGAGCGGTAGGCCGCCTTGCTGGCAAGCGTGCGGGCCGTGTTCAGCAGCGCTTGGCGAACCTCTTCACGCAGATGGGGTGCGGGTGTTTCCTCCACCACCTTCTGGTTGCGCCGCTGCAGCGAGCAATCGCGCTCACCCAGCGCCAGCACCTGGCCGGCGCCGTCGCCAAAAATCTGCACCTCGATATGGCGGGCATCGGTGATGTAGCGCTCCAGGAAAACACCCGCATCGGAGAAGTTGGACTGCGCCAGGCGGCGCACGGAATCGAAGGCCGCGCTGAGATCATCCGGATGGCAGCACATCTGCATGCCAATCCCGCCCCCGCCTGCACTGCTCTTGAGCATCACGGGGTAGCCGATGATTTCTGCCTGCAGCAGCGCGGTATCGAGGTCCGCCAGCAAGCCGGTGCCGGGCAACAGCGGTACACCGGCCTCCATTGCCAATGCCCGCGCCGTGTGCTTCAGGCCGAAGACCCGCATTTGCTGGGGTGTCGGCCCGATAAAGGCCAGTCCGGCAGCCTCGCATGCCTCCACAAACTGCGCGTTTTCCGAGAGAAAGCCATAGCCAGGATGAATAGCCTGTGCTCCGGTAGCCAACGCCGCCTCAATGATGCGGTGCATGGCGAGGTAGCTGCCCGCTACGGCCGCCGTACCTACGCAAACCGCCTCATCCGCCATGGCGACGTGGGCCGACTCGGCATCGGCATCCGAATAGATGGCGACCGCCCCGACACCCATCTGGCGCAGGGTGCGGATGATGCGGCAGGCAATCGCACCGCGGTTGGCAACAAGTACTTTTTTGAACATGGTCAGCTCAGTGCAAAGAGCAGGTCGTCCTGCCGTTCAAGAAATAAGCGCCGGCCGTCCGGCACTTCGGGCCCTTTCAGGCCGGGTCCCAGACCAGGCAGCGCACCGGCGTCGGGTTGTAGGCGTTGCACGGGTTGTTGAGTTGCGGGCAGTTGGAGATCAGCACGATCACATCCATCTCCGCGCGCATCTCGACGTACTTTCCCGGGGCCGAGATACCGTCTTCGAACGTCAGGCCGCCTTGCGGTGTGACCGGAACATTCATGAAGAAATTGATGTTGGATGCGATGTCGCGTTTATGAAGGCCATACGGGTTGTGGGCAATGGCCGCCATGAAGTTGTCGCGGCAACTGTGCATGGTGCGCTTCTCCAGCGCATACCGTACGGTATTGCTTTCGCAGGAGCAGGCACCGCCCAGCGTATCGTGACGCCCGCAGGTATCGGCCACGACGGTCAGCATGGGCTTGCCTTCGCTCGACATCAGCGTGGTTCCCAAACCCAGATACAAAGCGCCTTGCGCCTGAATGGTGTGCGTCAGGCTGTAATGCTCTTCGGGATCGTGGGCATTGAAAAATAGCGTGTCGACAGCCTGGTTTCCTTCCAGATCGACGATGCGGAAAATCTGTCCTTTGGACAGGCGCTGCATCCAAGGCTCACCGGCTGGAACGATGGCGTCCACGGTGGCGTGCGCCGGGTCAAGCGCGCTGGTCTGGGTAATGGCAGACATGGTGAATTCCTTGGGTAATGGAGTCGAAAGAATCAAACGTGGATTGGCGCGCCGGTTTACAAAAACCAGCGTTCGGTGTTGATGAAGCCACGGTCGTTTTCGGGGCAGGACAGGCGACATACATCGCTGGCACCGGCGGTGCCCGAGCGCCAGGCGGTCAGGATCACCGACCCAGGGGCATAGAGAGGCGCAGGGTCCAGCGGATGGGGTGCTGCGGACAGCACCACCAGCACATTCATCTCGAAACGCAGGTCCACATGGTGGCCGGGCTGGCGGTGGCTGGTGTCGAACTGCAGCTTTCCTTCTGCATCGGCCGTGACCTTGCTGAAAAAGTTGACGTTGGCACCGACATCGCGGCGGCCCAGACCCCATTTGTTGAGTTCCACCAACAAGCCATCCTGAGCGCTTCGGAACATGCCGTTGCGGTGCTCCTGGTAGCGCGCTTCGCCATATTTTTTCCGAACGCCTTCGGCATCGAGCACGCCGGAAAAAGTGTCATGCCAGCCACAGGTATCCTCCGGAATGGAGCACAGCACGCGACCCATGTCGGAGTAGCACACATGGCCCGTAGTGAGGAACGCGGTGTGCTGTGCCTTGAGCGTGTCGGGCATGTTGTAACGCTCGGTCTTTTCTTCCTGATTGAAGAACAGGGCCGCCACATTGGCACTGCCACTCAGGTCGGTCAGTCGCAGGGTGTTTCCGCGGCGCAGGATGCCCGACCAGTGACACCCACCGGGCAAGGCTTCCTCCCACAGCACACGGTCTGGCGCGAAGGTGGACGAAGTCTCGGGCACGGCCGCACGGGCCATTGGAGGTAAATTGGCGAAAGACGTTTGCATGGCGGTATCGCTTAAATGAGTGGATGAAGCAGGTGGCAATCGGCTCAGACCGCTGTGCTCTGCACATTGAGCTTGTCTAACATGTCCAGGTCGGTAGTGATGCCGGTGCTTTCACGAATACGCGCCAGAATCTCGGCGCGCAATTCGCGAAAGGGAGTCGAGTACTTCATGTCCTGGGTGCGCTGGGCAGGCAGGGGCACCGGAAAAATGCTGTGGATGCGGCCCGGACGCGGCTGCATGAGTACCACGCGCTGACCCAGGTACACCGCCTCCTCCACGTCGTGCGTCACAAACACAATGGTGGTTTTCTCGACCCGGTGGATGTGCAGTATCAGGTCGTGCATGACCTCACGCGTCTGCGAGTCCAGCGCGCCAAACGGCTCATCCATCAGCAGAACTGACGGACGGCCCATCAACGCACGGGCAATCGCCACGCGCTGCTGCATGCCGCCCGACAGCTGGTTGGGATAGGCGTTGCGCACCTTGCTCAGGCCGATCAGGTTCAGCAAGGCGTCGGCACGGCCCGAGGCGGCCTCCACATCGGACGAGGTGAGGTTTTCGCGGTTGATCTGGAGCTGCCGGCTGAACTTGATGTTGTCGATCACACTGAGCCAGGGATACAGGCTGTAGTGCTGAAACACCATGGCCCGGTCTGCGCCCGGGCTGTTGATGCTCTTGCCGTCGCACAACACCTCCCCGCTGGTGCGGTACTCCAGCCCCGCCAAAATGCGCAGGAGTGTGGACTTGCCGCAACCGGATGCGCCAACCAGCGTGATGAACTCGTTGTCTTCAATGCTGAGGTTGACGTTGTCGAGTGCAGGCACCGGACTGGCCGCGCGCTCAAACACCTTGCCGACATTTTGGATACTGACTTTGGACATGATTTACCCTCTCGCTTGTGCCCAGGGATAGAGCCGCCGGTGTAACCAGCGAAAGCCCTGATCCATCAACAGACCAATCACCCCGATGAGGATGATTCCGCCAAAAATAGTGTCGGTCTTGAGGTAGCGCTGCGCCTTCAGAATGGCGTAGCCCAGACCGGAGTTGGCAGCCACCAGTTCGGCCACGACCAGGTAGGTCCAGGCCCATCCCATGGTGATGCGCAAGGTATCCAGAATGGCCGGGCGGGCCGACTGCGCCAGCACCAGGCGGATCATCTCGAAGCGGGTGGCACCCATGGTGAGTGCCGCTTCAATCTGCGCCATGGGAACCAGGCGAACGTTTTCCGCCACCATCAGCACCATCTGGAAAAACGTGCCGATGAAAATGATGGAAATCTTGGCGCTTTCTCCAATACCCAGCCACAGCATCACCAACGGAATGAACGCCACGGCCGGCATGTAACGGATGAAATCAGTCAGCGGCTCCAACAGCGCTTCCACCGGGCGGAATGAACCGATCAACAAGCCCAGTGGCAAGGCCAGCACCGCGGACAGTGCAAACCCGGCGGCAACCCGATAGATGCTGATGGCCGCGTCGCCCAGCAAGTCATCCTCGAACAGCCAGGACACCAGGCGGGTGAACACCTTGAGCGGCCCCGGCAAGAAAACGGGATCGACCCAGCCCGACGCGGAGAAAAGCGCCCAACCGGCAAAAGGGAGGAACAAGCCCAGAGCGGCAAACATCCAGTACTGCCGACGGGACAGCTGGCCGGCGATGCGCCAGATGCCCGGTCGTGCGGGCGGCGAGGTGGGGTCTGACATGGGCGGGCTCCAAAAGTAAAAGGACCAAAGCAAGAGAGGACGGCGCAGCGCACCATCTTCTCCCGGGCTTTTGTCCCTCCGTGGAGCCGCATTGAATGCGGCCGACAGCTCTCGGACCAGACAGCGCCATGCAACATGGCACCCGGAACCCTAGCGGTCTAGCAAGTCAAGCGATGTGCGGTGCACGACGCCCTCTCTTGTATGAAACTACGCAAGTTCGGTGCCAGAAAATTCGCGTTAAAGTGCACCAAAGTGGTGTGGTCGCACGTTTTCCGTGCGAATGGGCTCATAGCGTGGCATCCATGCAGGTCCACTCGATGATCTGCCACGCGGTGCCGGAAAAACACCCCTCGGCGATCACCCCCGATTTCCCATCCCGCTGCAGCACACAGGGCAGGCTGCGGCCCTCCCGCTCCGGCAGGGTCGAATGCCCAATCGTCCAGCAACCTGCATCCAGTTTGCCAACCGAGATTTCAAAGTCCAGCAGCTCCTGCGCCATAGCGGGATGGCGGGCGACCACGCTCGCCAACGACAGGCCGGCTTCCAGTCCTTGCGGCCAGGCCACGGTCCGGGGACGCACATGCATCAGGTAGCGCCCGGCCACCAGCACCCGCTCCCGGGTATCACCACCCGTGCTGTCCACGCCGCCCAGCACGATGGTTCGACCCGTAGAGTCCGGCAACCGTTCCCAGACTTCCAGATACGTCGCGTGCACGCCCGTCTCAATGACGCGCTCTGGCGTTTCAAACACCATCACACCCGCGTCGACTTCCGCACGGGGTGGTTGAAAGTCCAACTGGCGATGCCAGGTACACACCTCGCCTGGCGCGTCCTGCGTCACTTCTGTCACACCGCAGAACCCCTGCTGAGATGACAGCATTTCCAAGGTCGGCATGCTGCCATGCCGGGCCGACGCGGGAATGCGCAAATCGGCATGCCAGGCACTGGTCTGCATCCAGCACACAAAGGTGCTTTCATCGCGCAGCGTCGGGGTCTCCAGAAGTTTGCGAACCCAAAGCCCTCGGTAGTGATCCGGCACGGCCGTCATTCGCAAGCCAGCGGAAAAGGTGGCAAGGAGCGATAGAACGCCATGTCATGGTTCGGCCAGATCTGCGCACCGGTCTCCAAAGCCAACGCCTTGAGTTTGCGGATGCTGTCTATTGCCTGCTGCTCGCGCCCCTGCCACAGGGTGCCGGGCGCCACTTCATCGTCCAGGTTCTCCTGCAGGTCCGCAGCGTCGCCCGCCAGCAAAACGGGCGCACCCTTGGGCAATTCGATCAACATGGACATATGACCGACCGTGTGCCCGGGTGTGGCAATCGCCTGCACGCCGGGCAGCAGCGTGTATTCGCCGTGTTGCAGGCGAAACTGCAGGGGCGCACCCGCGTCGTCGATGAGGTCATCGCCGAACACGGCTCCGTCTGCACCGCTGCGCGCGACCTCCATTTCATCCCGCTGCACGTGAATCTCGGCGCCACAACCACAGCGCCGCAACTCCTTGAGGCCGCCCGCATGATCAAAGTGCAGGTGGCCGATAAAGATCACGTCCACATCGGCGGCCGTGAGCCCCAGGCGCGCGAGATGGTGGGGAATGTGTTGCTCTTCGCGCATTTCAGGCGCGCCCAGCGGGAACACGGCCGGATCGTAGTAACGGGCACGCGCCACAGGGTCGCTGATCTTGGCGTGGTCACAGCCCACGTCATACAGAATGCGGCCGTTCGAAGTTTCAAGCAGATAGGCCAGTATCGGCGCCTCAATCTGTTCACCGCGCCCGCGGTTGAACGTGGAGATCGATTTGTCGTAGCGGTGCGTTGCCGTCAACAGCGGCCACAATTTCTTAACCTGGGTCATGCGATGCCTTGGTGGGTAGATGCCGCCCGCAGGGCGGCGAGCAGTTGATCCGTTGTGACCACAGAGCCGAAGATTCCGCCCTCGACACCCAGCATGGCCAGTGCGGGTGCCTGCATCGCCGGGTCACTCGCGGCGGTGGCGTCACCCACCGTCATGCAAGCATACCCGCGGTCCACCGCTTCGCGCAACGTGGAGTGCACGCACACCTCGGTGGTCACGCCGCACAGGATGAGCTGGCGAATTGTGCGGTTGCGCAACACCTGGTCCAGATCGGTCTGGTGAAAGGCGCCATATCCCGGCTTATCGATGACCACTTCACCTGCGACGGGCTGCAATTCATCCATGAAGTCATGGCCATACTCGCCGCGTATCAGCAGGCGCCCCATCGGCCCGGTGCTGCCAATGGCCGCGCCCGCCCTCAGGCTGCGACGCATCTTCTCGGGCGGGCAATCGGAAAGATCAGGTCTATGGCCTTCACGCGTGTGTACCACGGGCATGCCCGCTGCGCGCGCCGCATCCAGCAGACGGCGTATGCAAACGATGGGCTGCGCCAACCGCGCCACATCCAGCCCGGCGCGCGCTGCATAGCCTTGCGGACTGCAAAAATCACGCTGCATGTCAATCACCAGCAGCGCCGTCGTTGTCAGATCCATCGGACCGTCAGGGTGCTCCACCATCGCCCGACCTTAACGAAAGCCGGTTTTGATCGCCTGTGCAATGCGTACAGACACTTCCTGCGCCAACAGGCGACCCTTGTCGGCGTCTGAACCCCTTGCCGAAGACAGCACGCCGGACGGCGGAACCCAGTCCGTGCGTGTGGGGTACAGGTCATAAGGTGGGAAGTCGGCCGGGCCATCGTCGGGAATCAGGTCCAGGCGCACCAGCGAAGGGTGGTAATGCAGCATCATGGAAGTCTCCAGCACCGCTGCGTGCTCCAGCGCAAACCCGGGAAAGCCCTGTGGAAAAACGTCCGCCAGCGTTTCGGGTGTCATGAAGTCCCAGTATTCCAGACGCATGACTTCCAGTTGCGTGCCGGGGCCGGCATCGCGCAAGCCCAGGTCAATGCCTTCAATCAAAAACCACTGGTTTTCATAGTGCCCATTCACGATCACCAGCTTGGTAACACCGTGACGCGCAAACTCGCGCACGGCATCGCGCACCGAGCCAATCAGCGTGGCGGCGTCCACACTGGTAGTGCCGCAAAAATGCTGACCCCCACCGCATTTGGGTTGTGACTTGTAGCCATAGGACAGCGTGGGTGCGACCAGTCCGCCCACACGGGCTGCCGCATCAGCAGCCACCGCAGCCGACAGCAAGCCATCCGTGCCCAACGGCAGGTGCGGACCATGCTGCTCCAGCGCCCCCACGGGCAGCAGGATGGGCGGCTTGTCAGTCGCCATGCGGGCCTGGTAATCCAGCCAGGACAGTTCGTTCATCCATACGGTACTCATGGTGCTTCCTTCATTAAAGTGTTTGAAGACGGCGGTGCGCCCGTGTCCGTTGCCTCGATCAGGGCGGCGCAGGCAATCAGGGCACCGCCTACCCATTCCATGGCGGAGAGTTGACCGCCTCCCCACCAGGTGGCGGTCAACACGGCCACCAGCAGCTCCGCCAGCATGACCACGCCCGCGCGCCCGCTCTCCATGTGGGTGACGCCAAATTGCCAGGTGGCCGTGGCCAGCAGCATCCAGCCAAAGCCGTAGGCCAACACCGCCAGTAAGACCAATAGTGAAACGGCAGGAATGGCAGCACCCTGGCCCAGCGCCCAAGCGGCCGACAGCACGCCACAGCCCAGAAAAACGGCAGCCGTCTTGGAGCGGATCGGAATGGACTGCCCGGCGCGCGCGATGACGTTGTTGCCCGCAAACGCCAGTCCTGCGGAGAGCGCCAACAGGTCGGCAACACTCAGCGCAGTGGCCAATGCCTTGGTGCCGCCCAGCACCAGCCAGAGGCCGGCAACGGCCACCGCCACAGCCGCCTTGCGCCGCGCACCTACCCGCTCGCCCAAAAACAACCAGCCACCCAGAACGGACCACACCGGCGAGAGGTAAAACAGGAACATCACCCGCACCACATCGCCCAGCATCAGGGCGTTGACAAACGAGGTGTTGGCCCACCCACCCACCAGCGCCAGCGCCACCAGCAGACCGGCTTGCGGCCGCCACGCGGCCCGCTCACGCCAGAGCAGTACGGAAAGGGTCAGGCCTACCGGTCCATACACCAACAGGGATAAAACCGGGCCTGCCAGCCCCACGCCCACAAACTGCTTTAAAGGCCACCAGGACAGCCCCCACAAGGACGAGGAAAACAGGAGCACCAACAGAGGCAGTGCAGGTGATCGGACAAGCGTGGGCGATACAGACATGAAAATTTCAATTCGTACCGAGTCAAGGCATCACCGAGCCACCGTTGGGGCCCAGCACTTGCCCGCAATAGAAGCGCGATAAATCAGACGCCAGAAACAACGCCGTGGCCGCAATCTCCTGCGGCTCGGCAACGCGGTGTTGCGGAATATCCAGCTCTTTGGCCATCCATTCGGGGCTCATGGCCTCCAGCGACACCATGGCTGTATTCACCGGCCCCGGTGCAATGGCGTTGACGCGGATCGCTGGCGCAAACTCACGCGCCAGGGACCGTGTGAGACCGAGCACACCGGCTTTGGCCGCGCAATAAGGCGCGTATTGCGCGCGACCCAGCACCGCGAGATCAGATGCGATGTTGATGATCACCCCCGCCTTGCGTGCCACCATGGCCGGCAGGAAGGCGCGTGAGGTCAGAAATACCGATTTCAGATCGGTCGACAGCATCCGGTCCCAATCGTCTTCGGTGGTTTCCAGAAACGGTTTTTCCTGGATGATTCCGGCGTTGTTGACCAGCACATCCACCAGCCCACAGTCCCTCTGAATCTGTTCGGCCATGCGGGCTACATCGACGGCCCGACTCACATCGGCCTCAACAGCCCACGCCCGTGCGCCCAAGGCTTCAATCTCTTGCACCGCCTCACGCGCCTGTCCCTCACGGCCCAGGTGGTTGATGATGACCTTCGCACCCGCCTGTGCAAATGCCAGGGCAATGGCCCGGCCAATGCCGGTACTGGCACCGGTGACCAGGGCGGTGCGTCCGGCCAGCGACAGGGCCCATGCGGCGGCCATCAGCTCATTACCTCGCCGTTACTCACCACGATGGCCTGACCGGTCAGCGGCGCGGCGTCGGCACTGGCCAAAAACAGGTAGATGCCCGTTATGTCCGCTGGCGCCAGCATGCTGGGCAAAGCCTGCTGCGACAGCACCTCGCGCTCAATCTCGGCTTCGCTGCGCCCTTGCTGCTGCGCCATGCTGGCCAGCGAACGCATGGCCGCATCGGTGCGAATCCACCCCGGGCACACGGCATTGACGCGAATGCCGCGCCCAGCCAGTTCAAATGCCAGCGAACGCGTGAGCCCGATCACCGCGTGCTTGCTGGCCACGTAGGCCGAGAAGTCGGCAACACCGGTCTTGCCCCAGATGGAAGACTGGTTGACGATGCTCGAGCCGAACCGCATCAGCGGCAACAACGCACGCGTCAGGCGCACCATGCTGACGACATTGTTGTCGAGCAGGCTGGCCCAACGCGCGGTGGCATCGGGGGCACTGCTGTCCAGCGGCGTCGGGTACTCCGCACCGGCGTTGTTAATCAAACTGTCCACCGAACCCCACTGACTCTGCAAACGGGCGGCCAGTGCGGCCACCTGCGCGTCATCACCCAGGTCACATACAGCCGTGTCCACGTCGGCATGCGATGCCAGTGCATCGGCCACACGTTGCAGCGGTGCGGCATCGCGGTCCAGCAACATCAGGCGTGCGCCCTGCTGCGCGAACGCGTGCGCCAGCGCACTGCCAATGCCGCCGCCCGCGCCGGTGATCACCACGGTTTTGCCGTGCAAGGCGTAGCTGGATTTCAACTTACACCGCCGTGAGAAACGACACACCCACGGCGCCGACAAAGCCATCGGCGCGCCCGTTCACGCCTGCAGGCTGAACCACACCGTAGTCACCGGACAGCACGCGTTTGACCCGGTTGATGTGAAAGCTGTGCAGCAACTCGCGCACCGTGATCACCTGCGCACAGGCTGCAGGGTAGAGCTCGCGATGGAAGGCCGGCAAACGATGCCACGGCGCCGTAGGCCGCTCATGGTGCGCATTGTGGTAACCAAAATTAAGCAGGATCAGGTTAAGCACCGTGCTGCCGAGGCTGAATATGTCGCTGTAGGTATTGGCTTGCTCATAGGCGCGGTCGCGCACTTTGTCTGCGGGAATCGGTGTTTCGTCCAGGATCGGATACGCATCGTAGGTGTGCTGGAAGCAATCTGCAAAACGCAAGGCGGTGACAAAAACCAGGTAGGCACCAAAGTACAACAGCAGCGCCTTGGGTGACCACCAGCCCAGTGCCGCCCACGCCGTCAGGCGAACCGCGGCAATGCCCAGCACCCGGCCCCTGGCAGCGCTCTTTCGGTCATCGCGAAATGGCAGCACCACCACAAAGGCACGCATCAGAAATTCCACAACGGGAATGTAGGCCCACTCCAGCGCCAGCACCGTGTTGCGCACCCAGGCCGGTGCGGCCAGCAGGTAGGCGCGCACATCAAACGTGATCACATCTGCGCGTTCCACATGGTGGCGCATGTGCTTGCGCCGCAAGTCCGCGAATCGGGCATAACAGCTGCCATTGATCCAGCTCATCAGCGTTCCCCAGCGCTCATTGGCCGCTGGGGTCTTGAAGATCGCGTAGTGCGCAAACTCATGGATGAAGTAAGCCGACCAGATCAGGGTCTGCGCCACCATCACAAAGCCCAACGCATTCAGGGCCCCGTGCGACGCACCGAGCAGGGCCACACCGCCCGCGTAGCCGAGCACTGTAAAACCGATGTCCGCCACGTTGGGCCACATACCGTCGGGGTAACGAAAGATTTGCGCCATCATGCGGCCCTCGAATGAAGGACTCGGCGCTGCAGGCACCGAGTCGGTTGGATTACTTCTTGGTCAACGCGGTCACGAATTGCGCGTCAAATGTGGCTTCGGTTGCCGGGATCGTGGTGATCTGGCCCTTTGCCTTGAGCAGCTGGGAAATGATCTCGCCGCTGGCGTAGTAGGACGTGGTTTCCTTGGCTTTTACGAAGGCCTTGGGCATCTCGGCCAGCGGGATGTTGTACACACCGGAGAGTTGCTCTTTCACCTCTTTGGGTGTCACGCCCATGAACTTGCCAATGATCTTGGCAGACTCATCGGGCTTGGCCTTCATGTAGGCCAGGCCATCCAGATAGGCCTTGATGATGCCGGCGATCTCGGTGGGCTTGGCCTTGATGACCTTGTCGTCAAACACCATCACGTCCGCGATCAGGCCCGGGGCATTCTTGGAGGAGTACACCACCTTGAACTTCTTGCCGCCGCCCTGGCCCAGAATCTGGGAAAGACTGGGCTCGTAGGTCACGCCAATGGGCATCTGGCCCGAGGCCATGGCAGCCGGCACGGCTTCGGGCGTCATGCTGACGGCTGTGATGTCCTTGTCCGTCAGGCCATTGGTCTTGAGGGCATAGGACAGCAAAAAGTCGGACGGCGACAGCGGATTGAAACCCACCTTCTTGCCCTTGAAATCCTTGACCGTCTTGATACTGGCGTCCGCCACGATGGCATCGCCTCCATTGGAATAGTCAATGGGCATCACCACTTTTTGCATGGTTCCGCCAGCGACCTGACCCACCACCTGGTCATAGGTCAAATGGCCGCCATCAATGGCGCCCGAGGCGATGGCCGGTGGAATCAGCGCGGGGTCGGTGAAGACCTGCAGGGAGACTTTGAGGTTGTACTTCTTGTACATGTCCAGCGCTTCGGCCACGTAGAAAGGACCGTAGCCGATCCAGACCACCGTTCCGATTTTCATCGACGTGGGGCCCGCAGCAAAGCTCGAAGCCGCCACAAGGGACACTGCCAATCCCACGGCGGGCTTGAACAGACGGCCCAGCAAAGACTGGGTGTTGGTGAGGGAAAAACCTGATGAGTGCATGGCGAGGCTCCTGAAGTAAATGACGGGCGCAGGAAGAGACGATTGGTACATCGTTCTCCCGGGCTTTTATCCCTCCGTGGAGCCTCTTGCGAGGCCGGAGCACTCTCGGACCAGACATCACACGAATTCACTATTCGGCGACCGGAACCCTAGTGCCCCTACGCTAGCGCGTTCATGCCTCTATGCACAAATCGCCCTTCTTGCGAAAGTGGAGCACGCAAAACGCGTGCCAGTGTTTTGAGTTCCAAATGGCTTCTGCATGAGCCATTGCGCACCAACACCAGCCGTCATGCCTCGAAATAGTGCACTCACAAGAATGCAGGTAGGCCCACCCGTGCAAATGGCTTTTACTGCTGTTACTGTCGCCATTCAAACCACTTTGCACCAGGGACTGCCCATGACCACTGTCTACGACTTTGAAGCGCTCACCATCACCGGCCAGTCTGTGCCGCTTGATCAGTACAAGGGCAAGCCCCTGCTGATCGTCAACACGGCGAGTGCCTGCGGCTTTACCCCGCAATTTTCCGGACTGGAAGAGTTGCACAAAACCTACGGCGCCAAGGGCCTGGTCGTGCTGGGCTTCCCGTGCAACCAGTTTGGCGCGCAAGACAAGGGCAGCAACGATGAGATTGCCGAGTTTTGCCAGCTCAACTACGGCGTGAGTTTTCCGATGATGGCCAAGATCGACGTCAACGGCAGTGGTGCCCACCCGCTGTACCAGTGGTTATCCAAGGAAGCACCAGGCTTGCTGGGCTCCAAAGCCATCAAATGGAACTTCACCAAGTTTCTGGTGGGCCGCGATGGACAGGTCATCAAGCGCTACGCGCCGACCGACACCCCGAAGAGCATGGCCCAAGACATTGAGGCGGTACTGGCCGACTGATCCGCCGCAGGCGGGTCGCTCAGGCCACCCCGGCAAGAGCTGCGTCCAGCACTTCGACCCAGTGCCGGACCGGCGTATCGGTGCCACTTTGCAAATGGGTGATGCAGCCGATGTTGGCCGACACAATCACTTCGGGATGCAGTTCGTTCAGGTGGCCGAGCTTGCGGTCGCGCAACTGGTAGGCAATTTCGGGGTTGAGCACACTGTAGGTTCCGGCTGAACCGCAGCACAGGTGGGCTTCGCACGTCGCGGTGCGAATGCTGAAGCCCAAGGCACCCAGGTGCTGCTCCACACCGCCTTTGAGTTGCTGGCCGTGCTGCAAGGTACAGGGCGGATGAAACGCGATGGGGGTGGACCGCTGGGTCACCCTGTCGACCAGACCCGGGAAGGCCGCTTTCAATGCGGGTACGAGTGCAGGCAGCAGTTCGCTCAGGTCTTTGGTCAGCGCGCTGATACGTTGAGCCTTCTCTGCGTAGAGCGCATCGTCCTTCAGGATATGGCCGTATTCCTTGACCGTCACACCGCAGCCCGAGGCATTCATCACAATGGCTTCCACGCCGTTTTGCACATGGGGCCACCACGCGTCGATGTTGGCGCGCATCTCGGCCCGTCCGCCATCCTGGTCGTTCAGGTGGAACTTGACCGCGCCGCAACACCCCGCCTTGGGCGCGATCACGGCCTGAATTCCCGCCGCATCCAGCACGCGGGCCGTTGACGTATTGATGTTGGGTCCCATGGAGGGCTGCGCGCAGCCGGCCAGCATGAGCATCTTGCGGGCGTGTTGCCGGGTCGGCCAGGCGCCTGCGTCCTGCTTGGCAGGCACTTTGTTTTTCAGGCTCGCAGGCAGCAGGGGGCGCACCAATTGCCCCATCTTCATGGCCGGACCAAACAGGGGGGATGGCAAGCCTTCTTTCAACGCCCAGCGCACCGCGCTCTCCATGGCGGGACGCTGGACCTTGGCGTCCACCAGCTTGCGGCCAATGTCGATCAGGTGCCCGTAGTCGACCCCGCTGGGGCAGGTGGTTTCACAGTTGCGACAGGTCAGGCAACGGTCCAGGTGCAGCTGCGTTTTGCGGGTCGGTGTTTCACCTTCGAGCACCTGTTTCATCAGGTAGATGCGCCCACGCGGGCCATCCAGCTCGTCGCCGAGCAGCTGATAGGTGGGGCAGGTCGCAGTGCAAAAACCGCAGTGCACGCATTTGCGCAATATGGCTTCGGCGGCCATGCCGTCGGCCGTGTTCTGGTATTCGGGAGCGAGCTTGGTTTGCATGAATGGGGTGTCTCAGATCGCTTCGAGCAAGCGGCCAGGGTTGAAGAGCCCCTGGGGATCAAACGTCTCTTTGAGGCGGCGTTGAATTGCTGACTCTGCCGAATTTTGCAAAGAAAATAGGCCGCCAGCCCCCGTGGATGTTGCACCAGCAGCTACAAAAAGTGTAGCGTGACCGCCATTTTCGCGCGCCAGCGCCTGCAGCTTGGAGGCCGCATCGACCGGTGCCCACAGCCAGCGCAGCCCGCCGTGCCATTCCACCAGTTGGGGCCAGGGCAGATTGAAGGCTGGCGCAGTTTGCGCGACGCTTAAGCGCCACAAGGCCAGGTCACTGGCGGGCTTCGCCACGAAAAAGGGCAATTGCTGGTTGCGGCACAAGGCCCAGTCACCCTGCGCCTGTGGATTGTCCATGCGGGTGCCCGTCTGCTCGGCCAGCATCTTCTGGCACGCGGCCTCCACCGCAGCCACTGCGCCGCGCAGGCGCACAAACAGCAACTCACGCCCCCCTTTTGGAGCCGTGGTATCGGATTCGTCACAGACCCAGCAACTGGCATTGAGCGGCAGCGGCTGGCCACCCCAGGTGTGCAGTTGCTCCAGTGCCTGTGCCTGCGGCATCTCAAACACCAGCGTGGCCTCGGCAGGTGCCACAGGTAACACTTTCAGCGAGATCTCGGTCAACAGGCCCAAGGTGCCCATAGCGCCCACCATCAGGCGCGACACGTCGTACCCGGCCACATTTTTCATGACTTGGCCGCCAAAGGTGAGTGCTTCGCCACGGCCATTGATCATCTTCAGGCCCAGCACGTAATCGCGCACGCCGCCGACACTGGCGCGTGCGGGCCCCGACAGTCCGCAAGCCACCATGCCGCCCACGGTGGCACGCGCGTTGCCCGACCAGGCAAAGTGCGGGGGCTCAAAAGGCAGACACTGCCCTTTTTCAGCCAGCAAGGCTTCCAGCTCGGCCAGCGGCGTTCCCGCGCCAGCGGTGACGACCAACTCGCTGGGCTCATAGCTGACGATGCCGCTCAGGCCAGTCGTGTCCAGCACCTCACCCTGTGGGCTTTGGCCGTAAAAGTCTTTACTGCCACCGCCCCGGATGCGCAGAGGGGTGCCGTCGGTCATCGCCGCGTGAATGCGGTCGGTAATGTGAAGAAGCGAAGAGTCCATGGTTTGCATGGTTGGGATGGTAAGGGGCTGCGTCACAGGCCGCGTGAATTTTTTGAAGCACGCTGCCTCAAAAATTTACTCAACGAAGAAATTGACCGGCAAACCCGCCACATCCACCCGCATGGAGAACACCGCGCCCGAGAGAGGAAACTGCTGCAATTCGGCGGCGCTGCGTCCATGGCGCGCGGTCGTAATAAAGAGTGTCTTCAGGTCTTCTCCGCCAAAACAGGGCATGGTGGGGCATTGCGCGGGCGTGGGGTACTCGGCCAGCAACGCGCCGCTGGGCGCAAACTTGCAGATGCGGCGGCCTTCGAACATGGCGCAGTAGTAGTTGCCTTTCACATCCACCGCGGCGCCATCGGGGCGTCCGCGGTAATCCGTCTGCTCGAACTGCCACAGTGCCGGCTTGGGGTCGAACTGCTGAAAATGGCGGTGTGCCGACACCGCGTTGTCCATCACGTCATAGGTCCAGGCGTGCACCACATGGCTGGGGGTGTCGGCCCAATACACCGTGCGGCCATTGGGACTCCAGGCCAGGCCATTGCCCGTCAACGCATGGTCAGCCATGCGCTGGATAACGGGCGCGCGGCCCTGGCGGCAGTCGATGGAATACAGGGCCGCGCTGCGGTTGACCTTGGTTTCGTCAATCGTTCCCACCCAGAAGCGGCCCAGGGCATCGCACTTGCCGTCGTTGGCGCGCACGGTGGCGGGGTCATACGGCAAGGTGGCGACATGCTGCAGGGGGCCACCCCATTCGCGCGCCCGGAACACACCGTGGCGCAAGGCCATCACAAGGCCGCCGCTGGCTGCCGGTGCAATGCAACCCGGCTCGGTCGGCATATCCCACGACTCTACGGACCCCATCGCCACGTCAGCGCGCAGAATTTTTTTACCGGGAATATCTACCCAGTACAGCATGCGGTCCTGCGGATGCCAGAATGGCGACTCACCCAGTGCGTACGTAAGCGGGCTGAAGGTTTGCCAGCTCATGGGGCACGCTTCACTTCAATGCGCATTTCGCATGAAAAAGTCTGACCGGGCTGCAGAATGCACACGCCCAGATCCTGCGCACTGGCGCCGGTGCGGGCCATCAGGTGGAGTGCGTTATTGACATGGCTGACCGGCTCGATGGCAATGTCGCCACGCTCCGGTGTGGTGAACACCACCAGACGACTCAAGTTGGAGCTGACATGGGTGTGCAGGACGTGATCATGCAGGTGCAGCACCCCGCTCCAGCCATCAAAACAATGGTCCACCGCCAAGGTGCCGCAGTCAGTGTTGAGACCCGGGTTGGCAACACGCTGTGTGGGCAATTTATCCGCACCCATTTCCCAGCGGCCCGTGGAGTCAAAGGCAATATGGCTGTTGGGGCGTTTTTCAAAATAGGGATGCCAGCCCAGCCCCACCGGCGCCGACACGGCGGACTGGTTGGTGATGCTCAGACCCATCTCCAGCGCGTTACCACTCAGTTTGAAGGCCTGCGAGCTGTCAAAGTCAAAGGGCCAGGCGGTATCGGCCTTGTGCTCGTAGGACAAGAGTGCAAACCGGTCATTGGATTCCAGCACCGCCCAGGGCCGCTCCCAACCCACACCGTGGATGGCATGCGGCTCGGGCTCAAAATTCTTGACCAGCGGGTGGTCGGTACCCTGCCACTGCAGGCTGGCATGCCCCACCCGGTTGGAAAACGGCACCAGCGGATAACTGGCCGACTGGCGCACCGAATGCAGGTCCTGCGCGCGGGTGGAGTGCAGCACAGGATCACTGCCCAGCCACAAACCGGCAATGCAGCCGCCCAGCTCGGGTTTGATTTCGCAGAGCAGTTCATCACAGCGCAGGATCAGCGGGGAAGTCATGGTGAAGGGTCTCGGTTGGGGCATTCCGGCGGGAACGCACTGCACAAGTGAAATTGTGCACCGGGATTACCAAAAAAAAAGGCCCGGAAGAACCGAAGTTCTACCGGGCCCCCGCAGGAACGCAGTCTTAGCGGTTGTAAGCGGTCTCGCCGTGTGACGTGATGTCCAGGCCTTCGCGCTCGTCTTCTTCGCTCACCCGCAGGCCGATGGTCAGGTCAACCAGCTTGAACGCAATGACCGACACCACACCCGACCACACGATGGTCGTCAGCACGGCTTTGGCCTGGATCCACACTTGTGCGCCGATGGAGTAATCCGCAGCAGTGATGCCGGTGGCAGTAACCCAATCCGCCACGTAGCCCGGGCCACCCAGGGAAGGCGATGCGAACACGCCGGTGAGCAAGGCGCCCACGATACCGCCGACACCGTGCACGCCAAACACGTCCAGCGTGTCATCCGCACCCAGCATCTTCTTCAGACCCGTCACACCCCACAGGCAGGCAAAGCCACCCACTGCACCGATGACCAGCGCGCCGCCGATGCCGACGTTGCCGGCAGCCGGTGTAATCGCAACCAGACCGGCCACTGCACCGGATGCAGCACCCAGCATGGAAGCCTTGCCTTTGTGCAAGGACTCACCAATCGACCAAGCCAGCACAGCGGCAGCGGTAGCACCAAAGGTGTTGATGAACGCCAGAGCAGCGAAGCCATTGGCTTCCAGAGCGGAACCGGCGTTGAAACCAAACCAGCCCACCCACAACAGGGACGCACCGACCATGGTCAATGTCAGGCTGTGAGGCGCCATGGATTCTTTTCCGTAGCCGATACGCTTGCCAACCATGTAAGCACCCACCAGACCTGCAACGGCCGCGTTGATGTGAACCACGGTACCGCCAGCAAAGTCCAGCGCGCCCGACTGCCACAGGTAACCGGCAGTGGCATTGAGCTTGTCGACCACTTCCTTGCTGGTGTAGGCATCAGGACCCGCCCAGAACCAGACCATGTGCGCAATGGGCGCATAGCTGAAGGTGAACCACAGCACCATGAACATCAGCACCGCGGCGAACTTCATACGCTCGGCGAATGCACCCACAATCAATGTGCAGGTAATTCCGGCGAACGTGGCCTGGAAGGCGGCAAACACGATCTCGGGAATGACCACGCCCTTGCTGAAGGTAGCTGCATTGGCGAACGTGCCAGCCGCGTTGTCCCAGATGCCCTTCATGAACAGCCGGTCAAAGCCACCGACGAAGGCATTGCCCTCGGTGAAGGCCAGGCTGTAGCCATAGATGAACCACAGCACCACGATCATCGAGAAGGTGACCATGACCTGCATCAGCACGGACAGCATGTTCTTGCTGCGCACGAGGCCGCCGTAGAACAGAGCCAGGCCAGGCACAGTCATCAGAATGACCAGCAGGGTGGAAACCATCATCCAGGCGGTGTCGCCTTTATTCGGGACGGGTGCAGGTGCTGCAGCGGCCGGTGCAGCTTCAGCTGCGGCGGGTGCTGCAGCAGCCATGGGTGCAGCAGCGGGGACAGCCGCGTCTGCGGGTTTGGCTTCGGCGGCAGATGCGGTTGCCGCTGGAGCCTCCGCAGGAACCGCGGTTTGCGCCAGTGCCAGGGAACCTGCGGTCAGGATGCCCCAACCCAGAGCGAGGGATACGAGTAGTTTTTTCATGATGTTTCCTGAGTCTTGATCAGTGGGATGTCACAAGGCTTCGTTGCCGGTTTCGCCGGTGCGAATGCGAACAACCTGCTCCAGGTTGTAGACAAAAATCTTGCCGTCTCCGATCTTGCCGGTGCGCGCTGCACCTTCAATGGCTTCGATCACGCGTTCCACCAAGGCGTCGTCAATGGCCGCCTCGATCTTGACTTTGGGCAGAAAGTCCACCACGTATTCGGCACCGCGGTACAGCTCGGTGTGTCCTTTTTGACGACCGAAGCCCTTGACTTCAGTCACGGTGATGCCTTGGACGCCAATACTGGACAAGGCTTCTCGCACCTCATCGAGCTTGAACGGTTTAATAATGGCCGTTACGAGTTTCATGTGTTCACCTCAGCTTATGAATAGTGGGTTGCAGGCACCAGATCTGACTGATCTGCTTCTCCAGTAGATCGGGAGATATTTCGAATAAGCATGCTCCGTGCCAACTGCAATTTGCCAACCACATCTCTTTCTGTCCACCAACAAACTGCGGCTTGCGTTAAGATAACTGTATAAAAATACAGCATGCACCTTGCTGGTGCTTTGCATTCCTGTGCACCGCAATATTGCGCACCGTTTTTGGGAGAGTTGTGAATGAGCTTATCTTTGGTGCAGAGTCGCGCTCTGCTGGGACTGGAAGCCGCCAAGGTCACCGTCGAGGTGCATCTGGCCAACGGATTACCCAGTTTTACCCTGGTCGGCCTCGCGGATGTGGAAGTGAAGGAAGCCCGCGAGCGGGTGCGCTGCGCCATCCAGAATGCGGGCCTCACCTTTCCCCACAACCAGCGCATCACCGTGAATTTGGCCCCGGCCGACCTGCCCAAAGACTCCGGCCGGCTGGATTTGCCGATTGCGCTGGGCATCCTGGCGGCCAGTGGCCAGATCGACGGGACGCGCCTGGCTGACTACGAATTTGCGGGGGAACTGTCCTTGTCGGGCGAACTTCGCCCGGTGCGCGGCGCCTTGGCCACCGCCCTGGCCTTGCACACCGGCAAGGTGGTAACCCGCCTGGTGCTGCCGCCCGGCAGCGCCGAAGAAGCTGCCCTGGTGCCCGGCTCCCATGTCTACCGTGCCCGGCATCTGCTGGACGTGGTGCGCCAGTTTGTGCCCGCAGGCGCCTCGCAAGACACGCTGGCGGCGATGGGCCTCCATGAGGTCAACCCTGCAGATGACGGATGGGCACGGGTATCCCAGGTGCCGCCCGTCGCGCAAGCGCATGGGGCCGATATGGCCGACGTCAAAGGCCAGGCCGCTGCCAAACGCGCACTGGAGATTGCCGCCGCCGGCGGCCACAGTGTGCTGCTGAGCGGGCCACCGGGCTCGGGCAAGTCCATGCTGGCCCACCGTTTTGCGGGCTTGTTACCCACCATGTCGTGCGATGAAGCCCTGCAAAGTGCGGCTATTGGATCCTTGAGTGGCCGGTTTTCCATCGCGCGCTGGGGGCAGCGCCCCACCTGCAGCCCCCACCACTCGGCCAGCGCCGTGGCCATGGTGGGCGGCGGCTCCCCACCCCGCCCAGGTGAAATCTCGCTGGCCCACCATGGGGTCTTGTTCCTCGACGAAATGCCCGAATTCCCCCGCGCAGCGCTGGAGGCTTTGCGTGAGCCGCTGGAGACGGGCACCATCACCATCTCCCGCGCGGCACGGCGCTCCGAATTTCCCGCACGGTTCCAGCTGATTGGCGCGATGAACCCCTGCCCGTGTGGCTATCTGGGCTCCACCAGCCATAGCTGCCGCTGCACACCCGACCAGGTGCACCGATACCAGTCCAAGCTCAGCGGACCTTTGATGGACCGCATTGATTTGCATGTGGAAGTGCCCGCCTTGCCCAGTGCCGAGCTGTTGAATGCCCCACCGGGCGAGTCCACTGCCGGAATCCGTGAGCGCTGCACCGCGGCGCGCCAGCGGGCGCTGGACCGGCAAGGCAAAACCAATCTGGCGCTTCAAGGCCAGGAGCTGGACCTGCATGTGTTGCTGGACGACGCTGCCGCCAAGTTCTTGAACGTGGCCGCCGCCCGGCTGGGTTGGTCGGCCCGCGGTACGCACCGAACCTTGAAGGTAGCCCGCACTATTGCGGATCTGGCCGGGGCACAACACACCCAGGTGAGCCATCTGGCCGAGGCGATGCAATACCGCAGAACATCGGCACGGCCTTTATAAATGCTACTAATTTAATAGCTGCTTGCGCATATTCCACGGGGGCTAACGGGTGATTTTGCTTGGATAATCTCCATAATTGACCCGTACCCATGCCCATGCAAGACACCCCAAGCACCCCCTACAACCCGCGCCTGGTCGGCTGGCTGTCGCTGGGGCAGCTCATCAGCTGGGGCAGCTTGTTCTACACCTTCACCCTGATCATGGGGCCGGTGGAACGCGAGCTGGGTCTCAGCCGGGCGCAGTCCTCCCTGGCGTTCAGCCTGGCGTTGCTGGCCGAGGGGCTGATGGCTTACCCGGTGGGCCGCTGGATTGACCAGGGGCATGAGCGCAAGGTCATGACCGCCGGGTCAGTGCTGGCCGGCCTGTGCCTGCTGGCCCACGGCTGGGTGAGCAACCTGGCCGGGTTCTACGCCGTGTGGCTGGGCCTGGGTGTTGCCATGGCCGGCGTTTTGTACTCGCCCGTATTTGCGGTGGTCACTCGGCGCTTCCCCGGCGACTTTCGCCGCGCCATCATCACCATGACGTTTCTGGGCGGGCTGGCCAGCACGGTGTTCATTCCGTTAACCGCCTGGCTGATGAATGCCACCGGCTGGCGCCATGCGCTGGGCTACCTGGGCGTGCTGCATCTACTGGTGTGTGCGCCGCTGCATTTCTTGAAACTGCGCAACGCGCCCCGGCGCCGCTCCGCGCCCGCGCACGGCGGCACGCAAACCGCATCCAGGCTGGCACACCACGTTTTTAGCGCACCGTTTCTGTTCATTGGTGCCTTTGTGGTGCTGATGATGGCCGTCACCGTCGCATTGCCCGCCCACATGGTCAGTCTGCTGCGTGAGCACGGCCTGAGCGAGGCCTGGGTGATTGCGCTGCCCGCAAGCATTGGAGTCATCCAGGTACTGGGGCGGTTGTTGCTGTATTTCTTTGAGCGCCATGTTGATTTGCACCTGGCCAACCGGCTGATCCCCGGTCTGATTCCGCTGGCACTGGTGGCTTTGCTGGTGGCGCCCTGGGCCGGGAGCGCCCACATAGCGGTGGTGCTTCTTTTTGTCGTCTTGTGGGGCACCGGCAATGGCATGCTGACCATCGTCAAGGGCAGGGCGATTGCCGAATATGTGAACCGCGAGCATGTGGCCTCGCTCAATGGGGCGCTGGGCGTGCCCCTGGCGCTGGCACGGGCCGCCGCACCGCTGGCCTTGGGCTTGCTCTGGAGTCCGCAGGGCGGCTACACCCCAGGCTTGTGGATGCTGCTGGGCCTCAGCGTGCTGGGAGTGGCGGCGCTGACGCTGGCACAACAGTTCTCCCAGCGCACCCGGTTGCTACAAAAATAGTAGCTGCTTGCGCATATTCCACGGGGGCTGCAGCCCTTATTTATCCTTCAATGGCACGCCCATCTGCCGCAGATAGGTCAGTACATCACGGCTGACTTCACCGACGGCGCGGGCCTTCTCGGCCATTTCGGCGGCACTGGCCGTCTGGCCCAATGCCGCCAGTGACACGGCCGAGCCCAGCAGCCAGCGCTGCTCGTCGGGACGGGATTGCAAGGCCATCATGTACGCGTGCACGCTTTCCTGGTGGCGCCCCAGGCGCTGCGCCGCGTTGGCGCGAATCGCCCACAAGTCAGCCGGGTTGCCCAGCACCGGCTCCAGGCGACCGAGCAAGTCGGCCACGGCGCCATAGCGGCTCTCAGTCAGCTGCATTCTGGTGAGTTCCCGCACCAGAGACAGCAGCACCGGGTTACCGGCCTGGCTGGTACCGGCTTTGACAGATCGCTCTGCTGCGGAGACCGATTGCTGCATCAAGTCGAGCGCCGTGTCGCGGGACCCGGAATTCCACAGGCTCTGTGCCTGGGACAGCGCATCGCTGCCCGCCTGTTGCTGGCGTTGCGCCGTTGGCACCGTTTCAGCGGAGGCTGTGGTCGCCGTCACCTGTGGGGCTCTGGAGGACGCTACTACAGCGGGTGTGGGCGCCACAGATGGAGCTGCCGGGGCCGGGGCCGGGGAGGGCGATGGCGTTCGCGGCAGGTTGCGCAGCCCCAGCCTGGAGTCCATGCGCAGAGCCATAGGCTGCGAAACGGCCGCCACAGCAGAGGCGAGCGACTGGGAAGGGGTTGGGTCTGCTGCAGCGGGTGGTTGACTCTCTGGCGCGGAAGCTTGTGCTGCCGGCACGGATTCTGGTGCTGAAGCAGCCACGACTGCAGGCGCTGGAACCGTGGCGGGCGACACGGTGTTCGGAGTAGGTGCCTCCACGCGCGCAATGGACACAACGGGTTTCTGCCAGTACCACCCAGCGGCCGCGAGCACAGCCACCACTCCCAGCAACGCAACCCAAAGCCACCGCCGAGTGCCTGGCTCACCCTTTGGGGCAGCAAAATTCGGTGCTACCGGCGCGGTGCCGCGCTGCAGCGCCGCATCGGCCAAGGGAGCAGCGGCCGCAGCCGGGAACGGGCTGGCCGCCTGGCGCTGGTCCAGATCCCGCAGCATCTTGTTGATCACACTCACGGCTTGCTCCTTGGACTGCTGCCCACCACGACTTCAGCCCGGCCGCGCTGCCAATGCCGCAGGTTCCAGGACTGCCGAAACCGCCGCCACCAGGGTGCGGGCGCCGCCACGCCGGGCGTATCTTTTGCGGCCAGGCGCACGTGCTGGACCGTGACGCGGTGCACATTCTCGCCATAGGCCAGCATCAGGCATTTATGGGCCAGCACATTTACCAGGCGCGGCACACCCGCGCTGAAGCGGGCAATGGCGGCTGCAGCGGCGGGTTCAAAAATCTGGATATCGGTGTTGGCGTCCACGGCGGCCGTCGTCAGGCGGTGGGCCAGGTACACCGGCACGCGGTCGGCGTGCATCGGGCCCAGGTACTCGCTGAAGGTAATGCGCTGCAGCAACTGGCGGATCTCCGGGCGTGCCAACTTGTCGTCCAGCTCAGGCTGCCCCAGCAAAACCAGTTGCAAGAGCTTGCGTTTTTCGGTTTCCAGGTTGGACAACAGGCGCAAACTCTCGACGGTGCGCACCGGAATGGCCTGCGCCTCGTCGATACAAACCACCACACGGCGCCCGGCCTCGACATGACGCATCAGGCAATCGCGCAAGGCGGTGTGCACCCCGTGGCGACTGACGGGCGGCGACAGCACAATGTTCAACTCGTGGGCCAGTGTCATCAGCAGGTCATCGGGCCCCATGTCCGGGTTGGGAATGTAGGCCGTGACGCACTCGCCCTGCAGCGTCTTGAGGAGCTGGCGGCACAACACGGTCTTGCCGCACCCCACCTCACCCACAATTTTCAGGAAGCCTTCGCCACTGCGCAGCGCCACCAGCAGGGTGTTGAGCGCGGCCTGTGCGCCCTCATGCGGATAGAAAAAGGCGGTGTCCGGCGTGATCGAGAACGGGGCTTCACGCAGCGAGAAATGCCCCAGATACATTATTTGGCAGTGCCATCCAACTGGATGACGCGGGCGCGGGTGGCGTCCATGTCGTCCAGTGCTGCGCGTGAGCGGCGATTTTGGGCTTCCCAGTCTTCGGCAGTGCGAATGATGGTGGGCTTGAGCAACACAATCACCTCTTTCTTGCGCCCCATCACCGCCTTGTTGCCCAACAGCGCGGAGAAGAAGGGCACGTTGGTGGAGCCTGGCAAGCCGGACGACGTGCGGCTGGATTCCGCCTGCATCAGGCCGCCGATGGCCACGATACGGCCATCCGGAATGCGCACCATGGTGTCGGTCTCATTGACGTTGCTGGAGGCCAGAGGCAGCTTGTAGTTGCCAATGCTCCCCAGGTCAATCTGCTTGCTTTTTTCGGTGACCGTGGTCACGGAAGGGTGCACATGCAGGGTCACATTGGTGCCTTCGTCCACCTGGGGTGTGACGTCCAGCGAGATACCCGAGAAGAACGGCGTGAGTGTCACCGTCGGCAAAGTCGTGGTGCCTGCGGCGGTGGACGTGCCACTGGACACCGTTCCCCCGGACACGCTGGTCACGAAAAATTCATCGGTGCCCACCTTGAGCACGGCTTTCTGGTTGTTCAAGGTGGCTACGCGCGGGCTCGACAGGGTCTGCACGTCGCCTTGCGTCTCCAGGAATCCCAGCACGGCGGCAAACTGGCTGGTAGCCAGTGCCAGGCCAAACAGGCCTCCACCCGTGGCAACCCCGGGGAACGGCACAGCGCCCGACAGTACCGTGGTACCACCCTGCAGCAAGGCATTGGTACTGGCCACAGCGCTACCCAGCACACCGGCGGCCACAGAGGTCGTGCCTTCCACGTTGAATGCAGCCCAGTTCACGCCGCTTTGATAGCCGTCGCGCAGTTCCACTTCAACCACCTTGGCTTCGAGCATTACTTGACGCTCCACGGCAATTTGGGCCGCCTTCAGGAATTTGTCCACCTGACGCAACTCTTCCGGCATGGCGCGCACGGCCATGATGCCCGCCTGCGGGCTGGTAATCACGCTGCGACCCGGCCCATCGCCCACCAGGCCGCGCACGGCGCCAGAGAGCTCGGACCAGAAATCGGTCTTCGATGTTGTGGAAACCCGGCTGTTCTCGGGTTGCGCGGAGGTGGTGCTGGTTGGCGCAGTGGTTGTGCCGGTTGTGGTGCTTTGCAAGCCGGCGCCCGAAGACACCCGCGTTTCACTCGAGCCCACACGCTGGGAGTTGGGGTAGTTGACGGTGAACACGCGCGTCTGCAGCGTGGGCGCGTAAATGGTGATGCGGCGGCCTTCAATCTTGAAGTCGTAGCCATACACGTCGCGAATGGCTTCCAGCGCCTCGGTAACCGTCACGCCCCGCAGCGTGACCGACAGGGTGCCAGCGACGTCCGGGTGCATCAGCATGCTGTAGCGGGTATCGGCCACGATAGCCAGAAACACCTCACGGGCCTGCGCGTTGTTGACCAGCAGATCCAGCCGCGGTTCCGGCGGCGGTGCAATGGCTTTGGGGGCCGGCTCGGCCAATGCCGCACTGACACTCGCAGGCACCGCAGCAGGCGCTTTGGCTGCGGGCGGGGCCAGATCGGCGCGCACGGAGGCCATGACATCAGGCGTACTCAACGGCCGGTCGCTCGCGCAGCCGGCCAGCAAGCCCACACCAAGCAAAATGCAGGCACTGGAGCCTGCCCATGCGCGGCGGATAGCGGCGTCACCCGACACGGCGGGGGAGAACAGTTCATTCATGGTGCGATTGCCTTCTTCAAATTTTTGGCGGCTCTGGGCGCGCTGGCGGCACGCGCGGGTGCGGCCACAGGGGCCGCCACGGTGCGCTGGATGCCGGCAAACCGGGGTATTTTTTTCAGTCCGCTGCTGTCGCGCAACCAGACTTCGGTTTCGGTAATGCGATCGACACGCTGCTGCCCCACTTTTTGCCCGGGTGCGTACAAACGGGTGCCAATAACCAGAAACGGTTTCCCATTACGTACCACCACGGCCATTCCGTCCGTTCCCAGGGGCGATTGGGGCGCTGCCCCACCGCTGGAGACACTGGCTTCAGGCGGCGGCTGGGTCGGGTCGCGCTGGGCATGAACCGGCAAGGACGCACAGGCCAGCAACAGCGCCAAAGCGGCAATCCACATCGGCACAGACTGACGGCTCTTCACGGCTGGACTCCCACCACGTAGACCTGCAGCGTCAACTCAGGCGGCTGCTTTTCGCTCTTGAGTTGCAGGGCGCCCCAACGCAGGGCTGGCAGCGCAATCTCCAGGGTCTTCACATACCGGACCAGCTCGGGATACGGCCCCGCCACCCTCAATTCCATTCCCCGCCTGGACAAACCGGTTGGCGCAGCAACGGTTGCCGGGGCAACCGGGATCGCAACATCCTGCTTCAGGGTGCCAGTACTCAGCAGGGTCAGCCCCTCCTGTCGCCGCAAAAACTGCACCAGTACTTGCTCCAGAGCAGGCCCACCATCGGCAAGCGGCGCCACCTCTTTGATTTCCTGATTGACAGCTTCCAGCCGCGCATTGGCGGCCGCAATGTCGTCCCGCACGGCCTTGCTGGCGTCTAGCGGCTGGGCGGTTGACTTGAGCTCATCACGCAGCCGGCTCAACTCGGTTCCCTGCGCGGCAAATCGCTGCGTGGCCTGCTGGTGCGCCACCTGCGCGGGCGACAACCACAGCACATCGGCCAGTGCCATACAAACCACGATCACTGACAAAAACAAAAAGGCCCGCTCGCGCAGACTCAGTGCATCAATACGAACCACCTGCTGCTGCCACCATTGCTTCATGGCTTGCTCCCTGGCGCACCGGGCGCTTTGGCTGCATCCACCGGCGGTGGCTCGACGCTAACCAGATTGAACGACCAGACAGGACGCACCGGTGTGGCGGGAGCCGAAGCTACAGAAACAGCCCCTGGCAACCGAACCGGGGCCACAGTCGCACTTTCGACCTTGACGGTGGCCAGCTTCAAGCCCTGCATTAGCGGGCTGGCACCCAGTTTGGCCACCCAATCGTTCAGGGCCGCGGGCTCCAGCGTGAACCCGGACACCTCAAATCGGCCGCCGTCCACACGCACCTCGCTCACCCACACCGGAGCCGGAATGCTGCGTGCCACCCATTGCAGACGATCCGAATGAGCCCAGCCGGGTCGCGAAATGCCCTGCTGCAGGGCCGCCAGCAACTGCTCACGCTGAATCACGGCGGCACGCCGATCCTGCAACTGGACCATCAATGCCGCATCCACTGGCGCCGCGTTGGCACGGCTGCGTTGAATAGCCGACTTGAGACTTTCGACTTCACCCGACTGGACGCCCATGGCCTGGCTGAATCCGATGCTGGCGCGCTGCAGGTTCCAGACCCACGCAGCGCACAAAATGCCGCCCAGAACCACGAACACACCCATTGCGCTGACCATGGTGTGCGCCGAAAAGTAACGCTTTTGCGTTAGCAGGATCGGTGAACAAAGATTGATTTGCTGGGCCATGGTCGCTCGGCTTACAGTTTTCGGCTCTCGGTGCGCAAGAGCACACCCAGGAGAGGCAGGCATAGAGCCCGGTCACCAGCGGCTGCCGCCTGCAAACCGGGAAACTGGGTGTCCATATCCATGGCCGACACCGATTGCCCCATCTCTCGGCTGAGCCAGCCCGCCAGCTCGGCCGAACGCTCCCCGGCAAAGACGCGCAATCCGCCCAGCGGCATGCTGGACCAGGACCGGTCCCACAAATCCAGCGAGCGCTGCACTTCAACCAGGAAACGCTGCGCGCGATCGCTCTCCGCAGGAGCGCCCGTCGTACCCGCATGGATCGCCTGCGTGGCGGTGTAATCGTTTCCGTACGACACCCCGCCCACGTTGTAGTCGGGCACATATTCACCCACGGGCATGAACGTGTCGCCAGCCACCGCAGCATGGTCCAGACTCCATTGCATGCCCATAAAGCCCTCGGGCAGCTCCAGCCTGCGGGTGTAAAACAACTCTTCATTGGCGCTGATGGTCAGAACCGCCTGGCGGTCATCTGCAATAACCAGGGCGGCGTCGGCGCGCTCCAGACGGCCATCGCGGCGCGCCAAAACGCTTTGCAGATTGCGCTGGGCCGTCTCCTGAATGTCGATGACGGTAATCGGCCAGTCCATGGACTTGCCCAAGTCAAGCACCTCACGCACCACTGCCGTCGCCGCAGTCACAACAAACAGATGGGGTGTTCCTTTTTGCTGGCCGTCGCCCACGCGCATCACATCGAGCGTCAGGTCGTCCAGGTGGGTATCCACCATTTCGCGAATCTGGTAGCGCGCAGCCGAGCGCAACTCTTCTGGCGCAACCGGTGGTGCGTCAATCTGCAACAACTGGTACTGCTCGGGACGCAACATGACGCATGCGCCGTACCCCTTGAGGCCCAAAGCCTGCAGGCGGCGCACGAAATCGTCCATGCTATCAGCGCCCTGGCGCTCCACGCCCATCTGCCGCACTTCAAAGAGTCCGTCCAAATTGATGCGCGCGCGTACGAACGCGAATGTCTTCCCCGACCAGGACACGATGAGCTGGTCTTGCGACGCCTTGCGTTTCCAGGGCCAACGCATGCTTAGCCGTGCGCTCGCGACGGGGTGAGGCCAGTGGTGGTGCTTGCTTCAATCATGGATGGGGTGACGGGAGAATTGTCTGCTCTCATTTTAATAGCTGCTGGCGCAATCATGACACCGATCTACGGCCTATCGTGCATTGTCCAACAATTCCGGGAGATTCAAGCGTTTAGTAGTTTTCACGGCGGTAAATCAGAGGGCTTTTGTACACGCCAAAGGTGGCTCGGGCAGATGGGTTACCCACTGTGCCGGTCCAGTTGTATTGGAGCCAGGGCGCATTAGCGGTCGTGGCCACGCCTGAATAGCCGGTGCCGGCATTGACGGTCGTGCATGCGCTACCCGTGGCGGTGGCACCCAGGTTGAGTGTGAGATCGGCCCAGCCGGCATTGCCGGTGCCCGGCTTTGAAAGCGTGACCGTCGGCGATGGATTCGAACCCGCAACCGAAATTGCAGTTTCGCAAGCTGCCAGATTGTTTTTTGCACTGATTGGAAAAACGAACGCGAAGTTGCCAGCGGTCAGCACGGTGCAGGTATCGACACCCGTTCTCCAGCCGGAAGTGGGCGCGGAGTCGTAGTACTCAATACTGGTCAGCACCGGCAACGCAAGCATTTCCGAGCCGTAGGCATTTGCCAGACGAATTCGGCCACTGCGTATTGCCGCAGTGCCCTCGGTAAACCCGGTTGAGCCTACCTCGCCGTCACCCGCACGCAGTGTCAAAGTGACCGGCGCGGTCTGTTTGCTGGTAAATGTGAAAGTGGGCGCGCCAGTGGCGCTGCCAACAACAAATGACGCAGCTGCAATGGTATTGTTCGTCAAGGCACCGGTCGCGGACGCACTGGCATCGGTCAGGGCAACCAGTCGAGCGAAGTCCCCTTTGTAGTTTGGCGTGACCGCGGAAACACCCGCGCCATCCATGGCCTTCACCGTCACCATTGCAATGGGCTGCCCCGAGTAAGTGAACGCACCGCAGCCTTGCATGGTGACGGCCGTCGTGAAATTTTTGGGCGAAAATCGCCCGAGAACCGCACTTTGACCCGCGACCGTTTGCAGAAAGTAACTGGCAGTGGCCGAAATTCGCATCGCCCCGGCTTGCGTCCAACTCTGCACAGCATTGGTGCTGGTCCCTGCGGCCAAGGTGGTCGTGACGGTCGCCAGGGCCCCTGCGCTCCCGCCCACAGGCCCTACCAGTGTCGGGCTGAGAGTCACCGCACCCGCGTAACTGGGTGCCACCGGGTTGTCAGTCAGATCGGCATCGCCATCCACTGTCCACAGCGCAGCCGTGACCGTATTGGAAAAGGCCCCTCCAGCCGAGGCCACCCTCGCATCACCACCGGCTGAGGCGTCGCATGCGGCCGACGGAAAACTGACGCAATTCGTTTGCGTTGCAACAGAAGCCCTGACCGAATTGGCGGCTACTCCAAAGCCCACGGGAACCGCCGTCACGCCAGTAGTACCGGCTAGCGAAAGAGCGGCAGTCGTACTGGTCGCTGGTACATCAAGGGTTGCCTTGAGCGTGAACTGTCCGGTGTCCATGTGCTTGAGCCACAAGGCTGTGGTTGCAGTGGCATCAAAGTTCAAGCCGGTCACGTTGTCGGAACCAGGCAAAGCTTGCGGGGTCGTTGCGTAAGCTCCAGCGGATGCATTGGCAACTTGCGGCGCACCACCAACCGTGACCAACCCAGAAATGGATGTTGCAGGGAAGCTGACGGGGGTGACAGGAGTGCTCCAGACTTTGAGGCCCGTGGAGCCGAGGTTTTTCACCGGTATGCAGGCTGCGCCCGGCGTTGACCCCGAGGACTGTACGGCCTGTACCGCCACCGCGAGGGGTTTGCCACCGGTGATGACGCCCGAACTGGGTACCGTCAACAGGAGGCCGCCATTGGCCGACGTCCAGTTACAGGAGCCACTGACGCCGCCAACAATACATTTGGTTGGGTTGGGAATGGCGACAGGCACGCCCGTACCTGCAGCACCCAGGGTGGCCGTGCCAACCGCTGCGTAAAACGTCTTGCTTGCGCTGGATTGTCCATTTCCGATCGTGATCGCTGCCCCCCCTGACGTGGGATCCCAGACGACGGCCGCACCCGAGGAAGACAGCGTGGCTGTCAATCCTTGCGTGTATTTGGTAGTGCACGCTGCATTGGCACACGCCACCAGAGTCATGGCGCTGGGCGCACAAGAAATGCCGGCCCAGACGGTGGACTGGAGCTCCAGGTGGTCGATGGTGAAGGTGTTGCACGCATTTGCAACGGTGCTGGCCGCCAGCACCTGTCCTTGCAGCAGCTCCGAGTTGTAAAAACGAAGCTCGTCAATCGTGCCGTTGGCCGAGTTCAACGTGCCCTTGGTGCCAGTAAAGCCGGATGGGTTGTCACCCGCATAAACGTAGTCCAGCGCTGCTAGATTGCCTGCGGATGAAAAAGCGCTGATTGTTGGAGCGCCCCCATTCACAAAAATTTGCAAATGATCACTGTTTGCAGCGGGCAAGGCATTGAAATTCCACGAAATCGCAATGTGTACCCAGGTATTGGCGGCAAAGCCTTGGGCCGCAGTCTCCACCGACCTGGTAACACCGGCACTATCCGTGACCTGAAAGTACAGTGTGCCCGTCGCAGTCTTTGTCAGATAGAACCAGTTTCCGTTGATCAATGTGGCATCCAGCAATTGCGCTGCGGGCCCTGTGTTCCAGGCAGCATTCGAATTGAACCAGAGCATGGCCGTGCCCTGACCTGTCATGTTGATGCCTGCGTCAGAGAATCTCAAACCAGTCTGAATTGCGTCAACCGTTGCACTCGTATTTGCAGGGATAGATGCGCCCCTGCACACCTTGCCAGCGGCGGTTTCTTGGGCCGCACCCAATGCCGTCCCGTGCAATAGCTTGATCCCCGAATCAGTAACCTGACCGGCACCCGACGGGGACCAGGCACCCTGCTCAAACCGATATTCCGCCAGCGGAGGCACCGAAGGCACATAAAACAGAATTGCCGCAGGAGCTCCGGGTTCTGTGGCGGCACCAAAGGTCAGCACGTCGTAGTCGGTCGTCGTCAGCTGCCAACCAATCTGGGCTTTTCCGGTACCCCCGTGAACAATGCTTTTGTATTGGTAGATAAAGGTGCCGTCTTCGTTGAGGATGATCTGAAAAGTGAAGGACCCACTCGTATTTGAGGCAGTCACCCACTCTGGCACATTGACCCAGCTCACCACAAATTGCCGGTTGGGTGCAGTTCCGAGGCTAGCGTAAGTTATGTAGCAAGTTGCAATGCTGGCACAGGACGTCTTACTTGAGGCAGCAGGGTAGTTGGGTTTATCCACCAGATTGGTGGGGTCAAGGTCCACACCAAATGCCTTCATCGTGTTGTTCACACTGGCATTGGGGTAGGTGTAGGTATAGGTTTGCGGGGGTCCAATACCTGCAGTACCGCTCGTGCAGTTGGCGTTGTTAAATTGCACCCGCCCGTTGGACTCGATCCGCAGCGAGTTGTAGTTCGTCGCGCCATAGAGGAAGTTCCACCCGATAGGAATCACTTCGCTAATGGTGTCGTCCAGTGTGGGCACCGCCGTACCACAACTGGTGAACTTATAAGGGACAGTGTTGTACCCCACTTTGGTGTGACCTACAGGGTCGATCCAGTTGTAGGTAGTACTTGAGTTGATATAGGTCGCAGCGTGCAGGCTGGGAACCCAACATGCCAGCCAAAGCCAAAAGAGCCCAGCCAGCCAACGCAGAAATCGTCCGTGACAAAGAGCCGACTGTTTCACTTCTATTTCTCCAAGGATGCTGACACGCTACGCTCGACAAATCCAATGCCCCCCACACCCCCTGCAGAAGCCGCTACGGCCGTCAGTTGGAAAATCTTGGGTGATGCAGCCTCTTCCGCATAAGTCTGCATGGTGCAGGTGATCGCCACTGAGAAGCCATCAATTGTCAAAGTGGTTGGCGAAGCCGGGCAGGCCGACGCAGCTACGGCACTGGAACCCCCCCACTCCAGCCCGGCCCGCGCGGCCCAGTAGGCGCGTGAACCCTGCACATCCTGCGCTGAAGTCAGCTGCTGCGTGTTGGAGAACGTAACCATGAACGCCCCCAGGGCGGCCAGCACCACCACCAGAAAGACGGCGACGATGGCAGCAAAGCCTTGTTGGCGGGCGCGCGGTGTCTTCATGGCGTGTTATTCACATGCACTTCATGCTGCAGCGTGACCGTTTCGCTGCTCTCCGTCATTTGTAGCACCATGCGCACCAGAGCGTTGCGCTGCAGGTCGGAGCCGGTGTAGTCAAAATTGCAGCTTGCGTTGCGCGCCAGAACGGACCCGGTTGCGAGACAGCTCGTTATGGGGAAGCTCGTAGATGCTGTGCGGTGCAGATCGCCGCCGCTGCACACATAGGCCACAGCGATCTCATTAGCCGGCAGCACATGAAAACGGTTGCTGCCTGAGGCCAGCGGAAACTTCTTGCTGTTGATGGCAATGGTGGTCTCGGGCGGCACACCGGCCTCGGAAGGCGCTGGCGCAACGACCGCCGAGGTGTTGTCCTGACTGTAGGCATCAGACCCTGTGATACCCAGGTTGTAGACCACGATCACATCGCCAACACTGATGCGCTGGTCTGCAGGCAAGGCCGCATTGCTGCCCAGCATGTTGAAGCTGGTATCCGCCGCGCTGAAGTTCAGCCCCGCAGCGGTGTCATCCGCCCGATAACGCCCACCGGTTTTGGTGGGCATAAATTCCAGGCACTGGTTATTGGGTGTGCGAATGCTGTTGGGTAGTGCCTTGCGAATATCGCGGCCCATGCGGCGCACGGTAGTGTCGGCTACATCGGTGAGCGCGGCGCGCCGGGCACTGGCAATGTAGGCATCAATAGGCCCGCGCATGAAAACCGCCACCATGCCGCCAATTGCACCCAGAATGACGATGACCATCACCATTTCAATCAGGGTAAAGCCGCGCTGGCGGTTCATGGTTTGCATGGCTAGTAGTTGCCGCGGTAACCCGAGAGGCTGACCGTGCCGCCGGAGCTGGTCACGGAAACAGTTACTTTTTTGGAGGTAGTACCTCCCAAATCCGTATTCGTCACTACGGTCACGGCAGGCGCAATGTTGTAATTCTCTAGCCCCACCACCGTAGTGCCAAGCACATCCTTGATGCCACCACTAGTTGTGTAACCAGCATATTGGTCCACATCGTCAAACTGGGCGCGCACCGTCCCTGTATCACCGCCTGCAGGATTTGCATATTCCTTGAGCAAAATTTCTTCCAGCAAGGACTCTGCAATGGCAATGGCCTGCTTGCGCACCATCGGGTCTGCGCTGGATTTGACGACGGTGTTGGTGACCGAAAGAATACCCGCCAGCCCCGCACCCACCACCACGATGAAGATGATGACTTCGATCAGGGTGAACCCCCGGTGGCGCTGTCTATTCATGGACATAGCCCGTGGCCGTTTCCACCGTGATGGATTGCGCAGCACCCGTAACCTGGATTGTTTGTTTGCCCACGGCCGCGCCTGCGCTGGTGATGGGCTGGCCCAGTCCGTCAAAATTGAATGCTGCCGGGGTCGATGCGTACGCCACGCCTGACTTCGCCGTGACCGTGACCGGGGTATCGCCTTTCGGGCCCTTGAGGGCTCCAGCCGCGGCGCAATCAAACGTTGCTGGGGCGGACGCAATGGATACCGTGACTGCGTTGGAGCCAAAGGTCACGCACACGGTGCGCCGCTGGGCGATGGCTGTTTTCTGCGCGTAACGCAAATACGCCAGCGTTTCGTCATGGAAACCCCGTGCGTTGAAGTCGTTGCTATTGAAAATGCGCGGCGCAGCCACGACCGCCAGCACACCCATGAGAACGATCACCATGATCAGTTCGATCAGCGTGAAGCCCGACTGAAAAGCAAAACGCGAGGGTTTCATGAAGAAAGCCTCGCGTTCCATGGGGGTGATATCACAAGTTGTCAGTTACACCAGTGTATCGAACCTGTGGAACTAACAAAGCTAAATGTTACTAATTGCCTGCGCCGACCACTTCAAAAGTCACGGCCGTTGTTGGGGTATATCCCGAGAGAGTTAGCGTGCAAGTTTTGGTTAAACCGTTGGAAGCCGGGACTGCTGCCAACTCGGATGTAGCAGCCGCTGAGTATCCAGCAGGCCAAAGGCCACCGCTCAATGCTTGCTTAATGGTATCGCACGTATTAACGATCTTGCATTTGGCAGGAGCGCTTGCAGCCGTAGCAATCGAACAGCCAGCGTAATTGATAGCTGATGCAGAGGCAGCAGCACCTGCAACACCCTGCATGGAAGCAAGCTGCGCATCCCCCTTCAAGTCAACAAACTTAGGGATCGCTACCGCGGCCAGCACGCCGAGGATCACGATGACCATGACCAACTCAATCAGAGTAAAACCACGTTGTACTTGTTTCATTTCATCTACCTTTAAATTTCGGGGTTCACCGCGACTGGCGGTTTCACCAGGCTCCAACGGCACATTATTCACAATACTGTGCGCAAATTTTAGTCTTATGACATCGCGCTGTGCGTGAACTTTACGCGCTAAACGTATGAATTAGTTCACATATTGGCTGCAAATCTGGCCTTTGGAGCTAGCCACTCTTGCCCATGGCCGCCTGTCCCATGTTCCACAAGGGCAGGAAAACACCCAACGCCAACAACAAAACCAGCACGGCGATGACGGCCAGCAAGATGGGCTCGATGGCCGCCGACAGACCCTTGATGCTGTAGTCGGTGTCGCGCTCGTACATCTCGGCAATCTCAAACAAGAGCGAATCGAGCTCCCCGGTTTCTTCTCCCACCGAGATCATTTGCAGCACCACCGGCGTAAACACGCCTGTGGCTGCCGCGCAGCGCGAAATGCTCTCGCCACGTTCAATGCCGTCGCGCATTTGCTCGATGCGGCTGCCGATATAAGTGTTGTCCACCGTCTGCGACACCACCGTGAGCGCCTGCACCAGCGGAACGCCGCTTTGGCTGGAAAGCGCAAAGCTGCGTGCAAAGCGGGCCAGGGTGGCCTTGAGAATGATTTCGCCCACAATAGGCAGCTTGAGCTTGCGGGCATCCCACCGGTAGCGGCCCTCCGGTGTGCGCAAATAGCCCCGAATCAACACCACCGAGACAAATGCCAACGCCACCAGCAAGGGCCACCAGGCCAGCATCCAGCTGGAAAAGGCCAACAAACCGCGGGTAATCAGGGGCAGCTGGGCATTGAAGCCAGCAAACACTTTGGCAAAGACGGGAATGACGAAGATGTTGAGAATGACCACCGCAACGGCCATGGCAATCATCACAAAGATGGGGTAGCGCATGGCCTGCTTGATGCGCTCGCGCACATCGCGCTCAAACTCCATGTGCTCGGTCAGGCGCAAAAACACTTCAGTCAAACGGCCGGTCATCTCGCCCACCCGGATCATCGAAATATAGAACGCACCAAACAGCTCGGAGTGGCGCGCCAGCCCGGCCGACAGCTCACGCCCCTGATCCAGGCTGGAGCGAACGTCTTTGAGCATCTCCACCATGGCGGGCTTGGTGGCCGATGCCTGCAAACCTGCAAAGGCCCGCAAGATGGGCACACCGGCTTTGTTCAGGGTGTACATCTGGCGGGAAAAGACCATCAGATCTTCGTCCACGATGGGTTTGCGGGTAAGCCGCGCAAGCCAGCCCTCCGTTTGTGTATCCGTGGTCACTTTGGCCAACGCAATGTGCACGGGCGCCACGCCGATGGACAACAACTGGTCGGCTACGCCGCCTTCGGTCATGGCATCGAGCTGACCCTGAACCACCTCGCCGCGGTTGTTACGCCCGCGCCAGTCGTAGATTGCCATGGCGGGTTAATCCTGCGCGTCAGAGTCTTCGATGTCGAAACCGACGCGCAGCGCCTCGGCCATCGACGTGCGCCCCTGGCGCACCAGCTCCAGCGCGTGGTAGGCCATGGTGTGGCCCTTCATGCGGTCTCGCGCGGCGCGCATGAAGGCAGCAGGGTCAGAGTGCGAGGCGGCCTGCGTCAGCACCGCATCCATCTCCAGCAACTCATACACGCCCTGACGACCCGAATAACCGGTTCCATTACAGGACGAGCATCCACGCCCCCGCTTGGGGATCACCGTTTCACCGGCTTCCAGCAAAGACTGCAACCAGGACTCTTCTTGCGGTGAAGGCGCATGTGGCTCGGCACACTCCACACAATTCAGCCGCACCAGGCGCTGGGCAATAACGGCCTGCAGCGACGTGGACACCATGAAGGGTGGCACACCCATGTCCAGCAAGCGAAACGGCGTGCTCATGGCATCGCGGGTGTGCAGGGTGGACAGCACCAGGTGACCCGTGATGGCTGCACGCATACCAATCTCGGCTGTTTCAGCGTCACGCATTTCACCAATCAAAACCACATCCGGATCCTGGCGCAGCACGGAGCGCAGCACCCGCGCAAACGTCAGATCGATCTTGTCATTGACCTGCACCTGGGTGAGGCCCGGCAGGCGGTACTCAATAGGGTCTTCAACTGTAATGACTTTCAACTCGGTGGCATTGATTTCCGCCAGCGCGGCGTACAGCGTGGTGGTCTTGCCGGAGCCCGTGGGTCCCGTGACCAGCACCATGCCCGCGCTACGGCCCAAAATCTCCCGAAACCGCGCCAGCATGTCGGTCGGCATGCCAATGCTGTCGAGACGGCGCATGCCGGCGCCCTGGTTGAGCAGACGCATGACCGCAGATTCGCCATAGGCCGTGGGTAGCGTCGACAGGCGCACATCAATCGTGTGGTCTTTCAGACGCACGCTGAAGCGACCGTCCTGCGGCAGGCGCTTCTCGGAAATATCGAGTCCCGCCATGAGCTTGAGCCGCTGGGCCAGTGCGGCACCAATGCGCTTGTCGGCCTGGGTCTGGGTTTGCAGCACGCCGTCCACCCGCACACGCACCTGCAGACCCGCCTCTTGCGGCTCGATATGCACATCCGACGCGCCCACCTGCATCGCATCTTCAAACAGGGATTGCAGCAGGCGCACAACGGGCGCGCCTTCAATGCCGGCGGAGGCAGTGAGTTCGCCAAAGTCGACAGTGTCACCGAGGTCTTTTTCCAGTGCGCGGGCCAGGCCGCTGATCTCTTCGGTACGGCGGTACAACCGGTCAAACGCGAGGGCCAGCTGGCTCTCGGGCACCGCAGCGATGCCGATGTTGCGTTTGAGAATGCGGGTGAGTTCGTCAAAGGCGAATAGATCCAGTGGATCGCCCAGCGCCACCAACAACGTGTCGCCCTTGTCCTCCAGCACCAGCGCCCGAAAGCGTCTAGCCGCTGATTCGGGCAGCAGCTTGACGACTTCAGCGCGAAAGGGGAAGGTCTTGAGGTTGACAAACGGAATACGCAACTGGCGCGCCAGGCCGTTGGCCAGCAACTCTTCCGTGATGATGCCGGTCTCAATCAGCAAGCGGCCCACTTTTTTGCCGGTGGTGCGCTGCAGTTCCAGCGTTTGCTGCAGTTGCTCCTGGGAAATCAGGCGTTGCTGCACCAGCACGTCGCCCAAGCGCAGTTTCTCGGGGCGGCCTGGGGCCGGTCGCGGCGCGTCCGGCGCGGCGGGCGCTGCAGCTGCCATGTTCATGTCGGGCTCCTGTGCCTGATATCAATTGTTACGACAGGGCCACTCCCGTGGCGCAACAAGTACTTCGCTTTTGAGCGCAACGTTCAAGAACAATTTGCGGCCGTCACAGCGGCATTGCTATAGGTTGGGACAGCGCCCACCACAGCCGTAGTTGTGTAGGTAATGGCGCAAGCCGCATGTGTTGCATCCGGCGTCACCGTGAAAACGGTGGCAGACGTTGCAACGGGCACATAGTCTGGCAACGCTACACCGGCCGTTGTGGCCAGACCCGCGGCGTAGCCGATTGAGGCCAGTGCAGTGGTGGGGTAACCGTTTGCCATCACAACAGTGTTCCCGTCCATAGTCACCGGACTACCCGCAGCCAATTGTTGCGTCAGCTGAACGGAATGGGCGAGAACTGCCGCCGCTTTAATAGAAGCAAGTGCGCCATTCATCTTCGCAATTCTGGCGTCCGCTTGCAGTGCGACAAATTTGGGCAAGGCGATAGCGGCCAGTACACCGAGGATGACGATGACCAAAACCAGTTCAATCAGGGTAAAACCTTTTTGCTTGCCAACCATCTTTGTGTTCATTTGAACTCCATTGCGTAATTATTGGGTGCCGTAAATGTCCCAGAAGCGGCATTTCTGCTCGGTGCTCACACCAGTTTCGCATTATGGGCCAGTGGCGAAGCTTCTCAAATACGCGGGCAAATATCCGCTTCTTCCGGCTTTCGTTTAGAGATTCGGCGCCAGCAAGCGCTGCAACTCCGTCTGGTTCAGGTTGCGCCGTTTCGCAAGATCCTGCACCTGGTCATCACCGATCTTGCCTACGTTGAAATAGGTGCTGTCGGGGTGCCCAATGTAGAAGCCGCTCACACTGGCGGCGGGCGTCATGGCCAGGCTTTCGGTTACGCCCATGCCGATTTCTTCGCAACGCAGCAGGGCAAACATGTCTTTCTTGACGCTGTGGTCCGGGCACGCCGGGTAGCCGGGTGCCGGGCGAATGCCCTGGTATTTTTCGGCGATCAGGTCCCCGGTCTCCAGGGCCTCCTGCGGCGCATAACCCCACAGGTCCGTGCGCACGCGGTGGTGCAGCGCCTCGGCAAAGGCTTCGGCCAGGCGGTCGGCCAGCGCCTTGAGCATGATGGACGAGTAGTCGTCATGGTCATCCAGAAAGTACTTTTCCTTCTTCTCCGCGCCAATGCCGGCCGTTACGGCAAACATGCCGGCATAGTCCTTCGCCACACCGTGCGGCGCCACAAAGTCAGCCAGGCAGCGGTTGGGCATCATGACGCCGTCAATCACCTGCTTTTGCGTTTGCTGGCGCAGGCCATACCAGGTCATGGCGCGCTCGGTGCGGGTCTCGTCGGTATAGAAAGCAATGTCGTCATCGTTCACCGCGTTGGCCGGGTACAGGGCCACCACTGCATTGGCAGTGAGCCAGCGGCCTTCAATCAGACGCTTGAGCATGCGCTGGCCGTCGGCATAGACGCGCACCGCCTCTTCTCCGACCACCTCGTCTTTCAGAATGGCCGGGAACGGGCCTGCCAGATCCCATGTCTGGAAGAACGGGCCCCAGTCGATGAACTTGGCCAATTCGCTCAAGTCAAAATTCTTGAACACCCGGCGGCCAATGAATTTGGGTACCGGTGGCGCGTAGTGGCTCCAGTCCACCACGGTCTTGTTGGCGCGGGCCTGCGCCAGCGGCCAGATGGGTGTCTGCTTTTTGTTGGCATGCTGGTGGCGCACGCGCGCGTAATCCGCATTGATCTCGCCAATGTACGCGGCCGCCTGGTCGCTCAACAGGCTTTGCGCCACGCTGACGCTGCGCGACGCGTCCGGCACATAGACCACCGGGCCTTCGTAGTGCGGGGAAATGCGCACGGCGGTGTGCACGCGCGAGGTGGTGGCACCACCAATCAGCAAGGGGATCTTCTTGATGCGGAAGTAGTCGTCCTTTTGCATCTCGCCCGCCACATACTGCATTTCTTCCAGACTGGGGGTGATCAGGCCGGAGAGGCCGATGATGTCGGCACCTTCGACCTTGGCGCGCGCCAGAATCTCGTGGCAGGGCACCATGACGCCCATATTGACGACGTCAAAGTTGTTGCACTGCAGGACCACGGTGACGATGTTCTTGCCGATGTCGTGCACATCACCCTTGACGGTGGCAATCACGATCTTTCCTTTGGTGCGCACATCGCGCCCCGCGGCTTCATCCAGTCGCTTTTCTTCTTCAATGTAGGGAATCAAATGCGCCACGGCCTGCTTCATGACCCGCGCGCTTTTCACCACCTGGGGCAAAAACATCTTGCCCTGACCAAACAGGTCACCCACGATGTTCATGCCGTCCATGAGCGGACCTTCGATCACATGCAGAGGACGGCCACCCGTGGCCAGCACCGCCTGATACGCCTCTTCGGTGTCTTCGACAATAAAGTCGGTAATGCCGTGCACCATGGCGTGGCTCAGTCGCTGACCTACGGATGCGGGCGCCTCGGCAGTACCGCGCCACTCCAGCTTTTTGCTGTCGTCTTTGGCGCCGCTCTTGGCGGTGTCGGCAATCTCGACCAAACGCTCGCCGGCGTCGGGTCGGCGGTTCAGCACCACGTCCTCGACCCGCTCGCGCAGTTCGGGCTCCAGCGCGTCGTACACCCCCACCATGCCGGCGTTGACGATGCCCATGTCCATACCGGCCTTGATGGCGTGGTACAAAAATACCGTGTGAATGGCTTCGCGCACCGGGTCGTTGCCGCGGAATGAAAAGCTCACATTGCTGACGCCGCCAGAGACTTTAGCCCCCGGCAGATTGGCCTTGATCCAGCGCGTGGCTTCGATAAAGTCGACCGCATAGTTGTTGTGCTCTTCAATGCCGGTGGCAATGGCAAAGATGTTGGGGTCGAAGATGATGTCTTCTGCGGGGAAGCCGACCTCGTCCACCAGAATACGATAGGCGCGCTCGCAAATTTCGGTCTTGCGCGCGTAGGTGTCGGCCTGGCCTTTTTCATCAAACGCCATCACCACGGCGGCGGCACCGTAGCGGCGCACCAGCTTGGCTTGCTGCTTGAAGGCGTCCACGCCCTCCTTCATGCTGATGGAGTTCACGATGCCTTTGCCCTGCACGCAGCGCAGCCCGGCCTCAATCACGCTCCATTTGCTCGAATCAATCATCACCGGCACGCGCGAAATATCGGGCTCGCTGGCGATCAGGTTCAGGAAACGCACCATGGCGGCCTGGCTGTCGAGCATGGCCTCGTCCATGTTGATGTCGATGATTTGCGCGCCGTTTTCCACCTGCTGGCGAGCGACGGCCAGAGCCTGCTCAAAGTCGCCATTCAGGATCATGCGGGCAAAGGCTTTGGAGCCCGTGACGTTGGTGCGCTCACCGATATTGACGAACAGGGATTGTGCGTCGACGATGACCGGCTCCAGGCCGGACAGCATCATGGGGAGAACCATAGGGTTGGACATGGGATTGACCTGTTCAGCAGCCATCAGGCGGCTTCTTTGTAGAAGAAATTGCGCTGCAGTGAGCGCGCCGCGAGCGGAGCCACTGCCTGGCCGATGGCACCAATGTGGTCGGGCGTAGTGCCGCAGCAGCCACCCACAATGTTGACCAGTCCCTCGGCGGCAAACTCGCGCACTAGGCGCGCAGTCACATCGGGTGTTTCGTCAAAGCCAGTATCGCTCATGGGGTTGGGCAGACCCGCGTTGGGATAGCAGCTAATAAAAGTGTCCGGCGCCACGCGCGCCAGTTCCTGAATGTAAGGGCGCATCAAGGCCGCACCCAGCGCGCAATTCAGTCCAACGGCCAGGGGCCGTGCGTGGCGCACGCTGTGCCAAAACGCCGTGACGGTCTGGCCACTCAGAATGCGCCCGGACGCATCGGTCACGGTGCCGCTGATGATCAGGGGCAGGCGCTCGCCCGATGCCTCGAAGTACTCGTCAATGGCAAACAGCGCGGCTTTGGCGTTGAGGGTGTCAAAAATGGTTTCCACCAGCAGCACGTCGCTGCCACCTTCGACCAGGGCCTTGGTCTGGTCGTAATAGGCGGCGCGCAACTCTTCAAAGGTGACATTGCGTGCGCCGGGGTCGTTGACGTCAGGGCTGATGCTGGCGGTTTTGGGCGTGGGGCCCAAGGCACCGGCGACCAGGCGCGGTTTGTCGGGGGTGGAGAACTTGTCGCAAGCGGCGCGGGCCAGTTTGGCGGATGCCAGGTTCATCTCGATAGCCAGATCGGCCATGTCGTAATCGGCCTGGGCTACCGTGGTGGCACCAAAGGTGTTGGTCTCGATCAGGTCGGCGCCAGCAGCCAAGTAGGCTTCATGGATGTCGGTGATGACATCGGGGCGCGTGAGGCTGAGGAGCTCGTTATTGCCTTTGATGTCGCGGTGAAAATGCGTGAAACGATCGCCCTGGCTGAGCGGCCCGGTATAGCCCGCGCCTCGGTACTGCGCTTCGCCCAGCTTGAAGCGCTGAATCATGGTGCCCATGGCGCCATCCAGAATGGCGATGCGTTGGGCCAGAATGCCCGGCAATGCCTGACCGCGGGTGTAACGGGCGGCAGAGGAAACAGCAGAAGAAACGGGATTCATGGAAGCGGCTCACCTTGTAGTTTGAACAAGTGAGCGCAGTTGACAAACCCAAGCCTGGTGGCCTTTGGAATCTGCTGAAAAACAGGTCCTGGCCGCTGCAGCGCTCCTTGGGAAGCCGCTATTTTAATGCACTCCACCAATCGGCGTTCGCCACCGCTTTCGCCAGGTCGCGCCAGGACCGGTGGCGACTTGCCCGACAATAGAGGCCTACCGTGAACGGGCGCCGGCTCGTTTAGCATCATTTTTGCCTCTAGCCCCCGTAAACACTGCGCAATCAGCTACTGTTTTGATAGCAAACGACTCTTCCATCTCCAGCCAGACCTGCCACTCCATTTTGGAAGAGGTGTTTGGCTACGCGCAATTCCGCGGCCCGCAGCAGGCCATCGTGGAACACGTTGCCAACGGCGGGGACGCGCTGGTTCTGATGCCTACGGGGGGCGGCAAGTCGCTGTGCTACCAGATTCCCGCCATTGCCCGGGAGCGCGAGGGGCTGGGCCTGACCATCGTCATCTCGCCGCTGATTGCGCTGATGCACGACCAAGTGGGCGCCCTGCACGAGGCGGGGGTGAGTGCGGCCTTCCTCAACTCCACCCTGAGCAGCGAAGAGGCCTACCAGGTCGAGCAGCGCATGCTGCGCGGCGAGATCACGCTCTTGTACGCCGCGCCTGAGCGCATTACGACGCCCCGGTTTCTGGCCCTGCTCGACTCACTGTATGACCGCCACAAGCTGAGTCTGTTTGCCATTGATGAGGCCCACTGCGTGAGCCAGTGGGGCCACGACTTCCGGCCGGAATACCGCGCGCTGACCGTGCTGCACGAGCGGTATGCCGGCGTGCCACGCATGGCATTGACGGCCACGGCCGACGACCTGACGCGCGAAGACATTCTGGAGCGCCTCCAGTTGCAGGATGCGCGGGCCTTCGTCAGCAGCTTCGATCGTCCCAACATCCGTTACAGCATTGTCGAAAAGACCGATGGCACCCAGCAGTTGCTACGCTTTATTGCCCGCGAACACGAAGGCGATGCGGGCATTGTGTATTGCCAGTCGCGCAAGAAAGTGGAGTCCATCGCCCAGACGCTGGTGGACGCCGGTATCAACGCCCTGCCCTACCACGCTGGGCTGGACAGCAAGCTGCGCCAGAACCACCAGGACCGCTTTTTGCGCGAAGAAGGTGTCGTCATGGTGGCGACCATCGCCTTTGGCATGGGCATCGACAAGCCCGACGTGCGCTTTGTGGCCCACCTGGACATGCCCAAAAACATTGAAGGCTATTACCAGGAAACCGGGCGCGCCGGGCGCGACGGCCTGCCTGCGAATGCGTGGATGGGGTATGGGCTGCAGGACGTGGTGAACCAGCTCCGCATGATTGACGAAAGCCCGGCGGGGGAAGAATTCAAACAGGCCCTGCGCGGCAAGCTCGACGCGCTGCTGGGTCTGGCCGAAGCCACAGACTGCCGCCGCGTGCGCTTGCTGGCCTATTTCGGCGAAGCCAGCCAGTCCTGCGGCAACTGTGACAACTGTTTGAATCCCCCAGCGGTGTGGGACGGCACCGATGCCGCGCGCAAGCTGCTCAGCACCATTTACCGCATTCAGCAGTCCAGCGGTATGTCGTTTGGAGCCGGGCATGTCATGGACATCCTGCGCGGCAAGACTACCGAAAAAGTCACCCAGCATGGGCACCAGGCCCTGAGCACCTTCGGCATTGGCGCCAGTTTTACCGAACTGCAGCTGCGCGGCGTGTTGCGCCAGCTCATTGCCATTGAAGCCGTTGCCGTGGATGCACAGGCCTACAACACCCTGCAGCTCACGGAGCAATCGCGGGCGGTTCTCAAGGGTGAGGTGGTGGTGCAGTTGCGTGAGTCAGTGTCGGCGCCTGCGGATCGCAAGCGGCGGTCCGGGGCCGGATCTGCGGTGGTCAAAGCCCCTATCGCGCTGGATGGAGCGGGTCTGGAGCGCTACTCCGCTTTGAAAGCCTGGCGCGCCGACGTAGCGCGAGAGCACAATTTACCGGCGTACGTGATTTTTCATGACGCCACGCTGGCTGCAATTGCCAAGCGAGCCCCGCAAACTCTGGATGACCTGCAGGGCATCAGCGGAATTGGCGCCAAAAAACTGGAAGCCTACGCGCAGGAAGTGTTGCGCGTGGTATCTATCGACTGATTAGTGGCGCTGGAAGCAGCTCTCGTAGGACATGGCTGCACCACTCATGGTGTTCTGCAAGCGCGCAAGGGCGCGGCTGTGGCGATCGCCACCGGTTTTGTCGGCCACATGCTTGCGGTGGTACTGGACCAGCGCATGCAGTTTGGTGCGACAAGCATCCAGAACACCTGCAAAATTGAGCGCAATGTAGGCCGAGTGGTCTGCATTGGTATGGCGGAACTCGTCGGCCCAATAATCAAACAATTGGCCTTTGTAGGTACCTTTTTCAGGGACTTTTATCGTTTCTTTGTGCATATCAACTGGTCAAAATGAAAGAAATAGATACTTTCAAAGCCGTTCAGTCTCTTTTCCAACGAGCTGGCGCTTTCGGGCATCTGCTGCGCTATATGACGGCCGGCGCATCCCGGCGGTTGACAAAGGTCATAAATAAAACGAAGTGACTTAACCGTCGATTGACTGGTTCACTGCAAAAACCCCATGCCGCGGGCTTCCCTTACCTCCGGTTTGATACGGTGCTCCGCCTCCAGCTGGTCCAGATATTCGTCCGCCTCCAAGGTGGCATCCAGTATGAGTGCCTGCCGTTTGACGGCGGCAAAGTCACCCAGACAGAGCTGATCCAGGGCGGCCAACCGGGTTTTCAGGTCTGAATGCAGGCCGGACATATCGCCAGCGCAGGCCTCGGTGACAAACAAGGCTTCCCGCTGCGTCCGGGTCAGCGGCTTGAACTGAATCTTGAAGGTGAACCGGCGCAAGGCCGCCTGGTCAATGCGGTCCATCAGGTTGGTGGTGCAGATGAAAATACCGTGAAAACGCTCCATGCCCTGCAGCATTTCGTTCACCTCGGTCACTTCGTAACTACGCTGGGCACTCCGGCGGTCCTGCAAAAAGCTGTCGGCCTCGTCCAGCAGCAACACTGCGTTCTCGGTCTCGGCCTCCCGGAACATGGCGGCCATGTTCTGCTCGGTCTCACCGATGTACTTGCTCATCAGATCGCTGGCCTGGCGCACGATGAGGGGCTGGCTCAGGGTAGTGGCGATGTGTTCGGCCAAAGCGGTTTTTCCGGTGCCCGGAGGGCCGTAAAAACACAGGGTTCCATGGCCGCGCGACTGCAGCGCCTGCACGATGCGGGGGATCTCAAAGCGGCTGGCTACATTCAACAGCGCCGGATCGTAGCGGGTGACGGCCTGCTGGCGTGCACCGTCCAATGCCCGGTTACCCAAGGCCAGGTCGGCATTTTTGAGCTGTCGCTCGATCAGGCCTTCCAGTCCCTCGTTCTCGGGCTTGAGAGAGGCCAGCCCCGCAAAACGCACCGCGGTGCGGATTTGCGCCGGTGTCAGCCCCTTGCGCCGGGTCAGCCGCGCCACGAACGCGTCTGACACCGGCACCCCCGCCAATGTCTTGCGCACCAGTTCTTCGCGCGCGCCGGGCGGCGGCGATTTCAGCTCCAGGTGGTAGGCAAAGCGGCGGCGAAAGGCCGGGTCAATCTGCTCAATGCGGTTAGTCACCCAGATGGTGGGCACCACGTTGGACTCCAGCACCTGGTTGACCCATGCCTTGCCGCTGACACTGCTGTTGGGCGGCGCAGCGGCGGCGTCCGCACGGGCCATCCAGTGTGCCGCTTCGCTGGACAGCGGGGGAAATACATCCTCCACCTCGTCAAACAAGAGCGCCGCCTGGGCGCTGCCCTTGAGGAACACCTGAGCGATTTGCAGCGACCGGTACCGGTCCCGACCGCTCAGGGAGTTGCCATCGCGGTCGGCGTACTCCACTTCAAACAGCTCCAGGCCCGCGGTTTGCGCCACCACCTTGGCCAGTTCGGTCTTGCCGGTTCCCGGCGGGCCGTACAGCAACACATTGATTCCCACTTCCTTGCGCGCCACGGCATGGGCCATCAGGGTGCACAGCACCTGCGCGTCTTCGGCGACAAAGGCGAAGTCGTCGAGCGCGAGGGTGCTCTTCGTCGACAGCCGGGTGAACACCGCCATCAACTCGGCTTGGTCGCGGTACTGGCGCATCAATACGGGGGGAAGCTTCTCGCTGACTTTCATCAGGTCAGCCAGGTCGGTAATATTGTGCTCGGATATCAGGTTTTCGACCAAGCCGATGCGCTCCAGCCGGGAGCCGGCGCGCAACGCCTCGGCTACCTGCTCGGGGTTGACGCCCGCCACCTCGGCAATGGCGGCGTAGGCTTCGGGAGCGTTGTTGACCTTGAACTCAACCAGAATGCTGCGCATGTCGCGCTGGTAGCGGGCCAGCGTGCCGTACAGCAACAGCGCGCGCTCGGCCTTGTTGAGCTGCAGCAGGCCCGCCAGCGCGTTGATGTTTTTCTCGACCAGCGTGGACTGCCGCTTCAAGGAGTGGCTCAGCCAGTCACCGGTTGCGGACAGGACCGAGATCAGGTCCTTGGGCTGGTCTTTGGCGTATTCATCCAGAAAAAAATACAGCGTGGCTTCGTCATACGGGCCACGCCACACTCCGTAACGCGCCAAAAAATCCGTAGCACCCAGTGCATCGTGACCGCGCCAGAGTTCATTGCCAGCGCAGCGGCGCGCCAAAAACTCCCGCAAGCGGGCCAAAACCGATACCGGCCACACGAGGTGCCGCCCAGCCAAACCCACAATGCCATTGAAATCACGGCGCACGTTCAGGCTGGCGCCCTGGCGCGCAGCCAGGGTGAGCACGAAGTGTGAACACATCAAGTCCAGCACCGGCGCTTCGAGCAGACCGGGCGAAGGGATCAAGTGCCCCTCAAGGGGCTGCAACAACGAACGCTTGGCCATCCAACGCCTCCAGCACAGTTGTGTGACGCATTCACCATACCGCAGACTGGCGGAAGATGGAAGCATTGGGGGGAAAGATTTACCCCAAACCGGATGACAATGGCGCCATGGTTGAATACAACGACATCGTCCTGGCCGCACAACGGCTGCACGGGCACCTGCTGCAAACACCCTTTGTGGCATCCAAGACGCTCTCCGACATCACGGGGGCACACGTCTTTCTGAAGTTTGAAAATCTGCAGTTCACCGCCTCGTTCAAGGAGCGTGGTGCCTGCAACAAACTGGCCCAGTTGACCCCCGAGCAATCGGCGCGCGGCGTGATTGCCATGAGTGCTGGCAACCATGCGCAAGGAGTGGCATATCACGCCCAGCGCCTGGGGCTGCATGCGGTCATCGTCATGCCGCGCTTCACACCCGGCGTGAAAGTGGAGCGGACGCGGGGCTTTGGTGCCGAGATCATTCTGCATGGCGACACGCTGGACGAAGCCCGCAGCCATGCCCTGGCCGTAGCGGAGCAACGACAGCTCACGTTTGTTCATCCCTATGACGATGCTGCCATTGTGGCTGGCCAAGGTACGGTCGCCCTGGAAATGCTGCAGGAAGTGCCTGATCTGGACACGCTGATCGTGGCAGTGGGCGGCGGGGGCCTGATTGCCGGCATGGCCACCGTGGCCAAGGCACTCAAGCCTACCATTGAGGTGGTGGGTGTGCAGACCGTGCGCTTTCCGGCGATGTTCAACGCAGTCAAAGGCACCCACCTTGCGCAAGGTGCCAGCACCATCGCCGAAGGCATTGCCGTGGGCACCCCCGGGCATATTCCGCTGGACATCATCCGCCGCAGGGTGGACGACATGGTGCTGGTGGACGAAGGTGACATCGAGCAGGCTCTGGTGATGCTGCTCGAAGTGGAGAAAACGTTGGTGGAAGGCGCGGGCGCTGTTGGCCTGGCAGCTTTGCTGAAATACCCGGAGCGCTTTCGAGGCAAGCGCATCGGCCTGGTGCTGTGCGGCGGCAATATCGACCCTCTGCTGCTGGCAGCCATCATCGGACGCGGCATGGTGCGGGCGGGGCGTCTGGCGCGCATTCGCGTGGGTGCCCGCGATATTCCCGGTTCGCTGGCGCAGATTACCGCCACCGTGGCAGAAGCGGGAGCCAACATCGATGAAGTGCACCACCAGCGCGCGTTCTCGGCGCTCTCCGCCCAGAATGTGGAGATTGAACTGGTCATTCAGACCCGCGGGCATGCCCATGTGGAGGATGTTCTGGGCGTCTTGCGCAAGGCCGGGTTTGACGCACAACTGGTTTAGGCGGGCTTGTAGGTAAAATCAGTCTCAATAATCCAAGTCATTACCAGAAAGCTCTTCATGTCCGCACCCACCCCCCACACGCCTGACCACGAAGTTGATGCGGTTGAGGCAGTTTTGCCCATGATCCCAATCGTGCTGCCAATCGTCGGCGGCGTACTGATGTTTCTTCTGGCGTTTATCGCCGTCTCAATGGCCTGAGGGTTACCCCGAAACCGCCCACATCAGGTTCGCAAGGGCATGATGTGAATGGCCTGCGGTGCAAAACGCACCGCCAGCCGGGAGCCCGAGCCCACACCCATGGCGCGCAGGTGCGCCGTCGACAGCGTCAGCGTGAGACGCTCCGACGGCAGGTTGTTTGGTACCAGCGTGCACAAGCTTGTTTCGCCGAGTTCCAGTACCTCCCGCAAATTGCAGTCCAGCATATTGACCGGCTCTGCCACTGGCACATTTCCCGAGGCTGGGACGGCTGTTGGCCACGGCATGACTTCCATGGATTCTCCGGCCAATACCCATCCCACTTCGACCCCGTCATCAATGCGGCTTTTGTCAACCGTGTGGAGCACCAGGGTTTGGGCTTGCGGGTCTGCCGGATGGCCTGACCAATGCAGGGCGCCCCAGCCGGTCTGCGTCTGGTGGAAGCGCCCCTTGAACAGATTTTGAATGCCCACCAACTGCGCCACGCGGGCGTTGCGCGGCTGGGAAAAAACCTTGGCGGGCGTGCCATTCTGCAGCGTGGTCCCCGCATCAAGAATCACCACCCGGTCGGCCAGTCGACGGGCTTCCAGCAGGTCGTGGGTTACCAGCACCATGGGGGTCGACACGTGCTGGCGCAAGGCAGCCAGTTCTCGGTAAAGGGTTTGACGCGTGGGTGCATCCACCGCAGAAAAGGGCTCATCAAGCAGCAGGACACCTTGTCCGGCCACGCCCTTTGCTGCGGTGTTTTGCCCTGTGCGCTGCGGCATTTGAATGCGCATCAACGCGCGCGCCAGCGCGACGCGCTGCTGCTGGCCCCCCGAGAGTTGGGCTGGCAGGCGCCGCTCAAGACCGGCCAGCCCCAATCGTTCGAACAGCGCCTTGATTTGTGCGTTGTATTGGCTTCCAGCCCCCGTGGATGCTGTGCCAATTGCTACGTTTTCCATAGCATTCAAGTGCGGAAACAGGGCGTAGCTCTGAAACACCAGGCCCGCTCGCCGAGCCTGGGGTGACCAATCAATGCCGCGATCACTGTCAAACCATGCGTCCTGGCCCACCCGCACTGACCCGCGCACGTGGGCGCCCTTCAACAGGCCGGCAACCGCACGCAAGACCGAGGTTTTACCGCTGCCCGACGGGCCCACGAGCGCGACGAGCTCACCCGGTTGGCAGTCGAAGGTGGCCTCGAGCGGAATCGCTCCGCTATTGTGAAGTTGAACCTGGAGAGCAGGCATGGCGCTGGCGCCGGCGGGCTAGTGCGTGACCGGTGTGCGCCGGTCGGTAGCAAACACCAGCGCCAGCGCCAGCAATGAAAGTCCCACCAGCGCCAGCGCCATGGTGTGGGCACCGGCAAGGTCAAAAGCCTGCACACGGTCATAAAGGGCGATGCTCAGCGTTCGCGTCTCCCCGGGAATGCTTCCTCCGACCATCAGCACCACGCCAAATTCACCCAGCGTGTGAGCCAGCGTGAGGGCGGCGCCAGCTACGAGGCCCGGCCATGCCAGTGGCAACTCAATCTTCAGGAACGTGCGCCATTGGCTCAGACCCGACACCCAGGCCGCCTCGCGCAGCGTGTGGGGTATGGCGGTAAACGCACGCTGAATGGGTTGAACCATGAAAGGCAGATTAACCAGCACACTGGCCAGCAGCAGCCCTTCAAAACTGAATACCAGGCGCAAATTGGCATGCTGGACCAGCCAGGCGCCCAGCGGCGAGGCTTGGCCCAGGGTCAGCAGCAGGTAGAACCCGATGACGGTCGGCGGCAGCAGCAGGGGCAGCATCAGCAGTGCTTCGGCCAGCGGCCGCCACCGGCTGGGAGTCAGCGCCAGCCAACGCGCAAGCGCCACCCCAACCGGCAACAATAAGAGGGCCGTTAGCGTGGCCAGCCAAAGTGATACGCGTGCAGCTTGCCAATCCATAGGGCGATTATGGGGGCGGAACAAATCCGTACTCGGCCAGCACCGCGCGGGCTGCGGGCTGCTGCAGGTACGCATAGAAGGCAATGGCTGGCGCCCTGGCGGATTGGAGCAAGACCATGCGCTGGCGCAAGGGTTTGTGCAAATGCGCAGGCAAGGCGACGTAGCGGCCTTGCCCTTTCAATTCGGGCGCCATCACCAGCGACAGGGCGGTAATGCCCGCCTGGGCAGCGCCAGTTCCCACAAACTGCGTGGCTTGGGCGATGTTGTCACCGAGCACCAGTCGGGGTTGAACCAGGCTCCAGAGGTTCAGGGTTTGCAGCGCCTCTCGCGCAGCCCTGCCATAAGGCGCATGGTCAGGGTTGGCGATGGAAAATTTGTGGACTTGATCCCAGTCCCGGCGCAGGCCCAGCAACTGAACGTCCGGCTCGACCGACACGCCCGGGGCAATGTAAAGAGCGAGCCGCCCGAGGGCATACAAAACGCCCGTATCGCTGGCGCGCGTCACCCCCGCCTTGGCCAATTGCAGCACCAGATCCTCATCGGCAGACATGAAGATGTCGGCCGGCAGTCCCTGTTGAGTTTGACGTGCCATGTTGCCAGATGAACCATAGCTCACGTCAATGGCCTGGCCGGTTTCTCGTTGGTATTGGTCTGCAATGCGGGTTAGTGCGAACTTCAAATCGCTTGCCGCCAGAATCTTGACGGCGCTCGCAGGGCCTGGTTGCGCCACAACACCTGGCGGCACCAACCAAGGCAACGTCCACGCGGACAACACGCCCCACCGCAGCCAACGCCTTCTTGATTGCATAAACCTATGCATGTTTTGCATAACTTTCGAGGGTAATTCGTTGGTAACTTCGGTACGAGTTCATAAAATGGCCATCCTGCCCGCATTGTCGTTGAGGCAAGTTCATGTTGCAGCATCCGCAAGGTTTGGTGGAAACCGTTTTCTCAAAGTCAAAGCACTGCTTTCATTTTGAAAAGACGATTTTCAAACTAGGAGCTTTTTTATGAACTCACCCGTCATGCAGGGATTGAATCTCAATACCCCCAGCTATGTCAAAAATCCCAAGCTGATCGCATGGGTCGCCGACATGGCGGCCCTGACCAAGCCCGACACCATTTACTGGTGCGATGGCTCGGACGAAGAATACCAGCGCCTGTGCCAACAGCTGGTCGATGCGGGAACTTTCAAAAAGCTCAACGCCGCCAAACGCCCCAACAGCTTCCTGGCCTGCTCCGACCCCAGCGACGTGGCCCGCGTGGAGGACCGCACCTACATCTGCTCCGAGAAAAAAGAAAACGCCGGCCCCACCAACAACTGGATGGCTCCCGCCGAGATGCGCACATTGCTGCAAAGCGGGCAGGCTGACGGCACACCCGCCCTGTTTGATGGCTGTATGAAAGGCCGCACCATGTATGTGGTGCCGTTTTCCATGGGCCCACTGGGCTCCCACATTGCCCACATCGGTATCGAACTGAGCGACAGCGCCTATGTGGCCGTCAACCAGAAAATCATGACCCGCATGGGCAAAGCCGTGTTTGATGTGCTGGGCGTAGACGGCGCCTTTGTGCCCTGCGTGCACACTGTGGGCGCACCGCTGGCGGAAGGCCAGGCCGATGTGAAATGGCCTTGCAGCAAGACCAAGTACATCGTGCATTACCCCGAAACCCGTGAAATCTGGTCGTATGGCTCCGGCTACGGCGGCAACGCCCTGCTGGGCAAGAAGTGTTTTGCACTGCGTATTGCGTCCAACATGGGCCGCGATCAGGGCTGGCTGGCCGAGCACATGCTCATCCTGGGCGTAACCAACCCCCAGGGCAAAAAGTACCACGTGGCAGCGGCGTTCCCCAGCGCCTGTGGCAAGACCAACTTCTCCATGCTGGTGCCACCAGAAGGCTTCGCCGGCTGGAAGGTCACCACCATTGGTGACGACATTGCCTGGATCAAGCCGCACGCTGACGGCAAGATGTACGCCATCAACCCCGAAGCCGGTTACTTTGGTGTGGCCCCAGGCACCAACATGCACACCAACCCCAACTGCATGCGCTCGCTGGACAAGAACGTCATCTTCACCAACGTGGCCCTCACCGATGACGGCGATGTGTGGTGGGAAGGCATGGAAAAAGACGGTGGCGGCGTGCCCGAGCACCTGATCGACTGGCAAGGCAAGGACTGGACACCAACAATAGCCCGTGAAACCGGTGCCAAAGCGGCCCACCCCAACTCCCGCTTCACGGTGGCTGCGGGTAACAACCCCGCACTCGACCCCCAGTGGGACGACGCCAATGGCGTAGCCATCGACGCGTTCATTTTTGGTGGCCGTCGCTCGACCACCGTGCCGCTGGTGACGGAGGCGCGCAACTGGATGGAGGGCGTCTACATGGCAGCCACCATGGGTTCTGAGACCACCGCAGCAGCTGTAGGCCAGATGGGCGTGGTGCGCCGTGATCCGTTTGCCATGCTGCCCTTCTGCGGCTACAACATGAGCGACTACTTCCAGCACTGGCTGGACATGGAACACAAACTGGAGAACCTGGGACACACCCTGCCCAAGATTTTCTGCGTGAACTGGTTCCGCAAGGGTGACGATGGCAAGTTCGTCTGGCCCGGCTACGGCGAGAACATGCGCGTGCTCAAGTGGATGATCGACCGTCTGGAAGGCACGGCCAAAGGCAGCGAGAACGGCTTTGGCGTGAGCCCTGCCTATGAAGAAATCACCTGGACGGGCCTGGACTTCAGCAAAGCCCAGTTCAACAGCGTGACCAGCCTGGACAAAGACGCGTGGAAGCAGGAGTTTGTCCTGCACACCGAGCTGTTCAACCAGTTGGCGTACCACTTGCCGCAAGAACTGGCAGAAACCAAAGTTCGGCTCGAAGCCCGGCTGACCGCTTGATGCGTGGGGGCTCACTGCCCCTTCGCCCCAAGAAAAAAGCCATCGTCAAGGTGGCTTTTTTCTTGTTGAACAAAACGGGGTTCAGTCTTCGCGCTCGCTGCGCAGTACGGCCATCTGAATGTCACCCATGATGCGGGAATCGCGCTGGGCCAGCTGCCACATGGCTTCCTGCGCGCGCTGCTCAGAACGAACGCGGGACCAGCGCGCCAGCGCTACGGCAACCGAGTTGCTCAGTTGGCGCAAAGGAGGCGCCAGCAAAGCCAGTGCGGCAAACGTCACCGTCCACAGTCCGACCCAGACCACCAGCAGGTGGCCATCGGCCCACGTTTCGATCAACTGATCCGCCACCACCATCAGCGCCGCCACGACCGCAGCCAGCAACATGCCGGCCAAAGGCTTGGCGCTGTCAAAGTCGGACAAAGCAGGCCGCTTGCCCGCGGTGCTGCCGGTGCGCTGGGTTGCAGCATCGGACCGGGCGAAGTATGACGGGGCAAAACGTGTCATGGCAAGCTCCCTGGACAGGTTGATGGAGGATGGATTACGGCTATACATGCGCACGATACTAGGGTTTTTACTAATACGATTCAACTTTATGTTGGTGATGCCACCCATTCACCCCGTTTATGATGACGTATGCCTCCCGTTTCACTTCGTACGCTGGATCTGAACCTGCTCAAGGTCTTCGATGTGATCATGTCTGAGCGCAGTCTGACCCGCGCTGCCCACCTGTTGTCGCTGACCCAACCGGCGGTGAGCAATGCGCTGCGGCGCCTGCGCGAAACACTGGGCGACGATTTACTGGTTCGAAACGGGCGTTCTCTGGAGCCTACCGCGCGGGCCCGGGAACTGTGGCCCCCCGTGCGCGCGGCGCTGCAACAGTTGCAGGCCTCCCTGGCGCCCAGCCGCTTTGAGCCCGCCAGTGCCAACACCACCTTTGTGCTGACCATGGCCGATGCCACCGCCGCCGAGCTGATGCCCGGACTGGTCGGAGTGATCACCGCCCAGGCGCCCGACGTCTCCCTGCACGTGGTCCCGCTCACCACGCGGGACCCGCGCCGCTTGCTGGACGAGGGACACGCGGATCTGGCGATTGGCAATTTCCCTGCCGTGCTGGCCGATCTCACGGCGCGCGCCCAAACGGGCGAAGCGGTTTCGTATTTGCACCAGCGCTTGTTTGCGGGTGATTACGTTTGCGCCATGCGCAAAGGTCATCCACTGGCCAGCGGCCCCCTGACCCTGGACCGCTACTGCGAAGCCCGCCACATGCTGGTGAGCTTTTCAGGCCGCCCCTTCGGCTTTATTGATGGCGCACTCGCGTCCCTGGGGCGTACCCGGCGGGTGGTGCTGACGGTGAACCAGTTTTTCACCGCCGGCAAAGTGGTCACGCATTCCGACCTGCTGACGGTGCTGCCGCGCCACTTCATTGCGGTAACGGGCTTCGCCAGCCAGTTGGTGCTGCGCGAGTTGCCCTTTGCAGCCCCACCGATTCAGGTAGACGCCCTGTGGCATGTACGCCATGACGACGCCAGCGCCCATGTGTGGCTGCGCTCGCAGATTGCCGCCCTGGCCGCCCAGGCGTTCGGCACATGAAGATTCAACTGCTGTCCGACCTCCATCTGGAGGCGCATCCCCACTGGGTGGCACAGCCCCTGCCGGGTGCCGACCTGCTGGTGCTGGCGGGCGACGTGGGCTCCTACCAGACCGGCTCGCAGCTCACCGACGCCGATTTTGGACTCGGCCGGTTTTCCCCGAAAGCCGGCTGGCCTACACCGGTGCTCTTCGTGCCGGGCAACCATGAATACGATGGCATGGACTTTGATGAGGCCCATGCCCGCCTGCGTGCAAGCTGTGAGCGGCTGGGCATCCTCTGGCTGGAGCGGGAGACCATCGTCCTGGATGGCGTGCGCTTGGTGGGCACCACCCTGTGGACCGACTTTGACGCCCTCTCGGACGCCAGCACACTGGCACAACAGCTCAAAGCCCGCGACAAGGCTTTTCGCGCGGCCAACTACTACCTGCGCAAAACCCTCACGACCCGCAACCAGGAACCGTTTCTGGCCGAACAGGTGCGGGCACAGGCATTGGTGTGCCAGGATTGGCTGCGCGACGCGCTGGCCGTACCTTTTGACGGACCCACCGTGGTGGTGACCCACTTCGCACCCAGCTTGCGCAGCGCCGACCCCCGCTATGGCCAGGTGCCCGGCACCGCCGGGTTTTGCAACGCGTTAGACGACTGGTTGCCACAGGCCCAACTCTGGCTACACGGCCATCTGCACGCCCCCAGCGATTACCGGCACAACGGGTGCCGCGTGGTGGCCAACCCGCTGGGCTATGCGCGCAAAAACGAACAAGTCACCTTTCAGCCCGACATGTTGATTGAAATTGGCCGATAGCCCCCGTGGAATATGCGCAAACAGCTACTTATTTGATAGCAATTTGTGTTGGAGCCTGATCGGCGGCCACGCGCATGAAGCTGGCAAAGCGTGGAATTCCTCCGTCCGTCAGACCCCTGAACCGGTAGGTCACCACCGATCCAAGGGCTGGCGGGTCTTGCCGCTGCGCATCCGTGAAACCCGTACCCAGCTTGAAGCGCCGCGCGGGTTGTCCTTGTGCAGCAGGCAGTTCGACCAGCAAGGCCCCCAGCTGGCCCGCGTATTTGCCTTTGCCAGCGATGTGCCCAACCACAGTTGCTTCGCTGTCCTCGTGGGTTTTGAATTTGAGCAGATCGCCATTGCGCTGCGCGGTGTACAGCGAGGCCCCGCGGTGCAGGGCCAGACCTTCGCCACCGGCCTTCACGGTGGTGCCGAGCAGGCTCTGCAAAGCGCCGTGGCTGGCGACCTTGGTCTGGGAAACGGCCAGCACCCATGGCTGGTTAATCCGGCTGACCTGCGTGTGCAAGACCGCCAGGCGCGCGGTGAAGTCTCCTCCCTGTGCGGGCAGGTCGAACACCATGAAACGCATGACGCGCCATGCCGCGTCGTCGGGAACCTGCATGCGCACAGTAGAGACGGCTCTGGCAAACTGCGCACGCCCGGCCCACAACTCGCCATCCATCGCAACCCGGGGCCAGCCCGCGGTAAACCAGGCGGGCACGGCAATGCGCTCGCCGCCCCGCGTCAGCAGTTGTTCCCCATCCCAGTACCCGCGCACGCCATCGTATTTTTCACTGACCCAGTAGTCGGACAGCGGTACGCCCGCGTGGTACACCTTGGCCAGCATCAAGGGTGGCGCCTCCGAGGCCGCGACCGGCAAGAGGGGTGTGAGCAGGCCGGCCAGCGCGAGCATCAGATACAGCGTGCGGGCGCGCAACGGATACGCGACGGGATTTTGCAGGGGCATGGCAGGGCCTGTTGAAAAGGGGTTTCAATTGAACCGCTCAAAGTATGCACCGCCGGTCAGTGGGGCCCGCGTTTTTTGATATAACTCAATTCGCAGCCAGCGTGCTTCGTTACACTGCCACCACACATTGAGGAGTGCACCATGAAAATTCTTCTGGCCGTAGACGGCAGCCCGTACAGCAAGAAAATGCTGGCCTACCTGATCACCCATGAGAGTCTGTTCAACCCGGGCAACGAGTACACGCTGTTGACCGTGCAGCCGGCTCTGCCGCCCCGGGCACGCGCCGCGGTGGGCAAGGAAATCGTGGACCAGTATTACGCTGACGAAAGCGAAAAAGTACTGGCACCCATCGCCAAATTCCTGCTGCGCCATGGCGTCGATGCGAAGAGCAGCTGGAAGATCGGCCCTGCCGGTGCAACCATCGCCAAGATTGCGACCGACGGCAAATTCGACATGGTGGTCATGGGTTCACACGGTCACGGTGCCGTGGTCAACTTGGTGATGGGCTCCGCAGCCACGCAGGTGTTGGCACACTGCAAAGTGCCGGTTCTGCTGGTTCGCTGAAGCGTTAGCGCGCGTTCAGCCCCTCAAAGCAGGTAGACATCACCAGGTCCACGATTTGGGCGTCGTCATGCAAACCGCCCATTTTCAGGAATTCCAGCACCGGGTCGCAGGCCCGGGCATACAGGGTGTAGAGCACGGCAATGGCCGGTAGCGCGGGGTTGATGGCGCCCTGCGCCTGGGCGGCCTCGATCCACGCACCCAGACGGTCACTGATGTCCATCAGTCCGTCCATGTAATCCTTGTTACCCATCAGCGTGGCACGCAGCGTGGAATTCTGGCTGGGCAGCGACGGCATTTCGCCCGCCAGCTTCAGCTCCATGGTCCAGCGAACCACCGCACGCAGGTTTTCCAGCGGTGGCGCCTGCTCAGGCAGGCTCGACAGGTAGTCCTGTGCGCGGCGCATGACTCCCACCATGGCGGCGGCGGCCAGGTCTTCCTTGCTGGAAAAGTGCTTGTACAGGCTGGCTTTGGCGATGCCGACGTTGGCGGCTACTTCGTCCACCGTCATGGCTTCAAAGCCTTTTTCGGCCAACAAGCTGTTCACAACGCGGATGATGGCGTCCTCGCGGGCCTGGAGCATTTGCTCTTTAAAAGAGATTTTGACGACATTGCTGGATTTCATGGTGCTATTTTAGCCCCTGCCGTCAATAAATAGATAGGGAGGCCAATTCATGACCGCACAGTTTTTAGCGCCAACGCTGCGGCGCCTGCCAACGCCGCCGTGAGCCGGTCAATGACCGCAGAGTTCAGGTTCCAGCAATGCCAGTACAGGTCCACCGGCAAGGTCACGTTCGGGGCCAGATTGACCAGCACGCCGCTGTCCAGCAGGCTGCGCACCTGCAACTCGGGCACGACACTGGCGCCCCAGCCGGCCAGCACCGCGCGCACCTGCCCCTCGGAGCTGGGTACAAACCGCTGACTCAAGGTCACCCGCCGCAACCCACTGGCGCGGCTCACGAACTCGGCCTGCAGATCGTCTTTGCGGTTGAACGCAATGAAAGGAATCTCGCGGAAGTTGTGTTTGTTCAGCCCTTGTGGGCAACGGTCGGCGGCATACGACGCGCTGGCCACCGCCACGTACGGCATGGCCCCCAAAGGCAACACCTTGCAGCCGCGCAAGGCCTGTTTGAGTGTGGTGACGCAGCCCAGAACCAAGCCTTCGCGCAACCACTCGTGGGTAAAGTCCTGATCATCCGTGATTATTTCCAGGGGTAAGCCTTCACTAACCAATGGACTCAATGCGGGCAGCACCCAGGTGGCAATGCTGTCGGCGTTCACGGCGATGGAGATGCGGTCTTCCTCGCCCACGGCACCAACGCCCGGCGTCAGGTCCCGCAAGTCGGTGTCCAGGTCGGCGCGCAGCAGGCGCATCTGCATGGCGTGTTTGATCAGCAGGCGCCCGGCCGAGGTGGGCTTGACGGGGCGACTGCGCACCAGCAGGACGGTGCCCACCTGCGCTTCGAGCGCACGCAGGCGCTGCGAAACTGCGGACTGGGTGACCGACAGGCGCACGGCGGCGCGCTCGAAGCCGCCCTCTTCCACAATGGCGGCCAGGCACTCCAGGGCGTCGCTATCAAAGGTTCGGAAGGCTCGCATCTTTATTAGTTTACCTAATGTTTTCGCAAACTATGTAATCCTGCTTTTATTCAGTACCGGTTTCCACCACACTGCGCTTATGAAAATTATTGTTTTGGGCGCAGGCATCATTGGCATCAGCACGGCATGGCATTTGGTAGAACGCGGGCATGACGTCACGGTCGTCGACCGCCAGCCCGACGCGGCGCTGGAAACCAGCTTTGCCAATGCGGCACAAATATCGGTCAGCTACTGCGAGCCGTGGGCCAACCGCGATGCGCCGCTGAAGGCGCTCAAATGGATGTTCAGCAAAGAGGCGCCTCTGTTGTTTCGCCCCCAGTTTCCGCTGGGCGAGGGCTGGCAGCAATACCGCTGGGGACTGCAATTCCTGGCCAACTGCAACGACACGGCTTTTGAGCGCAACGTCCAGCAGCTGGTCGCTCTGGGTGCCTACAGCCATGCCGCGCTCAAGGAGGTGGTGGCCCGCACCGGCATCGACTACCAGCGCCTGGAACGCGGTATTGCCCACTACTACACCGACCAGAAATCCTTTGACACCGCTGGCGATGCCGCCGCACTCATGCGCAAATACGGCGTAGCGCGCCAGGTCGTCAGCAAAGACGAACTGCTGCGCATTGAGCCGGCCCTACGCTCGTTTGCGGACCGCATCGTGGGCGGCACCTTCACCCCGAGCGACGAATCGGGGGATGCCCGGGTGTTTACGCAGGAACTGGCCAAGCGCTGCGCCGAGAGCGGCGTGCAATTCCTGTACAGCCACGACATTGAACGTCTCGACGTGACCGATAGTGCTATTAAATCAGTAGCTGTTCGCGCACTGCCCACGGGGGCTAGCGGCCAAAATAGCCCTGGAAAATCTCAACAGCTTCATGCCGACCAAGTGGTGGTCGCCTGTGGCTCCTACACTGCGCCGCTGCTGCGCACGGTAGGCGTTGACCTGCCCATTTATCCCGGCAAGGGCTATAGCGCCACCTTCAAGATATTGCGTCCTGAGCGGGCGCCCATGGTTTCCACGATTGACGATGAAAAGAAAATCGCCATCAGCCGCCTGGGCGATCAGCTGCGCGTGGCGGGCACCATTGAAGTCGGCAGCTACGACTTGACGCTGGATTCCTCCCTGGCGCGCGCGCGCTGCCAGATGCTCTCCAACCGCATCGAACAGGTACTGCCCGGCGTGTGCGACACCCGCAACGCGGCGCAAGGGGGCACCCCCAACTACTGGACCGGCCTGCGACCCGCAACACCGACCAACATTCCCTACATCGGCAAGACCCGCGTGGGCGGCCTGTGGGTCAATGCCGGCCACGGCACACTGGGCTGGACACATGGTGCGGGTTCTGGCAAAGCGCTGGCCGAGCTGATCAGTGGCAAGAAGCCGGAAATGGCTTTCAGTTTCTACGGCACCTGAAGTTACCACCCCGTTTCAGGCGAAATACCCGTGCAAATCGGCTGACGGGTCCTATACTCTTTTGGCGGGTTCGTCTGGCATCTGACCGAGGGCCGCAGATCAAGGGAGTCCCGTGTCACCAACCCATCAATTACACCTGCTTGCCGGGGCGCTGTGCTTCACGGTTTGCTCGGCCATGGCACAGGACAGTGTCATTGGTTACGTGAAGACCACGCAGGCCAACGCCAGCCTGGTCATGGGCAGCGAGCAGGTTCTAGCAGAGCCCGGTATGCCGCTCATGCGGGGCCACGTATTGAAAACGGGTAACCCCGGCAGCATGGGTGTGACCCTGAAGGACAACACGCAGCTGTCCATAGGGCCGGATACCGAGCTGGCCCTCGACAGCTATGCTTACTCGCCCGGCAAAGGCGACCTCAAATTGAACCTCAATGTCTTCAAAGGCTCGCTCTACTATGTGTCCGGCGTTATCGCCCGCCTCAAACCGGAAGCTGTTTCGATCAAAACGCCGACTGGACTGATTGGCGTGCGTGGCACCCGGTTTCTGGCCAAGGTTGACCCGCAGGATCAGGAATGAGCACCCTCACCATGCGCCGTGTGGCCGAGATCGCAGCCGTGCTGGCTTTGACAGGGTGTGCCGTCCCGCAGTCCTATGTCGTCTTGCTGGGCAATGATGATGGTACGGTCGGCAAAGTGAGTGTGACCGGAAGCAAAGGAAGCACACTGCTGGAGCGGGCACAGGAAGCGACCTTTGTCGCGGCAGATCCAGGCACCTCATTTGACGCCACGAGCGAACAAATTCAGAAGGATTTTGGTGCGGCTTTGACTGCCAGCCCCCCCAAACCGGCCCGTTTTTTGTTGTATTTCCAGGCTGGCGGGGCCAATCTCACGCCGGAGTCAGAGGCTGAGCTGGCGCGCGTAAGGGCTGAAATTGGAGCGCGCGAGTCCCCGGATATATCGATCACCGGACATACTGACACCATGGGAGACAGCGACGTGAACGAACAGCTCGGTATGGAGCGTGCCCGCCAGGTGGGCACCCTCCTGACAGGCCTCAACCTCACCGTCGACAAAGTGGCGATTGAATCCCACGGCGAGAAGAACCTGCTGGTGGCCACCCCGGATAACACCGACGAGCCGCGTAACCGGCGGGTTGAAATCACCGTCCGTTAGCGGGCTACTTCTGATCCAGCACCACCAGGTCACCGGTCTGGCCCTCACGCAAACGGGCGAGATGCATGGCCGCCAACTTATCGGTTGGGTGCTGGCCCAGCAGTACTTCAAACGCCTGCACCGCCTGCGGCGCACCGTGTTGCATCAATGCATAGGCGTCCGTGTACGCGGCTTGGTAGGCTCCGTCGGTCGGTGCCGTCGCAGGATCCAGTGGCTCAAACACCATCAACGGGTGTAATTTACCCTTGAGCACGAGTCTTCCAATCGGGCGGGCGGATGCTCCGGGGCACGCACTCAACACGGCAGCCGACATGCATATCCGGGTACCCAGGTGCCGGTTCGCCCCCCTCCAGCCGTGACGCCGTGTTGACTGCGTCACCCAGGGCGCGGTAATCAAACATGGTGGCCCCACCAAAGTTGCCCACGATCACCTCGCCCGTATGCACACCCATGCGGGTCTGACCAAAAGCAATGCCCCTGGCATGAACCTCACCGGCGTATTGCTGGGCGAAACGCTGCATTTCCAGTGCACATTGCAACGCCCGCCGGGGATGGTCGGGCTGCGCAAGCGGGGCAGAAAACACAATCGCCAGGCTGTCGCCCACAATGCGGTCCAGCGTACCCTGGTGTGCAAAGGCAATGGCAATCATGCCCTCGAGATAACCATTGAGGAGTGCGACCGCCTGGCTGGGGTCCAAGTCCTCCATCAGGTGCGTGAAGCCTTCCAGGTCGGTGAAGACAAAGCTGCAGTGCTGGCGCCGCCCGCCCAGTTGCAGTGCATCGGGATGCGCCATCAGGTGGTTCACCAGGTTGGGAGAAACATAGCGCGAGAACGCCTGCTTCACCCACCTCTGACGCTGCTCTGCCCGCACGTGGTGCACAACGCTTGTCATAACAAAGCTCAGAAGCAGCGCCATGCCCGGCATAACCGGATCCAGCAGCAGGCCGCTTGAGGAGAACGCGCTCCAGGCGACCCCGCAGACCCATGCAAGAAGCAAAATGGTCAGCGCCGCCGACTGCAGTGCCCGTCCCCGCAGGGCCACCGCGCCAACAAGCAGCCCACCGAAAATTATTCCGGTCAACTCGACCATTTCGGCCCAGGCCGGGCGTTTAAGGCCCCCGCCCGTCAACACCTGCTCAAGTGCCTGCGCATGGATTTCAACCCCTGGAATCACCGTGCCCAGCGCGTTGAAACGCAAGTCCATCAACCCCTGCGCAGATGTCCCCACCAGCACGATATGGCCAGCCAGTTCTGAAGCCGGCACCACGCCGGCCAGCACTTTCCAGGCCGGGATATACCGCTGGGGAGCGGGCCTGGAATAGTGAACCCAGAGCTCGCCTTGCGGGGTGATTGGAACCACCAGCGAGCCGATGCGCAAGGCCTCCAGCCCCTGGCTCGCGGTGGCCACGGTGGTGATGTTTTGTGACCCTTGCGCCACACGCAAGGCTTCCGTGGACAAGGCGGGTAGCAGCGTGTCTCCCTGCCGCACGAGCAACGGCACCCGACGGATCACGCCATCGGCATCCGGCACAAAACTCAGCGCGCCATAGCCATCCGCGGCTGCCTCCAGCGCAGGAAGCGCAGTCACGCTGCCGGTGAACGCCGAGACAAAGGGCAGTGCCGGCGCATTGAGCGTGACAAAACGCGCTTTGGCCCGCGGTGGCTCCGCCGGCCCGCGCACCTGCCGGTCCAACGCAAAGCCCAGCACGACGCGCCCGTTCGCCACCACACCAGCCAACACGGCGTCATGGTCGGGTAGACCGCTGATTTCACGGGCGATGTCGGCAGGGGGTTGCCACAATGCCAGCATGGCGGCGGGTGAGGTGCGATCGGGCTCGGCAAACACCATGTCAAATGCGATGGCGGTGGCCTGGCTTTTTTGAAGCACCGTGGTCAGTTCAGCGATCCGGGTGCGAGGCCACGGCCATTGGCCCAAACGCCGCAGGCTCTCGTCATCAATGTCGATAATCCGAACCGGTGCGGGCTGGTACGCGCGCGGCTGCCAACGTTGAAACTGGTCAAACACGGCATGGCGAGCGGTTTGCACCACCAGCGGATCCCACAGATAGGCGAAGGCGACCAAGGCCACCATGAGCACCGGAACAAGAAGTCCCGCAGCCCGCCTAAGCCGCTCGGTCCGCATGAGAATCAGGCCGCAACAGGCCCCAAATAGACGCTGATGTCAATGGCATCTATCTGCTCGGGCAGCATGAACTTTTCGGCGTACTGCAAATACACGCCCGAGGTCAGAAACAGGTCAAACAGGTCTGCGTCAATCTGGCCACTGACCTTCATCGCGTGGAGAATGCCCAATGATTCGGAGAATTTCTTGGGTTGCTTGTAAGGCCGGTCCGCTGCCGTGAGTGCCTCGAAAATATCCGCAATCGCCATGATGCGGGCGGGTACCGAGAGCTGCGCCGCAGACAAACGCCGAGGATAGCCGGTGCCATTGAGTGTCTCGTGGTGCGTGCCCGCATATTCGGGCACCCGCTTGAGCGAATCCGGAAAAGGCATGCGCTCCAGCATCATGATGCCGTGAATCATGTGCTCGTTGATCTTGAAACGGTCTTCGGCTGTGAGCGTGCCACGCCGAACCAACAGGTTGTAGATTTCACCCAGGTTGTACAAATGCTCGGGGACTTCCACCTTGAAGCCAAAACTCTCGTTCAATACATCGGCCGCGCCACGTGCAATCAAATGGTGGGGCTTGTCGTCCAGAAGCCGCTCCCGCGCGGGAACCGGCACAGCAGGCTCTCTGGTACGCAGGAACATTTCTTCATTCGACAAGCCGAGCTGGTCATCAAAATTGCGCAGCCAGGGCGTCTGCCCAATCTGCCGCACCCGCGCCATCTGCGCGTCGCTCATGGACTCGGCACCGATATTGCACTGCGCGATGAAGGCAAAGTCCTCCAGCAACTGCGCCTTGCGACGCGAGAAATCTGCGTTCGCGGTCGCCGCCTGGGCTTTGTCAGAACGGGCCAGCGCCTGCAGCCGCTCGATCTCCGCATCCCGCAGCAGGACTTCAAACCGCATTCGTATCTCGTGGATCCGGTTGTAAATCGTCTCCAGTTTGGTTGCCTTGTCGATTACATATTCCGGTGTGGTGATTTTTCCGCAGTCATGCAGCCATGCACCGACCCTGAACTCGTGCCACTCGTCGTCCGACTTGAAGCTGAAATCAGCCAGGGGACCCTGCGTTGTGACGCACGCCGCTTTCGCCAGCATCAGCGCCAATTCCGGCACGCGCTCGGAGTGCCGCCCGGTATAAGGGCTTTTGGCATCGATCGCGGTCGCAATGGTGTGGATCAGGCTTTCCATGAACGCCTTGCGTTCGTCGATCAAGCGCAGGTTCTCATAGGTCACAGCAGCCTGTGCCGCCAGCGCTTCCACCAGACCCACCAGATCAGGGTAAAAGGGAATGATTTCGCCGGTTTCGGGGTCCTTGCAATTGATGAACTGCAAAACGCCCACCACTGCGCCCCCACGTGCTGCCATGGGAACGGTCAGCATGGAGACCGTTCGGTAATGCGTTTCCGCATCAAACCGCTTGGTTCCAGACACGTCGAACCGGGTTTCCTGGTAAACATCGTCAATCAGCACCGAGGTCCGGTGCGTCACCGCGTGGACCGCGATGTAATGGTCGTTGGTACCGCCACCGACCGGATCAACCAAGGGAAGTTCAAAACTCGGCAAGGCATCGCCACGCGTTCTCATCGTGAACCGCAAAGTCTGGTGGTCGGTGAGCAAATAGAGCGTTCCGGCATCGCAGTTGAGCAAGCGCTGCCCTTCAAAGAGCGCATGGTGGAACAGCCGGGAAATGTCGTGGGTGGCCGCCATCAGCAAGCCGTTTTCGATCAGGGTGTCGAGCTTGGCCGTCCGTATCTTGACCTGCTGGGTGAGATTCTGGTTGACGGCCTGATGGGCTGCGTAACTGGTGCGAATGGAGAGCAGGTTTCTGGCCCGAAGTGCCGTTTCTACGGCATCAATTGGTTTGTTCAGGTAATCGTTGGCGCCTGCAGCAAGGGCGGCATTGCGGGTCTCGCTGGCCTGCGTGGCAGTGATGACGAGAATCGGCAACTCTGCGGGTGAAAAGCGCTTTCGCACCTGACATATGACCTCCAGCCCGCTCATGTGCGGCATATTCAGGTCCAACAGCAAGAGGTCGTATGCACCCTGCTCGAGCGTCGGCATGACTTGCCGGGGATCCATCAGGGCGATGACGCCGGTGTAGCCTATCGACTCCAGCAAGTCCTTGGCAAGCGTGGCGTCTGCCGTCGAGTCATCGCATACCAAAATACGGCAATGCACATGGTCAGGAAACTTCAGATTCTCGATGTCTGTCGTCATTGCGATTCCGGTTCTTGGAGCAGGCGCACACAAGATGTGAGACGCGACGGCTGCAGAGTGGTGGACTAAACCCGCAAGATGGTAGCACCGCTTTGACTGGCGGAGGTGACCGTTACCGCTCCTGTGCGACTGTGCGTTTGCTCAAGACAATCCTGAAACGCCCGGGTCGCCCGGGCTGGCTGGGGCGTGCGGCGGGAAATAGCAAAAAACCGGCATTCGTAGTGAAACAACGCTGGCTGAACGGTCCGCATCTGCCCCAGACGCACGAAGCTTTCGGCGTAGTGGTCCGGCAAAAAGCCGAGGAACTGGCCCGACAAGATCAGCGTGGCGATGGACTCCTGATCAAACCCCGTGGCCGCCCGTGTCAAGCGCACGCGCTGGGTGATCTCCATATTGGGTGAGTGGTAGCCCAGGCCTGCAAACCGGTGTGCGCTCAGACCATCCCAGTCCAGCGGCGCCTGAACGTAAGCAAACAGCGGATGGTCCTGACCGCAATACAGATTCATGGCCTCGTCAAACAGTGCGGTGTATTCCAGAAGGTCCGAATTTCGGTGCCCGGGAATGATGCCGATCTGGTAGACACCGTCCAGCACGCCGCGCTCAATCGCAGTCAGTGTGCCCACATGCAGGTTCAGCGCCACATCGGGAGCCAGGCGCGTAAACAGGGCAATGGCTTGCGCAATATGCGAGGCCGGGTTGCTCGCGGTTTTATCGAATACCGCAACGTTGAGTTGCCCGCCCATGCGTTGGTGTATTTCATCAACGCCGCTGCGAAAGGCATCGGTGGCCACCATCAACTGGGTGGTTTGTGCGTAGATTTTTTCACCCTCCGGCGTGAGCGAAAAACCCGCACGGCCCCGCCGGCACAAGGTCAGGCCCAAACGGGTTTCCAGGTCCTTGATGTGGCGGCTCACGGTGGAGGTGCCAATGTTGAGTTCCAGCTCGGCCGCGGCCATGCCGCCGCAGTCCACCACCGCACGGAACACGCGCAGCAGGCGCAAGTCCATGTCGCTGATCTGACCCAGCACGGCGCGACTTTTTACTTTCATAAATTGGCAACTGAATAGTGATATTTGTAGCTATATAAGAGTAACAGAGCCGCCCACAATAGCCTATTCATCTTTGGAGAACCGCATGAAGCGCAATGACACCCCCTCTTCGCACCCCGTGACCAGCACTGACGCGTTCCCCAAGGATGCTGCCTGGCTCGAATCACACTGGATGCCGTACACCGGCAACCGCAACTTCAAGGCGTCGGCTTCCAATGGTTCGCGCATGATCGTCAGCGCCCAGGGCGCCTACCTGACCGACAGCCACGGCAAAAAGATTTTTGACGGCCTCTCGGGCCTCTGGACCACGGGTCTGGGCCATGGCCGGCGGGAAGTCGCCGAGGCGATCGGCCGCCAGGCCGCCACACTCGACTTCTCGCCCGCCTTCCAGTTTGGCCACCCGCTGTCGTTCGAGTTGGCCAACAAGATTCGCGACCTCACACCCGAGGGGCTGGACTATGTGTTTTTCACCGGCTCGGGCTCCGAGTCGGCCGACACCTCCTTGAAGATGGCCCGCGCCTACTGGCGTGCCAAGGGCCTGGGCACCAAGACCCGACTGATCGGGCGCGAAAAGGGATACCACGGCGTCAACTTCGGCGGCATCTCGGTCGGCGGCATGGTCGGCAACCGCAAGGCCTTTGGCCAGGGCATCGAGGCCGACCACCTGCCCCACACCCAGCCGCCAGCCGGCTCGTTTTGCAAGGGCATGCCGCCCACGGGGAAGGAGCTGGCCGACGAGTTGCTCAAACTCATTGCACTGCACGATGCCTCCAACATTGCGGCCGTGATCGTCGAGCCCATGTCCGGCTCGGCCGGTGTGGTGGTGCCGCCGGTGGGCTATTTGCAGCGCCTGCGCGAGATCTGCACCGCCAACAACATCCTGCTGATTTTTGATGAAGTCATTACCGGCTTTGGCCGCATGGGGGCTTACACAGGCGCTGCCGCCTTCGGCGTAACCCCTGACATCATGAACGTGGCCAAGCAAATCACCAACGGCGCGCAGCCGCTGGGCGCGGTCATCGCCAAGAAGGACATTTACGACACCTTCATGGACCAGGGCGGACCGGAGTACATGGTCGAATTTCCGCACGGCTACACCTACTCGGCGCACCCGGTCGCCTGCGCGGCGGGCATTGCCGCGCTGGATGTGCTGGTCCAGGAAAACATGGTGGAGCGCGCGGCGGCCTTGGCCCCGTATTTTGAAAAAGCCGTGCATAGCCTGCAGGGCGCCCGGCATGTGGCCGACATCCGCAACTTCGGTCTGGCCGCCGGTTTTACCATTGCGCAGGTGCCCGGCGAGCCCGCCAAGCGCCCGTATGAAGTGGCGATGCGCTGCCTTGAAAAAGGTTTCTATGTGCGCTATGCGGGTGACTGCATTGCGCTGGCGCCGCCCTTCATCAGCACACCAGCCGAGATCGACAGCCTGGTCAACGCCTTGGGCGAATCCCTGAACGCCAACGACTGATTCGCCACCCAACAGGGGCGCCCCCATGCGCGTGGGCGCCCACAAGGGATAATCGGTGCCACATGGCACTTATTACTTTACTTGACGCCCAGCTGGCTTTTGGGCACGTTGCCCTCCTCGACCACGCTGGTTTTTCACTCGAAACCTCGGAACGCGTTGGCCTGATTGGCCGCAACGGCGCCGGAAAATCTTCACTCCTCAAAATTCTGGCGGGTATGGAAAAGCCCGACGACGGCAGCCTGCAGGTGCAAAACAACACCCGCATCGCCTACGTGGCGCAGGAACCCCAACTCGACGCCGATGCTACGGTTTTTGTAGCTGTCAGCGCAGGTCTGGCGCGGGTTATATCCCTGATTGATGAATATTCGCAGGGCCATGGCGATCTGGACGCCATGCAAAGCGAGATTGAGGCGCTGGACGGCTGGAACTGGGAGCAACGGGTCACCGAGACCCTGCACCGCCTGCACCTGGACCCTGAGGCGATTGTCAAAACCCTCTCTGGTGGTACCAAAAAGCGCGTAGCGCTGGCGCAAGCCCTGGTGGCCCAGCCCGACGTGTTGTTGCTCGACGAGCCGACCAACCACCTGGATCTGGACTCCATCGAATGGTTAGAGGGCCTGCTGGTCGAGTTCAAGGGCAGCATCATCACCATCACCCACGACCGGACCTTTCTGGACAAGGTGGCCACCCGCATCGTCGAGCTGGACCGCGGGCTACTGCTCTCCTACCCCGGCAACTTTGCCGCCTACCTGCTGCAAAAAGAAGAGCAGATGGCGCAAGAGGCCGTCATCAACGCCCGCGCCGACAAGCTGCTGGCGCAAGAAGAGGTGTGGGTGCGCAGGGGCGTGGAAGCGCGTCGCACCAAGGCGCAGGGGCGCATCAACCAGCTCGAAGTGCTGCGCGCCACGCGGGAAGCGCGCCGCGAAGCCGTGGGCAGCGTGAACCTGGACGTGTCCAGCGGCGCCTCCAGCGGCAAGCTCGTGTCGGAGCTCACGCATGTGTCCAAAACTTTTGGCGAGCGCTGCATCGTGCGCGACTTTTCGGCCACCATTTTGCGCGGCGACAAGGTCGGCCTGCTGGGCCCCAATGGTGCCGGCAAGACCACCCTGCTCAAGCTGATTCTGGGCGAGTTACAGCCTGATCCCGCGCCCGCCAACGCTCCCAAACCCGAACCCGGCCACAGCCCCTGGGGCAGGGTGCGCCTGGGCTCCAGCGTGACGGTGGCCTACTTTGACCAGATGCGCAACGCGCTGGACCTGGACGCCACACTGGAAGACTTCATCAGCCCTGGCAGCGAATGGATCGAAATTGGCAACCAGAAGAAGCACGTCAAGAGCTACCTGGCCGACTTTCTGTTCTCCCCGGCCCGCGCCAACTCGCCAGTACGCAGTTTGAGCGGTGGCGAGCGCAACCGCCTGCTGCTGGCCCGCCTGTTTGCTAGACCCGCCAACGTGCTGGTGCTGGACGAGCCCACCAACGACCTAGACATTGACACGCTGGAACTGCTGGAAGAACTGCTGCAAAACTACGATGGCACCGTGTTCCTGGTCAGCCACGACCGCACCTTCATGGACAACGTGGTCACCAGCACCATTGCCTACGAAGGCGATGGCCGCTGGCGCGAATACGAAGGCGGCGTGAACGACTGGCTGACGCAGAGCAAGCGCGCCAACGACATCGCCAAAGGCAAGGGCCAAAAAGGCTCCAACCCCTTTAACTACGGGCGCGACCAGCTATCAAAAAATGAGCAGGCTACAACCCCGGCGAGTGCTGCAACCCCAGCCGCAGCACCGGCAGTCAAGGCGCGCAAGCTCAGCTTCAAGGAGCAGCGCGAACTCGACAGCCTGCCCGAATTGATCGCCTCACTGGAAACCGAGCAGCAATCGATTGCAGAAGCTCTGGCCGATGGCAGCCTGTTTTCCAGCGACAACGCACGGGCCATGCAACTCAGCAACCGCAATGCGCAGATTGACGACCTGCTGTTGGCTGCGCTGGACCGCTGGGAAGCCCTGGGTAAGTAACCGGGCGAACCGCGCTTACAGCCCCCACCCGTCGGGATCCATCCAGGCGGGATCGGGTTGCCAGGTGGCCACCCAGGCGGGCAGCTCCCCGGCCGGCATGGGGCGCGCAATACCGTAACCCTGGGCCAGTTCGCAGCCCAACGACAGCAGCATCTGGCCATGGGCTGCTGTCTCGACACCTTCGGCGATCACCTTGCGCCGGAAGGCGGCGGCCAGCCCGATGACGCCCCGCACGATGGCCAGATCGTCCGCGTCGGTCAGCATGTCGCGCACAAAGCTCTGGTCCACTTTGAGCAGCTCGGCTGGCAGGCGTTTCAGGTAGGTCAGCGACGAGTAGCCGGTGCCAAAATCGTCCAGCGCAAAGCGCACCCCAATGGCCTGACAGGCATACATGATCCGCGAGATGTGGGCCATGTCTTCCAGTGCGCTGGTTTCCAGAATTTCCAGTTCCAGGCTACCCGGCGACACCGTGGGATGGGCCGCCAGCAGCGCGCTCAGCCGGGTGGAAAATCCATCCTGCTGCAGTTGCAGGGCACCGATATTGACGCTGACCGGCATGTCCAGCCCCAAAGCGCACCACGCAGTCATCTGCAACAACGCGGCATTGATCACCCACTCGCCCACTTCCACACTCAGCAAGTGGCCCTCCATGGCGGGTAAAAAGGCCCCCGGCGCGAGCAGGCCGCGCTCAGGATGTTGCCATCGGATCAGCGCCTCTGCACCGATGACCACACCGGTGCGCATGTTCACCTTGGGCTGGTAGTGCAGCACAAACTCCTGCCGATTCAGGGCGCGGCGCAGGTGTTCAATGTCCTCCCGCTGGGTTTGTACCGCCACGTCATGGGCGACATCAAACAGGTGGTACCGGTTTTTGCCTGCCTGTTTGGCCTGGTACATGGCCTGATCGGCATGGCGCAGCAACTGGTCAGCGCCTGCCCCGTCCTGGGGGTACAGCGTGACGCCCACGCTGGCCGATACCTGCAGCTCCACATCGCCCATTGAAACCGGATCCGCGGCGGCCTTCAGCAGCCGCTGCAGCACCGGCTCACAATCCCGGTTGTGTTCCAGATCGACCAACAGGGCCACAAACTCGTCTCCCCCAATGCGGGCCAGCGTGTCGCCCTCGCGCAAGGCCGCCTTCATGCGGCGGGACAAGGCAATCAAGAGCTGGTCACCCACCTCGTGGCCGTGCGCATCGTTCACCGCCTTGAAGCCATCCAGATCCAGAAAAGCCACCGCCAGCGACTGATTACGCCGCTGGCTCTGCAGCATGGCCTGCTGCAAGCGGTCGGCCAGCAATACGCGGTTGGGCAGACTGGTCAGCGCATCGAAGTGGGCTATGTGTTCCAACTGGCTCTGGTGTTCCTTCATCAGCGTGATGTCGGTGAACAGCGCCACGTAATTTTGCAATGCACCCGCCGCATCGCGCACCACGCTGATGGTCACGGTTGCTGCATAGACCTCGCCGTTCTTGCGGCGATTCCAGACCTCGCCGTCCCAATAGCCCTTTTCGTCCAGCACCTTCTGCCGGTTGGCGAAAAAATCTTTCGAGTGCCGGCCCGAGTTGAGGAGCTGGCGCGGGTTCTGGCCCACCGCTTCGTCGTGGCTGTAGCCCGTAATCAGGGTGAACATGCCATTGACATCCACAATGTCACCCTGGGGATCGGTAATCACCACACCCTCCCTGGCATGGGTGAAAACACTGGCCGCCAGCTGCTGTTTGCTCTCCGCGGCCTTGCGGGCGGTGACATCGGAATGGGTACCCAGCATCCGCAGCGGTTTGCCCGCCGCATCCCACCCGATGAGCTTGCCTTTGGAAAGGACCCAAATCCATTCATTGTTGCGGGTGCGCTGGCGAAACTCCATCCGGAATTCCGCAATTTCACCGGCAAGGTACCTGCGCAAATGCGCAACGGCACCCTCACGGTCCTCCGGATGCAGGCGCGCCGTCCACGCAGCATAGGTTTCATGAAAACCGTCCGGTGAATAGCCCAGCATGCTGGCATATTCCGGACTGACGATGGCCACCCCCGTGCGGATGTTGAGGTCATAGGTGCCATGGTTTCCCGCAGCGAGCGCCATGCGCAATCGCTCTTCATTGACAACCAGGGCCTGCTTGGCCCGCTGGCGCTCCTGGGCTTCTTGCTCCAGCAAGGCGTTCGCGGCATTGAGCCGCTGGTAAGGCACGTGAATGTTGTCGACAAAAATGCTTTGGTAGACAAACCAGTAGGCAATGACTTTGTAGATGTGGCCCAACAAATTGAAGATGTCGGAAACATCCGAGTACAGCGTGAAAAACAGCTCGCTCAACGCCATGGTGCAAACCGCAGCAAACAGTCCCACCACATCGTAGGGTTGCACGGTGCGCATATTGCGCAAAAAGAAGAAGGCCGCGCCCAGGAACAGGGCAACAAGGAAATATTCGAACACCACCTTGAATGGGGTCAGCCCTTGTCCGGTAACAAAAGTGCGGGGCAGCCAATCCGTTTGAAACAGCCCGATCCAGGTTGTCAATGCAACCAGCACCAGCACGCCGAGCACGCCCCACCACCGGATTGACTCCTTGTTCAGCGGCCGCCATGGCAGCACCGCCACGGCCAGCAGGCCACAGGCAGACAGCAGCCGGGCTGCCAACCAGAAGTTAATGGCTTTCTCGGGGCTGCTCGGCGTGACAAAGTCCGGCATGCCCGCGTAGCCGATGGTGTGCAGAAAATCCAGCAGGGCGACACCCAGAAAAACGCAGGCTAACAGCAGCAGGTTACCGGGCCGCTCTCGGGAGTAAGCACCCCAGCCTACGCTAAACACCATCATCGACACGACAATGGCGCCGGTTTCCATCACGGTGTGCAAAGGCACATAACCCGCGATGCCTTTGGCCGCCTGTACTGCAGGCGCCAACCAGCTGATGGCCAAGACTGCACTTAAACCCAGCAACAACCACAAAACAGGTCGGAGCCGGGTTTTGTAACTGGGGTGAAGTTTCATGGCTCCGTGCCTCCCGCATATTTGCGCAGTGTTGCGACCAGATCATCCAGATTGAACGGTTTGCCCACATGGTCGTTCATGCCGGCTGCCAGGCATTCCTCGCGGTCAGACGCCATGGCGTTGGCTGTCATGGCGATGACGGGCAGCGTAGTCAGCCCCAGCTCCTGGCGAATGGCGCGGGTGGCCGCAAAGCCGTCCATCACCGGCATTTGCACATCCATCAGCACCACATCAAAACCCGACGGCGCGGCGGCCACTGCAGTGACGCCCAGTTGCCCGTTGTCTGCCATGGTGACCAGCGCGCCTTCTTTCATCAGAAAAGTTTTTGCGACCAGCTGGTTGATCATGTTGTCTTCCACCACCAGCAAACGCAGGCCGGCCAGACGCTGTGGCCGGCCGGAATTGGCAGCCGTTGAAGGCAACGGCGCCTCTGCGGGCGCGTCAGCCACCGCAAAACGCAACTGGAAGTAGAACCGGCTGCCTTTGCCTAGTGTGCTGTCCAGCATCAGCTCGCCGCCCATCAGTTCCACCAGCCGCCGGGATATGGCCAAGCCCAGGCCGGTGCCGCCAAAGCGGCGCGTGGTGGACGCTTCTGCCTGCGAGAAACCGTTGAAAATAAAGGCCTGGTTTTCAGGCGCAATACCGATACCGGTGTCCTGCACCGAGAACTCAAGCAGCGTGTCAACTGCCGTACGCTCCACCATGCGAACCCGCACGACGACCTCGCCCCGGTGGGTGAACTTGATGGCATTGCCACCCAGGTTGATGAGCACCTGCTGCAGGCGCATGTCGTCACAAAGAATGCCCACTGGCACGGACCGACTCAGATCCAGACGCAAGGTAATGTCTTTGGTGCCCATGTTGGCAGACAAAACCACCGACACATCGCGCAGCAGCTTTTCTACCCGGAACGGCCGGGGGTCCAGCGTCATTTTCCCGGCTTCCACTTTGGAGAAATCCAGAATGTCGTTGAGCAGCCCTAGCAGCGACTTGGCAGCGCCATCGGTCTTGCGCACGTAATCGAGTTGCAGCGCTTCCAGTTCTGTGGTTTGCAGTAGCGCGAGCAAGCCCAGAATGGCATTCATGGGCGTGCGGATCTCGTGACTCATATTGGCCAAAAACTGGCTCTTGGACACATTGGCCAGTTCGGCTGCTTCCTTCGCCGTTTTCAGCGAGCCCTCAATGCCTTTTTGCCCGGTGATATCGGTCCGGATCGTGATGTACTGGACCTTCTGGTGGTCATCGCCCTGCAACGGGACGATAGTGGCATTGACCCAATACAGCGCCCCGGCGCGATTGCGGTTGCAGATTTCGCCATGCCAGACACCGCCTTCAGAAAGGGTTTTCCAGATGCCGTCGTAGAAAGACTGCGGATGGAACCCGGAGCGAATCTCGCGCTGGTTGCGGCCCAAAACTTCATCAGAACGGTAGCCACTGATCTGGCAAAACTTGTCGTTGGCGTAGGTAATGACACCATCGGCATCGGCAATGCTGACAATCGCATGCTGGTCCAGGGCAAATTTCTGTTGGTCCAAAGCCCGGCGTGATGATTCGCGCTCCTGCACCAGGACAGCCGTCTGGTTGAACATCTCCACCACGCGCCGTATTTCAGTGGGCGCATCGTTGGGTATCAACTCGCGGGCATGGAGGGTACCTTTGCCCAGCGCTTCCACCAACCTGCGCAACTGGTCCAGGCCGCCCAACCAGCGCACCAGCAGAAACCGCATCAGAACCAAGCCCCCCACCAGGCTCAACAGCCCCAGGCTGAGTGCCCATACCAACAGCGACCAGAGCTCGCCTGCCACGTGGGGGGCATCAAACTGCAGCCGCAAAATGCCGTAATCCTTGCCGCCCACCGACACCGTGCGATTGACGTCATACAACTGTTTCTCTACCCAGGTGACCAGCCTGCGCGGAGGCGCTCCGCTGACGGGTGTTCGGCTCTCTGCACGGATGGTTCCACCACCCACATCGATAAACGAGGCGGTTGCGAACATCGGCCCCAAAACGGCTTTGTCCAGCGTTTTGCGAACGGTGTCGTAGTCGCCAATCACCACGCTGTCCTGCACGGCCTGGGCCACCACCTCGACCAGCATGACCGATGCCAGTTGCGGGTCCACCACCTCCTGCTCGTACTCCCGCCTGAGAAAAAGCGCGAGACCCACGCCAACAAACACGACCAGGGTCACGCTGTACAACAGGTAAACCCGGTTGGTCAGTGACGCGGGCAGCAGGCGCCCGAGAATACGTACAAGTGCGGTCATCTGGACTTAGCGCAGATTCGCTGGCGCAGTCTGGTAGAAATTGCGATAGGCGCTGTACTCGGAACCGTTGGACGCTGCGAATGCGGTGGTGGAAGGCAAGCGGACGAGGGCCGATGCGCGGGCCAGAATGTTTTGGCCCTGCGGGTCCCGGGCCATCTCCAGGAACGCACGGCTCACCGCCTGCAAATCCTTGTCCGGCACCTTTTTGGAGGCCATGAGGGCCAGGTCGTGCAGTGGCTCGGACTCCCACAGTACCCGCACTGATCTATTTTCGCGTTTGGTCCAGCCCTCTGTCAGTTGCGAGTTGGCGCCTACCGCTTTGACCCTGCCGCTGGCCAGTTGGGCAAATGCGCCATCCATATTGCCGGCAAACACCACCTGCACCGGAATCTTCCGGTTGACCAGGTGGGCGTAGGGAAACTTGTACGCCACCAAGGCCTCGGGACCCGCAAAGGCCATGGGCTCGTTGGCCAGTTGCTCCAGTTTCTGGATGGGTGAGTCCGCCAGCACCACGATCTGGCTGTGCAATGGCGGCGTCTGGCGGCGACCAAACACTTTCCAGCCCAGGCTATCGCGATCCGGGCTGAACAGATGATTGGAGAACACAAACTCCACTTCATTGGCAAGCACATAGGCTGTGGTGTCCGCCGAAGTCCGCCCAATCTTGAGTTGGAGCTTGATGCCGCTTTTGGACGACACGTAGTCGATGATCGGGTTCCAGTAACTGGCGGTCAGTTCAATACCGTACTGGTTGACGGGCGAGAAACGGTAGACCCCGTTTTCCTGCGCGTAACCGGACCCCGCACATGCCAGGGTTGCCAAAGCCAGCACGCTGGTCGTGAAATGTCGTCTGTTCAATGTCATGTTGCGGTTTCCAAAAGAAGTGTTTTGCAGTGTGCCAATGCGGTCTCAAAATCCAGCGCGGCCATGGCCGCATTCAGCGGATCCATCACCAGCCCTATCGATGCGGCGTGAAATTGCCTCAGGCGCGCGTGGGCGTCGAGGGCCACCATATCAGAGGCCTGCAGCAAGGCGATCAGCGCCTCCAGGTCCAACGCCAGTTGCGCGCGGTCAAGCGCCGTTGCGGCGCCGGGTTTCTCCGTTGCGACGGTCTGCACCGGGCCATACCGCTGCAACACGGGCTGCAAGCTTTGCGCCGTTGCGTCGACTGCTGCGTTGACTTCCTGCATCAGGGCCGCATGGTCGTGCGCCGCCACGCCTTCCTTGGCGCGTTGCTCCAGCTTTGCTGCAACCGCAGACAGATGGCGAGCGCCAACCGTGGCGGACAAGCCCTTGAGGGTGTGCAGCACGCGCGCGACCTGCTCCACGTCATTTGCGGCCAGCAAACCCTGCAACTGTCCGGGCACGCTGGCCATCTCCGTGACAAAGGCATGCAGAATGTTCGCGTAAAGGGTGGTGTCGCCACCGACCCGCTGCAGCGCACCGGGCACGTCCAGCTCGCCAGGCTGCGGCTCGGGTTGGGCCACCGCAGGCGCCATCAGCGCAACGGACATTGCAGCCCGGCGGCTGAACCGAAGCAAGGTAGCGACCAGATGATCCAGTTCGAAAGGCTTGCCCACGTGATCATTCATGCCGGCGGCCAGACAGGCATCACGGTCCGACGCCATGGCGTTGGCGGTCATGGCGATGATGGGCAACTCGGTCAGCCCCAATTCTTCCCGAATTGCGCGCGTGGCCGTGTAGCCGTCCATCACCGGCATCTGGATATCCATCAGCACCGCATCGAAGCCGGGCTGTGTGCCGGATACCGCGTCCACCCCCAGCTGCCCGTTGTCGGCCAGGGTCACCTGGGCACCCTCTTCCGACAGCAAGCCTTTGGCCACCATCTGGTTGATCTTGTTGTCTTCCACGACCAGCACGCGCAAGCCCTGCAAGCGACGGGGCTTCGCAGTCGCCACCCGTGCAGCAGGGCTTTTGCCAGATGCCGCCAGAACCGCGGCGGCGCGGGCATCCATCACCGAGTCCAGCAGCATGGAAGCCGTTACCGGCTTGACCAAATAACCGTTGAGCGTGGCCTGCTCCTGCGCAGTGCGCTCGGCCATCATCTCGCGCCCGTGCGCCGTGACCATCATCACCAATGGCGGCGTGCCGGAGGTCGTTGCCAAGTCACGGATTTGCTGGCTGGCCTGCCAGCCATCCATGCCGGGCATTTGCCAGTCCATGAAGATCGCCTGGTAGGGCCGACCCGTGGCCGCACTGGCTTGCACCCGCTCAACCGCCTCGGCACCGCTGGCCACCACGTCGGCCTGCCAGCCCAGCGACTGCACCATGCTGGTCATCAGGTCGCGGGCGACCGCGTTGTCATCCACGATCAGCGTGCGCAGTGCATGGGTTTGCTGCAGGCGCAAGCCGTGCGATGGCTCGGCCGGCATCTCGGCCAGTGCAAGGCGCAGCTGGAAATGGAATGTGCTGCCATGGCCCAGCACGCTGTCGAGTCTGAGCTCGCCACCCAGCAGAGTCACCAGACGGCTGGAGATAGCCAGCCCCAGCCCGGTGCCGCCAAAACGCCGCGTGGTGGAGGCCTCAGCCTGCGAAAAACCACTGAAAATGTGCCCCTGATTTTCGGGTGCAATGCCGATGCCACTATCGCGCACCGAGATCTCCAGCAGCACGTCGTCATCCGTACGTTCCAGCACCTTGAAGCGCACGATCACTTCACCTTCGCTGGTGAACTTGATGGCATTGCCACCCAGGTTGATCAGCACCTGCTGCAGGCGCATGTCATCACCCAGCAGACTGCGCGGCATCGCCGGGTCCACGTCAAACAGCACTTCAATGGACTTGTTGCCTGCGTTGGACGACAGGATGACCGACAGGTCCCGCAGCAGCTTATCAACCCGGAACGGCCGGGGGTCCAGCGTCATCTTGCCGGCTTCCACTTTCGAGAAATCCAGAATGTCGTTGAGCAAGCCTAGCAGCGAGCGCGCAGCGCCTTCGGTCTTGAGGGTGTAGTCAAGCTGGCGGGCGGTGAGCTCGGTGTTTTGCAACAGCTTGAGCATGCCCAGAATGGCGTTCATGGGCGTGCGAATTTCGTGGCTCATGTTGGCCAGAAACTGGCTCTTGGAACGCGAGGCTTCTTCGGCCGTCCGGGTTGCCTGAACCAGTTCGGTGATATCGACCCGAAAACCTACGGTAAGGCCCTCTTGCGTACGGCGCTCTACGACCCGCAGAATCCTGCCGTCCTTGAGCTCCTGCTGCATCCGCGAAATCCCCTGCCGGTGCAGGGCCAGTCGCTCCTGAATCCAGGCCTCCCCCCGGTTTTCGGCTGCGGAATACTGCGCGTGTTCGACACCGAAGCGGATGATGTCTTCAAAGGTATTGCCGGGCACCAACATGTCTGCGCTGGCCGGATAAAAGTCCCGGTAGCGCTGGTTGCACATGAGCAACCGGTCATCGGCGTCATACAGCACAAAGGCGTCGTCCAGGGCTTCAATGGACGAGCGCAACACATCCTGGGAGCGGCGTGCTTCCTCGCTGGACTGCTCGGCGCTGGCGAGGGCGTCGCGCAGCTTGCCTTCACTGCGGCGGCGCTCGCTGATGTCCACATAGGTGGTAATGAATCCGCCACCTGGCAGGGGGCCCCCCCGAATCTCCAGAGGCATGCCATTGGGCCGGTCCCGCTCGAACATATGGGGAGCGGGATGGCGCGCGCGCTCGACAATCGTTGCGACCAGTTCGTCAACAGGCCCGCTGCCGTATTCGCCGCTTTCTGCGTTGTAGCGAATGATCTGCTCGAACGTTGTCTGCGCCCCGGTAAACAAGCGATCCGGGAGATTGAGCAAGCTTCGGAACTGCGAATTTTGTGCCACCAGCATCAAGTTGCCATCAAAGACACTCAGGCCGCACGGCAGGTTCTCCAGCACGTTGGCCATCAACTCGTTGCTGCGGCGCAGCTGCGCGTCCAGTGCGCGTCGCTCAGTGATGTCCTGAAAGATGCCGGTGAGCTTGGAGGGCTTGCCATCTTGCATGGACACGGTGCAGGTAGTGCGTACGTCGATCCTGCGGCCCTTGGTGGTCAGGGTTTCCAGCTCCAGGTCATAACCCACGCCGTGCTCCACGGCGGCCTGCAGAGCAGCGTTGAGAATGCGCCGTGACTCCGGTAGAAAGTAGTCCACGCCCGCGTCCACTGTGGGGTTGAATTCCTCAGGCGTGGTCTCGTGGATGCGGTAGGTCTCGGCGGTCCAGAAGAGCTTTTTGGTAGCGAGATCCAGCTCCCAGCCACCCAGTTTGGCGATGGACTGCGAATACTCCAGCAAGTCGGTGCTGCTGCGCAAGGCCTCTTCGGCCTTTTTGCGCGCCGTGATGTCGGTGGGTATGGAGATGTATTTTTCTATTCGGCCATCGGCGCCCACAAAGGGCGCCAGCATGCTGTCGACCCAATAGAGCGATCCATCTTTGGCCCGGTTGCAGATTTCGCCGTGCCACGATGCACCGCTGGCAATGGTTTGCCACATTTCCACCCAGAATTCAGGGGGTTGAACACCCGAGTTGACCAGACGGTGGTTGGCACCCACAAGCTCCTCGCGGCTGTACCCGCTGATGCGGCAGAACGCGTCGTTCACTTCAGTGATCCTTCCTGCACGATCCGTCATCGACACGATGGCATGCTGGTGCAGCGTTTGCAGCAGCGCGTGCGTGTCCCGCAGGGCCGCTTCAAGCTTCAGCTGGCTGCGTTTCTGGTCTGAAACATCCGAACCCACTTCCATGAAGCCCACCAGGGTGCCCGCTACATCGTGCGTGGGCTGCACTTCAGTGTCCTGCCAGTATTCGTGTCCGTCTTTGGCGCGGTTGATCACCTCCACCCGGCACGCCACACCCGCCTCGGCCGAACGGATCAGGGTTTCGATGGCGGCCGGGTCGGTCTTGCCGCTGCCCAGCAAGTCGCCCGGTGAGTGGCCGCGCGCCTCTTCCAGGGTGTAGCCGCTGATGCGGGTAAATCCGTCGTTGACCCAGGTGATTTTCAGTTGGGCATCGGTGATGACCACTGCGTTGGAAGTGGTTTGCACCACGCGGGCCATGGTGTCCAGCTCGGCGGTCATGCGCTGCGCCAAATTTTGCGCACGCACACGGCCCGAAGCCAGCAGCCACACCGCCAGTGCCATCAGAAAACTGGCCAACACGCCGCCGATACCCATGAAGGTGACACCGGAGTAGTCGGTCGCCGCATCAAATGCCGGGGTGGTACCCAGCCGCAGTGCCAGATTCGTACCGCCCGCAGTGAAGTTGCGGGTTGTCTGATGCCGCTGGCCGGCAAACTGCTCAGGTGTCAGCGTGCCTGTGGCGCCGGCCAGATGGTTGTCGGAATCAAAAAGCAGGTTGCTGGCCTGAGTGGTATCGCCCTGGAACAGCTCGATATCAATGGTGCCGTCGGCGACCCCGTCCACGCCCTTCATCAACTCGGCCGTGGCGATGGGCGCGTACAGCAACCCCGCCAGTGCAGCGGCCCGCTGGGCTGGCGTGGCGGGATCGGTCCCGGGCCGGTAGATTGGAAGATAGTAGAGAAAGCCTAGGGCCTTTTTGCCGTCCTGAACCAGGGTGATGCTCCCGGTCAGAGCGGGCTTCCCGGTGGCAACCGCGCGCTCGGCACCCTCGCGGCGCACCGGCTCCTGGCCCACATCAAAACCCCATGCGGCTACGTTGTCAGCCAGCGGTTCGAGGAATTTGATGACAAACAGGTCTGGCGCATTGCCACTGGTGCGCACGCTGAAGTAGGGGGCATCGTCCGCACGCTCTGCGGCTACAAATTGTTCCAGCTCGGAACGCTGCACCCGTTGGATAAACCCGAACCCCCGAATGCCGGGGAATTCGGAGGGGAGGTCCCTGGAATCCACGTAGGCCCGAAACTCGCCGCGTTCCACGGATTTGCTGGCGGCATAGACACCGGCGGCACCCCGCAGACCGTACAAGGGTTGCGTAAATCGGCGTTTCACCTCGGTCTCGATGCGTTCGGCGCCCTGCTCAAACCGGGTCTTGCCGAGTGTCTGAACTTCGCTCTGCTGCCATACCACGCCACCCGCGGTCAGCACCAAGCCCACCGCTTGGGCTATCGCAGTCAAAAGAACAGGCGACTTGCGTGGGTTGCGCGCATTGTCCGGCGTGGCATTTTTCCCGGAAATCACCACGCGGGAGATCGCCATGCAGCGCCAGTAGACCAGGGGCCCAGCCAGCAGGATCAGCATCACGACGTCAATCAACCCACTTGTCAGGCCTCTGGCTCCAGGGGCCAGCGCGGGCAGCAGCAGCATGACCAGCACCTCGGCCAACGCCACGATGGCGAGAATTTCGACAAAGAGCCGAATGGGAATACTGCTTTTCTTCATGCCACCGTGCTCTCGGTTGCTGCGCGGCAGAGCAGGTGTCTGGCGCAGGGTAGTCGGCCTGTCAGGCTTGGAAAAGCATGATAAGCGACTTGCTCTGCGTATTAACCCGAATGATGGGCGGTCATTTCTCGGCTTCAGGGGCTAAAGCACCCCGCCTTCGCGCAGTGTGGCAATGCGCTCGGCCGACAGGCCTAGCCCCAGCAATACCTCTTCGGTGTGCTCACCCAGCATGGGCGGCGCGCGGCGCAGCACCGGCGGCGTGTCCATCAAACGCAGCGGGCTGGCAACAGTTGCTATGCTTTCAATAGCTGTTTGCGCAACAACGGCGGGGGCTAGAGGCTGATTGAGCTTCAAACCACGGGCCAGGACCTGGGCATCGTCAAACGCCTGACCGATATCGTTGATGGGGCCACACGGCACGGCCTTGTCTTCCAGCAGCGCCACCCACTGGGCGGTGGTGCGGGTGCGGGTGATGGCCTCCATGGCCGGAATCAGAATCTCGCGGTGTGTGACGCGCAAGGTGTTGCTCGCATAGCGCGCATCGGCCGCCCACTCTGGGCGGTCCACCGCCGCGCAAAAACGCGCGAACTGGCCGTCATTGCCAATGGCCAGCAGCATGGAGCCGTCTTGGGTGGGAAAGTCCTGGTAGGGCGCCAGGCTGGGGTGGCTGTTGCCCTGGCGTTGCGGCACCTTCCCCGAATTCAGAAACCCACCCGCCTGGTTGGCCAGCGTGGCCATGCCCACGTCCAGCAAGGCCATGTCAATCTGCTGGCCTACACCGGTGCGGTGGCGCACTTCAAGCGCCGCAAGGATGGCGCTGCAGGCGTAGACGCCGGTAAACAAATCCGTCAGCGCAACGCCCACGCGCAGCGGGCCGCCGCCGGGCACGTTGTCGGGGCGGCCGGTGATGCTCATCATGCCGGTCATGGCCTGGATCATCAGGTCGTAGCCCGCACGCTCGGCATAGGGGCCGTCTTGCCCGAAGCCGGTGACCGAGCAGTAAATGAGGCGCGGGTTGAGCGCCTGGAGGCTCGCGTAGTCCAGCCCGTAGTTGGCAAGACCCCCGACCTTGAAGTTCTCCACCAGCACATCGCTCTCCAGCGCCATCTGGCGAATCAGTGCCTGGCCTTCGGGCTGGGCCATGTCGATGGTGATGGAGCGTTTGTTGCGGTTGCAGGCGGTGAAGTAGGTGGCCTGGTTGGTGTCGTTGCCGTGGGCGTCCTTGATGAAGGGCGGGCCCCAGTGGCGGGTGTCGTCGCCCGCGCCGGGGCGCTCGACCTTGATGACGTCTGCACCCAGGTCGGCCAGCATCTGGGTGCACCAGGGGCCGGCCAGAACGCGCGACAGGTCTAGCACTTTGATGTGGGGCAGGGCGGCTTGTTTTTCGGTCATGGGGTTCCTTCTTTCGATCTGCTGTTTGTGCCTGCCACGGGGGTTCAGGCCGGGGTTCCTCAACCTGTCAAAGGCCCAGAAATCGGGCCCCCGGCCTGAACCCCCATGGCGAATAGCGACGCACTTTTTTACGCAGCACCAAAGCCCATTTGATTTAACTAGTCTTGCCTTGCCTTAATTCGCAAACGCCGCAATCCCGGTCTGTGCACGGCCGAGAATCAGCGCATGGATGTCGTGCGTGCCTTCATAGGTGTTCACCACTTCCAGGTTCACCAAATGCCGCGCCACGCCAAACTCGTCCGAGATACCGTTGCCACCCATCATGTCGCGCGCCAGGCGGGCAATGTCGAGGGACTTGCCGCAGGAGTTGCGCTTGAGGATGGAAGTGATTTCGACCGAATCGGTGCCCTCGTCCTTCATGCGGCCCAAACGCAGGCAGCCTTGCAGGCCGAGTGCGATCTCGGTTTGCATGTCGGCCAGCTTTTTCTGGATCAACTGGTTGGCCGCGAGCGGGCGGCCGAACTGTTTGCGGTCCATGGTGTACTGGCGGGCGCGCAGCCAGCAGTCTTCGGCAGCACCCAATGCTCCCCAGGCAATGCCATAGCGGGCGCTGTTGAGGCAGGTGAACGGGCCCTTGAGGCCGCGCACTTCGGGGAAGGCGTTTTCTTCAGGGCAGAACACGCCGTCCATCACGATTTCGCCGGTAACGGAGGCGCGCAGACCGACCTTGCCGTGGATCTCGGGGGCAGAGAGGCCCTTCATGCCTTTTTCCAGCACAAAGCCGCGAATCGGGCCGACCTGACCGCCCTCGCTCACCTCTTTGGCCCAGACCACAAACACGTCGGCCATGGGGCTGTTGGAGATCCACATCTTGGCGCCTGACAGCTTGTAGCCGCCTGCCACCTTGTGGGCGCGGGTGGCCATGGAACCGGGGTCGGAGCCGTGGTCGGGCTCGGTCAGGCCAAAGCAGCCAATCCACTCGCCGGTGGCCAGCTTGGGCAGGTATTTTTGGCGCTGGGCTTCGGTGCCAAATTCAAAGATCGGCACCATCACCAGCGAGCTTTGCACGCTCATCATCGAGCGGTAGCCGCTGTCGACGCGCTCCACCTCGCGGGCAATCAGGCCGTAGGCCACGTAGTTGAGGCCGGGGCCGCCGTAGGCTTCGGGGATGGTGGGGCCGAGCAAGCCCAGTTCACCCATTTCGCGGAAGATGGCCACGTCGGTCGTGCCTTCGCGAAAGGCCTTGACCACGCGGGGTTGCAGCTTGTCCTGGCAGTAGGCGGCGCTGGCGTCACGCACCATGCGCTCGTCGTCGCTGAGTTGGCTGTCGAGCAGAAAGGGGTCTTGCCAGTTGAAAGTTGCGTGGGCCATGAAAAGTCTCCGGGTGTGAGCGTTGGGGGGAAGCAGCCAGACCGCTATGGTAGCCCCCGGCATACGGCTTTGACAAACGACTTGTTTGCACCCAGTTATTTGATTTACGCATGTGTAAACTTCCGAAAGCAGGGCATTCTTGGCCATAAAAAGTGGCATTAGCCCCCATAGCCAATGCGCAAGCAGCTATTAATACCATAGCTATTTTTCTGACAGTCAATTTCAGAATGTGTATATTTGGCACACCATGCGCAGAAAAATACCCTCCTTGCAGGCATTGGCCTGCTTTGATGCCGCCGCCCGCCACCAGAGCTACACCCGTGCAGCGCAAGAGTTGTCGCTGACGCAAAGCGCCATTTCACGCCAGATTGGCGCGCTGGAGGCCTACCTGAGCGTGCCCCTGTTTCGCCGCACGCGCCACGGCGTGGTGCTGACAGATGCGGGCAGCCAGTACGCGCGGCAAATCGCCCCGCGGTTGCAGGCGCTGGAGCGCGACACGCTGGATGCCATGTCGGGCCAGGGCGCTGGCGGCGCCATTACCCTGGCGGCCGTGCCCACCTTTGCAGCCCGCTGGCTGATTCCGCGGCTGCCCACCTTTCGCGCGCGCCACCCGGATGTGGTGGTACACATCGAAACACGAACCCGTCCGTTCATGTTCTCCGACTCGGAGTTTGATGCGGCACTGTATGCGGGCACCCCCGCGCAGACTGCCCATTGGGCTGGTACCCGCGCAGTGGCCCTGATGCCCGAGGTGGTCATACCGGTGTGCGCACCTGCGCTTTTGCAGGGCAAGCCCGTTCTGGATGCCGCCGCATTGGCCGGTATGCCCTTGCTGCAACAAAGCACCCGACCCGAGGCCTGGCGCCTGTGGTTTGAGGCGGCCGGCCTGGGTGATGACATGGCCGCATCTGCCGCTCTCGCGGGGCCGCGTTTTGAGCAGTTTTCCATGACCGCCGCGGCTGCGGCGTGCGGCTTGGGCGTGGCCCTGGTGCCGCGATTACTGATTGAGGCCGAACTCGCGCGCGGCGACCTGGTGGTGGCCAACCCGCTGGCGCTGCCCGACGAACGCTACTACTACCTGGTGCAGCCCGATGGGGTGGTCGCACAACCGGGAATGCTGTTCTTCTCAGCCTGGCTGGCGGAGGCGAGCCAGGGCGCCTGACGCTACGCCGCAGCGACCACGGTGTTGCGACCCCGCGCTTTGGCCTGATAAAGGGCGGCGTCGACCCGCTGGTACCAGGCAGCGGTGTCTTCCTCTGGCCGCAACTGCGCCACGCCAAAGGATGCGGGCAGGCTGATGGTGGCGCCGCCTTCCTGCAGTTGGGTGTCCGCCAGAGTCTGGCGCAATCGCTCGGCCAGCAACAAGGCGCCGGCCTGGTCTGTCATGGGCAGCAGCACCAGGAACTCCTCGCCGCCAATACGGGCCAGCAAGTCGCCTTCACGCAACACACCCGTGACCGCACGGGACGCGGCGCTCAGGGCCCGATCCCCTACAGGGTGGCCGTATTGATCGTTCACCCGCTTGAAATGATCCAGGTCCAGCATGACGATGGACACGGGCGTGCCGTGGCGCCGCAGGTTGGCGACGTGACGGTCCAGCAGCTCAAAGACGTACCGGCGTGAGTAGGCGCCCGTCAGGGGATCTATGGTGACCAGCTGGTTGAGCTGGACCATGGCCTGTTGCAGATCGGCCCGGGCCTCTGTCAGCAAGCTGACCAGCGCCTGGTTTCGCGCCGTGGCATCCAGTTGCAGAACCATTTCCCGCTTCAGATCCCTGGCATACGTCACCTGCACGGCGAACATGACGAGCCAGCCACCCATGATTTGAAGACCCACCGCGTTTTCCGACCAGGCAATCTGCGCCAAAGGGGGCAGGAGCAGACCCAGTGAAAAAAAGAAGTTTGCACGTCCGACGGGTGACACCACCATCATGGCAATGCCTGAAACCCCCACCAGCACACACAAATTGAGCACATAGAGAAGGAAATGTGCGTCAGACCAAACGAACCAGACGGATGCGCTCCAAACCAGCCCGGAGACAAGTGTTGAAAAAATCAGGGCCTGGGTCCACGGTTGGGCCTGCGCCCCGTGGCCCTCGGCTGTGCGATGGCGGTGACCAATCCAGACCACGCTGAGCTCGAAGACCACCATCAAAGCGACCCAAGCCACGGCCCGCTGCCAACCGGTCGAAAGATAAATGATCCACCCAATGAGCGCGATTCCCAGGGGGGAGGACCGTGCTGCTCCGACCCAACGGTCCCGGAAAACACGAAAACGCTGCGCCCGAACCTGGTCTGCGATAGCGGCTTCGTTCAACTGAAAGTCGCTCATGCTGCTGGTGTCATTCATGCGCTGCGGTCAACTGCCCTCCAGCGCGCCACGTAACGTGCAAATTAATTCGGCACGGCTTATATGGCTTGATTATTGACGATTAAGCACGGCGCCCACGGCTGACGGGTCGTGGTGGCGACCCGTTTTAACCGGAAATCAGGGCTGACGCACGATCACCGGCTGCACCTGAAAAAGCGCCTCCGATGCAGGGTCCACCGTCACCTTGACCCAGTGCAGCGACGGGCTGCCAAAGGTTTGCACCCGGGTCAGGTTGGGCAACAGCTTGGTGGGGCTGTAAAGCGGCTTGTCCATCTTGAAGAAGTGCGTGTCACCGTGCACCAGCATCACCTGCCCGCCAAACTGCTCAGTCTGGCGGATGATCTGGGAAATGAAGTTGCGGTAGCCACTGAAGCCGGGCTGCAGGCTCTCATCCACCTCTTCGGTTTCGGGCAAGTCAAAGCCGGGGTCGGCCTGGAACACCAGCACCACGCCCCGCGCGTCGGCCTTTTTGGCGGCGGCAAAGGTCTGCTCCAGCCAGCTCACGTTGGCAGCGTCGCGCTCCAGGTATTCGGCGTTGGAAGCATCGCACTGGGCGGTGTCACGGGCGCTCTTGCTCGTGCACTCCTTCGCATTCAAAATCACGTTGTTGTTGCTGCCGGGCACATTGAAGCCCGCAAACACCACGCTGCCGTGGCTGAAGCGCGTGTTTTCCACATACTTTTCGCCCAGCTTGCCCTGGTGCTCCAGCGGCATCTGGGTTTGGCCCAGGCTGCGCTCGGTCGGGAACATCACGCGGCGGATGTGGGCCAGGCGCTCCAGGCCATTGAAGCCGCCGTTGTTCAGGCGGTGGCAATCGGTCCATTCGTTGTCACCGGGAATGTAGACCACGGGTTTGACCATGCTGCCAAACATGGTGAGGGCATCGGTGTAAATGCCATCCGTGCATTGGGAGCTGCCGTCCTTGATGTCGCCGTCATACAGAGAAAACGCGATGTCCGACTGGTTGATGCTTTTCAGGACGGCGGGCAGCTTGGGGTCGTCACCGGCTTTTTTGTAGGGCATGTCGCCCCACAGGCCAAAGGAATACGCCGATGCAGACCCCGATGGGGTTGACGCGCAAGAAATCAGACTGAGAGCCGCAAAAACCGTCGTCAAGCTACGCAAAAACATGAAGTCACCTCGCATACACACAAGCCAAAAGGGTTTACGGTATCCGCTGCGTGTGACAGCGGGATGACGAAGGGGCTTGCGGTAGACCTCTTCGGATAAACCCCTAGTTACAAACTGGCACTGGTATTGCTAGCATTCACTCCAGAAGTTGACTAAACGGTCAGATTTTTTCAATCAGGAGTAGTCCAGTGCCCACCTCTCTCCAACCGGACGTTCGCCCCGGGCGCCTCAGCGCCGCCGAATATGCCCTGCGTTTCGCCGACGCATCCCCCCGCCTGACCCATTCGCAAGCCCTATTGGAGGCCGAGCGCTGCCTCTACTGCTTTGACGCACCCTGCGCCATCGCCTGCCCCACCAGCATTGATGTGCCCAGCTTCATCAAACGCATTGGCGACGAGAACCTGCGTGGTGCGGCCCGCACCATTTTGGAGTCCAACCCGCTGGGCGGCATGTGCGCGCGGGTGTGCCCCACCGAGAACCTGTGCGAGGCGGTGTGCGTGCGCAACACGCAGGAAGACCGACCGGTCGCCATCGGCCGGCTGCAGCGCCATGCGGTAGACGCCCTGATGGAAAGCGCCAGGCCGCAGATCTTTACCCGCGCTGCCGCCACCGGCAAAAAGATCGCCGTGGTGGGCGCAGGCCCTGCCGGCCTGGCCTGCGCCTACACGCTGGCACGCCATGGCCATGATGTGCAGGTGTTCGACGCAAACCCCAAAGCCGGCGGTCTGAATGAATACGGCTTGGCCAGCTACAAAACACCGGACAACTTTGCGCAAGCGGAAGTGCAGTGGCTGCTGGACATCGGCGGCATCACCGTGCGCCACAACTGGAAACTGGAAACCACCGAACAACTGGAAACCCTGCGCAAAAACTACGGCGCGGTTTTCCTGGGCATGGGCCTGTCCACCACGCAGGCACTGGGCATTCCCGGCGAGGCACTGGCGGGCGTGCAGGACGCCGTGGACTTTATCGCCACCCTGCGCCAGACCGAAGACCGCGCCACCCTGCCTATCGGGCGGCGCGTGGTGGTAATTGGGGGTGGCATGACGGCCGTGGACGCGGCCGTGCAATCGAAACTGCTGGGCGCCGAGACCGTGCACATGGTGTACCGGCGCGGACCCGAAGGACTGTCCGCCTCCACGGCCGAGCAGGAGTGGGCGCAAACCCATGGCGTGACGATTCACTACTGGCTGGCCCCGGTAGAAATTGTGGGAACCGGAAACCATGCCAACGCCGTGCGCTTTGCCCGCCAGACCTTCGCCAACGGTACGCTCAGCCCTACGGGTGAGACAGAGGTGATGGAAGCCGACATGGTGCTCAAAGCGATTGGCCAACAACTGGGCAACCCGGTGCTGGCGCACGCCGGTCTGGCGCTGGAGGGGGGACGCATTGCCACCGACGCACAAGGGCAAACCAACCTCCCGGGTGTCTGGGCCGGTGGCGACTGCCGCGCCGGGGGTCTGGACCTGACGGTTGAAGCGGTCGAGCACGGCAAGCAATCCGCACTGGCCATCCACGCACACCTCTGTGCACATTAAGACATTCGGAGCACACCATGGCCAATCTGCAAACCACTTTTGCCGGCATACAAAGCCCCAACCCTTTCTGGCTGGCGTCTGCGCCGCCCACCGACAAGGCCACCAACGTCAACCGTGCGTTTGAAGCCGGCTGGGGCGGCGTGGTCTGGAAAACGCTGGGTGAAGCCGGTCCACCCGTCGTCAACGTGAATGGCCCACGTTATGGCGCGCTGCTCACCCCCGACCGCCGCTTGATGGGCTTCAACAACATTGAACTCATCACCGACCGCGATCTGGAAATCAACCTCAAAGAGATCATCCAGGTGAAGAAGGATTGGCCCGATCGCGCCATGATCGTGTCGCTGATGGTGCCGTGCAACGAGCCTGCCTGGAAAGCCATTCTGGAACGCGTGGCCGACACGGCGGCCGACGGCATTGAACTCAACTTTGGCTGCCCGCACGGCATGAGCGAACGCGGCATGGGCGCGGCGGTGGGCCAGGTGCCCGAGTACATCCAGATGGTGACCGAGTGGTGCAAGCAGCACAGCAAGTTGCCGGTGATCGTGAAGCTGACGCCCAACATCTCTGACATCCGCCTGCCCGCACGTGCGGCCAAAAAGGGCGGGGCCGATGCGGTGTCGCTCATCAACACCATCAACTCCATCATGGGCGTGGACCCCGCCACGCTGACCATGAGCCCCTCCACCGGCGGCAAGGGCTCGCACGGGGGCTACTGCGGCCCCGCCGTCAAGCCCATTGCCTTGAACATGGTGGCGGAGATTGCGCGCGATCCGCTCACCGCCGGTCTGCCCATCAGTGGCATTGGCGGCATTGGCAACTGGCGCGATGCACTGGACTACATCGCGTTGGGCTCCGGCACGGTGCAGGTGTGCACCGCCGCCATGGTGTACGGCTTCAAGATCGTGCAGGAGATGAGCGACGGCCTGTCCAACTACATGGACGAAATGGGCTTCACCAGCGTGAGCCAGATCGTGGGCAAAGCCCTCCCCACGGTTACCAACTGGCAGTACCTGAACCTGAACCACATCAGCAAGGCCGTCATCAACCAGGACAGCTGCATCCAGTGTGGGCGCTGCCACATTGCCTGCGAAGACACCTCGCACCAGGCCATCACGTTTCAGAAAGATGGCAAGCGCCACTTCGAGGTCAAAGAAGACGAATGCGTGGGCTGTAACCTGTGCGTGGTGGTGTGCCCCGTGCCCGAGTGCATCTCGCTGCGCGATCTGGCGCCGGGTGAAAAAGACTTGCGCACCGGCCTGCTTGTGAGCGATAAATACGCCAACTGGACGACCCACACCAACAACCCGATGCGGGCTTGATCAGGCCGCGTTTCAGCATCAAAATGGCCTCCGGACCCCGATTTCATTGCGCAAGTAGCTATTATTTTAGGAGCAGACATGACCACTCTCTTGATTCGCGGCGGCACCGTCGTCAACGCCGACCGCGCTTTTCTGGCCGACGTCATCACCCAGGATGGCAAGATTACGGCAGTCGGTGACAAGCTGAGCGCCCCCGCAGGCGCCACCGTGGTGGATGCGGGCGGCCAGTACGTCATGCCCGGCGGCATTGACCCGCACACGCACATGCAGTTGCCGTTCATGGGCACCACCACCATGGACGACTTCTACACCGGCACGGCGGCGGGTCTGGCGGGCGGCAACACCACCATCATTGACTTCGTCATTCCCAACCCGCAGCAGTCGATCATGGAGGCCTACCAGACCTGGCGCGGCTGGGCCGAAAAATCCGCCAGCGACTACAGCTTCCACGTCGCCATCACCTGGTGGGACGAGACGGTGAAGCGCGACATGGGCACCCTGGTGCAAAGCGAGGGCATCAACAGCTTCAAGCACTTCATGGCCTACAAAAACGCCATCATGTGCGACGACGAAACCCTGGTGAACAGCTTCAAGCGCTGCATGGAGCTGGGCGCGATGCCCACGGTGCACGCTGAAAATGGCGAGCTGGTCTTCCTGCTGCAAAAGGAAGTGGCGGCCATGGGCATCACCGGACCCGAAGGCCACCCGCTCTCACGCCCGCCCATGGTGGAAGCCGAAGCCGCCAACCGTGCCATCGCCATTGCCGATGTGCTCAATGTGCCCATCTACGTGGTGCATGTGAGCTGCATTGAAGCGGCCGAGGCCATCGCCCGCGCCCGCATGCGTGGCCAGCGGGTGTACGGCGAAGTGCTGGCCGGCCACCTGGTGATTGACGACAGCGTGTACCGCCACCCCGACTTTGCGACGGCTGCCGCGCATGTGATGAGCCCGCCGTTTCGCCCCAAGGGAAATCAGGAGTTTTTGTGGCGCGGTCTGCAAAGCGGCAACCTGCACACCACGGCCACCGACCACTGCACGTTTTGTGCGGCGCAAAAGGCGGCAGGCAAAGACGACTTCAGCAAAATACCGAACGGCTGCGGCGGCGTGGAAGAACGTCTGGCCGTGATCTGGGATGCCGGTGTCAACACCGGGCGTTTGACCCCTTCAGAATTCGTTGCCATTACGTCGGCCAACACCGCGAAGCTGTTCAACATCTATCCGCAAAAAGGCAGTGTGTCGGTAGGCGCCGATGCCGACCTCGTGGTGTGGGACCCGGCGGGCACGAAAACCTTTTCCGCCAAGACGCAGCACAGCAAGGGCGACTTCAATATCTTCGAGGGCCGCACGGTCAAAGGCACCCCCAGCCACACCATCAGCCAGGGCGAGCTGGTATTTGTGCAAGGCGATTTGCGCGCGGTGCAGGGCAAGGGCCGCTATCTCAAACGCCCGGCATTTGGCTCCAACTTTGCGGCCAACAAATTGCGCGCAGAGACACTGGCACCCACCGCTGTTACCCGTTAAGTTATTTGCATTCAGGAGTTCACCATGACCACCGCAACCGCCATCGATATTGAAAACGTCCGCATCAACGGCGAACGCCTCTGGGCATCGCTGATGGAGCTGGCCAAAATTGGCGCGACGCCCAAGGGGGGGGTGTGCCGCCTGACGCTGACCGACCTCGACAAGCAGGGCCGCGACCTGGTGCTGGGCTGGGCCAGGGAGGCGGGCATGAGCGTCACCATCGACAAGATCGGCAACGGCTTCATGCGCCGCGCCGGGCGCAACAATGCCCTGCCCCCCATCGTGACTGGTAGCCACATCGACACCCAGCCCACCGGCGGCAAGTTCGACGGCAACTACGGCGTGCTGGCCGGCATCGAGGTGGTGCGCACGCTGAATGATTTGGGTATTGAAACCGACGCACCCATCGAAGTGGCCTTCTGGACCAACGAAGAAGGCTCGCGCTTTGTGCCGGTGATGATGGGCTCTGGCGTATTTGCCAAGGCCTTCACGCTGGAGCACGCCTATGCCGCCACCGACACCGAGGGCAAGACGGTGAAAGGCGAGCTGGCACGCATTGGCTACATCGGTGCGCAGGAGCCGGGCGACCACCCGATCGGTGCGTATTTCGAGACCCACATCGAACAAGGCCCGGTGCTGGAAGACAACGACAAGACCATTGGCGTGGTGAGCGGTGTGCTGGGTATCCGCTGGTTTGACTGCACCGTGACCGGCATGGAAGCCCACGCCGGCCCCACGCCCATGGCGCTGCGCAAGGACGCACTGCAGGTGGCCACGCACATCATGCAGGAGACGGTGGCGGCAGCCCTGCGCCACCAGCCGCATGGTCGCGGCACCGTGGGCATGGTGCAGGTGTTTCCCAACAGCCGCAACGTGATTCCGGGCCGGGTGAAGTTCAGCATCGACCTGCGCAACGCCACCGACGCGCTGGTGGACCAGATGGCCGACGAGGTGAAAGCCTTTGCCGCCAAGGCGGCCAAAGACAGCGGCCTGGATGTGAAGATTGAAATGGTGTCGAGCTACCCCGCGCAAATTTTCCACAGCGACTGCGTGGACGCCGTGGCGCGCGCCGCGAAGAAGCTGGGTTACTCCAACATGCCGGCTGTGTCAGGCGCCGGACACGACGCGGTCTACATGGCCAAGCTGGCACCCAGCGGCATGATCTTCATCCCCTGCAAAGACGGCATCAGCCACAACGAGATTGAAGATGCCAAGCCGGAACACATCACCGCCGGGTGCAATGTGTTGTTGCATGCGATGCTGGAGCGGGCTGGCCTCTAGCCCTCGCCAAATATTCGCAGACAGCTCCTGATTTGATAGCAAACCAGAAGCTCAACGCTTGAAGCAGTCGTGGGCGTGGTCGTTGACAATACCCACCGCCTGCATCCAGGCATACACAACGGTAGGGCCGACAAACTTGAAGCCGCGGCGCTTCATCTCTTTGGATATCTGCTCGGAAAGCGGCGTGGTTACCACCCGGCTGTGGCCATCTCCTGTGAGCACTTTGCCGTGGGTGAAGGACCAGCAGAAACCGTCAAAACTTTCACCCTGCTTTTGCATCTCCAGGTAGATTTGCGCTCCGCGGATCGTGGCCTCAATCTTGGCCCGGGCGCGGATGATGCCGGCGTCCAGCATGAGGCGCTCGATGTCCTGTTCATTGAAACGGGCCACCTGCGCCGGATCAAACCCGGCAAACGCTTTGCGAAAGGCCTCGCGCTTGCGCAGCACCGTGATCCAGGACAGGCCGGCCTGAAATCCTTCCAGCATCAGCATCTCCCACAGCATGCGTGAATCGTGCTGTGGCACACCCCACTCGGCGTCGTGGTAGGCCTGCATGAGCGGGTCGCTTTGGGCCCAATTGCACCGTATTGGCAGGTGGTCTTCTTTCATGGTCTGGCTCCGGGTTTTGGTTGGATCGGTTCGCCATAATGCAGCATGCGAACCCTTCTGCTGTGTCTGGTCATCTGGTTTGCACCTTCGCTGCACGCGCAGGTGCAAAACCAACCCCTGCTCATTGGCGCGGAGGACGACTGGGCGCCTTTTTCAAGCGCGGAAAATGGACAGCCCACGGGCATGGCGGTTGACATTGTTCGTGCCATTTTTGCCGATGCCAATATCCCCATCAAGCTGGTTTCCGTTCCCTATGCCCGGTGCATGCGTGAAACCAAGTCCGGGCGATTGGCAGGCTGCTTTGATACGCTGCCTGACGCACAGATGCTGCGCGATTACCTGTTTCACGCCAAGCCGCTTTTTTCTGATCCGCTGCTGATTCTGGCCCGGGCCGACAGACCGGTTGCCTCGGTGCAGGTGCGGGATCTTGAAGACACCCGCGTGGTGATCACCCATGGCTACAGCTATGGGGATGAATTTGAAAACAACAACAAAATTCAGCGGATCGAAGGCGTGGCCGATATCAGCAATCTGCGCATGCTGGTTGCGGGTCGTGCTGACTACGCAATCGTTTATCAGCGCATCTTGCGGCACCAGATGCGGAACAAGGGCCACGATCTTTCCGGACAGCTGAAAACCGTGGGTCAACTGTCTGACGCCAAGCTGTACCTTTCGTTTTCACGCAATTGGGCCGATATGCCAGGTGTCATTGAGCGATTCAATGCAGCCCATGCCCGCCTGGCGCGCAATGGCGCTATCGCGGCCATCCATAAGAAGTGGGACTGAGCGGCAGACGAGTCAGGTGCCTGCAGGCCAACCCTGTGCCAATGCAAAAACCGAATTGGGCACGGTGGGCCGCTGCACCGTCTGCTTGGGTTTCTGGAATACGCCCTTTTGGGGGGTCTTGCGTTCCTCCGCCTGAAAACCCTTGGCCTGTTGCTCGGCCGCCAGGCTCTGCAGGCTGATGGTCTTCATGTAAGCCACTACGGTGGACTGCAGTGCGTCCCACAAATCCTGTGTCATGTCCTGGGCACTTTGCGAGCTTTCGCGTTGCGTCCCTGTGCCCGTGCCACGGTCATCGGATGGGTCTTCAATCGCGCCGATGATGTCGGCCACGGTAATGGCAGCAGCACTCTTGGCCAGCGCATAACCGCCGCCCGGGCCACGGGTGCTTTCCACCAGCCCCCGCTGACGCAGGCGGGCGAACATCTGCTCCAGATAGGACAAGGAAATTCTGTGGCGCAACGCAAGGTCCACCAGCGGCACGGGGTGGGAACTTTCGCGCGAAGCCAAGTCAATCATCGCGGTAATGGCAAATCTGCCTCGGGTACTGAGTCGCATGGTGGTCTCTCCTGTCAGGTAAGCACGTGGGTGCTTATGAAGAACCAACTATAGGCATTGCTTTCCTTCGCGTAAATTCGTATTTATTACAATTTAACTTCGGAAAAAACGAAGGATTACACATGAACTTCAAACATTTGCACTACTTCTGGGTCACCGCACGGGCGGGCGGCGTGATGCGTGCAGGCGAGCAGCTGCACACCACGCCGCAAACGCTGTCGGGCCAGATCAAGCTGCTGGAAGACTGGCTGGGGCGCAAACTGTTCCAGAAAAGCGGGCGCAACCTGGAACTCACGGACGACGGCCGTCTGGCGCTGGGCTATGCGGACCAGATATTCGCCCTGGGAGCGGAGCTGGAAACCGCGGTCCGCCAGGCCCACGGTGGCCAACGTGTGCTGAATTTTCGGGTGGGCGTGGCAGATTCGGTGACCAAATCAGTGGCGTACCGCCTGCTGGAGCCGGCGTTAACCGTAACCGAGCCGGTGCGGCTGATTTGCAGTGAAGGCAAGTTTCCGGATCTGGTGTCGCAACTGGCACTGAACCGGCTGGATCTGGTGATTGCAGATGAGCCCATGTCGCGGCGCATCAGCGTCAAGGCGTTCAATCATTCTTTGGGCCGCACGGCCATGAGCTTCTTCTGCGCTCCCGCCTTGAGAGTGACACTGCAGGGCGATTTTCCGGCCTGCCTGAACGACAGCCCGATGCTGATTCAAGGCGCGCAGGCGTCTGTGCGCCAGCAACTGGAAGGGTGGCTAACCCGGCACCAGATTCACCCCCGGATCATTGGCGAATTTGATGATGGCGCGCTCATGACCGCATTTGGACGTGAAGGGCGCGGCGTGTTCATGGCGCCGACCGTCATGGAAGCGGAAACGGTCGCCCAGTTTGGCGTGGAAGTGATTGGCCGCACCGATGAGCTGGTGGAGGAGTTCTTTGCCGTATCGGTCCAACGGCGCATTACACACCCTTGTGTTGTGGCTATTACTGACGCAGCGCGCGGCCAACTTTTTGGTTAACAACGACAATCGCCGCTTCATTCATTTTTGCAACCCCGAGGCCACCCATGTACGACGTTGTCAAACTCACTCACCTTGTAGCCGCCATCTTCTGGATGGGTGGTATGGCCTTCATGCTGCTGGCGCTGCGCCCTGCGGCGCTTGCCGTGATGGATCCGCAATCCCGCGCACGGCTGATGGGTGCGGTATGGCAGCGGTTTTTCCTGATCGTGATCGTGTCCATCGTGGCGCTCTTCACGACCGGTACCAACCTGTACACCACCGCGTTCCGTGCGGCCAAGGCCGCCACCGGATCAGGTAGCGTACCGCTGGGATGGAATCTGATGCTGGGCATCGGCATCGTCATGATGCTGATTTTTGGTCATATCTATTTTGCAGGTTTCCGGAAATTCAAACGCGCCGTGGCGGCAGCCGAGTGGCCCGTGGCGGCCAAGGCAGCCGCACAGGTTCAAACCCTGGTGTTGGCCAACTTTGTGCTGGGCTGGCTGGCCATCGCTGCAGTGCGGTTGGTACGATGAAAGCGCCGGTTGTCATGGCCGCCTTGTGCGCGGCCACCTTCACGGCACAAGCCCAAGACAGTGGCCTGCCTTTATGGGAAGCCGGCGTGGTGGGCGGCACGGTATCCACGCCGGCCTATCCCGCGTCGGCGGACCGTGCGGTCCGTTCGTTGGTTCTGCCGTTTTTTGTCTACCGCGGTGAGGTGCTGCGGGCTGACCGGGGTGGTCTGGGTGCGCGTCTGGTACGCAAGGATGATTTTGAATTCGATGTCGGATTTGCGGCGTCTCTGCCCGCGAGCTCCAATGACATTGCGGCACGCAAAGACATGCCGGATCTGGGCACACTGATCGAGTTTGGTCCCCGCCTGAAAATGACGCTGGCCAGCCCGACGCCCACCAGCAAGATCCGCCTGGAACTCCCCATTCGCACGGTGCTGGAATTTAACAACGGTGTGCGCCAGCAGGGCACCGCGTTTGAACCCGAACTGGTGCTGGAGTCCCGCGACGTGGGTGCGGGGTGGAGTGCCTCCGTGAGTGGAAGTCTGGTTTTTGGCGACAGCCAGCTGAACCAGTACTTCTACGGTGTGGCGGCCCCCTACGCTACGGCCACAAGGCCTGCGTACGATGCGCAAGCGGGGCTGATCACCGCCCGGTTAACGGTGAACGCCTCCAAAGCCGTCACACCGGATGTGCGGGTCTTTGGTTTTGTCCGCTATGACAATTACAGCAGCTCAGCCAACCAGGCCAGCCCGCTGTTCCTGCAGTCCAACGGCACGTCTGCGGGGGTGGGGCTGACATGGACCTTGGGCCGATCCGAGCGGCGCGCCCAGAACTGATCTGTAGCCCAGGCGGCGTGTTGCCGCCTACAGGCCGCAGCCCCGCAAAATCAGCGACACCACATGCTCGGTGGCCCGGGTATGGTCGCGTGCAATCAGCGCCTTGCGCCCCAGCACCGCACACACCTGCACATCAAAATCCGCATAGGTTTGCGTGGCAGCCCAGATCGTGAAGAACAGGTGCATGCTGTCCACGGGTGCCATGCGCCCCGCATCAATCCAGCCCTGCACGACCGCCGATTTTTCCAGAACCATCTGGCGCAGCTCGGTACTGAGCAGGCCATGGACAACCGGCGCTCCATGTAACAGCTCATTGGCAAAGACCTTGGAGCCATCGGGGCGCTGGGCGGACAGGGCCATCTTGGCCCGAATGTACTGCTCAATGGCCGCACGCGGATTGGCATCTTTAGTGATGCCGTGCGTGGGCACCAACCAGTCATTCAGAATGCGCGCCAGTACCGCGCGGTACAGCACGTCTTTACTCCCAAAATAATAGTGGAGATTGGCCTTGGGCAAACCACTGGCTGTTGCGATAGCCGCCATGGTGGCGCCGCCAAAACCGGCACGGGCAAACACTTTTTCTGCGGCACCCAGAATCCGCGTCTCGTTCACCTTGCGGATCTGGCTTTTGGATCCATCGTCCTGTGACTCCTGCTGTTCACTGGCGGAGAAGAGGGGTTTCAGTTTCTTCATGAAAAAAGATGGGAAGGGGTCGCACCCGGAAGGACGCGACCCCATTCAAGCACTTACTTGCTGGCCGCTTCCCACACCACGTGCGACATGGCGGCTTTACCCGGATCCTTCTTGATCACGGGCGAGCTGCCACCGGCCAGCAGCACCTTGATCGTGCGCTCATAAGCGGCAGGTTCCAGGTAGCCAATTTTTGCAGTGCCCGCATTCGTGATCAACTTGGCAACGTTTTCCATCTGGCGCTTTTGCACCTTCATGGTGGCGCTGCCCGAGGTGTCGGCGGCGACCACCGCTTTAGCCGCTTCCTCGGGATTTTTAACGGCGTCATTCCAGCCCTTGAAAGTGGCTTTCAAAAACTTGCCCATGCGTGCCACAAAGGCGGGGTCTTTCAGCTTGGCTTCCATCACATACAGACCATCTTCCAGCGTGGCCACGCCTTCTTTTTCATAGAAAAAGGTGACGAGATCACTCTCCTTGACGCCCGCATCCACCACTTGCCAGTATTCGTTGTAAATCATGGTGGAAATACAGGCGGCCTGGTTTTGCAACAGCGGGTCGACGTTGAAGCCCTGCTTGAGGATCTTGATGTCGGAATCGGTCTTGTAGCCGAGCTTGCTCATCCAGTTGAGGAACGGGTACTCGTTGCCGCCGTACCAGACGCCCAGAGTCTTGCCCTTGAGGTCTTTCGGACTCGCCACACCACTGGACTTTTTGCAGGTCAACATCAGGCCGGACTGGTTGAACACTTGGGCAATATTGACCAGCGGAACACCGGCTTCGCGGGAGGCCAGGGCAGAGGGCATCCAGTCGACGATCACGTCTGCGCCATTGCCGGCAATCACCTGCGCGGGAGCAATATCCGGGCCGCCGGGCTTGATGGTGACGTCCAGACCCTCAGCCTTGTAGTAGCCCTTGGCCTGCGCCACGTAGTAGCCCGCAAACTGCGCCTGGGGCAGCCATTTGAGTTGCACGGTTACTTTGTCAGCGGCATGCGCGGTCATGCCGCACACGGCCACGACAGCGGCCAGCACGGTTTTACTGAGCTTGAAAGAACGGGTCATGAAACACTCCTGGAGGTTGAGGAAAGAACAAAACTGCGGGGCACTACTTGCCACGCACCGACGGATGCCAAAACGCCGCGCGGCGCTCCAGCTGCACCAACAAGGCATAGGCCAGCGACCCGGTGACCGCAGCCACCACAATCGCGCCCCATACCAGCGACATATTCATGCGAGCGGCTTCGGTGGAAATGCGGAACCCCAGCCCCACGGTGGGTGAGCCAAAAAACTCGGCCACGATGGCGCCAATCAACGCCAGCGTGGCATTGACCTTGAGCGCGCCAAACATGAAGGGCGTGGCCGCTGGCAGGCGCAGCGACCATAGTGTGCGGCTGTAGCTGGCTGCATAGCTGTGCATCAGCTCACGCTCCAGCTTGCCCGAGGCCTGCAGGCCTGCCAGCGTGGACACCAGCATCGGGAAGAAGGTCATCAGCACCACCACCGCCGCTTTGGATGGCCACTCAAAGCCAAACCACATCACCGCAATAGGCGCTACGGCCACCAGCGGCACGGTGCTGGTCAGCGATGCCAGCGGCAGCAGGCCACGTTGCAGAAAGGGCAAGCGGTCAATGGCGATGGCAACCAGAAAACCCAGGCCACTGCCCAGCACCCAGCCAACCACCACGGCTTTCAGCACCGTCTGGGTGAAGTCGCCCCACAGCTTGGGGTAGTTCTCCAGCAGGGACTGCGCGATCAGGGTGGGTGCCGGCAACAGCACACGGGGCACTTCAAACGCCACCACCAGCACCTGCCAGAAGTACAGCACCCACAAACCAAAAAGGCCGGCGGTGAGCACCCCGTCAAAACGCGGACTCTGGATCGCCGCGACACGCCGAATGGTCCACAAGGCGGCTCCCGCCAGCGCCCCGATCAGCAGCCAAAACAGCGCAGTTGGCGGGCTATCGCCTTGAGCCGCGGGATGCAGCAACAACAAGCCGGCGGCGACAGCCGACACAACGACGGCCATCAACGTTGTGGTGCTGGACTGCCCCAATGAGGGAGAGGAAGAGGGCTTCATGGCTGCCTCCGGTGGCGCAACACTACGCGCTCCACAGCCGCCACCAGGGTGGTCAGCACCAGGCCCAGCAGCGCCGACATCACCAGTGCAGACCAGATCGCCAGGGTGTTGCCGTAGTACGAGCCGGTCAATAGACGCGCACCCAGACCCGCTGTGGCACCGGTCGGCAGCTCGGCCACCATGGCCCCCACCAGACTGGCAGCAATACCCACCCGCAATGCAGGAAACAGAAACGGCAGCGCGGCTGGCAAACGCAGCATCCACAGCGACTGCCAGCGTGATGCGGCGTAGGTGTGCATCATCTCGGTCTCAATGACCTGAGGTGAACGCAAGCCCTGCACCATGGCCACCGTGACCGGGAAAAAACTGAGGTACATGGCAATCACGGCCTTGGGCGCAAGGCCCGACAAACCCAGACTGCCCAGAATCACCAGCACGATGGGAGCAATGGCCAGCACCGGCACGGTTTGCGACGCCACAATCCAGGGCAGCAAAGCGCGGTCCAGCGTGCGGGAGTGCACGATCAACACCGACAACAACAAGCCCAGCATCGTTCCCAGCACGAAGCCCACCAGGGTGGTCTCGCCCGTCACGGCCACGTGGTAGAGCAGGTTGCGGGGAGAATCAACCGGCCAGTCCACAAGGCTGGACCAGAAGTCCAGCGCAATCTGGTGCGGCGCCGGCAACACCGGGCGTTCCATGTTCATCGTGGCCGCAAAGAGGTCTTGCCAGTTCCAGGGTTTGTCCAGCGGGTCGAGAACGCGTTCAATGGCACCGGGGGCGTTCATGGCCCAGGCCCCCGCGTACCAGAGCAACAGCACCGCCAACAACATGACCGCCACAGGCAGCGCCTGCTCCCAGAAACGGGAAGCGCGTAAAGTCCGCACCGGTTTACGCGTGGTGGCCATCGGCAAGCGCCTCGCGCACCGCGTGCGCCACATCCATGAAAGCCTGCGTGTCACGCAAGCCCAAATGCCGCTCATCGGGCAACGGGGATTCAATCACTTTGACAATGCGACCGGGGCGCGGCGACATCACCACAATGCGTGTGGACAGGTACACGGCTTCGGCAATGGAGTGCGTCACAAACACCACCGTGCGGCGCTCGCGCTGCCACAGCTGCTGCAGCTGCTCGTTGAGCCGGTCACGGGTAATTTCATCGAGCGCGCCGAAGGGCTCGTCCATCATCAGAATGCGGGGCTCGAACGCCAGTGCACGCGCAATCGACACCCGCTGCTGCATGCCACCCGAGAGTTGCCACGGGTATTTGCCCTCAAAGCCCGTCAAGCCCACGCGAGCCAACTGCTCCAGGGCAATGGAGCGGCTCTGCGCGGCCCCACGCCCCTGAATCTGCAACGGCAGCATCACATTGCCCAACACCGTACGCCACGGAAACAAGGCGGGAGCCTGAAACACATAGCCATAGGAGCGGGCCATGCGGGCCGCGTGCGGGCTCACGCCATTGACGAGCACAGCGCCATCACTGATTTGCTCCAGATCGGCAATCACGCGCAGCAGCGTGGTCTTGCCACAGCCGGACGGGCCGATGAGCGATACGAACTCGCCTTCGCCGATTTGCAGGTCGATATTGCTCAGTGCCTGCACCGGCGTGTCTGCGGTCTGGTAAATCACACTGGCGTTGCGAACCTCCACCGCAAGCCGCGCCCCGGGTGATCCAGAGGAAGGGAGGGTAGCGGGCTTTGTGGCGCTTGGAGGGGTATTCGCTAGGGCGGAATTCATGAATTAAAAAGCTAACCGATTGGTCAAGTTATTGTAGATGTGCATGCGAGTTTCGTGCCAGAAAAAATCTGCGCATCCGGATATACCCTTGCCCGGCTACTGACCGTCTATCCGCAATTGAAGCGCCTGGTAGGCCGGCAAGCGGTTGCCGCCCAGCGCTATTGCTTTTGAAATGGCCTCTGCAGCCTCTTTGCGCTTGCCCTGCTCCAGCAGCACTTGCGCCAGATTGTTCCAGCTATCTGCAAAATCCGGATGCACTTGCACAGTGCCACGGTAGGCCGCAACCGCTGCATTCAGATCACCCGCCGCATAGGCGGTGTTACCCGCGCCCAGCATCAGAACGGGTTGGTCCGGCCACTTCTGGAGAGCCGTTGCGTAGGCGGTCCGGGCAGCGGCCGGGTTGATGCGTTCAAGCGCGGCCACAGCCCGCGCAAACGGTTCGGGCTGTGCCGTTGCGGGCAGCCGTGAGGGTGACAGAGCCACGGCGGCCCAGTAGTCACCCCGTGCCCAGGTGCGCTCAAACGCAAACAGTGACATCTCCAGACGGGGCGTTCGCCCGGAGTGCAGCATCAGCAGGTTGCGGTCCCGGTCAAAACCGGTCACCACAGCGTAGTGCCACACCGGATAGACCGGAAAGGAAAGGTTCTGAAACACCAGCACCGGGTTGCCCGCTGCCACTTCGCGCAACACGGCTTCCACGGTTGGCGCCAGGGGATAAGCCGGCAAGCCCTGACGGCGGATGGCCACCAGCATCTCGACCTGTAAAGAGCCTTTGCGCCCTGGCACATAGACCTGGTCCACCAGCTGGTCCGGCAAAACCCGCACGCCCGCAGTTTGCAGGACCATGGCCAGGGAGGCCGGGCCACACTCGTAATCTTCCTGCGGAAAGAAGGGTACGTTTTCCACCTCGGCATGGTTCGGCAGGTCCGCAGGCCATTGCTGGGACAGCGCGCCCACCTGTTGCGTGGCGCAGCCTGACACCACGAGCGCCGCACAAACAAAAACCCCCGCCAGGGCGGGGGCAGCAAGACGGCGCCAGAAGCGACTCATCGAACCGATCGGGTGAACGGGAAGACTTTGGTCAGACCGAGAATATCGGTCACCAACAACACGATGAAGATGGTGAACAGGACACCCAGAATATCGCCGCCTGCAGGGGCCTGGTCGATACGGCCAGCCAGCTGCGCGACCTCGGTGTCCGACATGGCATTGACGCGTTCCAGCGCGGCATCGCCATTCACGCCCTGGTCCTGCAGGGTCTGGCGCACATCGGCACGGCTCAAAAAGGTGGTGACACGTTCGCGGCTGGAGGTTTGGGCCGCGGAAGACAGCACCTCGTCGGTGGATACGATACCCGCCTGGGCCGTCAGGGGCAGGCCCATGGCAGTGCAGGAAACAATCAGGGCAGAGGCAACAAGGCGTTTGAAAACGGTCATAAGTTCAATCCAATAAGTGTGCCCCAGTGTAGGGGACGATCGCGAGTTGGGTCAACCCGGATTACAACTGGTCACCATGGCATTGCGGCCCTGTGCCTTGGCCTGGTAGAGCGCGGCGTCTACGCGCCGAAACCAGGCGCCCACATCTTCTCCGCGGCCCAGTTCGGCCACCCCAAAGGAGGCTGGCAGATAGATGTGGTCGCCGCCTTCTGAAACGAACGTGGACGAAAGTGTCACACGCAGGCGCTCGGCCAGCAGAGTGGCGGAATCCCGGGGCGTCATCGGCAGCAGCACCAAGAACTCCTCACCCCCAATACGGGCCAGCATGTCGCCGTCGCGCAACTGGGCGGCCACCGCGCGCGATACCTCCTGCAGGGCCCTGTCGCCTACCGGGTGCCCATGCCGATCATTGATCGATTTGAAATGGTCGAGGTCAAACATGATGATGCACACAGGAGCGCCGTGGCGCACCTTGATGGAGACTTGCCGTTCCAGCTGAGCGAAGATGAACCGGCGGCTGTAGGCACCCGTCAGCTGGTCCTGGGTGACCATCTCATTGAGTCGACCCAGCGCCAATTGAAGCTCCGCGTTGCGGGCCGTGACCTTGGCATTGGTTTTATGCAGACTGCCCCGCGCCTGTGACAGCAGTTTGACCAGAGCTGCGTTGCGCACCGAGTTGTCGAGCTCGCGAAACAACTCCTGCTCCAGCTGCCGCGCATACCCGATCTGAACTACCAGCAGCCCGACCAATCCCACTGCAACATAGCCACCAATCGGGTTGTTGACCAGCGCCAATTGCACCAGAGGCGGCAGAAAAATTCCACAGGAAAACAAGACCGACGCACTGCGAAACGGCGACATGGTCACCAGGCTGATACCGGCCACGCTGACCAGAATCGTCAGGCCGGCAAGGTAAAGATCCAGCCGCCCGTCGGCCCAGAGGAACCACAAAGAGAAACCCCACACCAGACCGGCGAAGCCCGCGGCACTTATCTGGGCTCTGGCCCATTGGCGCGCATCTTCGTGTCGGAATACGCTGAGCCGATACCGGTAGCCAATCCCGGCAATAGTGAGTTCGATGGCAGTTGCCAGACCCACCCAGATGGCCGCATTCCCCCAACCCGCCACGTTGACCTGAATCCACCCGAGCAGCAGTATGGCCAACGGCGAAAGCAGTGCCCCCGTTACCGAGCGGTTGTGAAACACCCGCGTGCGCTCGGCCAAGACCTTTTCCGCAATCGATGCCTCATCCAGATCTATATCCGGTGCGGGTTCAACGACGGGAAATCTCTTTCGATCCATTGCTTCCTAGGGGAATAGCCTCCCAAAGGGGCTACTTTATCAGCGCAAAAAGATCTATTTGACCATTTTTTCACGGTTTTAGCGAGAAAACAGACCCCGTGGGCTTTACATGTACGCAGATACCAGCCGTTGCTGCGCAAACGCCACGTACCAGTCCAGGCAGGCCGGGTTGGCCATGGCGTCCTTGTTGACCACCTTTTCCAGCGGCTGGCCCAGCAGGAGTTTCTTGATGGGCAGCTCCTGTTTTTTGCCGGACAAGGTGCGCGGGATCTCTGCCACCTGAAAGATGGCATTGGGTACGAACCGCGGGCTCAGGGCGACCTTGATGGCCTCGTTGAGTTTGGCCTTCATGGCCTCGTCCAGCACCACGCCGGCACGCAACACCACGAACAGCGGCATGTAGCTTTCACGCCCCAGGTATTCCAGATCCACCACCAGGCTGTCCATAACCTCGGGCAGCACTTCGACTGCGCTGTAGAGCTCGCTGGTACCCATGCGCAGGCCGTGGCGGTTGATGGTGGCGTCGCTGCGGCCAAAGATCACGCAGCCTTCGCCGCCACCTTCTTTGGTGCCCACGCGCAGCCAGTCGCCGTGACGCCAGACGCCGCCGACTTCCGGGCCCAGGTCGCCACCGCCCGGCTTGCGACCGTGGCCGGGGGGGTACATCTTGAAGTAGCTGGACAGGTAACGCACGTTGTCGTGGTCGCCCCAAAAGAAGAGGGGCATGGACGGAATCGGCTGGCTGCAGACCAGCTCGCCCACGTCACCCAGCACCGGCAGGCCCTGCTCGTTCCATGCTTCGACCGCACAACCCAGCAATCGGCATTGCATGACACCAGGCTCCTGCGGCAACTCGCGGTTGCCGCCAATGAAGGCACCACAAAAGTCAGTGCCACCCGAGATGTTGCACCACCAGATGTCACGCTGGGCTTCGCTGCGGGCGATGCGCGCAAACTGCTCCGTCCCCCAGGCCTGTGCCTCCGGTGAAAGGGGAGACCCGGTGGTGCCCAGCGCGCGAATGGCAGAGAGGTCGCCGCAGGTGGACAAATCCATGCCCGACTTGAGGCAATTGGCAAAGAAGGCAGCGCCCGCGCCGAAGAAGGTAACGCCGGTTTCACCCGCAAAACGCCACAAGGTGGTCCAGTCGGGATTATCTTTGGTGCCGCCGGGGTTGCCATCAAAAATCACGCAGGTGGTGCCGTTGAGCAAGCCGGCCAGCTGCGCATTCCACATCACCCAGCCGGTGGAGCTGTACCAGTGGAAGCGCTCACCCCAGCTGTTGGGCTCGTAGCTGCAGCCAATGTCGTTGTGCAGGGTCTTGAGTGCCAACGCCACCAGCACTGTGCCGCCGTGGCCGTGCACGATGGGCTTGGGCAAACCGGTGGTACCACTGGAATAAACAATCCACAGCGGGTGGTCAAACGGCAGCCAGAGCGGCTCAAACGCCACAGTATTTTTATCATTTCGGCCTGTAGCTCCCGTGAAATCTGCGCAAGCAGCTATGAAATCAGGAGCATTTTGTGCCGCACGGGTGGCTTGGACCGTTCCCAGGTTGTCATGCAGGATCACATGCTGCACCGTCGGCAGGGCGTCCACCAACTCCTGCACCACGGCCAGGCGGTCAAAGTCACGCCCACCGTAACGCACGCCGTCGCAGGCAATCAGTACCTTGGGCTCAATCTGTTTGAAGCGGTCCAGCACGGCGTGGGTGCCCATGTCGGGTGCGCAAATACTCCACACCGCGCCGATGCTGGCCGTGGCCAGAAATGCCACCATGGCCTCAGGAATATTGGGCAGGTAGGCGGCGACCCGGTCGCCGGGCTGCACGCCCTGGTCCAGCAGGTGCAGCGCCAGTGAGGCAACCTGGCGGCGCAACGCGGGCCAACTCAGCTCGCGGTGTTCCCCTTTTTCATTGCGGCTGATGATGGCCTGAAACCCCGCCGCGTCGGCCGGGACCACATGGCGAAACACCTGCTGCGCGTAGTTGGCCTGCGCGCCCACAAACCACACCGCACCGGGCATGGCGTTGCGCGCCAGCACCGCGGTGTGCGGCGTGGGCGACTGCATGCCGAAGTAATCCCAGATGCTCTGCCAGTAGGCATCCAGGTCGGTGATCGACCAGCGCCAGAGGTCGTTGTAGGTCTCAAAGTGCAGACCCCGCGTATCGCGCAACCAGTTCTGGTACAGGCGGATTTGGGGAACGTAGGGGGCCGGCAGTGTCTCGTGCATAGTGCTCTCTTGGGTGGCTTTTTTTGCAGCCATGAGCGTAGCAGTGTCACACGCGCGGGTCTGGCGGGCGCGCACTCAGGTGACACGCCCGTCCACCAGCTCAATCATGCGGTCGCAGCGCGCGGCCAGGCGCGGGTCGTGGGTGACGATGAGGCAGGCGCTGCCATGGTCGCGGTTGAACTCGCGCAGCAAGCCAAACACCTCGTCAGCCGATACGGTGTCGAGGTTGCCCGTGGGCTCGTCGGCCAGGATGAGACGCGGTTTGAGCGACAGCGAGCGCGCAATGGCCACGCGCTGCTGCATGCCGCCCGAGAGTTCACCGGGGCGCTTGTATTCCGATCCCTGCAGGCCGACGCGCGCCAGCAACTCCAGCGCCATGGCCTCGGACTCGGCAGTCGCCGTGCCGTGCGCAATCAGGGACGGCAGCAACACGTTCTCCAGCGCGGTAAACGCGGGCAGCAGGTGGTGAAACTGAAACACGAAACCAATGGTGGCGCCGCGCAGCGCGGTGAGGCCTGCGTCATCCAGCGACTGGGACTGCTTGCCCGCAATCGTCAGCGTGCCGGCGGTGGGCGGCTCCAGCAGGCCAATGATGTTGAGCAGCGTGCTTTTGCCCGAGCCGGATGGCCCTTTGAGCGCGACAAACTCGGCCTCCTGCAGTGCCAGCGTGATGCCGTGCAGCACCTCGGTCTCCACCGGGGTGCCTACGTTGTAGCTCTTGCGAATGTCGTCGAGCTGCAGGATGGGACTGTGGTTCATGCACGAATCGCCTGCACCGGGTCCATGCGCGCCGCACTGCGGGCCGGCACCACGGCCGCAGCCAGGCCCACACCACAGGCCACGACGGTGGCCAACCCCACCAGCACGGGGTCCAGCTGGGCGGCAAACATGGCACTGCCGTCCGGGCTTTTGAACACATGGGAGAACACCACCAGCAGGGCATAGGCCAGCAGGGAACCCAGAACCGAGCCCACCAGCCCCACCAGGCCGCCCTGCAGTAAAAAGATCGCCATGATGCGCCTGCGCCCCGCGCCCATGGCCCGCAGGATGCCGATCTCGCGCTGCTTTTGTACCACGCTGACCACCAGCACACTGGAGATGCCCAGCGCGACGATCACCACCACGAAACTGCGAATCAGGTTGTTCGACACCGTCTGGTTGGCCAGCGCGTTGAGCAGGCCCGAGTTGGTCTGCATCCAGCTGTCGACGGTCAGGCTGGTCTGAGCGCGCAGGGTGTCGGCAATGGTGTTGGCACCAAACAAGTCCTTGACCGTGAGGTCGATGTTGGACACGCCCCCCGGCAGGTCCAGCAGCGTCTGCGCCAGCTTGAGGGTGACGAACACCCAGCGGCGGTTGAGGTCGCGGTTACCCATGTCAAACAGACCGGTGATGTCCAGTGTTTCGCTGCGTCCATTGGCGGTGGTAACGCGTATCTTGTCGCCCACGGTGACGCCCAGGTCGGCCGCCAGATCGGTGCCGATCAGGGCGCGCGTGCCGGTTATCTCAAAACGCCCCCGCGTCATGTAACTGTCCATGCGCACCACGCGGCGGTAGGCATCGGGCTGCACCCCCAGCAAGGCCACGCTTTTGCTGCTGCCGCCCCGCGCGGCAAACGCAGGGCCGGTGACCACAGGCGACACCGCCAGCACACCGGGTGTCGCCCCGGCGAGCGCGGCCACGCTCTCCCACTGGTCAACCGAACGCAGGCGCTGGGCGCGCGGCTGCACCACTGCCGCCACGGCCTGGTCGGCCTTGGGCGCCAGCACCCGCTGGGTGACTTCTTCCAGCGGACGAATCACCACATGGGCCTGCGAGCCCATCACCCGGTCGATGATGGTGCTCTGCAGCTGGTTGATCAGCTGGGTCAGAAAAATGATGACGGCCACGCCCCCGGTGACGCCGGCCAGAATCAGCGCGCTCTGCATGCGACCTTCGCGCAGGAAGCGCAAGGCCACAAGCAGTTCAAAAGGCATCCAGCGGGCCCAGGAACTGACGGCGGGGCGATGGCGGGAAGAGGACATGGCGAAGCGCAGCGGGCTCAGCGCGAAATGAACGAAGGCACTTCAAACCCCTTGCCAACGGCGGCGTCGGGGCCCCGCCGCACCCGGTCGCCGGCCAGCGCTTTCTCGGTCTGCAGAATGGCAAAGTCCCCCGCTTTCAGACCCTCGGCAATCTCCACCGAACCCACGCCATGCAGACCCAGCTTCACCGGCGCGCGGACCGCGCGACCCTCCTGCAGCAACAGGACCCACGGTGCTCCGCGGTCGGCATCCCGCACGGCCGCCGACGGCAGCACCAGTGTGCTGTCCCGCCTGCCGCCTATCAGCTCCACCGACACCGTCATGTCCGGCTTCAAAAAGGCCGGGGGCGATGGCACGTCCAGGCGCACGTCCACCGAGCCGCGCTGGGGGTCCACCACCGGCGCAATGTAGCTCAGCTTCGCATCAAAGGGCTGGCCTGGAAACGCGTCCACCACCGCACGCGCAGCCATGCCCAGGGTGAGCATGCTCAGGTGTTTTTCGTCCACCGCCGCGTCAATGCGCGGGTTGCCTTGGGCTGCGAGCGACAGCAGCACCCGCCCCGGCTGCGCCATGCTGCCGGGCTCCACGCTACGGGCCAGCACCACCGCATCCACCGGGCTGGTGATCTGCAATCGGTCCAGCCGTGCCGCCGCGGCGTCGACCGCACCTTGCGCCTGCGCCACCCGGCTGGCCGCCAATGCCGGCTCAACCCCCCGTGTTTGATTGGCTTGCGCCTGCACCCGCGCCGATTCCAGCGCGCTGCGTGCGGTGTCGAGCGCACGCCGGGCGTCATCGAGTTTTTGTTGGGAAAAGAAACCTTGTGCCACGAGGTCCTGTGCCCTCTGGTGTTCACGGTCGGCCGACTGAAAAGCCGCCTGCGCCTGCACCACGGCCTGGCTGGCCACCGGCGCTGACACGGTGGCTTGCTGGACCGCCCGTTCCCGGGTCTCGACCAGCGCCGCACGCGCCTGGGCGAGCGCCGCCCGGGCTTCGGCGTCCTGCAAGCGCACCAGCATGTGGCCGGCCTTGACCCGGTCGCCTTCGCGAACCCGCACCTCCAGCACGGTGGCAGTCACGTCGGCACCCACGTCCATGCGGGCAGGGGCGTTGAGTCGCCCCGTGGCGGCGATTGACTGGACGATGCCGGTTTGCGCCACGGTCGCCACCTGCACCAGCGTGCCACGCCGGCTGTTGACCACGACGGCCGCGACGACGATTGCGACCAGCACCGCACCGGCGGCCCATTTGAAATGCACTTTCATGGGTGCAGATTAGCAGGGTCTCGCGCGGCTCACTTGACGCATATCAAGCGCGGTGGAACGAGGTATAACTTCAGGAAAACAAACTCAAAACCCAACGAAAGCGCCCACGCACATGTCTATCTGGAAGAAACCGATTTCGGTTGAAGAACTCAACCGCATCAGCGCCAACACCGCGTTCACGCACCTGGGAATGGAGTTTCTGGAAGTGGGTGACGACTTCATCAAGGCCCGCGTGCCCGTGGACGAGCGAACCCGACAGCCCTATGGCCTGCTCAACGGCGGCGTGAGCGTGGTTCTCGCCGAAACGCTGGGCTCCTGCGGTGCGGCCTACTCCAGCCCCGAAGGCTGGCGCGCCGTGGGCCTGGACATCAACGCCAACCACCTGCGCGGCACGACCAGTGGCTGGGTCACTGGCACCACACGCCCCGTCCACATTGGCCGCACCACCCAGGTCTGGCAAATCGACTTGCACAACGATGCGGGAGAGCTGACCTGCGTCTCGCGCATCACCATGGCGATGCTGGCGCCTAGATAGTAGCCAAATAGGCCTCTAGCCCCCGTATTCATTGCGCAGGCAGCTATTGATTTTGTAGCGAATTCACATTGTTCGGTGCATGGTGCGCCCACCCCCGCACCATGCAGTCACAACGAAGGGTATCTAAAGCCCCGGGAAATTACTCAGCCGCAGCCTGCGCCATGCGTTCGCTCTTCCAGTACACATCGTCACCCACCGTGCCATCCGTGCGGTGACGGTTCAACACCCTGGACAGCACAAACATCAGGTCTGAGAGGCGATTGAGGTACTGGCGCGGCGTGTCCTTCAACGCTTCTTCGTTCCCCAGCGCGACGACCGCGCGTTCGGCTCTACGGGCAACCGTGCGGCACACATGGGCTTGCGACGCGGCCCGGGTACCAGCCGGCAGGATGAACTCCTGCAGGCGCGGCAAGTGTTCATTGTGGGCATCCAGAGCCTCGTCCAGCGCCATCACGGCTTCCGGCTTGAGCAACTCATAGCCGGGGATGGACAACTCACCGCCCAGGTTGAACAGCTGGTGCTGAATCTCCACCAGCAGCGTGCGCACGGGCTCAGGCATGTCCTCACACAGCAGCACACCGATGTGGGAGTTGAGCTCGTCCACCTCACCCATGGCGTGCACGCGCAGGCTGTTTTTGGAGACCCGGGTGTTGTCTCCCAGGCCGGTGGTGCCGTTGTCCCCGGTGCGGGTGGCGATTTGTGTCAGGCGGTTGCCCATAGTGGTGCTCCAGGGAAGGACATTGGAAGAGCGCTATCGTAAACTGCAGCCCATTACCCCTGTTGAAGTACCCCCATGAATACCCTTGCGACGCCCTTGCATTTGCTGCCTGCCGTGAACCAGCGTGCGACTCCGCCCGAACTGGTTGCGGCCCTGCAGGCCCGCCTGGGCGATCGCTGCACGACGGCTCTGGTGGTGCGCGAGCAGCACGGGCGCGACGAATCGTCGTTCGATGTGCCGCCCCCCGGAGCGGTGGTATTCGCCCAAAGTTCAGCAGAAGTCGCCTTTGTGGTGCAGCAGGCCGCACGTTTTGGCGTGCCGGTGATTCCCTTTGGTGTGGGCACCTCGTTGGAGGGGCACCTGCTGGCCGTGCAAGGCGGCATCAGCCTGGACGTGAGCCGCATGAACGAGGTGCTGCGCATCAACGCCGAAGACCTGACGGTGACGGTGCAACCCGGCGTGACACGCAAGCAACTCAACGAAGCCGTCAAATCGACCGGTCTTTTCTTCCCGATTGACCCGGGTGCTGACGCGACTTTAGGCGGCATGGCGGCCACGCGCGCCAGCGGCACCAACGCCGTGCGTTATGGCACCATGCGCGAAAACGTGCTGGCACTCGAAGTGGTGACAGCCAGCGGCGAAATCATTCGCACCGGCACACATGCCAAAAAGTCGTCCGCAGGCTACGACCTGACGCGCCTGATGGTGGGCTCGGAAGGCACGCTGGGCGTGATCACTGAAGTCACGGTCAAGCTCTACCCGCTGCCCGAAGCGGTGATGGCGGCCACTTGCTCATTTGCGTCGCTGGCCGATGCGGTCAACACCACCATCCAGATCATTCAATTGGGCGTACCGATTGCACGGTGCGAGTTGCTGGATGCCAACACCATTCGCATCGTCAACCAGCATTCCAAATTGAGCCTGCGCGAGGGCGCCATGCTGCTGATGGAGTTTCACGGCTCCCCCGCCAGCGTGCAGGAGCAGGTGGACACCGTGCAGGCGATTGCCAGCGACTTTGGCGGTGAAACCTTTGAGTGGGCCAAAACCCCTGAGGAGCGCACCAAGCTCTGGACCGCGCGCCACAACGCCTACTTTGCCGGCGTGCAGTCGCGCCCGGGCTGCCGGGCCATTACCACCGACACCTGCGTGCCAATTTCGAAACTGGCCGAGGCGCTGCTGGACTCGGTGACCGAGGCGCAGGAATCGGGCATTCCCTACTTTCTGGTCGGCCACGTGGGCGACGGCAACTTCCACATGGGCTACCTGATTGACCCCACCATTCCAGCCGAGCGCGAAACGGCCGAGCGGCTCAACCACCAGCTGGTGGAGCGAGCACTCGAGTTGGGAGGCACCTGCACCGGTGAGCATGGCGTGGGCCTGCACAAGATGGACTTCCTGATGGATGAGACGGGCGCAGGCGCGGTGGACATGATGCGCACCATCAAGCGCGCCTTGGACCCCCTGAATATCATGAATCCGGGGAAGATATTTTTGCTATAAAAATAATAGCATTCTGCGCATACTGGGCGCGGACTAGCGCCTGAACTAGCTTAAATCTGCAACGCAGACTCCGGCCTACAGCTCGGCGTGGTCTGCAATGGCGTTGGCCATGTATTCCATCTTGCGTTGCATGTCGGAGTCCGTATCGGCATGGCGCCGTGCAATGCTTTCAAATTCATCCTGAATTTCGATGAAGGCGTCGACCATGTCCGGGTCGAAATGTGCACCGCGCTCGCCAAAGATCACCTGCACGGCCTTGTCATGCGGTACGCCTGCCTTGTAGACCTTGTTGGAGATGAGTGCGTCGTACACATCGGCAATGGCCATGATGCGTGCGGAGACCGGAATCCGTGTGCCCGAGAGGCGCTGGGGGTAGCCGCTGCCATCCCATTTTTCCTGGTGTGACAACACCAGTTCCTTGGTGATGGCCAGAAGTGGCGAAGGCCTGCCCAGTGTTTTTTCGGCGCGCACAATGGCTTCAAAACCAATGGTCGTGTGGGTGCGCATGATGGCCACTTCATCGGGTGTCAGACGCCCCGGTTTCAGCAAAATCCGGTCCGGGATGCCCACGGAACCCATGTCATAGAGTGGCACGCTGGTGCACAAAACGTCAATCGTCTCCGGGCTCAGGACGTCCGTGAACGCGGGGTTGCTGCGCAGTTTGGTAGCCAGTGCGCGCACATAACGCTGCACCCGCAGAATATGGCTCTCGGTGTCCGACTCCCGCTGCTCGGCCAGGGTCGCCATCGCAAACACCACTACCTGCTGCGCGTGCTGGATTTCAGCGGGGTCGGTTGGTACGTGGATTGGTGCGTCGGGCGGTGGCGAATGGGGGGATAGCATGGTCAAGCTCCAGAAGACGTTACCAAGGGGGCGCGGTACAGCCACACCATTTTGCCACCGGGCGCGCGGTATTGGGCGGTTGGCTTCAGTGTGGTGGCTTCAAATTCCAGACTGACCAGCCAGGCACCGGCGCGCAACTCGGCACGGGCTTTTTCCGCGGCGCGGCCCATGCTCTCGGGCCGTTGAAACAGGTACACCAGGTCGTATGCAGACCAGTCTTGCTGCCAGATGTCACCCTGACGCACCCGCGCCCACGGGCAGCGCAGGGCACACAACCAGCGCAAGGGCCAGCTCCACTCCAGCCCCTGCAGGCGGACTTGCGGGTAGGCGCGGCGCAAGGCGGTCAAGCCATGGCCGAGACCGCAGCCGGCATCGAGCACCAGCGCGCCGGGTGCCAGGGTGGCATGGTCAGGCAAGCTGTCCAGGGCCTGCGCGGGGGTGGGAAACAGAGGTGCGTCACGCCAGGCGTTGATGGGATAGACCAGCAGCAGCAAGGCCAGTGGAACCAGCCATGCCCACGCAGGCAAGGTGGCAACGCCGGAGACCGCCAGTGACAGCGGAAACCCCGCTCCAATCATGAGGCGCCGCCACCAGGTTTGCCCCAACAAACTCCAACCTACGCCCAGAACAGATGCCGAGGCCACCGCAGGCAGAATGCCCATACCCGCACCCGATAGCAGTGCGAACAAGCCCCAAGCGCCGCCCCACGCCAGCAATGCCGGGGCGGGCCAAGGTAAGCGCAACGCCATGCTCGCGATTCAACCCGTGTTCAGCCGCCGAACAGGCCACGAAACAGGTTGACCGGATTGACCGGCAAGGTAGAACGTGGCTTGGCAGCTTCCTCCGGGGCCGTCTGGTTTTCAGGCGTCGCAGCGCCGGTTCCCTGCGGGCGGTTTGACGGCTCTTGCCCCAGCATCGCCATCGTGTGGGACTTGACCCGCAGGCGCACCGACCATTCAGGCTCCCACGGAGTTTTGGGGTTGATGGAGCGCGGGGGGTAGGCCAAGTTGTGCTCGCCCCCATAGGCCATCATGCGGACAAAGGCGGTCCCGGCCTGCCCGCCCAGAATCCCCTTGGGGATGCTGCATCGCGTCACGTCCGCACCGAGCAGTATTTTGTCGCGTGTCCAGCGCTCGATGCTGCTGTTGGACAGGTAGTCAAACAGGCCCATGCCCGAATCACTGCTTTCGCTGCTGGACCACAAGATGACGTCATCGCCCTGCGTGGCCATGGCGTGCAAATAGTAGGCCCGGGCATTGGCCACACGGCCCCAAGTCAGGGCAATGCTGTCCTGCAAGGACCCACGGCTTTGCAAATCAATGGCAGACATGATGTCCTGTGGGCCAGCCAGGCTGAACTTGAAAGAGTCAGGAATGCCTTCCCCAACAATTCGGTGGTCCCCCACGAGTGAGCCGTCTTTGGGCAGAGTCTTCTGCTCGCGCTCATTGGGATAGACATCGTATCCCGGCTTGATGCGTGCGCCACGATCGGCCGCATACCGGCCGGAGAAGGCGGTGCCAAAAGCCTGCATATTGCCGCTGCTGAGTGGGGTGAAGTCCACTACGCGGGGTTGACCAGGACGCACGGATTCACCGCACCCCCAGTACATCAGGAGTCGGCCTTTGGGAGGCTCATGGTCATTGGAGTACTCGCCGGGCTCACGCCCTGCGGACTGCTCCTGCTTCAGCGGCACCAGCGGCAGGCTTTCGCCCATTCGCATGCCGGTTGGTATTTGCTGCACAGCCTCCACCCCTGGCTTGTGGCTGTTCCACAGGGCGATATCCACAATACGGGGCGGCGTGACGTGCAGACTGCGGGCGTCACCATAGTGCGCGGGAGGGCTCGGGATTTCCATCTCGGGCAACCCGGCGATACCCCCGGTAGACACATCCATCCACAACTGCACTTTGGCGGGCTTGACCACTTGCGTTTGGGCCTGTGCCGTGTTCAAGGCACACAGGACCGCAACCGCGCAAAGCATGGAAACAGACATCGGAACGGTCACCACGGGAAGACTGACAGCCATAAACTCTCCTGATTGGGACATGCCCCACTGTAGGCCAACGCGGGGCCTACCGGCAAGTCGCCAGATCAATTGTTGGAAGGGTTTAGCCTGCGCGCAAGCGGTCAATCAGGCCATTGAGCTCGTCGAGCGAACCAAACTGGATCACCATTTCGCCCATGTCCTCCATGCGCCCTGCCCGTTTGACCCGTTTCTTGATGTGGATTTCGACCTGCGCCATGAGCAAATCGGACAATTCTTCCTCCACCCGCTTGAGGTCGCGGGACTTCTCTTTTTTGGGCTTGGAGGAGGTGAGCGTGAATTCGGCACCGAGTTTCTTGACCAGGCTCTCGGCTTCGCGCACCGACATCTTTTTGGCAATGATCTGGGTGGCCGCCGTGATCTGGGTGGCGCGCTCCAGGGCCAGCAGGGCGCGGGCATGGCCCATATCCAGATCACCGGCCATCAGCATGGTCTGCACGGCCTCGGTCAGGTTCAGCAGGCGCAGAAGATTGCTGGCGGCGCTGCGCGACCGTCCCACCGCCTGCGCCGCCTGCTCGTGAGTGAGCCCAAACTCTTTGATCAAGCGCTGCAGGCCGTGGGCTTCTTCCAGCGGGTTGAGGTCCTCCCGCTGCATATTTTCAATCAGCGCCATGGCGGCGGCGGCCTCGTCAGGCACGTCGCGCACCAGCACCGGAACACGGTCGAGCCCGGCCAGTTTGGCCGCACGGAAGCGGCGCTCACCGGCGATGATCTCGAACTTGCCTGTGTTGGGACCCTGCGCCAGTTTGCGCACCAGAATCGGCTGCATGATGCCCTGGGCCTTGATGCTCTCGGCCAGTTCATACAGCGCGCCCTCGTCCATGTGGGTACGGGGTTGGTACTGACCCGCCACCATATCGTCAAGCATCAAGGTGCTGGACAGACCCGAGTTGGCTTCGGCAATCTCTGCTGGCGCGCGGTCTTTGACCTTGGGGCCCAGCAGTGCTTCCAGACCCATTCCCAGGCCCTTGGGTTTTTTGGTAACCATTGCTTTTTCTTTCTTTACTTCGCTAATTTCATCAAGATCGCGTGACCATCGGGCCAGTCGTCCAGACCGGATTCAGCATTGATATGTCCCGCGGCACCGCAGTCCACCCACTCGGAGTTCCAAGCGCTGGCGAAAGCTTGCGCACGCGCCAGGCTGCAATAGGGGTCGTTGTGACTGCCCATCAGAACACTTTGGAAGGGCAGTGGTTTCATCGGTATCGGCGCCCAACTGGTAAGCACCGGGCGCAGTTCTTCCCGTTCAGCATCGCCCGGGGCCACCAACAGCGCGCCTGTGACCAGATGGGTGTTGCGCGAGTGCGATGCCCAGGCTGCAGCCAACAAGCAGCCCAGGCTGTGTGCCACCAGAATGCTGGGGCCGTCCTGCGCCAGCAGCACCTCTTCGAGGCGAGCAATCCAGTCGCCCCGCAGCGGGCGCATCCAGTCGTGCTGGTCTACGCGCACATAGCCGTGCAACACCTCCCAGCGGCTTTGCCAATGATCTGGGCCGGAGTTTTGCCAGCCTGGCAGGACGAGAACGTGCGGAGGCTTCATTTACATCGCCTTGATGCGGTCCACCATCTCTTGCGCAAACATCACAAACGCCTGCGCTCCCTTGGAGGATGGGTCGAACACCACACCTGGAAGCCCATAGCTCGGAGCCTCTGCCAGCCGCACATTGCGGGGAATCACGGTGTTGAACACCTTGTCACCAAAGTGGGTCTTGAGTTGGTCACTTACCTGCTGCTGCAGCGTGATGCGGGGGTCAAACATGACGCGCAACAAACCAATAATTTGCAGGTCGTCGTTCAGGTTGGCCTTGACCTGCTTGATGGTGTTCACCAGATCGGTAAGCCCCTCCAGCGCGAAATATTCGCATTGCATGGGCACGATGACCCCATGGGCGCAGCAAAGACCGTTGAGCGTGAGCATAGACAGGCTGGGCGGGCAATCGATGAGCACAAAGTCGTACGCGTCGCTGACCTCGGCCAGTGCCAGCTTGAGGCGCTTCTCGCGGCGCTCCACTTCCACCAGTTCCACCTCGGCCCCTGCCAGTTCGCGGTTGGCACCCAGAATATCGTAGCTGCAGCCGCCCTCCTTCAATTTGTCGCTTTGCACGCGGGCCTCGGCGATAGACGCGGATTCGAGAAGCACGTCATACACCGTCAACTCCAGCTTGCGCTTGTCGACCCCGGAGCCCATGGTGGCATTACCTTGCGGATCAAGATCAATCATCAGCACCCGCTGCCCCACCTTGGCCAACCCAGCCGCCAGATTGACGGTGGTAGTGGTTTTGCCGACGCCACCTTTTTGATTGGCAACACAGAAGATTTTGGCCATGGAGTGCTAATTAGGAGAAAAATGGAAACCGTTCAAGGGCCGTGTTTCACGTGAAACCAAATCAGGCGTCATGCTAGCGCGAGACGGCTAGCTTGATGCCGAAACCAATCAGGAACAAGCCCGCCACTTTTTCAAGAATACGAGAAACCAGGGGGTTGGCCCGCACGCGCTCGGCCAGAAAATGGGTCAACAAAACAGCGATCAATCCATACACAAAGGTCAGGACTGCAATCGTCGCCGCCATGAACGCGTAGGTGGTTAGCCCCTGCTGGCGAACCGGATCGACAAACAACGGGAAAAACGCCATATAAAACAAAATGGCCTTGGGGTTGAGCAAGGTAATCATGAGTGCCTGGCGCAAGTAATGGTGCGGCTTGATGTGCAGCACCGGCGCGGAACCTGGCTTGGCCAGCAACATTTTGCCGCCCAGCCACGCCAGATAAACGGCACCCAACCACTGCACCGCATGAAAAGCATCGGGGTAGGCACTGAGCAAGGCCGCCACACCGGCAACCGCAGACCACATCAAGACCTGGTCACCCAGTATCACACCCAAGGTTGCCGCCAGTCCACCCCGGATGCGACCCTTGCTGGTCGAGGTAATCAGCGCCAGGTTTCCCGGACCGGGAATCAGCAGAAATACGATGATGGTGACAACAAACGTGCCGTAGTCGGTGACGCCGAGCATGGGGGTTCCTTGGAGCTTGGCCCGGAAAGCCTTCCAGACGCAAACCGCAAGTTTACGTCACCTTGCTGCGCATCCAGACAATGCAGCGCTCGGCATCCAGGCCGGGCACAAGCAGCTGTTCCACGTGAAACACCTCTACGGCGCCCGGCACCATGGCCATCTCATCGGCAGGATGCTTACCCTTCATGGCCATCCAGATGCCCTGCCCGCCCAATGCTGCACCCGACCAGCGCGTGAAGTCCGCCAAGGACGCAAAGGCCCGGGAACTCACCACGTCGTACGGCTCCGTGAGGGACTCCACCCGCGCATGCAGACCCCGCAAGTTGGGCAACTTCAAGCTGGCCGCCACTTGCTGAATAAATGCGGCCTTTTTGGCCACCGTGTCCACGCAGTGCACCGTGATATCAGGGCAGCAAATGGCAATCACAATCCCCGGCAAGCCCGCACCCGACCCGACATCCAGCAATCGACATGCTACCGCCGTGTCCACAGACGGAACCACTGCTTGCAACGCCCTATTGACCAATTGCTTTCGCAGCGGCACCACCACGGCCAGGCTGTCCAGCAAATGGTGCGTGAGCATCTCATTGGGGTCACGCACCGCCGTCAGGTTGTAGACCTTGGTCCACTTCTGTATCAAGTCCAAATAGTCCAGCAGGCGGTTAACCTGGGCGTCGTCCAGCACAAGCGCCAGGTCAACCAGGCCTTGACGCAGCCCCAACTCCAAAGGGCGCATCAAACAATCACCTCGCCAGCAACCGCTGGATTACCCACAAATCCGCGGAAGTTACCTTTTTTCAAATGAATCAATAGCAGCGAAATGGTGGCTGGTGTAATGCCTGACATGCGGGAAGCCTGCCCCAGAGTTTCAGGCCGCTGCTTACTCAAACGCTGGCGCGCCTCGATGCTGAGAGCGGTCACCTGCAGGTAGTCCAGCTCGTCCGGCAGGCGCAGGTTCTCAAAATGCGCCGAACGCTCCACCTCGTCGCGTTGACGATCGATGTAGCCGGAGTACTTGGCGGCAATCTCCACCTGCTCCACCACGGAGCCCACGAACACATTCTGCGCAATGGCTGCAGCACGGGCCACACTATCGGCAACCACCTCTGTTTCACGTGAAACACCTGGCACGACAGGCAACTCCGGGCTGGCGTAGCGCCCGCCATCCAGCGACATCAATGCCGCGTACACAATATTGGGACGCCGCAACAAATCCGCGAGGTTGTATTCGTGCTCAATAGTCTTACCCAGCACGCGCTCCGACTCAGCCGCCGCCAGATTTTTCGGACTGACCCAGATGGAGCGCAGTCGCTCTGTTTCACGTGAAACAGCATCGCGCTTGCGGCAAAACGCCTCCCAGCGCGCATCGTCCACCAAGCCCAGCTTGCGACCCGTTTCGGTCAAGCGGGCATCGGCATTGTCCTCGCGCAGCTGCAGCCGGAACTCCGCCCTGCTGGTGAACATCCGATACGGCTCCGTCACACCCTTGGTAATCAGGTCGTCCACCAGCACCCCCAGATAGGCCTCGTCACGCCCGGGAACCCATGTGTCCTGCCCCCATGCAGGAGAGCTGGCAGCAGAGGCACCGGCTTGCAGCGCGGCGTTCACTCCCGCAAACAAACCCTGGGCAGCCGCCTCTTCATACCCGGTAGTGCCGTTAATTTGTCCAGCAAAGAACAGCCCATTGATCTGCCGGGTTTCAAAACTGCTTTTGAGCGCGCGCGGGTCAAAGTAGTCGTATTCAATGGCGTAGCCCGGCCGCAGAATGTGGGCGTTCTCCAGCCCCGCCATGCTGCGCACCAGGTCGTACTGAATATCAAACGGTAGGCTGGTACTGATCCCGTTGGGGTAGTACTCGTTGGTGGTCAGGCCTTCGGGCTCCAGAAAAATCTGGTGACTGTCCTTGTCGGCAAACCGATTGATCTTGTCTTCCACGCTGGGGCAATAGCGCGGGCCTACGCCTTCGATCTTGCCGGTGAACATGGGGCTGCGGTCAAACCCGCTGCGAATGATGTCGTGCGTGCGCTCGTTCGTATGGGTAATCCAGCACGGCATTTGCTGCGGGTGCATCTCCACGCGGCCCATGAAGCTGAACACTGGCATGGTGGAACTCATCCCGCCGGGCATGCCATCGCCGGGCTGCTCCTGGCATTTGCTGAAATCAATCGAACGACCATCCAGCCGCGGTGGCGTACCGGTTTTCAGTCGCCCCTGTGGCAGCTTCAACTCCTTGAGTCGTGCACTCAGACTCACCGCCGGTGGGTCTCCTGCCCTGCCAGCCGCATAGTTGTTCAGGCCCACGTGGATCTTGCCATCCAGAAACGTGCCCGCCGTGAGCACCACGGTCTTGGACCGAAACTGGACGCCCACCTGCGTGACAGCGCCCACCACGCGGTCGCCCTCCACCATCAGGTCATCCACGGCCTGCTGAAACAGCCACAAATTGGGCTGGTTCTCCAGCATGCGGCGAATGGCGGCCTTGTACAAAACCCGATCGGCCTGCGCACGGGTGGCACGCACTGCAGGACCCTTGCTGGAGTTGAGGATGCGAAATTGAATGCCGCCTTCGTCTGTCGCCAGGGCCATGGCGCCACCCAGCGCGTCCACCTCTTTGACCAGGTGGCCCTTGCCAATTCCGCCGATAGAGGGGTTGCAACTCATCTGCCCGAGGGTCTCGATGTTGTGGCTGAGCAGCAGGGTTTTGCAACCCATGCGGGCAGCCGCCAGTGCAGCCTCGGTTCCGGCATGGCCGCCGCCAACGACGATGACGTCAAAAATCTGTGGGTAGAGCATGTGGCGATTTTACCGGGCACCCCGATTTAGGGGGCAGGAATGAGGACAATGGGTGCTATGAAGCTATTACTCTTTGCGGGGAGCACCCGCCAAAAATCGTTCAATCGCCAACTCGCGCGCGCCGCCGCCGGGATGGCGACCCAAGCAGGAGCTGACGTCACGCTGCTCGAATTGTCCGACCTGGACATCCCGATGTACAACGCGGACCAAGAAGCGCAGGGCACACCACCCGACGTGATGCGTCTCAAGACGATCATGGAAGCGCACCCGGCCTGGATCATCTGCTCCCCAGAGTACAACGGCAGCTACACCGCCTTGCTCAAGAACACCCTCGACTGGGCCTCCAGCCCGGTGAAGGGTGATCCGGTTTGGGGTGACGGCAAAAAACCGTTCACAGGCAAAGTGGTGGGGCTACTCAGCGCGTCGCCGGGGGGCCTCGGAGGCTTGCGATCGCTCAGCCATCTGAATCCCCTCCTGATGGCGCTGCAGTGCTGGGTCTGCCCGCAACAGTTTGCCCTGGCCAAAGCCGGCGAAGCCTTTGATGCCCAGGGAAGCCTGCAAGGCGAGGCCAGCCGCAACGGGGTCCAGGCCGTTGTCAGTCAGGTCCTGTGGGCAGCCGGCCGCCTCAGTCACTGACCGGCGAAACGGGGCACTGCGCTGCCCGAAATCCCGTCACGCCAAGGCGCCGCGCAATTCCAGCTCGGCCAACGACGCGATCTCGATGCGGCCATATCCCAGGGTCACGACGCCATCGCGTACCAGAAGCTTCAGCTCTTTGGAGAGCGTCTGACGGGTAATGCCCAGCATCATGGCCAGTGCTTCCTGAGATACCGCAACACCCGCCCTGGCGTCTGGCTCCATGGCGGAATCACCGCGCACCAGAGCCAGCAGACGCCGTGCGATGCGGGTTCGAGTTGAACGCAGCATGGCATCCTCTACCAGCCCATAGAGCCCCCGCACCCGGATACACAGCAAGCCAGCAATCGCCCGCGCAAAGGGGGGGCGTTGCATCAGCCGATCAAAGGCCGAAGCACTGATCAACAACACTTCGCAGCCCACCATCGCCGTCACATCGTGCGGCCTTGGAAAACCATCCAGTAGCGACGACTCACCAAACCAGTTACCGACCTCCATCATCGACAGGATTCCCTCGCGGCCATCTTCCCCCAGCGTAGACACCTTGAAGGCACCCTGCACCACGCCGAAAAATCCGCCGGTAGTGTCACCCTTGCGGTACAGCATCTCGCCCGCTCCCACACGGTGCAACTCTGCCGCCGCCAGCATCGCCCGACGTTCCGCTATAGGTAAGGCACCAAACCACGCATTTCTGGAAAGGGTCTGCAATAGTTCGGCTTTTGAGTAAGTCATCCATTTCCTCTCAGTGATTACCCTAAATTGTAAATTTATTAACAGTTTAGCAGCAACCAGACGGGTAAGGTAGGCCCACCAAATACAAGGAGTCCGCGCATGAACATCCCATCTCTCAAAGACCAGGTCAGCCCCGAAGAGTGGCAATTGCGGGTTGATCTGGCCGCCTGCTACCGCCTGGTGGCGGCCTATGGCTGGAGCGATCTGGTCTTTACCCACATCAGCGCCCGCATCCCCGGCCCCGAGCACCACTTCCTGATCAACCCCTACGGGCTGATGTTCGACGAAATCACCGCCAGCAGCCTCGTCAAAGTGGACCAGCAGTGCAACAAGCTGATTGAGTCGCCCTTCCCTGTCAACCCGGCCGGCTTTGTGATCCACAGTGCGGTACACGAGGTACGCGAAGACGCTGGCTGCGTTTTGCACACCCATACCCGTGCCGGTGTGGCCGTCAGCGCCCAGCAATGCGGTGTGCTGCCCATCAGCCAGCAGTCCACCTTTGTGCTGGGATCGCTGGCGTACCACACCTACGAAGGCGTCGCGTTCCGTGACGACGAAAAGCCACGCCTCCAGGCCGATCTGGGCAATGCCAACTTCCTCATGTTGCGCAACCATGGCTTGCTGACGGTGGGCAAGACCATTGCTGATGCCTTTCTGGCAATGTACACATTTGAGTCCACCTGCCAGATCCAGATTGGTGCGCAGGCGGGTGGCGCGTTGACGCAGGTTGACCCGCGTATTGTCCAAGGCGTGGCGGAAGCCATGCGGGTGCAGACCGGCGGACTCGGTGGCGCGTTTGCCTGGCCCGCACTGATCCGCAAGGCGGACCGCCTGGACACCAGCTACCAGACCTGACCCCCTGTTTGAGGCCCTGCCCATGCCCGCTATCCCGATTCGCAAAACAGCGCCTGCTGACAACAGCCGCAATGACCTGGAAGAAACACTGCAACTCCAGCGCAATGCATTTATGGCGCACCCTTCCCCCAGCTTTGCTGAACGCAAGGCGGACCTGCTGGCGTTGCAACGCTTCGTTCGTGACCACCGCGACGCCCTGATCGAAGCAATCAATCTGGACTACGGAAACCGGTCACGGCACGAAACCCTGTTTGCCGAGATCTTCAGTGTGATCGACGGCGTGCAGCACACCATCAAGCACCTGAAAAGCTGGATGAAGCCGCAGCGCCGCAGCGTCGACCTGAAGAACTTCATGGGGGCGACCAACAAGGTCATTCCACAGCCACTGGGAGTCGTGGGGGCCATCATTCCCTGGAACTTTCCGATCTGGACCAGCTTCAATGGCCTCATCTGCACCTTCGCAGCGGGCAACCGGTCCATGGTCAAAATGTCCGAAAATTCGCGGCACACCGCTGCGTTACTGATCGACAAAATACCCCACTACTTTCCCAGAGAGAAGCTGGCCTTTTTCGACGAAACCGGCGGTGTGGGCATCGCGTTCTCGAAACTCAAGTTCGACCACCTGATCTTCACCGGTTCGGGTCAGACCGGTCGCTCGGTAATGGCCGCAGCCGCAGCCAACCTGTGTCCGGTAACGCTTGAACTCGGCGGCAAATCTCCAGCCGTTATCTGCCATGATTTCCCCCTGCGCACTGCTGCTGAACGGCTGCTGTTTACCAAATGCTTCAACGCGGGTCAGGTCTGCACTACGGTCGACCACCTGTATGTGCCCCATGAGAGGATCAATGAATTCGTGACGCTTGCCAAGGAGATCGTGACGGGCCGTTATCCTGCCCTTGGCAGCGTGGACTACAGCTCCATCATTGATGCACGTTCTTTCGATCGCATCACGGCTGCCCTTCAGCAGGCCGAGTCAGGTGGCGCCACGCTAGTCCCCCTCATTCCCGGCAAACCCTGGGATGCCAGCACGCGCAAGATTGCGCCGCACATCGTGCTCAACGCACCGGTCGACTGCGATTTGCGAACACGCGAGATTTTTGGCCCGGTGCTGCCCGTGATTGGATACCAGCATGTGGACGAGACGATAGACGCCATCAACGCGGGTCCCCGCCCCCTGGCCTTCTATCCGTTTAGCAACAGCAAGCAACAAATCCATCATCTCATCACCCATGTGATGTCCGGTGGGGTGACCGTGAACGACAGCCTGCTGCACACGGCTCAGCATGACTTGCCGTTCGGCGGCGTAGGCGACAGCGGCATGGGCCATTACCACGGCTACGAGGGCTTTGTCACCTTCTCCAAAATGCGTCCGGTCTTCTACCAGGCGCCGTTTAGCGCAGTGAAGTTTCTCTGGCCTCCCTACGGCAAATTCGCCACCAAATATCTCGACTTTCTCACCAAATAAGAACCTATGAACTTGCAAGAATTTGACTATGTGGTCGTCGGCGGCGGCGCCGCAGGTTGTGCGGTGGCGGGGCGTCTCAGTGAGGATCCGGATGTGTCCGTCTGCCTGCTCGAAGCCGGCAAGCCTGACACATCGGTCTTCATCCACGCACCACTGGGTTTTGCCGCCACGGCGCCCCTGAAGATCAACAGCTGGGGCTACGAGACGGTGCCGCAACCCGGGTTCAATGGCCGCCGGGGTTTTCAGCCGCGCGGCAAAGTGATGGGCGGATCGAGCTCCATCAACGCCATGGTCTACACCCGCGGCAACCGCAACGACTACGACGGCTGGGCTGCCCAGGGCAACACCGGCTGGAGCTTCCAGGATGTACTGCCCCTGTTCAAGCGTTCTGAAAACAACGAATGCTTTGGCGCCACCGACTACCGCGGCGTTGGAGGACCCTTGAATGTCAGCTACCTGCGCAGCCCCAGCATCCTCAACGAGGCATTCATCCAGGCATGTGAACAGCAAGGCATTCCCCGCACCCCCGATTACAACGGCCCCCAGCAGTTTGGTGTGGCACCGGCGCAGGTCACGCAAAAGAACGGCGAACGCTGGAGTGCCGCCAAAGGCTACATCACGCCCCACAGCAGCCGCCCCAACCTGCGCATCATCTCCGAAGCACACACCAGCCGCGTGCTGCTGGACGGCAAGCGGGCCACGGGCGTGGAGTACCTGCAGGGCGGGAACACACAGCAGGTCAAGGCACGCCGCGAAGTGATCCTGAGTGGTGGCACCTTCGGGTCACCCCAGTTGCTCATGCTGTCCGGCATTGGCCCGGCAGCGCATCTCAAACAGCATGGCATCCCCGTAGCACATGAACTTCCGGGTGTTGGTCAAAACCTGCAGGATCACCTCACCACCGTGCTGATCTACCGCACCCACCGTGTGGACGCCACGCTGGGCGTTTCTCTTCGAGGCGGCTGGGCACTGATCAAGTCCATTTTTGAGTGGCGTAACAGGCGCACCGGCTTGGTCACCACCAACGTGGCCGAAACCCAGGGCTTCATTTCCACCGAAGGCAACCAGGAACACCCCAATATCCAGCTGGCGCTGTGCACCGGCATTGTGGACGACCACACGCGCAAGACCCACCTGGGCCATGGCTACACCTTGCATGTCACCCTGATGCGCCCCAAGAGCCGCGGCTCGGTCACCCTGGCCAGCGCCAAGCCCACCGATGCCCCCTTGATCGACCCCGCGTTCCTGCAGCACCCGGACGACCTGGCCACCCTGATCAAGGGCACGCAAATGGGCTACGACATCATGGAGTCGGCCGCCCTGAAGCCCTACCGCGGCAAGATGATGTACCTGGTGGAGCGCAACAACGTGGCGCAGATCGAGCAGTTCTTGCGCAAGAACTCCGACACCGAGTACCACCCCGTCGGTACCTGCAAAATGGGCCCCATCAGCGACCCGATGGCCGTAGTAGACGCCACGCTGCGCGTGCATGGCCTGCAGGGCTTGCGGGTGGTGGACGCGTCCATCATGCCCAACCTGGTGAGCGGCAACACCAACGCGCCCACCATGATGATTGGCGAAAAGGCGGCTGACATGATCAAGGCCGGGGTTTAAACCTATGCAACTGCATGCGGCGGCAAATCCCGCTAGCATGCAGTTCCATTTTTTCAAGCATTCCCTCACCCATGAATCTCTATTACTCCCCCGGCGCCTGCTCACTGTCCCCTCACATTGCACTGCATGAGTCCGGACTGGCCTTTGAAGCCATCGCCGCACCCACCAAAACCCACAAGCTGCCCGACGGCACCGACTACTACACCGTCAACCCGCTGGGCTATGTGCCCTTCCTGACGCTGGACAACGGCAAGAGCCTGCGCGAAGGTCCGGCCATTGTTCAGTACATTGCCGACCAGGTTCCCGACAAGCACCTAGCCCCTGCCAATGGCACGTTTGAGCGCTACCAGTTGCAGGAATGGCTGACTTTCATCGGCACCGAACTGCACAAAACCTTTTCACCCCTGTTTGTACCGACCACGCCAGCAGAGACCAAGTCAGCATCCATGGAGCGATTGCAGTCGCGTCTGAAATGGGTCGATGGCGAACTGTCGGGCAAGCAATATCTGATGGGCAACACCTTCACCGTCGCCGATGGCTACCTGTTTGTAGTGACCAACTGGGCTCAATATGTGGGCCTGGACCTGAATGGCTACCCCAATCTGGTGGCCTTCCGCGCCCGCGTCGCGGCGCGTCCTGCCGTTATCGCAGCCATGAAGGCTGAAGGCTTGATCAAATAGCCACGGCGCCCCCTGCATTTGGGTCAGGGGGCAAAAAACATCTTGCCGCTAAACCCCTCGCCGCGGACTATTGCGGCGTGCCACTGCGCTATGATTTGTGACATTGGTTCATCTCACCAGCAGAACTGCAAAGTAGGCAGACAGAGCGGAGAACAACATCACGACGCAGCAGCCGTTGGCGCCGCACACCGGTGACGAAGAAGCCTACAACCCAGTGACCTGGGAGCCCTCGATCGCCTTCGTTAAATACGCGATCTGGGCGATTCTGGTCAGCTCGGTGCTGGTCTCGCTGACCATGTACTACATGGTACCCACCATGAAAGATCGCGCTTCATGGACCGTACCCATGGTCCTGGTGGCTCTGGCCGGTTGGTATCTGTTACGGCGCGGCAACCTTCAGGCGGCCATTGGCGTTCTGGCGATTGGAATGTGGGCCTGCGTTGCCGCAATGGTCATTTTGGGCGGTGGACTGAGTGCGCCCGCCCACTATATCTTCCCGCTCATTATCTTCATGATGGGATGGCTGGTCAGCACCAAAGCAGCCGTTATCACCGCTGGGCTGACTTCGGCCCTCACCATTGCCGTAATCATGATGGGCGAGCGCGGCACCCTTCCCGAGTCGCCGGTCTCCCCGCCAGCACTCCAAGGCCTGATTCAAATATGCGTATTTGTCACGGCAACAGTTCTCGTCCACTCGCTGGTGCGCGCCTACAAGAAACGTCTGATGGAAGTTCACGCGACCAACATTGGTTTTACCCAGCGCACGCGCGACCTGGAAATTGCCAAAGCCGAGTTGCACCAGGCCCAGGCCCAAGCCAAGGTGGGAAGCTGGATCTACACCGTGGCGACAGACACCATGCAATTGTCCGATGAAGCCTGCCGCATATTCGGCCAGCCCATCGGAACCACCCTCAATCGGGAGACGTACCTTGAGCTGAGTCCTCCTGAAGACCGCGAAGCCTTGCAGATCAATTGGCGAAACGCGTCAGAAAGCCAATCCATTTTTGAGGACGAGCACCGCGTTCTGGTGAGCGGCGCCATCTTCTGGCTCCGCCAGAGAGCTGAATTCGAGCTTGCACGCGACGGTAGCATCACGCGCGTTTTTGGTATCGCACAGGACATCAACGAGCGCAAACTCGCGGAGCTCAGCCTGCGACAATCCGAGAAAAAATTTGCTACCGCGTTTCAATCCAGTCCGGTAGCTGCCTCCATCGCCACCTTGCAGGAAGGCCGCTTTGTGGAGGCCAACGACAAGTACGAACGCGATTTCGGTTGGGCCCGTGATGAGCTGATCGGACGGACTACGGGTGACATCAACCTGTGGCCAAGCCCCGACGTGCGGGAGCAATGGGCTGTCGCCCTCCAAGCCCATGGCAGCATCGTGGACTACGAAACCACCTGGATCCACAAAAACGGCGAGCGACGCAGCGTCAGTATTTCGGGCGAAATCATTGACTACGCCAGCACCCCCTGCATCCTCGCCTACATCACCGACATTACCGAACGCAAGGCCGCAGAAGAACAAATTCAAAGCCTGGCATTCTTCGACTCTCTGACCAGCCTGCCCAACCGTCGCCTACTGATGAACCGGCTCGAACAGGCCCTGGCGTCGACCCACCGAGATCAACGCCATGGCGGGTTGCTGTTCATCGACCTTGACAACTTCAAAACCCTCAACGACTCCCATGGGCATAACAAGGGCGACTTGCTGCTGAAACAAGTTGCAGACCGGCTAAGCGCCTGTGTGCGTGAGGGCGACACCGTGTCACGCTTGGGTGGCGATGAATTTGTGGTCATGCTCAACGGCCTCAGCGAAGACCCGCTGCTGGCAGCCAGCCAGGCGGAAATGGTGGCTGAGAAGATTCTGGTCAACCTGAACCAGCGCTACGACTTCATCGATTTCCAGTACCACAACACCCCCAGCATCGGCGTGACCCTGTTCGGCGAACAGGAGGAAAGCCTCGATGAGCCCTTAAGACGGGCAGATGTCGCCATGTACCAGGCCAAAGCTGCCGGGCGCAACACCATCCGCTTTTACGACCCCCAGATGCAGGCTGCCGTCTCCGCACGGATGCAGCTGGAGACGGATCTGGCGTATGCCGTTCGTCAAAACCAGTTTCTGCTGCTGTACCAACCCCAGGTCAATGCAACAGGATGCGTTACCGGAGCAGAGGTGCTGGTGCGATGGCAGCACCCTCAACGCGGGATGGTTTCCCCGGCCGAGTTCATCCCTGCCGCGGAAGAGACCGGTCTTATCCTGCCACTGGGCGCATGGATTCTGGAAACTGCCTGCTCTCAATTGGCAAGCTGGGCAGACCAGCCAGCCTTTGAGCCCTTGAACATCGCCGTCAACGTGAGCGCGCGCCAGTTTCAGCAAGTCGATTTTGTGCCCCAGGTTCTCGCGGCGCTGGAACGTACCAACGCCAATCCCAAGCGCCTCAAGCTGGAGCTTACCGAAAGCATGCTGATCGACAACGTCAGTGCGGTCATTGAAAAAATGACGGTACTGAAAGAGCATGGAGTCGGTTTCTCGCTGGATGATTTCGGCACAGGCTACTCCTCCCTGTCCTATCTCAAACAGCTGCCCCTTGATCAGCTCAAGATCGATCAAAGCTTTGTGCGCGACGTGCTGACCGATACGAATGACGCGGCCATTGCCCGCATGGTCATTGTCCTGGCCGAAAGCCTCGGACTCACGGTGATTGCGGAAGGTGTGGAGACCATCGCACAGCAAGAACTCCTTCTGAGCCAGGGCTGCAAGAATTTCCAGGGCTACCTCATCAGCCGTCCGGTAGTCGTCGGGCTTTTTGAGGACTTTGTGAAGTCCCGCGCGTGAGCTAGCCGGGTTCCTCCCCGCATGGTGTTTGGAGCGCTTTCTGCTGCCATGCCAGCACAGCGCCAACCCACAGGGCGAATGCGGAGAACACCAAGCCGCGAGACAGTCCACCAGAGCCATCAGCGATCCAGCCCACGATGGTGGGCCCAATGATTTGCCCCGCCGCAAACACCGCCGTAAACGCGCTGATGCCTGATGCCCATGCGCTGTGCGGCAGGTTGTGGCGCACCAGGGCCGTAGTCGACGCCACCACCGACAGAAACACCCCGCCAAACAAAAGGCCGGACGCCAGCACCACGGGCCAGGCCTGTGTCAGCGCGGGCAATACCGTTGCCAGGCCCAGCAGCGTATTCAAAATGGCCAGGGCGCGGCCATTCTTGTAGCGGTCCAGCAGCCCCGCCCAAATGCGGGAAGACGCCACCACCGCCACGCCCAGCAGGCCATAGAACACCGTCACCGCCAGCGTGCTGCTGCCCCGCTCCCGCAGCAACGCCACCACAAAGGTCATGTAGCCGATGTAGCCCACACCAAACATGGTGTAGCCCGCCAGACTGAAGCCAAACTGCCGCCATCGAAAGACGACGGACGCAGCATCGGTTGCGGCAACCGGTGGTGCCCACTGCGCCATCACGCGGGCGGGCCACAACAGCACGGCACTGGCAAGCCCGCACACCAGCGCCAGGCTCCACCAGGCCCAGCGCCAGCCGTGCAGCGAGCCTTGCGCCAGATCCAGCACCCACGGAACCAGACCGGCCGAAACGACGATGCCCAGCCCGGTGCCACCGTAATACAGGCCAATCAGGAATCCACCCCGGGCCGGGTCGCGGGCGCCCAGGCGCGTAGCCATCAAGCCCCCGGCAATGAAGACCAGCGCACTGGCCACCCCCGCCAGCAGCCGCTGCAGCAGCAAGGGCTCCGCCGAAGTAAAAAATCCGCTCAATCCCATGAACACGCTGGCCAGCACCGCACCGGACCACAACAGGGTAGAAGCACCTACGCGCCGCAACAGCCAGGGCGTCATCAGCGCACCCAGAAAGTACCCCAGCGCGTTGGCCGTGTTCATGGCGCCTGCCTGGGTATAGGACCAACCCAGGTCAGCGCGCATGGCTGGCAGCAGCAAGCCGTACGCAAAACGCGTAATGCCCAGAGACACCGCAGCACCCAACGAGAGCGCCAAGGCTAATTTCCACAAATGTCGCGCAGGGGTCAGCAAAAGGGCATCCTATTGAATCGATTGCCTTGCATTTTGCGGTATCAGCAGCAGATACAAACATCCACTATCAAAACACCTTTCCAATGACCACTTTGTTTGATCCCATCCAGGCCGGCCAACTGTCCCTGGCCAACCGTGTCGTCATGGCGCCGCTCACGCGCAACCGCGCGCCCGACGCCATCCCCACCGCACTCATGGCCGAGTACTACACCCAGCGTGCCACGGCAGGGCTGATCATTACCGAGGCCACCGCCATAAGCCACCAGGCACAGGGCTACTCGGACGTACCCGGGCTGTACGGAACGGAACAGCTCGACGGCTGGAAACAGGTTACCCATGATGTGCATGCCGCGGGCGGCAAGATTGTGGTGCAGCTCTGGCATGTGGGCCGCGTGTCGCACACCGACCTGCAGCCCGATGGTGGACGCCCGGTGGCTCCCTCGGCCATCGCCGCCAAAACCAAGACCGTGTTGATCAAAGACGGGGTCCCCGCCTTCGTGGACACCTCCATGCCCCGCGCGCTGACCGCCCGGGAGCTGCCCGACATCGTGCACACCTACCAGGCGGCCGCCCGCAACGCCGTGGATACCGCCGGCTTTGACGGCGTGGAAATCCACGGTGCCAATGGCTACCTGCTGGACCAGTTCCTCAAAAGCAATTCGAACCAGCGCACTGATGACTACGGTGGCAGCATGGAAAACCGGGCGCGATTGATGCTCGAAGTGACCCGCGCAGTCACCAGCGCCGTGGGCGGTGGACGCACCGGCATTCGTCTCTCCCCGGTGACGCCGGCCAACGACGTGCACGATTCCGATCCACAACCCCTGTTTGAGTATGTCGTGCGCGAGCTCGCGTCCCTGCAACTGGCCTACATCCATATCATCGAGGGCTCCACTGGCGGCCCACGCGAGTTGCCTGACCGCCCGTTCGACTACAACGCCCTGAAGACCGCCTACCGCGATGCCGGAGGCAAAGCGGCCTGGATGGTGAACAACGGATACGACAGGGAAAGCGCCGAGCAGGCCGTCCATGCCGGTGCCGACCTGGTTGCGTTCGGCCGCCCCTTCATTGCCAATCCGGATCTGGTGGAACGCCTGCGTCGCAATGCACCCCTCAATGCGCCCGACAAAACCACCTTCTACGGCGGTGGCGCCAAGGGTTACACCGACTATCCGGTGCTATCGAAATAATAGCTACTCGCGCACAATCGGCGGGGGCCAGGTGCCGATTTGGCATCAAACCTTCCGCCTGACGACTTGCTGACGAACGGGCATTCTTTCCGGATAAGCAGCCTTGCTCCGGCTCCGCTGCGTGCATAGACTGGAAGGCTTAAAACAAAGCTGGGCACAGACCATGCAAGACATGAAACGTTGGATCATCGCAATGGCGGGCGCGGCCACCTTGGCTATGGCACTGCCTGCGCTGGGGCAATCGGCGCCCAACCTGAAAATTGGGGTCATCGGTCCCTTCACTGGACCCTCCTCCGACTTCGGTCTGCAAATGCTGCAGGGCGTGCAGCTGGCGACGGACGAAATCAACGCAGTGGGCGGCTACATGGGTCGCCAACTGACGCTGGTGGTCAAGGACGATCAAGGCAACCCGGACGCCGGTCTCAAAGGCTCCCAGGAACTGGTGGCTGAAGGCGTAGCCGCCACACTGGGCTTCTGCAATACCGGCGTGGCACAGAAGTCACTGGAAGTGTTTCAGAACGCCAAGTTGCCACTCATCATTCCGTGCGCCACGGGCACGCCGCTGACGGCCAAGTTCCCGGCACCTGCCAGCTACATCTTCCGCACCTCGGCGCGCGACTCCATTCAGGCCCCGTTCGTGGTGGACGATATCCTCGCACGCGGCTGGACCAAAGTGGCCATTTTTGCCGACACCACCGGCTATGGTGAGGCGGGCCTGAAGGACGTCGAAGCCGCACTCGCCGCCAAAGGAATGAAAGCGGTCTACGTGGCGCGTTTTGCGCTAGGCGTAAAAGACCTGCGGGAGCCGTTGCAGGCCGCGCGTGATGCGGGTGCAGACGTGGTGTTCAGCTACACCGTGGGCACCGAGAATGCCGTGATCGCCAATGGCCGCAAAGAGTTGAAGTGGAAAGTGCCCCAAGTGGGGCCCTGGACACTCTCGTTCCCATTCTTCCTCAATGGCGCCAAAGATGGGGCAGAGGGCGCACTGATGGTACAAACCTTCATCGGCGAGCCCAGCAACGAACGCCGCGCAGCGTTTTTGACGGCGTACAAGCGCAAGTTCAACAAGCCCATGGCGGTGCCTATGGCGGCCGCGCAGGCATACGACAGCACCTACCTGCTGGCGTTTGCGATGTTCAGCATTCGCGATGGCAACCTCTCTGGCGCTCCCATCAAGGCGGCGCTGGAGAACATCACGCGCGTGTACTACGGGGTCGTGGGAACCTATGACCACCCGTTCACCCTGGACGACAAGGACGCCATCACCCAGAACATGCTGGTCATGGGCAAAGTACAAAACGGCAAAGTTACGTTCGCGCACCCCGAGGATGCGAAACGCAACCTGGTTGTTCAACGCAAGAAATAAACCACCCCGGACGACAGCGCCTCAACCGGGTCAGGCGTCACCCAGCCCGATAGGGGCAGGTGCCTTCATCACAATGCGGGTAAACAACCGGTCGTAGGCGGGGTCAGGCGGATATTTGCCAGTCAACGGGTCGCAGTTTTTCTCAAAGGCCGAGTCCAGCTCCGTCCAGTCCGCTTCGGACAGCACCTTTTCAGCCTCGGGGAGGATCACCGTTTCTTCCAGGCGCATGTGGTCCTGGTAGAAGGTCACATAGCGACTGCACTGCTCCGCAAAAGGCGCCCTGCGGGACTCGCCCAACAACTCCCACGCAAGCAACAAATGCTGCAACTCCCGCACCGCCTTTTCGCCGTTCATGTGGTCCCGGTCCAGATGCGCCACGGCCTCGGCCAGCCCGGGTGCAGCGCGGAGCACGCGCGGAAACAGCAACTCGGTCTCTTTGGTGTGGTGCAACCGCTCCGGAAACTCGTCGATGTAGAACAGCATGGCACGCAGCACGTCAAAGAACTGCTGTGGGTTGTCGCCCGGGCCTCTCTCCACCATCATGCGCATGGATTGCAGCATGGCGGCGAGCGACGCGTGCTCGTCACGGATGATTTGCAGACTGGTATGTTTCATGGCGGTCTCCGTAATATTTCTTTGAATGAAGACCCAAGAATGCCCACGCGCAGCCTTCCAGGCCATGACACAGGTCAAGTTGTTGGCAATTAATCCCGAGCAGCGAAGCACCCGGAACGCCGGTGTGGGCATGTCGCAGACAAGAAAACGAGCCCCAATGTCGATTTGATCAATTTTTTTTGGCGAAAAAAATCCGAGAATTCACCCCACTGCCACATCTTCTGGCGACTCTTTTTTTGCAATGAAAGGTACACCATGCCCGAATTCACAGCCGCTGCCATGCGTTCCCAGGAAACACTGGTGAACGACATCAAATCCATCATCACCGATGCCGAGGACATACTCCATGCCACGGCGGACCAGACCGGCGAAAAAATCGCGAGTCTGCGCGCCCGCGTTCAAAACCGCCTCAAGGATGCCAAAACCCGGCTGGTTGCGGCGGAAGCCGTGCTGGTAGACAAGACGCGGGCCGCGGCCCGGGCTACCGATGCCTACGTACACGAATCTCCTTGGCAGGCCGTGGGCGTGGGCGTCGGGGTCGGGTTCCTGTTGGGATTTATCCTGGGCCGTCGCTAGGCTCTTGCTCTGGATATAACCCGCATGAGTGACCCCTCGGCCCGCCCGGGCGCTTTTGGCGCCGCCCGGGCTCAAATCGTCACCCTTCTGGCGTTGTTACAAACACGGCTGGAATTGCTGGGCAATGAAATCGAAACGGGTCGGCTCAACGCGATGCGCCAGTTCGTGCTGTCGCAGGCGCTCCTGTTCTGTGCTGCATTGGCTGTGCTGCTGACGGTTGCCGGCCTGGCGCTCGTATTCTGGGAACAGCGCGTAATCGTGGTGGCAATTGCAGGTGCGCTGGCGTGGGCGCTTGCCGTGTACTTTTATATCGCCATGCGCCAAAGTGCCGAGAAAAAGGATCACCTGTTTGCCTCCAGCCTGGCCGAATTGCAGGAAGACCTGCGCCAACTCAAAGCCGCAACGGGCCATGGACCAGCGGCTGATTGAACTCCATGTGCAGCGCGGGCGCCTGCACGAGCGCATCGGCGCGCAACGCGCCCAACTGGCACGCGAGCTGGCTCCCTTGACCAACACCCTGCACGCGCTTGACCGCGCGCAAGCGGGCTACCACCGAGTGCGGGCATGGATGGCAGAGCATCCGGTGGCCGCTACCGCAATTGTCGTGGCACTGGTCGTGTGGCGGCCGCGTGCGATCGTACGGTCTCTGCGCTGGGGGCTTTCAGCCTGGCGCCGCTGGCACCATGTGCGCAGCTGGATGCCTTAGCTTTCAAGCACCCGGCGGTTTCCAGCGCTTGAGCAACAGTGCGTTACTCATGACACTCACCGAGCTCATCGCCATGGCCGCACCGGCCACCACCGGGTTCAAAAAGCCCAAAGCCGCCAGGGGAATACCCGCCACGTTGTAGGCAAAGGCCCAGAACAGGTTTTGCCGGATTTTCGCTACGGTCCGGTCCGAAATATCCAGCGCCGCGGCCACCAGCGCCACGTCACCGCGCATCAGCGTGATACCCGCTGCGTGCATGGCCACGTCCGTGCCGTTGCCCATGGCAAGGCCCACATCGGCGGCAGCCAGCGCGGGGGCATCATTCACACCATCACCCACCATGGCCACCACGTGCCCGCCTTCTTTCAGTTTCGCCAAATGCGCGGCCTTGTCGCCCGGTAGCACTTCTGCCATGACCTCGCCGTCTTCCGGGCGCAGCCCCAGGCGTCGCGCCATGGCTTCTGCCGCACCCCGGTTATCCCCGGAAATCATCACGGTCTTGATGCCGCGTGCCCGCAACGCCGCCAGCGCCTCCTTGGCGCCGGGCTTGGGCTCATCACCAAAAGCCATGAGGGCTCGCAAGGTGAGGCCGGCGGTGGTGCGCTCGGCCATGGCCGATACCGTCGCGCCCTGTGCCTGCAACTCGGCAGACCGGGCTGCCAGCGCACCCAGCGAAACGCCCAGCTCGTCCATCCAGCGCAGGCTGCCAATCAGGTAGCTCTTCACCCCGACCTCTCCTTCGCTGCCCCGACCGGGCACGGCGCGCACGTTGTCGGGCGCCTCAAACACAAGGTCCTTTTCCTTGGCCGCCGCCAAGGTCGCGCGGGCCAGCGGGTGCTCGCTGCCGCTCTGTAGACTGGCGGCGATGCGCAGGGCCACATCCTCACTCAAGGCCTCGGCTCCCGCGGCGCTATCGGCAAGCACCAGCGCAGTCAACCGGGGCTGGCCCAGCGTCAGGGTACCGGTCTTGTCAAAGGCCACGATGTCCACCTTGTGCGCCAACTCCAGTGCCTGCGCATCCTTGATCAAAATGCCGTATTTCGCCGCCACGCCGGTGCCCGCCATGATGGCCGCGGGCGTGGCCAGCCCCAAGGCGCAGGGGCAGGCAATCACCAACACCGCCACGGCATGGATCACCGCCGTCTCGAACGCATGGCCGGTCAGCCACCAGCCCAACAGCGTCACGATGGCCAGCACCAGTACCACGGGCACAAACACGGCGCTGACCTGGTCCACCAGGCGCTGGATCGGCGCCTTGGCCGCCTGTGCATCTTCTACAAGGCGGATGATGCGCGACAGCACCGTCTCGCTGCCCACCGCGCCCACCTGCAGCACCACACGGCCCTCGCCGTTGATGGAGCCACCGGTGAGCTTGTCGCCGGCATCCTTGGCCACCGGCAGAGGCTCGCCCGTCAGCATCGATTCATCCACCTGCGTATGCCCTTCCAGCAGCGTGCCATCCACCGGAAAGCGCTCGCCGGGCTTGACCACCAAGCGGTCGCCCACCAGAACTTCGGCCACCGGCACATCCACCTCACCATCCAGTCCAATCAAGTGCGCCACATCGGGCCGCAGCGCGTGCAGGGCACGAATCGCCGCCGTGGTCTGGCGCTTGGCGCGGGTCTCCAGCCATTTGCCGAGCAGCACGAGGGTGATCACCACCGCCGAGCCTTCAAAGTACAGGTGCACCATGGCACCCGGCTCGGCCGTAAGCCACAACCACATCGACAGCAACCAGCCCGCCGTGGTACCGATGGATACCAGCAAATCCATATTGCCGGTGAACGCTTTCAGGGCATGCCAGCCAGCCTTGTAAAAACGCGCGCCCAAAATGAACTGCACCGGCGTCGCCAGTGCAAACTGCATCCATGCGGCAAGCATCCAGTGCTGGCCAAACAGGTCACCAATCATGGGCAGCACCAGCGGGGCCGACAGCAGCAGGCCAATAGCCACCGGCCCAAAGCCCGCCCAGGGCGAGGCGTCTTCCACGGCGTCCATTTGCTCAGGGCTGCGCGGCTCGTAACCGGCATCGCGCACCGCACGGCGCAACCGAGCCTCCATCTGTTCGCCACCGGCGAAGGTGATGCGGGCCGACTCGGTTGCCAGGTTGACAGTGGCGTCGGTCACGCCGGGTACTTTTTTCAGCGCTTTTTCCACGCGGCCTACGCAGGACGCGCACGTCATGCCGCCAATACCAATGTCGAGTGCCGGAGCGTGGGGCGCCGTGTTGATTGCAGTAGTCATGGGGTGTAGCCTAATCGTTCCCACCGTGGCAAGGTCAAGACGTACTTGACTCTCCCGCCGTGGCAAGGTTCAGACTATGCTCTTGAACTCACTACTTAACCACCACTACCACAAGGATTTCTCATGAACCAGACCTTCACTGTTACCGGCATGACCTGCGGTCACTGCGAAAAAGCCGTCACCCGCGCGGTCAAACAGATTGATCCGCAAGCGGAGGTCAAAATCGACCGTGCACAGAATCTGGTGCAGGTCGAGTCCACACAGGCCCGTGACGCGCTGGCCAAAGCCATCGCCGAAGAAGGCTATGCCGTCGCGGCCTGACACGCAGGGCGCAGGAGCCAGCGTCACCATCGGCGAAGCCGCCCGACAGTCCGGCGTGTCGGCCAAGATGCTGCGCCACTACGAATCGCTGGGACTGCTGGCCAATGTAGCCCGCACGGACAGCGGCTACCGCCTCTACACCGCGGCCGACGTGCATACGCTGCGCTTCATCAAGCGCAGCCGGGATCTGGGATTTTCGATGCTGGAGATTGCAGAACTGGTGAACCTGTGGCAAAACCACAGCCGCGCCAGCGCAAGCGTCAAGCAAATCGCGCAAAAGCACCTGGAAAGTCTGGCGCAACGCATTGAGGGCATGCAGGCCATGCAGCGCTCGTTGCAAACGCTGCTGCAACACTGCCACGGCGACGACCGGCCCGACTGCCCGATTCTGGATGACCTCTCCGGGGTCTCCAAACGGCTTCCATGATCGACCCCGCCCATTTGTATCCTGCCTTGGGACAGGTTGTTCCCACGCTGGCGGACGCGGGCCCCTGCGCCGCCCCCATGACCGTACCCGCAGGAACGGTTCTGTTCGATGAAAACGCACCGTGCCAGGGCTTCCCGATGGTGCTGGAGGGTGAAGTCAAGGTATCGCGCCACTCCAGCGACGGCCGCTCGCTGGAGCTGTACCGCGTCGTCCCCGGCGAGCTGTGCCTGGTCTCCAGCGCCAGCCTGTTTCGCAGCGCCCCGCTGTCGGCCCACGGCATCACCACCCGCCCGACCACATTGCTGCTGATTCCACCGACTGTTTTCAGGCAATGGCTCGAAACACCGGCGTTTCGCAATGGTGTGCTGGGGCTTTTCGCGGAGCGCATGGCCGACCTCACTGGCCTCATCGATGCGGTCGCCTTCCAGCGACTGGACCAGCGTCTGGCCGCGGCCCTGCTGGGCCGTGGGCAGAACCTGTCACTGACCCACCAGGACCTGGCGGATGAACTGGGTACGGTGCGCGAGATCGTTTCCCGCCTGCTGCGCCGCTTTGAGCGGGAAGGCTGGGTCGAACTGTCACGTGAACGCATCCACATCCACAACAGCACGGCCCTGCGCGCCGTCGCGGCGGCCCTGCCAGCCTGAGCCCGGTTACCTGGGCTTGACTGTGTGACCCAAGTCACAGACCATCCGGTAGCCAACGCGTCCAATACCTCCATCAACCACTTATATCCAGGAGTCAATCATGAAAACCAATGAAGGCACTATCGATCGGGCCATGCGTGTCATCGCGGGACTCGTCCTGATCGGGCTTACGCTCACCGGCAATATCGGCGTTTGGGGCTGGATTGGCATTGTTCCGCTGGCCACTGGCGCACTGGGCTGGTGCCCTCTGTACAGCATGCTGGGCCTCAACACCTGTCCGATGAAGTGATAGGGGCTTTTCGCAAATGCTATTATTTTGATAGCTACTTGCGCATATGAAACGGGGGCTACGGCCCCTTTTTGCGTTTATGTAAGGCATTGTTACGCGCGTCATCGCCAGGCAGCCGCTTGCGTTAAAGGGTGACAAACCGCTACGTTTAGTGGTACGGGCTCAGGCCCAACCAAACCATGGCAGCTTCACGCTCACGCATTCTTCTGACCCCGGCGCCTGCGCAAACCGCACACCGTGTTGGTACTTTGGTATCCCTGCTGGCCCTCACGGCAGGCCTCCTGGCGCTGGCGCCGTCCGCACGGGCAGACGATATGAACACCATCCTGGGTGGTGGTGTGGGCGCGGCGGCCGGTGCGGTGCTGGGTCAATCCATGGGCGGCAGACAGGGCGCCGTCATCGGCGGAGCCCTGGGTGGTGCCACCGGTGCCGCCGTCACCACCCGGGGTTCAGGCCAAAACGGCGCCATTATTGGTGGTGCAGTGGGTGGCGCGGCCGGTGCGGCCGTTGGCGGCTCTGCGGGCGGGCGCAATGGCGCCATATTGGGCGCGGGTGTGGGCGGTGCCGCCGGTGCCACTATTGGCAAAGGTGTGACGCAACAGCGGAGCGGCGGCTACGCCGAGGCGCGAGACCCGCGCTACCAGACCACCTACCGTCCTGAGCCCGTATATGTGCGTCAAGGCTACGAACGCCCTGGCTACGACTATGGACGTGACGACCGACACGGATGGCGGGATGACCGCCGCCATGACAATGGCCACCATTACGGTCACGGCAAGCACCACGACCGGGGCGATGAGCGCGGCCGTGATGGCTACCGCGACTAGGTCCTAACGTTCCTCAGGTGGCGGCCATTTCGCCACCGAGGGCTTCCAGCAAATCCGGAATCAGCTTGCGCAGCTCACCTGTGGCAATGGCCACATCGGCATCAAAATTGTCGTCCTTGGTATCCCCCGGGGACGCTGCATTGCCTTCAAACACCGTCTCCAGAAACGCGATCTTCTTGAGCTGAAGCGCCTCGGTCAGCACGAACGACACCCGGTCTTCCCAGGTCAGCGCCAGGCGCGTGGGCACTTTGCCCATGGCGATGTGCTGGCAGACCTCATCGGTATCCAGCGCGTGGCGGGTGTAGCGCACCACCGCCTTGGACTCGTCGGACGCCTTGAGCTCGCACTCTCGGTCCACGCTGAAACCGGGCGGCGCTTCCTTGGTGGATAGCCAGGTCGACATGGCCGCTGCGGGCGAAACCTGGGTGTTGATCAACTGCACGGCCAGGCCGTCGATGGCCTTGACCAGCCAGGTGGTTACCTCGTCGGCCTTGGCCTGGCTGCCTGCATCGGTCAACAACAAACCGGCAGCCGGGTCCACCCACACCTGCACGCTCGACTGCTTGGTAAACGCCATCGGCAACAGCGCCAGCCGGGCATCATCAGTAAGCTCTTTTTTCTCTTTCTTGCCGGGCTTGCGCCCCGTGGTGGCCTCAATGTGATCGAGCTGGTCCTGCACCTTGCGCTTGACCACCGAACCGGGAACCACCTTGACTTCCATCATCAGCTTCAGCAGCCACTGCCCGCCCACGACTTCTACCAGCGGGCCATTGGCGTGGCCACGGGGTTCCAGCCAGCCGACGGATTTTTCCTGCGAGGCACCGCACTCCACAAAGCGTGCGGTCTCCAGCGCGCCTTCCAGCGTCGCCACCTCGGTTGGCCAGGCGGACACGACGCGGTACATCATCAAATTCTTGAACACTTGCTTGCCTTTTGCTAATGGTTTTCTTGGGGTTGAGGACTGTATTGTCAACGCAGGGCGAAGCGTCTTTTTTCACGCAACTTTACAAAGCCTCATACAGGCGCAATAGGTCCGATACACAAGGCGCCCACACTTGCATCCAAGCCTGAACGCGATTCCCGCCTCAGACCCCACCCTAAAAGGAAGTTACATGAAACCCGTATTCAAATCCCTCATCGTTGCAGGCTTGCTGGCTACGGCCGGACTGGCTGCTTTCTCCCAGCCCATGATGGGCGGCGCTGGCCCCATGGGCTATGAAGGCGGCATGGGCATGCACGGACGGCAAGACCCCGCCAAAATGGAAGCCTGGATGGCCAAGCGCAGCACCGAACTCAAAGCCAAACTCAAAATCACCGCCGCACAGGAAGGTGCCTGGACCGCATTCACCGCGGCCATGAAGCCACCCGTTGGCATGCTGGAAAACCGTGCGGATCGCGCCGAGCTCGACAAGCTCACCACACCCGAGCGGATTGACAAAATGCACGCCCTGCGCACCCAGCGCATGGCCGACATGAGTACCGCCATGGACAAGCGCGAAGAAGCCACTAAAACCTTCTATGCCACGCTGAGCGCCGAGCAGAAAAAGACGTTTGATGCCGAGCACGCCCGCATGGGCGGCTACCGTGGTGAGCACCACCGCGGTTGGGGTCGTGGCGACAGCAGCAGCACCGAAAAGCCCGCTGCCAAGTAAGTAAGGTCAGGCCAGCAGCGTCTTGAGTTCGCCGCTGGCTATCAGTTTCTTCACATCGTCAGCACCCCCGACCAGGGTGCCTTTGACAAACACCATGGGAAATGTGGGCCAGCCGGTCCACATTTTCAGTGCGTTGCGCTCGCGCCAGGTGTTCAGGTAGCTGCCGTAGTCCAGGTCATGGTGCGCAACACCGGCGGCGTCCAGCAGCTTGCGGGCTTTTTTGGGAAACGGATTAAGCCCCATTCCGACCACCACGACCGCATGCTTGGCCACGGCCGCCTGCACTTCTTTCACAATCGCCTGCTGGTGATTGGCCACCCGCTCGCGGATGGCGGGGTGGATACTGAATTCGCTGAGAACGGGACGCGGCATAAGGTGCCTCCTGATAAATCAAAGTGTCCATTATGGGCAGACACCGTAAAAACCCGCCCTCTTGATTGAGATCAAGGCGATATAGTGGTTCACGACCTACACTGCGCTGCGGAAACGCCCACTATCCATGTCAAACAACTCCGCGACTCTCCCTACAGTGCGCACCGTCACTCTCATGCACCCGCTGATCTGGCTGGTAATGGGCGCACGCGATACGGTCCGCGCAGGGTGGATCAGCCTTGCACATGGCCTGGTTCTGGCGATCGGCGGTGCAGTCATCGTTGCCATGGCACACGACCGGTTCTGGTTGCTCTCCGGGGCCCTGTCCGGCTTTCTGGTGATTGCGCCAGTGCTGGCCACCAGCCTGTACGCCCTGAGCCGCGCCCTGGAGCGCAATGAGGAGGCCAATTCCAGCGTGGTCGTCAAAACCTGGCTCAACTGGCAGAACAGCCACTTCAACAAGTGGGGCAACGACTACTGGTGCATGGTGCAATTTGGTGCCCTGCTGGCGTTGGCCGCCACTGGTTGGGTGTTGACCTCGGCCGCCCTCATCACCCTGCTGGCACCTGCGCCCATTCACACGCCGCTGGACTTTGTGCACCACGTCGTGCTGGCCCGAAACGGATACCTGTTTGAACTGTGGCTGGCCCTGGGCGGCGTCATGGCTGCACCCCTTTTTGCCTCCAGCGCCGTGGCCATGCCCTTGCTGCTGGACCGGCGTGTCACGCTGATGCAAGCCGTGCTGACCAGCTGGAAAACCGTATTGACCAACCCGATCCCTATGGGCCTGTGGGCTGCGATCATCATGATTTTTACCTTGCTGGGATTGGGCTCACTGCTGCTGGGGCTGATTCCCGTCATCCCGATGCTGGGCCATGCCAGTTGGCATGCTTACCGTGATCTGGTGGATGCGTCTTCCCTGCCCGCGCGCGAAACCCTGGACGGAAAACGCTGATGTTTGGATACTCGGAAGAACAGATTGCGGGCTTTGGCCTCACCTTCGGGGTGGGCGGCTTCATGCTCTACATGCTGTTCATTATTGGCCACCTGGCTTGGGAATCCAAGGCCGGGAAATTCGGCACATTTGTGATTTTTCTCGGGCTGGCATTCGGAATGGTGGGCTTTGTAGCGAAGTTTGCCATCCAGTGGTATCTCGACCGGTAGACTTCATCCAAACGGCCGGATGCCAATGAGCAGGCCGTGCAGTAAAAACGCAAAAGCGCCCCAGGCACCCAAGCCCACCAATACCGTCGTTACCGTTCCGGTCGATGTACCCGCCGGGTAGACCGTACCGTTGATGCGGTCACGTCGGCGCGCCGCGATGAAGTCCAGCACACCCCAGGCCAGAAACGAGCCAAAAAGCAGCACATGGGCCACGCTTCCGGTGGCCAGCAAATGCGCCAGTGCCCACGCCTTGACGCCCAGCACCATGGGGTGGTGCAGACGCGCCTTGATGGCGTTACGCGGCACATAGGCGGCTGCCAGCAACACAAATGCAACCAGCGTCAGTAACGAGGCAGCGTGGCGCATGCCCACCGGCGGTATCCACAGCATGACCGGCTTTTCACGCGCCAATCCGAAGCCCCAGACGATGAGCGCAAAGCCCAGCAAGGACAGCAGGGAATACACACTTTTGTAGGCCATCTCGCCCGAGCGCTCCAGCATGTGTGTGCGCCAGCCATCGGCCACGATTCGCACCGAATGCACGCCAAGAAAGAGGATGAGTCCGAAAATCAAATATTGCATGGTGGTATTCCCTTCAGGCGCCCAGCACCCGGTTTTTGCCCGCGCGCTTGGCCAGATACATCGCCTGATCGGCCCGCTTGATGGCATCGGCCCCCGACTCATTGGCCACGAGTTGTGCCACACCTGCGCTGAACGTGATCAGCACTTTTTCTGCTCCGGACAGGAAGAATTTTTTGGTCAGCTCACGCTGCAGACGGGTCATCGCCTCAATGCCCTTGTCCAGTGGCGTGTCAGGCAACAGGATCACGAATTCTTCCCCGCCATAGCGGGCCAGAGTGTCCTGCGGCCGCATGCACCCGCGCGCCACCGTCGCCAGGTGGGTCAAAGCCGCATCCCCCGTCGCATGCCCCAGTGTGTCATTGAGCTTCTTGAAGTTATCGATGTCCAGCAAAGCCATGCACAGCGGGGACTCTTTGCGACGCACGCTGGACAGCTCGCGGTCCAGCGCTTCATCCAGACCTTTGCGGTTGAGCGCGCCGGTCAGTGTGTCGTGACGCGCCTGGGTACTGACCCGGTCCAGCTCCTGGTGCAGTTTAGTGAGCTCGGCATCGGTATGGCTGGCGCGCTCCCGCATGGCCTGCAGCTCGTCGCTGGTCGACTGACTTTGATGGGCCATATGGCGCGTAGCCCCCACGACTTCCTTGAGCACCGGCGCAATTTCTGCCATGGTCTTGGCCTGCTCGATCTGGCGGGCATTTTCTTCGAGCTTTTCGTGAAAACTGCCGGTGGACCGGGCCATGTCAGACAGCCGGTCAATAAACGTGGCCAGCATCTGGCGCATCTCTTCCTGGGCCAGAAGCGCGCGCTCCTTGGCTTCTTTTTGCTTGAAAATAACGTCCTTCAAACGGCTGGCCACATCGTCCAGGCGTCGCAGCGACAAAGGCGGTGTGGAGGCGGTCATCAAGGCATCCATCTGCCCTTTCATCCATTGCTCTTCCAGACTCAACTCGCCAATATTCTCAAACACCATGTGCAGCAGGTTGAGCAGTGTTTTCTTGATCTCGGCCTGGTCTTCTGCGGCAAAAGACAGGCGGTGGCTGTAATTGGCCAGCATCAGCTTGACAGAAGCCACATCGGCACCGGGCTCGCGCAAGGCCTTGAGCAAACTGTCCGTCTGCTCGGCGAAGCGGGGGTCATCCGTTCCCAGCGCGGGCTGTGCATGTTCAATCAGCCGGCCAATCTGGGCCAAAAATTCAGTCGTTAATGCGGGGGCGCTGGCGCCGTTAACCGGCGTGCCGGCCAAGGCAGCGACCGGTGAACCGCCAGGGCCGCTATCGGTGAGCGGAACAAATCCGCCATAGGCTACCAATGCCGTCTTAACGCCCTCCCAATTCAGGCGGTCAATCGCGTATTCCATCAGACTGCGCTGCTTTTGCTGGCCTGGCGTTTTTGCAGGCAACGCTTTGGCGATGTCGCGCAAGGCATCCGCCGGGAACAGCGGCGCCTGAGGAATGCCCGCTATTTCGTTGTAGAGCGTCTGGTAGTTGATGGGGGTCGGGGGCAGCTTTCGAACGGTCAGCTGCTTCAGCGTTTCACGCGCGATTTCAAACGGTTTCTTTTCACTCATCACCACAGTACCTGCTATACATTTAATAGCTGCTTACGCAGTATTTACGGGGGCTAAAGCCTTATTTAACCACTAAATTGTGAAACAGAGCTACCCGGCATTCATGGCAACGCCAGGAACACCTTGAACGCATCCACGGTTCGTTGGGCGTCTTCCTCATGGGGAACATGGCCCAGGTCCGCAAACACCACCAGTCTGGAGCCGGCAATATCGGCCTCAAACCGCTGGGCGTTCTGGGGTGGAATCAAGCGGTCTTTGGCACCCCAGAGTATGAGCGTGGGTACCTTCAGGGTCTTGATTGTGGCCTCGTCACTGCTCAGTACCTGCTCAAACCGCTTGCCCAACGCCTGACGGTTCCCGGCACGCAAGGCCATGTCGTAGTAACGATCCACCAACTCGGGCGTTACCCTGGACGGATCGCCATACACATTGCGCAGACTGCTCTGAACCACGCCGCGCGGCAATACCTGCCTCATCACCTCGCGCAACCCCGGTGTTCGCGCAAGCCAAAAACCAAGGGGCACCGACTTCGACTTGAACGAATAACCCGCTGCGTCAATGAGCACCAGCTTGCTGACCCGCTGGGGCATGGCTGCAGCCGTCTCCCATGCGATCTGGCCACCCAGTGAATTACCCGCCAGCACAAAGGTTTTGACGCCCAGCGTATCCATGACGGCACCGACAAAGCGCACATAAGCGGCCATCGAATAGTCGTTTTGCGGGTCTGGCCCGGTCAAACCGAAGCCCGGCAAGTCAAAGCGAATTACCCGGCGCTGGCCCGTCAGACTGTGTGCCCAGCCATCCCAGGTGTGCAAACTTGCCGATGTTCCATGTAACAAAACAATGGGCATGGGGTCGCTCCTTGGACCCTCATCGCGCACATGCACCTGCATTCCATTGACCGCCACAAACCGCGATGGAGCCTGTGCCCAGCGTATGGACAACTGCTCAACCGATTGATCAGGCGCCCAGGTGGCGATCACGCCCGCCACCGCAAAAACCAGACATGCAACCAAAAGCACGACAAAGAGGCGGAGAATGAGTTTCATGGCTCTGGACTCTACACGCGTCTTTTCGGACTTTGTCAAAGAATAACTCTGTGCATAGTTCTGGCATAAGACACTAGTTATCCACAGGATTCGTCAAAAGGTCAAAGTTGTTCATTTAAGCGGTACACCACCGACGCAGGGTGGCGCACAGGGGTCAAGCATACGCAAGTACATGATCCATAAGGAATTAATGGACTTATCCACAGTTTTCTGCACCCTCTATCTACTACTACTATCTTATAAATAAGAAAATAAGAGATAGAGAGCAACAAGCCTTCTTCCGAAAAAAAAATTGTGGCGGGTGTTGCATCGCGACTCGACGGGAAAAGAAGCAGCCAGCACCGCGTGTTTCTTCGCCGCAATCAAGTAAGATTTGCGGATACCCGGAGCACCGTCATGGCATTTACTGTCATCTTGCTGATCCCTATCTGTCCTTTCCTGCCCTTTTTTCCTTCATGCCATCCCCTCAAGCAGGTTCTTCCACCGGCCCAGTGCCTGCATCGTTTGAAATCAAAAGCGCACAGTTGCCTCTGGTGGCAATGCTGCTGAAAACCAGCGACTGGAATGTGCTGACGGCGGATTTGTTGCGCCAACATGGTCCCGACGGCGAAAGCCCTGATTTTTTTGACCACGACGCGTTGGTGATTGATTTTTCGCAGCTGGATGCGCAAACGCCGGTTTCCGACATCGTGCCTTTGCTCAAGGTGCTTCGTTTGTGTCATCTGATTCCGGTTGCCATGCGGGGTGCAAGCCCCGACTGGATGGCGGCGGGTCTGGCGGTGGGCCTGGTGGAAGCCCCAGTCGAAATCCACCGGGCGCGGTCGGCTGCTGCGGTTACCGTGCAGGAAGTGGAACGGGAGGTCGTTCGCGAAGTGGTTCGTGAGGTTGCGGGTCCGACCACCATGGTGGTGGACAAACCCTTGCGATCCGGTCAGAAAATCTATGCGCGTGGTGGCGATCTGGTCGTGCTGGCCATGGTCAACCAGGGCGCAGAGGTGGTGGCGGATGGCAATATCCATGTCTATGCCCCGCTACGGGGAAAAGCCATGGCCGGTGCGCGTGGCAACACCAACGCCCGGATTTTTTCCCTGTGTCTGGAACCTGAATTGATTTCCATCGCCGGTGTGTACCGCACCAGCGAAAACCCTTTGGCACCGGAGGTGCGCGGCAAGGCGGCCCAAGTCCGCCTGAGCAACGACGGGCAGGACAAACTGCTCATTGAAGCTTTGAAAACCTGATTAGAAAGAAGTCTTATTTATGGCAAAAATCATTGTGATTACGTCTGGCAAAGGCGGCGTTGGCAAGACCACCACCAGCGCCAGTTTTGCAACCGGACTGGCCCTGCGCGGCCACAAAACTGCGGTGATCGACTTTGACGTGGGCTTGCGCAATCTGGACTTGATCATGGGTTGCGAGCGCCGCGTGGTGTACGACCTGATCAACGTCATCCAGGGAGAGGCCAACCTCAATCAGGCCCTCATCAAGGACAAGCAGTGCGACAACCTGTTTGTGCTGGCTGCCTCCCAAACCCGCGACAAAGATGCATTGACGCAAGAAGGCGTTGAAAAAGTGCTGAATGACCTGGGTGCGATGGACTTTGAATACATCGTTTGCGACTCCCCTGCCGGTATTGAAACCGGTGCTTTGATGGCCATGCACTTTGCCGATGAAGCGCTGGTGGTGACCAACCCCGAAGTGTCCTCGGTACGCGACTCAGACCGCATTCTGGGCATGCTGGCCAGCAAGACCAAGCGTGCCATCGAAGGCTTGGACCCGATCAAGGAGCATTTGCTCATTACCCGCTACAACCCGGCGCGTGTGGACCAGGGCCAGATGCTCTCGCTGGACGACATTCAGGACATTTTGCGCATCAAGCTCATCGGGGTCATCCCCGAGAGCGAATCGGTGCTGCAGGCGTCGAACCAGGGCGTTCCTGCGGTGCATATGCAGGGCAGCGACGTGTCAGAAGCCTACAAGGACGTAATTGACCGGTTTTTGGGCGACGAGAAGCCCATGCGCTTCACCGAAGCCCCCAAACAAGGGTTGCTGAAGCGTCTCTTTGGAGGGAAATAAGACCATGTCCATTTTCTCTTTTCTGCTCGGCGAGAAAAAGAAAACCGCCAGTGTTGCCAAAGAGCGTCTGCAAATCATTCTGGCGCACGAACGCAGCGGGCGTAATGCGGCTGAGCCGGATTACCTGCCGGCATTGCAGGCGGAGCTGGTCGCGGTGATTTGCAAGTACATCAAGATCGACCCCAAGGACATCAAGTTGAATCTGGAGCGCCAGGACAACCTGGAGGTTCTGGAAGTCAAGATCGAACTGCCGGACGCACGGTAGACCGTTCGGACAGAGCACCGCGATAAGACAAACAACCCCGCGGGTTCAGGACCTATCATTCAACCATGTGGATCGAGACGCTTGGCGCTGCCCGCGACATGGGGCGCCTCAATGAAATAGCCGGCGTGGCCATTCGCCATGGCTTTGGCGACAGCGTGCGCCGCATGGGTCTGGCTGACAAGCTGGCACGTGCAGGCCATGCCCTCAAATGGGATCATGCAGCTGACCTGGCACGCCTGCAGCCGCCGGTGCAAGTGCGACTGGCTCTGGAAGAACTGGGGCCTACCTTTGTCAAATTGGGCCAGATTCTGGCGGGTCGTGCCGACATCTTTGGCGCCGAGTGGATTGCCGAATTTGAAAAACTCCACAGCCACGTGCCGCCCGTGGCCATGGATCTCTTGCGACCCCAGTTGCGCGAGGATCTGGGCGCGGAACCCGAAGACATTTTTGCCCGTTTCGATGTGGAACCACTGGCAGCAGCCTCCATAGCGCAGGTGCACCGGGCACAGCTGAAGGACGGGGCGGAAGTGGTCGTGAAGATCCGCCGACCCGGTATCACCGAAATTATCGAGGCGGATTTGCGTTTGCTTAATCGGCTCGCGGCGCTTGCCGAGGCCGAAATGCCCGCCCTCAAGCCCTATCGGCCTCAGCTGCTGGTGCGTGAGTTTGCAAAATCCTTGCGCCGTGAACTGGACTTGGCTACCGAGTGCCGCAGCGCGGAACGTATCGCCGCCAACATGGTGGCCTTGCCCCACATCGTGATACCTAGGGTGTACTGGGCCCACACCGGCCCGCGGGTCAATGTGCAGGAATTCATTGGCGGAGTGCCGGGAGGCGAGCTTGATCAGCTGACCTTAGAGGCCGGTTTTGATCGCAACCTGCTGGCCCAACGCGGTGCCCAGGCGGTGCTGAAAATGATTGTGGAGGACGGTTTCTTCCATGCCGATCCGCACCCCGGCAATGTGTTCTACCTGAGCGGAAATCGCATTGCTTTCATTGACTTTGGCATGGTGGGCCGCTTGTCCGACCGGCGTCGGGAAGAACTGCTCCAGCTTCTGCTGGGCCTGGTCGAGCGCAATCCGCAGACCGTGGCCGATGTGTTGCTGGACTGGACCGGCGACGACCATGGCGTCAACCTTTCGCAGCTGGAAGCCGAAATCGAGACCTTTGTGGACCAGTACCACGGCACGCCGCTGGCCGAACTCAGCCTGGGTCAAATGCTGTTGGACGTCACTTCCATTTTGCGGGACCACCACCTGGGTTTACCGTCCGACCTGGCGCTGTTGATCAAGGCCTTTATCTCGCTCGAGGGCATGGGCCGCGGGCTGGACCCCGGCTTTCACATGGCCACCGAGGCCACCCCCATGCTGCACCAGGTGGTGCGTGCGCGCTACCAGCCCCAGTTGCTGGCTACCCGAGCCTGGCAAACCCTGCGTCGCACACTGGCGGTGGCCGAGCAACTGCCGCACGATCTGTCGCGCCTGCTGCGCAATGCACGACGGGGTCGTGTGCATGTGGGCATTGAGCTGGCGCACCTCAAGCGCGTCGGCGACCAGATTGACCGGGCGGCCAACCGGCTGGCCATGTCCCTGGTCATTGCTGCGCTGATCATCGGTTCATCCATCGTCATGAACGTTCAGGGTGGGCCCACCCTGTTCGGTCTGCCGCTGTTCGGATTTTTGGGCTTTTCAGGGGCCGTTTTAGGCGCGCTCTGGCTGGTTCGGGCTATCTGGCGCAGCAGCCGCGCAAACACCATCGACGACGAGGATCGCTGAGAAAAGACTCAGGCCCTGACCAGCCGCAGGTGCGTGATCTCGGAAGGCGCGCCAAAGCGCTTGGGCGGCCCCCAGTAGCCGGTACCCCGGCTGGTGTACACCCACAGTGCTTCCAGCTTGTGCAGACCGGCAGTAAACGGCTGTTGCAGTTTCACAAAATGCATCCAGGGCCAGAACTGGCCGCCATGGGTGTGGCCTGATAGCTGCAGGTCAAACCCTGCTTTCGATGCCTCTGCAGCGCTGCGGGGCTGGTGGGCCAGCAACAGCTTGAAAACCGCATGGTCCGGTGCATTGGCCATTGCCGCATGGGGGTCACTTCGGTGGGCTTCATCAAAATGGTGCGCGCTGAAATCAGCCACACCCGCCACCACGATCACGGCGGGCTCGGGGTCCTGGGTGTCGGTGCTGTGGTGAATCAGCACATGCTCGTTCATCAGTACCTGAATACCCAGCCCGCGCAATACGTCAATCCAGCCGTGCGCGCCCGAGTAATACTCGTGGTTTCCGGTCACAAAAAACGTGCCATGGGTGGATGCAAGCTGTGCCAGCGGCGCCACATGGTGGCCCAGTTCACGCACGCTGCCGTCCACCAGATCACCGGTGATGGCGACCATGTTGGCGTTCAGGCTGTTGACCCGGTCCACAATGCGCTGCACATACTGCGTCTTGATGGTGGGCCCGACATGGATGTCGCTGATTTGTGCCACGGTAAAACCATGCAAGGCCTCTGGCAGGTTGGTGATGGGAACGTCCACCTGCACGACTGTGGCGGTGCGCCGTGCGTTCCAGAAACCCAGCACGGTCAACAACAGGCCCACTGCGGGCAAAGCCAGCGCAGTGTCCACCCGCAGCGCGGGAATGGACACGACGGCGGGCCAGATCCAGTCAATCGCCAGCGCCAGCAACAACAGCACTTCCCGCAGCACCGTCAACACAAAAAGGGTGGAAAAAAGGCCCATGCACAGCAAGCCCACCCAGGTCAGTACATCGGCCAGCGGCGGCTTGGCGACGCGGCGCGCCAGCACGCCCATGGGTACGAGCACGGCAGAGATCAGCAGCACCGCCCACAGGGCAAGCCCCAGCGGGGCGTAAACGGCAAATAAATCGGGCGCTACGCGCCAGCCCACCAAGCCATGCAGCAGCAGGGAAAAAAGCAAAACAGGGACCAACGCCATAAAAAAGTTCGCGCACCAAAGGTGCGCGACAAAGCCTCAATGAACATACATGGTGGGAGAGTACGCAAGATCAATGCCCTGAATCACATCAGGGCTTAAGGCCCTACAGATGACACATCAGCTGTTGTGACCCCACGAGCCCCCGTGCGTCAAAACTCTGTTCGATAAATTCGGCATGGGTCTGATGAAGGGCGATCACGCTGCAAGCGCGTGTGCCGTAGTCGGGAGAGGCGATAAAAGCCGCCGACAAGATCCGCTCCAGCGCCTGCGGCACACCGGTTTGCGGCAATGCAGCGTCCGCTGCCATGGCCTTGTCGTGCAGTAGGGGCAGCAGGCTTTGCGGGTCGGTCGCCTGGCGATCCACCTGCGTTTGCAGGCGGGCCTTTAACTGCGTGAGCTTCGGCCAAGGTGTCTGAAAGTCGGCATTCGATACCCCGCCTACGCCGGCTTGCAGGGTCAACACTTTGGCGCCCCGGCTTTCCAGCCCCAGTAGCTGCTTGCCATCGAACACCAGCAGATTGAAGGGGTTGTAGTCGCCCGCATGCTGCGCCAGCTGCTCCAGGTAGTCCCTGGCGTCCAGGTCGCTTTGCAAAAACCCCGCCACCAGTTCACCGCGCGAGGGCGTGTTGGTGCGCGCAGGTACTACCGTGCGGTAGTTGGTCAATGCGGCCAGCCGCCCACTTTGGCTCAGGCCCAACCACGTGCCCCCGGCCTGCAAGTCCTTGCCAGCCAATACGGCAGCTCCGTCCCGGGTGGGCTCCCACCAATGCACCGGCGTTGCCGTCCGGGCGTAAAACTCGTCGCGGTTGCCCAGCAGCAGCAACGGCGTGGCGCTGTCAGGCTGCCAGTTCCAGGCAATCAGGCACATGCGGGTCAGCCCCCGCCCGCCGACACCGTCAGATCGGTCTTGACCGCCACCTGGCGCAGTACAAAGCTGGAGTGCACGCCGGTTACGCCCTCTATGCGGGTAAGCTTGTTGAGCAGCAGCGTCTGGTAGTGGTCCATGTCGCGCACGGCCACCTTGAGCTGGTAGTCGGCGTCCTGCCCGGTGATCAGCAGGCACTCCAGCACCTCCGGCTGCAGACCCACCTGCGCCTCAAAGTTGGCAAACCGTTCGGGCGTGTGCAAGTCCATGGAGATATGGATCAGTGCCATCAGGGTCAGGCCCAGTTTCTTGGCGTCCAGTTGCGCGCGATAGCCCATGATCAGGCCCGACTCTTCCAGTGCCCGCACCCGGCGCAGGCAGGGCGAAGGCGACAGGCCAATGCGGTCCGCCAGGTCCTGGTTGTTGATGCGGCCATCCTGTTGCAGCACCTGCAATATTTGCTGGTCATACCGGTCAAGTTTCATATTTATGCCAATATTTGCATCATTAAAAGCAGAGTATGCCAAATAGTCTGAAATGATGGGCAACAACGCAATCATCTGCCGGCACGCCTGACTTACACTTGTTTCACCTGTTACCCACAGCCCAAAGCAACACCGGCTACCCGCCACCGTTGCGCAGACCGGCCCCACAAAGGCTGGCATTGCAAAGCCCAACCCCGGGCGCATAAACCGCCCGGGGTCATGTCTTTTCCTCTTTTACGGACCTGGTTCATACTGCAGCCATGCTCCACGAACCCCGCCTCACCCAAGCCCTGCGCACCCTGCTCAGGGCCCACCGCGTTGCCGCTCTGGGCACGCTGGGCGGCGATGGCCTGCCCTTCGTCTCCATGGTGCCTTTTGCGGTCGACCCGGAGGCTGCTTGCATCATCATCCACGTCAGCGCGCTGGCGCCGCACACGCGCAATCTGCAGCAGTCGCCTCGGGTCTCGCTGCTGGTCATGCAGGCGGAAGTGGCGGGGGAACCCGTGCATGCCCTGCCCCGCGTCACGCTGGAAGGAACGGTCACCGCGCTGGTGGTGGACAGTGCGGGATGGCTAAGCGCCCGTAGGGCTTACCTCGCGCGCTTTCCCGAGGCCGAGCCGATGACGCAGCTGGGAGACTTCATGTTTGTGGGCATTGCGCTAGCCGGTGCCCGCCAGGTAGCCGGTTTTGGCGCCGCACGCTCGCTGGACGCAGAGGCGGTGGCGCAAGCCCTGCGCTAGGCGCTTTCTACAAACGCCACCACCATACGGGCGATGTGCTCGCCTTCGTGGCCCAGCGTCAGGCTGTTGACACTGGCGCTGTATTTTTCTTCACCCAGCAAGTCCCTCCGCTTGTCGATCAGGTAGGCGCTCAAACTGGTCTCGAATTCAGGATGTGGCTGGATGCAGAACACCTCCTGCCCCACCGTGAACGAGGCCACCGGGCAAAACGCGCTGCTGGCCACCAGCGTGGCGCCGGGTGGCAGTTCAAACACCTGGTCCTGGTGGCTTGCCAGCAGCGAAATCTCGGTGCGGTCAGCGGAATGCGGCAGGTCAGGCCGGTGCCAGTCGTAGGTCATGCGGCCTGCGCCCCAGCCTTGCGGTGCACGCCCCACCGGAGCCCCCATACACAAGGCAATCAGCTGGTGGCCAAAGCACACGCCCACCATCTTTTTACGCGCCTGCAATAGCTGGGTGACTTGCCTGCGCAGCTCCACTACCCAGGCTTCGTCCGAGAACGAATCCGCGCGGCTACCCGTCAGCAACACCGCATCAAAGTCGTCAAAGGAAACCGGGTATTGCCCCCGCTGGGTGTTGAACACTTCGGTGGTCCAGTTGGCACCGACCCGCTCAAAGAGGCGAATAAACAGATCGCCAAAGCTGGAATAGGTGGTCGCCAGGTGACCTTCAAGAATGTCGTTGTCAAGAATGCAGATTTTCATTGCTATAAATTTAGTAGCGGCTTGCGCATGATTGGCGGGGGCTGGGTGCCAATATACATGGGTAAAAGTGAAGAATTGCCAGTAAAAAACAGAGGAGTAGCCCGCATCCTGACCTAGTCATCGAGATTGCTGCGCTGCTCGCTGCATGTGGTGGCGACTCCGCTCAACGAGATTCCCCAGCTGGGTTATTGATGAGCAACACTTTCAACCGCCTTTCAATCGTTCCAGCGTTTCCAGAACCGCGAGATCCTGGTTGCGGCCAACCGTTTTTTTGTTGATCTTGAAGTCTTCAATGGCAATAAAACCCAGCTCGGCCCGGTGGATAGCCGAGTTGGATAACCTGGTTGGGGGATGTGAAATCTTCCTTGCGAATGCCCAATGCACCAAAGCCAAATTGCCCTAACGCGGTCAGAAGCCGGTCCGCATTGTCGGGGTCTACGCCCACCCAGAAATCCAGATCGCCGGTGTAGCGGGGATGCCCATAGGCCGCCAAGGCGTAGCCGCCCACGACCAAATACTCAACCTTGTTTGAGTTGAGTAATGCGGCAAACTCTTTGAAGTCGGATGTCAGCATCGGGCTGCCCTGCAATAGGTTGGTGGCGCAACGCCTCCAGCGCGTCAATGCGCGCCTGCACAGGCTGCGTTGGCCAATAGGCGACGTCAGCTACCTGTTGCGCAGTGTGCAAAGTGGTTCGGGTTGCGGTGCGTTGCATGGTCAGACTCTACACCCGCCGCGCCCGCACTGCCGCAGCCAGCTGCTCCAGCACCGGCACCGTTTGCGCCATGCTGATGCAGGCGTCGGTCACCGACACGCCATGCTTGAGCGGCACGCCGGGCACGATGTCCTGGCGACCTTCGTTCAGGTGGCTCTCGATCATGATGCCGGTGATGCGCGCCTCACCCGCCGCAATTTGTGCCGCCACTTCGCCCGCCACCACAATCTGGCGCTGGTGCTGCTTGCTGCTGTTGGCGTGGCTCACATCAATCATCACCTGCTCGCGCAGGCCTGCGCCTTTGAGCAGCGCGCAGGCAGCATCCACATCGGCCTTGGCGTAGTTGGTTTGCTTGCCGCCGCGCAAAATCACGTGGCAGTCGTCGTTACCCCGGGTCTCGAAAATGGCGGCCTGGCCCATCTTGGTCATGCCCATGAAGGCATGCGGTGCCTGTGCGGCTTGAATTGCGTCTGTGGCCACCTTGATGCCGCCATCGGTGCCGTTCTTGAAGCCCACCGGGCACGACAGGCCGCTGGCCAGCTGGCGGTGGCTCTGGCTCTCGGTCGTGCGCGCGCCAATGGCGCCCCAGCTCACCAGGTCGCTGATGAATTGCGGTGACAGCAGGTCCAGAAACTCGGTGCCCACGGGCAGGTCAATCGCCAGAATGTCCAGCAGCAGCTTGCGCGCCATCTCCAGCCCCTCGTTGATGGCAAAGCTGCCGTCCAGCATCGGGTCGTTGATATAGCCCTTCCAGCCGACGGTGGTGCGGGGTTTTTCGAAATACACGCGCATCACCACCAGCAGGTCGTCCTTCAGGGCGTCGGCCTGGGCCTTGAGCTGCCACGCGTAGTCCATGGCCTGCTCGTGGTCGTGAATGGAGCACGGCCCCACCACCACGATCAGCCGGTCGTCCTGACCATGCAGAATTTTGGAAATGGCCGCGCGGCTGCTTTCCACCAGCGCCTGCGCCTCTTCGGGCACTGGCAGCCACTCTTCCAGCAGCGCGGGGGTAATGAGGGGCCGCACCGCGCCGATACGCGTGTCGTCAATGCGGGTGGTGTCCTGGGTGGTAAGTTCGGTTTTCATCACTATGAATTTTATAGCAGCTTGCGCAAGTTACACCTACCGCCCTTTGCGTATCCGCAATGACAAAGCGTAGCCACTGCGCCTAATATGCACAAGCGGACGTTGCCTTGAAGAGCAACGCGCGGGTCAAAACGTTGGACGGGCATCAGTACAGGAGGAAATCATGAGCGAAATCATCAGATTGGCAGAAGAGCACATCAAGATGTCGGAGTTGAGTCTTCGTCACATTGACGAAATGATGGCGCGAGCCAACGAGTCACGCGCAAAAACCCCGATAGCTGCCGATGTGGAGGCGCAACTTGCGCAGGCCCGGCAAGACCGTGACCGGATTGCCCAACAACTCACCGATATGCGTGAAAAGCCCCCGCAAGACGCGTCTGATCTGGCCAAACGCGGCGAGGGGCTGAAAGGCCTGTTCGAGGCCGTGGGCCTGCAGCTTGAACAAGCGTTGGGCGCCATTTTTCCGCAAGGCGGCCGCTAGGAAGCCTGCGGAAGGTGCTTTTATTGACCAGCCAGCTCGTGGCGGTCGGCAGCGCAATACAGATCCTGCGCAAAGCGCGGGTCGGTCCTGTATTGCTCGTCGGCAAAGGCGCGCAGTTGCGCAGCCTCTTCAAACACCGTGAGAACGCGAGGCTCTGCCTTGTTGCGCTGCGTCGTTGCTGCCCACAGGGCGGTTGCCAGCCGGTGAATGGCCGTGCCGAGCTCGTGAAGCGCTGCGCCGACGTTGTTGGGCTGCGTGGTGGCGAGGGGGGATGGGTTCAGAGTCGCGGTTGTCATAACAATTTCTCCTTCAGAAGTGAGTTATGTTGCACTGCAGTATAGGGTAAACCCTAGGTTTTTGCTTGGGGTGAGGGAAATGCCACGGGGCGAGTCGGCTTAACTGCGTTGTTTTGCTATTGATTTAGTAGCTACTCATGCAGTTTTGACGAGGGCTAGGCGTTGATTTGATTGATAACTACCGCACCACAGTCTGTGATGAACCCAGGCAAAGCCCTGGGTTGCAAATAGAAAGTGAAAACTGTTCAAGCGTGGGACGTGACGCTGTCACCCCATTGGGACATTTGACGCGGCTACGGATGGCGTACTGACCTTTCTACGCCTGGCATACTGAAACCTCTTACCCGAGGGAGCACTATGGCCACAGAAGCCACCGCGCGCGTGAACTGGACGCGGCCACAAACGTTGGCGGCACTGCATATTTATTTGCAGTTGTCCTTTGGCCAGCTGCACCAGCGCAACCCCAAGTTGATTCAGCTCGCGCATTGGATTGGCCGCACGCCCGGGGCCATCGCACTCAAGCTGGTGAATTTGGCCAGTCTTGATCCCGTCATCGTGGCCAGCGGTCGCAGCGGCATGGGCAATGCGTCCGCGCTTGACCGCCAAATCTGGGACGAGTTGCAGGGTAATTGGGATACGGTGGCGCTTGCCGCTGCCGCCGAATACGAGCATCTGGCCCAAAGCAATGGTTTGCAGGCAGACCAAGACCTATTGGAAGAAGCGCAAGCGTCTGTAGATGTTTCTCCTTTGGAAGAGGGAAGAACCCGTAGTGCCACCGTGCAGGTTCGCGTCAATCAAGCGCGTTTTCGTAAAGCAGTACTCACCAGCTACAACGCCACGTGTTGTATCAGCGGCCTCCAAAACGAAAAACTGGTCATTGCGAGTCACATCGTTCCATGGAGTACCGACACAAAAAATCGTCTCAACCCACAAAATGGCCTTTGCTTGTCTGCGTTGCATGACCGGGCCTATGACCAAGGATTGATTACGGTACTGCCCGATTTCACCGTGCGCGTTTCGCCCCAACTGAGAGCCAAACCAAGCGACAGCTATATCTCCGAAAGCCTGCTGCGGTTCGATAGGCAACCCATTCGCTCCCCGGAGCGATTCGGTCCTACCCCTGCATTTCTGGAATGGCACGCGCGCCGTTTCGGGTTCCTGGTTTAAGCACCGGCGAACTCAAATTGCTATTATTTCAATAGCTGCTTGCGCATATTCCACGGAGGCTAGAGGCCTATTTGCTGTTAAACAAGTCAAATCAAGTCCACATTGCGGCTATCGGAAAAATCCCCCGCTGGACACGACCCGGAACAGCGGAGTAAGATTATTTTCCCCAGACGTTGAGGCGTGTCATGGCAGACATCTTCATGAGCTACACCGAGAAGGACCGCGACGCGGTGAGTCGCCTCGCTGACATGCTCAAGTCGGTGGGCTGGTCGGTGTGGTGGGATCGCCGAATTCCGGCGGGGCAGACGTGGCGCAGCGTGCTGGACAAAGAGTTGCAGGGCATGCGCTGCATGGTGGTGCTCTGGTCCACCCACTCGGTGGAAAGTGAATGGGTGTCCGAAGAGGCCGCTGAGGGCCGAAACCTGGGCCGACTGGTGCCCGTATCCATCGAACGGGTGCGCCCGCCTGCCGGGTTTCGCGAGATTCAGGCCGCAGACTTGGTTGACTGGGATGGCTCGCGCGATTTCATTGGCCTGCAGCGCTTGATCGAAGACCTCGAACGCATGATCGGCAAGCCCGGTGCGCCACTGCCGCAAGCGAAAGCGTCGACACTGCAACCCGACGAACTTCCCCCATACATTGATCCGGTTGATTCCAAGGCACCGCCGTACGGCGGATCACAGCCGCTTGCGACAAAAGCCCGCCGACTGTTGCCGTGGGGCGCTGCGGCGTTGGCCGTGTCAGTTGCTGCGGGTGTCTATTGGGGTGCATCGCAACGCCGCGTGACGCCAACACCACCGGTTGCGCTGCCCGCTGCTCTGCCTCCTGCTTCCGCCGCCAAGCCTGCCACCGCGGCGGTAGTGGCTCCGGTACCCCGTGGTGATCCCGTTAAACCGCCGGAAAAACATACGCAGGTGGGTGTCAAAAAGCCGCCGCTGAAAACCTCCGCACTGGATGCCCGCTGTGCCGCTTTGACGGAGCGGGTGGCGCTGGGCGAGGCCTTGTCCAGCGAGTCGCAGTTGTTTCTTCGCAAGGAGTGCCAGCCATGAAAACGCCCTACTGCCGTCTCGTCCGTTTCCCGGGCGCTTGCCTGGTCGCGGCTGTTGCTTTGAGCGCTTGCAGCGGTTTGCAGGCACCGCTGGTACCGATGGCACCGCCCGCGCCCTCGGCGGCGCCCGCAGCAGCGGCAGCCCCGGTCGCACCCGTCGCCGCGCAACCTGCGCCACCACCACCGCCACCGACGCTGTCTTACGACCAGGCGGTGCTCAGTGCCGCAACCACCCTGCTCAAGAACGCGCAGCTGGCGCCAGACGGTACGGCGGCTAAGCCCCGCTATGCCGTGGTGATCGATCCGCTGGTGGATGGCATGACCGGAGCCCAGTCCACGGCCACACGGGCGATGGGCGAGCGGCTTGCGGCACTGATCCGCACGCAATATCCGCAGTACGAGGTTCAGCCGTTTTCAGCCGCCAATGTTGCACGCAGTCCGCTGGTTCTGATTGGCACGTTCACGGGCGTGAACGCGCAGCGGCAGACCGCAGGTGCGCGGGAGGCTTACCGCATCTGCTTTGCGCTGGCGGACCTGAAAACCGGCAAGCTCGTCAGCAAAGGGCTGGCTTTTTCTCAAACCGAAGGGGTGGACACGACACCGTTGGCCTACTACCGTGATGCACCCGCCTGGACGGAAGACCCCGCCACGCTGGGCTACATCCGTACCTGCCAGGGCACGAAGGCGGGCGACCCGATCAACCCGATGTACATCGAGCGCATCGTCGCGGCAGCGCTGGTGTCCGACGCCATCGAGGCGTATGAAGCAGGGCGTTACCAGGAGTCGCTCGACCTCTATGCCGGCGCGCAGCGCACCAGCGCGGGTGACCAGTTTCGGGTGTACAACGGCATTTATCTGGCCCACTGGAAGCTGGGAAACCGCGACAAGGCCGACGCCGCGTTCGGGAAAATTGTTGACTACGGCCTGGCGCACCAGCGGCTGGCGGTCAAGTTCCTGTTTCGCCCGGGCTCCACCGCTTTTGCCGCCGACCCGAAGTTGACAGGGCCTTATACCGTGTGGATCCGGTCCATTGGCACGCGGGCCGCAGCGACGAAGGCCTGTCTGGAAGTCAGCGGCCACACCAGCCCCACGGGCCCGGAGCCACTCAATGAGCGGCTTTCGCAGTTGCGCGCGGAATATGTGAAGGGGCTGCTGGAAGCCAGCGCACCGTCGCTTGCCCAGCGCACCATCGCCAGCGGCATGGGTTCGCGCCAGACGATGGTGGGCACCGGGCGTGACAACGCCTCTGACGCCCTTGATCGCCGGGTGGAGTTCAAGGTGATTGGCTGCTGAGGCACACCGGTTTGGGGGAGAATCCATAAAACCCTGAAACTGCCATAGTCAACACCATGATTCTCAACGACGATTTTTCACTGCGCTGCGTGGTCGATAGCGCGCAGATGCCTTGGCAACCATCCCCCTCGCCGCTGGTGCAGCGTCGGCTGCTGGCGCGCAACGGCGATGAGGTGGCACGCGCCACTTCGGTCGTTCGATACGAACCGGGGGCGCAGTTCGATTCTCACCTGCATGCGCTGGGGGAAGAGATTTTTGTGATGGACGGCACGCTGAGCGATGAAGCGGGCGATTACGGCCCTGGCACCTACATCAAGAACCCGCCAGGTTCCAGCCACGCACCTTTTTCAAAAGACGGCTGCACCCTGTTTGTGAAATTGCGGCATCTGGACCCCCAGGATAACGAACGCGTGGTCATCAACACCCGGACCGAGACCTGGTTTCAGGGAATGGTGCAGGGGTTGACCGTGTTGCCGCTGAGCGAGTTTGGCACCCAGCACACGGCAATGGTGCGCTGGGCCCCTGGCACGTTTTTTAACCCGCACCGGCATTTTGGTGGTGAAGAGATACTCGTCGTGGAGGGTGTTTTTTCGGACGAATACGGCAACTACCCGGCAGGCAGCTGGATTCGCAGCCCCCATCTCAGCCAGCACCAGCCCTTTAGCCGCGAAGGTTGCCTCATTCTGGTGAAAACCGGACACCTTTTATGACAGATTCACCCAAACGGGTGATGGACACGCTTGCCTAAGCCCATTAACGTTGTGCCCGTACTCGAAAAATCAAAGAGTTAATCGACAAAGGGTGGTCATGTTCAAGTTTTCCCGGTCCAGTAAAGAGCCATCGCCATCCCAGTTTGCCAATAGCGCGTTGAACAACTCAGTCAGTTCCAGCCTGGCCACCACAGACATTCGGCGGGAGTTGGTGCGGGTGGCATTCAAGGACACCATGCGTATTACCGGGGTGCCGTTGAAGTGGCTCGATTGCAAGGTTATCTACGTACCGGCAGCGGGCGGTGGCGAGCGCATTCAGGTCCATCTGGTGATCAGGAAATGGAGTGGCCACCTGCTGCGCTACGCGGTCGCTTTTGAAAAACAGTTGGCGCTGTGTCTGGACCGGTATGAGCCCCATGAGGACCACTCAACGGTTGAGTGGGTCTGGAAGTTCGCGGAAGATTGCGAATGCCCGTTTCCCGCCATGCCCCCTGCGGAAGAGTGGGCGCAGAAAGACGCCAGCAGCCAGGACCGCAAAGCCGCCCCGGCTGCGCGGCTCAAACCCATGCCTCGAACGGCTGCGACGGCCACGAAAGCAGAACCCGCGAGGGAATTCGACCTGCGCGATGTTTTTTCCGATCTGAGAGCCGAGGACTTGGGACCGCGCTGAAATTGCTGTCATGCGGCATCCGCGACAATCGTCGCAATGAATGACTCTTTGCGTCTCTGGTTTCGACTGGTGCCGGCCTACGCTGCCGGCTATTTTTTGTCTTATGGGCTGCGCAGCGTCAATGCGGTCATAGCGCCCGAGCTGATGCAGGAGCTCAGCATCACCGCCGCAGGGCTGGGCATGCTGACCTCTGCCTATCTCCTGGTCTTTGGACTGTTTCAATTGCCGCTTGGTCTGTTGCTGGACCGTTTTGGCCCGCGCCGCGTGGAAGCAGTGCTCTTGTTGGTGGCCGCCGCAGGGTGCGCCCTGTTCGCCGTCGGCACAACGCTGGAAACACTGGCCGTTGCCCGCGCGCTGATCGGGCTGGGTGTGTCAGCCTGTTTGATGGCCAGCTTCAAGGCGTTCAGCCAGTGGTTTCCCGCGGAGCGCCTGCCATCGCTTACCGCCACGATCATGGTGGCGGGTGGTCTGGGAGCGCTATCGTCCAGTATTCCGGTTGCAGCCGCGTTGCCGGTGTTTGGATGGCGTGGCGTGTTCTTTCTGGTTGCCGGGCTGCTGGTGCTGACTGCCGGGTTTCTGATGACCGTGCCGGACAAAACCGGGGGAGCGAATCGCGAGACCTTCGGCCAGCAGATTCGCACGCTCGGTGGCATCTACGGCAACCGTGTTTTCTGGCGTTTTGCCCCGCAAGGCTGCCTTACCGGTGGCGGATTCACGGCCATTCAGGGCCTCTGGGCGGTGCCCTGGCTAATGGAGGTGAACGGCGCCACGCGCGCGGATGCTGCTGGCATTTTGTTTCTGCTGGCGCTGGCCATGCTGTCGGGCTTTTTGTTTGTTGCGACCTGCTCGGGCTGGCTGGCCCGTCGCCACATCACTCCCATGATGCTGCTGACGGCCGGCATGGGCCTGGCTCTGCTGGTGGAGCTGGCCATTATTTGGGGCCTTGCCCCGCCGGTCTGGCTGTGGCCCTTGCTGGGCTTGTCATTCAGCTTGGGCAATATTGCGTATTCGCAGCTGACGGCGGCATTTCCGATATCGCTTTCGGGCCGGGTCAATACCGCCCTGAACCTGATGGTGTTCATTGGTGCATTTGGTCTGCAATGGGGCATTGGTGCCGCAGTGGATGCCTTTGCCACCCGCGGAATGGTCCGGGCTGATGCGTTTCGGGCCACGTTTGGCGTGTTGCTGGCAGTGCAAGTGCTCGCGTTTGTGTGGTTTTTGGTGCCTGTGAAGAGGGTGAAGTCATGATTGTTCGCCCCCGCCCCCACTGGATTCGACTGCTGTTTGTGCGCCGTGGCTCGCTGGTGCACCGCATCGTTGGCCAACAGCTGTTTATCTTTGCGCTCTCCGTTGCCGTGGTCATGGCGCATGGCCAGCTTTTTCTCTGGAAGGTCACCCTCAACTCCAGTCCTTTCTCGCTGATGGGCGTGGCGCTGGCCATTTTTCTGGGGTTTCGCATCAACGCCAGCTACGACCGCTACTGGGAGGCGCGCAAGCAGTGGGGCAGTGTGCTGGTGGAGGCGCGCAATCTCAGTCGCCAAGCCCTGACCTTGATTGCCGCCGGGCGTGATGTGCGCCCCTTTGTACTGGGTCTGGTGGGCTTTGCCACCACCATGCGCAACCAGTTGCGCGGCCAGCCCAGCACCGTGCAAACCGAGGGCTTGCTGCCTGACGACCTGCGCGCGCAACTGGCGGGTGCCCGCTCGGCCCCGACGCTGGTGTTGTTGTGGCTGGGCCGGTGGTTGCAGGAGTGCCGTCAAAACCAACAGCTGGATTCCACGCTGGCGCACAAGATGGAAGGTTCGCTCGACGGCCTCTCCCTGGCGCTCGGGAGTTGCGAGCGCATTGCCAACACGCCCTTGCCCTTCACTTATTCGGTCATCCTGCACCGCAGCGCCTACCTGTATTGCACGCTGTTGCCCTTCGGACTGGTGGACACGATTGGCCTGATGACGCCCTTGGTAGTGACCTTTGTGTCCTACACCTTCTTCGCGCTGGAAGCCTTGAGCGACGAAATTGAGGAGCCTTTTGGCATGGCCGCCAATGATCTGGCCCTGGACTCCATGGTGGCCGGCATCAACGCCAGTCTGCGCGAGATGCTGGGCGAAACGCCGCCCCCTGCTCCAATGCCGGATGCGAACTTTGTGCTAACCTGAGTCGGGTCGGCGGACCCTTGGTTTTCGGGTGGTTGAAGTAGCGCTTTCTTGCGTAAATCGGGGTTGACAGAGTCAATTTTCTGCCAGGATACTGGCAGTTGTTGCGTCCTGTCAGATCTTCTTCCGTTCAACCTTTTGTTAGATCGCCATGAAACAAGTTGTCAGCATCAGTCTGGGCTCCAGCAGCCAGAATTTTGATTTCACTACGGACTTGCTTGGCGAAAAGCTGCATGTGCGCCGCATCGGCACCGACGGCAGCACGGCGACAGCCATCAAGCAGATCAGGCTGTGGGACAAAAAGGCTGCGGCCATCGGTTTGGGGGTTCTCAAGGACAGCTACAAGGTGGGTTCGCGCCGCTTTATTGAAAAAGACAGCGCACGCCTCAAAGCCGTAGCCACGCATGTGCCGGTTACCACGGGCGGGCGCTTGGGCGACATTTTTCAGGAGTGGGCGGTGCGCCACGCCCAGACGCAGCTGGGGCATTTCTTCACCAATGCGCGGGTCCTGTTTTTTTCAGGCATGACGGACTACAAGCTGGCGCTCGCCATGGCGGAGTACTCCAGTAACTTGCAGTTTGCCGACCCCCTTCTGCAGTTGGGCGTGCCCAAAATGCTCACCACACTGGATGCATTGAACCTTTACGCCACCGGCGCGCACTACGTCAAGGACTGGACCCTGCCGTCGGCCATGCCATCCGGTCCGGTCAAGGAGTGGACGCGCTTTGTCCTGCGCAAAGCCATGCAGAAAGCGTCCGTCATCGTGGCGCCAGTGCATGAGCTGGACGACTTTGGCCTGGAAGAGCTGGCGGGAAAAACCATCATTACCTCCACCGTGAATGAGGAACGTGTTGCCCAGTTGCGGGACAAGGGCGTGGCCACCATCGTCGACGGTTCGCCCTTTATGCATGGCCATGTACTGGGTGCCAACCTGCTGGACGCCATGATCATTGCCGCGATGGGCAAAAAACCGCAAGACATTCTGGAGGACGACTATCTGGAAATCATCACGGGGCTGCAGTCCGAACCGCGCATCATCCACCCCAATGGTTTTCACCGGATCAACCGCTTCGCGTTTGTGATTCACCCGCTGTCTCAGGAGTATTTCAAACAAGTCAAACCCATTGAGTTGCTGTCGCAAGTGTCACCGCCGGTGTTCATGAACTCGCTGGAAAAAGTGCTGGCCTATGCCCCTCCTTTTGTGTACTCACGGGTTACAGGTATTCAGTCGCCGACCGGCGTCGAGGCGGAAGGCTGGCTGATTTCGGTGGGCGGTACACCCAGGGAGATCATGGCCCACGACCCCGAGTTCACTTACCGTCGCCTGCTGGACGCCGCGGCAATGGCCCAGCGTCTGGGTGCACAGATCATGGGGCTGGGTGCATTTACCAAGGTGGTCGGGGATGCCGGGGTCACCGTGGCCAAACGCTCGCCGCTGCCCATTACGACCGGCAACAGCTACAGCGCGTCAGGTGCTCTCTGGGCCGCACACGATGCCCTCCTGCGCATGCGCCTGCTCCCCGCTCCCAAGGGCAAGGGGCGAGTCAAGTTCAAGGCCATGGTGGTGGGTGCTACGGGCGCCATTGGCTCGGTATGTGCCCGGCTCATGGCCCGCGTGGCGCAAGAGGTGTACCTGGTGTCGCCCGAAGCGGCCAAGTTGCTGGCGTTGAAGGAATCCATATTGAAGGAGTCCCCCGACGTCAAAATTTTCCTGTCGGCGCACGCGGACAGGGACATTGCCGAGATGGACATGATTGTTACTGCCACATCCGGCGCCGGGAAAAAAGTGCTGGACATCATGAAGGTAAAACCGGGATGCGTGATCACCGACGTGGCGCGCCCTCTGGACCTGCCGCCTTCAGAAGTGGCCAAGCGCCCGGATGTGCTGGTGATCGAATCCGGCGAGATTCAGTTGCCGGGCGATGTGCACATGAAAAACATCGGTCTGCCCAAGGGGGTTGCCTATGCCTGCCTGGCCGAAACGATTGTGCTGGCGCTGGAAGGCCGGTTTGAAAACTTTACCGTGGGCCGCGCCATTGAGTGGGAGAAAGTGCGCGAGATCTACCAGATGGGCTTGAAGCACGGCATGAAACTGGCCGCCATTTCAGGTGTGAACGGCCCGTTCAGTGACGCCGACATTGAGCGTGTACGGCAACTGGCTCTGGCAGCGCGCAAGACCGCACACGGCACCAAAGCGACGCCAGCCAAAAAACCCATGCCGGTGAAGAAGGTGGCTGCAGCCTCCAGAAAAGCGGTCGCCTGACGCGTTTTTCGCAGACGTGTTACATTTACGGGTTCGCTTTTGGCGATTGGCCGCATCCCCGCATCTGTGCAGGGACGCAAACACCCCCGGCAGAGGGGTTGCCAGTCCAGCCCCTCAATAGCGTTCACGCTACCCATCTCACGGCGTAGTGGCTTTTTCCCTCTGTATACGACGCCCCTGCTATGGCGCGTACCCTGACTCTCCGTTTCATGTGAACGGGCCGTCAGGATGATTGGATGGGTACCTCGGCATGAGGGCATGCCAATTTTGCTTTCGGGCGCTACGAGCCAAACTGCTCCCGCCCAGTTAACTTTTTAATGATTTTTACTACAACAACAAAACAAACGCCCATCACAATGGGTAAATACCGCATCGCAGCCTGCCCCCGTCAACTACCATGTGGGCAGTTTGCCGCACAGGTCTCCATTGCCAGCGGCCGCGGCAGCGCGTCCACCGACCGTGTGATGCGTTTCCACGATGAATTTCCCTCGCATGACGCAGCAGCGCGTTATGCCATCGCACAGGGCATAGACTGGGTGCGTGACGTCACGCGCCCTCAATGACAGTTACTTTTACAGGAGTTACACCATGGCCAAAGAAGACCTGATCGAGATGATGGGCGTAGTGAATGAAGTGTTGCCCGACACGCGTTTTCGGGTAACGCTGGAAAACGGACACCAGCTGATCGCCTATTCCGCTGGCAAGATGCGCAAGAACCACATCCGCATTTTGGCGGGTGACAAGGTATCGCTGGAACTGTCGCCCTATGACCTGAGCAAGGGGCGTATCAATTTCCGCCACATCGAAGGCCGCGGCCCGATGACTCCACGCCGTTAAGACCCGGTCTTAACCCCGTCGATCGGAAGGTCGGCGGAATGCATCATTTGCCCAGTTTTCGGCGCTCTGGTCGTTCAGTTTGAACGTCGGGGCTACCCGGATTTGCGCCAGTTGATCGCCAGCGGCGTCACACGCCGTTAGCAGTGCGTAAGGATCATCGTCATCCGGGATGATGTCCAGAGTGACGTGTAGCGCGGCACCGTTCACTTTGATATGGGCGCTTTTGTGCAGTTGGGCATGCAATTGCTGCTCGTGTCGCCGGACGATCTCATTGGCCGTTTTTACCCACGTATAAAACGCAGCCGAATCGAGTGGTTTCGGGTTCTTCTTGTCGCGACCCATGGTCCAGGCCGCCACCAATGCGGGTTCGGCCTGGCCGTCCATCAGCATCTCAACCGCCCAGCCGTCATCCTCTTCGTTTTTGATGACCCGAGCGGTCCAGCCATCATCCTGCCACAGGCGCGGTTCCTGAATCACAGCAGACGCATCGTTTTGGCCGCAGCGCGCAGTTCGCCTCTGAAGTCGGGGTGTGCGATCGAGATCAGTGCCTCGCAGCGCTGGCGGGCGGTCTTGCCCCGCAACTGGGCGACACCGTGTTCGGTGACCACATAGTTGATATCGTTTTTGGTGGTGCTCATGTGCGTGCCCGCAGACAAGGTGGGCACGATGCGTGAGATGGTGTCATGCTTGGCCGTAGAAGGCAGAACAATGAACGCTTTGCCTCCATTGGAGCGGTTGGCGGCCCGCACGAAGTCCGTTTGCCCTCCCGTGCCTGAATAGGGTGCCGAGCCCAGGCTCTCTGACCCGCATTGGCCCATGAAGTCAATTTGCATGGTCGCGTTGATGGCGTGCAAATTGTCGTTTTTCCCCGCCAGGTAGGGGTCGTTGGTGAAATCGACCGGGTGCATTTCGATCGACGGGTTGCGGTGCAGGAACTGGTACAACTTTTTGGAGCCCAGCGCAAAGGTGGCCACCATCTTGCCGGGCAGATAGTTCTTTTTCCGGTTGGTGACCACACCCGCTTCCACCAGACTCATGATGCCGTCGCCGATCATCTCGGTGTGAACGCCCAGGTCGTGCTTGTCGGTCAGTTGCATGACGACCGCATCGGGAATACCACCGTAGCCGATTTGCAGCGTCGCACCATCAGGAATCATGTCGGCCACATACCGCCCGATGGCTTCCTGCACTGGACCAATTTTGGGAAGTCCGACTTCAAGAATGGGGTCGTCGCTCTCGGTCAGCGCGGCGATCTGCGAAATATGGATGTGGCAATTGCCGTTGGCAAACGGGACATTCGGGTTGACTTCCAGCACCACAGCACGCGCTTTTTCGATCGCGGCCATGGTGTAGTCAACGCCCAGTGACAAAGAGAAGTAGCCATGCTCGTCCATCGGCGACGCCATGGAAAAAACCACGTCAGCCGGAAGTAGATGACGACGGAGCAAATCCGGCAACTCGGAAAAATTGGCGGGAATGAAGTCCGTCCAGCCTTCCTGACCACCTGCCCGCGATATACCGCTGAAAAAATAGGCAATGTGGCGAACGCAATCGGTCGTTTCGGGGTCGAAGTAGTCGTATTTGCGCACCGGCAATATCTGGGAGACGCGCACATTGCGGAAATTGCGTCGCGCATCTGACAGTGCTGTCAGCAATGCCGGCGTCTCGCCCACTGCCGTGGGAACCACAATCGTGTCGCCGTTGCTGATGACGCCAATGGCATCAGCAGCGGACATGCACTTTTGTTTGTACAGCGCTTGAATAGACACTGTCTTAGACGTCAATGTTGCCGGCTCTAAGCGCGTTCGCCTCGATGAATTCACGGCGGGGCTCCACCTCGTCGCCCATCAGCATCGTGAACACGCGGTCCGCTTCAATCGCATCGTCGATCTGCACCTTCAGCAAGCGGCGCACGGTTGGGTCCATGGTGGTTTCCCACAGCTGGGAGGGGTTCATTTCACCCAGCCCTTTGTAGCGCTGGCGGCTGGTCGCGTGCTCCGCTTGAACAATCAGCCAAGCCATCGCTTCGCGGAAGTCGGACACTTTTTCTTCTTTGGCCCGTTCGCCTTCACCGCGCATCACGCGGGCACCTTCGCTGAGCAGGCCCTTGAAGGTGTTGGCCGCTTCGGCCAGCGCAGCATAGTCGGAACCATGCACAAAGTCCTGCGTCAGCACGCTGCTCTTGACGTTGCCGTGGTGGCGACGGCTGATGCGCAAAATGGGTTTGTCGGTACGCACGTCGAACTCGCCAGCCACTTCGGCGTCAGGCAAGCGGGCTTGCAGGGCGGCAGCCGATACTTCGGCATCCGCCACGGTATCAAGATTCAGGGCCACGCCATCTGCCACCGAGCGCAAGGCTTCGGCATCCATGAAGTTTTTCAGACGGGCAATGACGCTTTGTGCGATCTGGTGTTTGCGCGCCAACTCGGCCAGCGTATCTCCGGCAATAGTGGTGCCATTGGGGCCACCCGTGAAGACGGAGGCATTCACCAGGGCAATGCGCAGCAGGAAGCTGTCGAGTGCGCCACCATCCTTGAGGTACAGCTCTTCCTTGCCAGCCTTGACCTTGTACAGCGGAGGCTGCGCAATGTAGATGTGGCCACGCTCCACCAGTTCGGGCATCTGGCGGTAAAAGAAGGTGAGCAGCAGTGTGCGGATGTGAGCGCCGTCAACGTCGGCATCGGTCATGATGATGATGCGGTGGTAACGCAGCTTGGCGACATTGAAGTCGTCATTGCCCGTAGTGCCGCCGGCCTTGCCGATGCCGGTGCCCAGTGCGGTGATAAGCGTCAGGATTTCGTTGCTGGTCAGCAGCTTTTCATAACGGGCTTTTTCCACGTTCAGGATCTTGCCGCGCAGGGGCAAAATAGCCTGGAACTTTCTGTCACGGCCTTGCTTGGCAGAGCCTCCGGCGGAGTCGCCCTCGACGATATAGATTTCGCACATCGCCGGGTCTTTTTCTTGGCAGTCAGCCAGCTTGCCCGGCAGGCCCATGCCGTCGAGCACGCCTTTGCGCCGCGTCATGTCGCGGGCCTTGCGGGCGGCTTCGCGGGCGCGGGCGGCTTCGATGATCTTGCCGACGATGATTTTGGCGTCTGCCGGGCGCTCTTGCAGGTAGTCAAACAGCAGCTTGCTGACAATGTCTTCCACCGGGCCGCGCACTTCGCTGGATACAAGCTTGTCTTTGGTCTGGCTGCTGAATTTCGGCTCAGGCACCTTCACGCTAAGCACGCAGGTCAGGCCCTCGCGCATATCGTCGCCCGTGACTTCCACTTTGGCTTTTTTGGCGATCTCGGAGTCGTCAATGTATTTGTTGATGACGCGGGTCATCGCAGCGCGCAGGCCGGTCAGGTGGGTACCGCCATCGCGCTGGGGGATGTTGTTGGTGAAGCACAGCACCTGCTCGTTGTAGCCGCTGTTCCACTGCATCGCCACTTCGACGCCGATGTTGGTTTGCTGGTCGCTCTGCCGATCGCCCATGGCGTGGAAGATGTTGGGGTTCAACACCGTCTTGCCCTTGTTGATGAAGTTCACAAAGCCCTTGACGCCACCGGCACCCGAGAAGTCGTCTTCCTTGCCGCTGCGCTCGTCCTTGAGCCGGATCTTGACGCCGTTGTTCAAAAAGCTGAGTTCGCGCAGGCGCTTGCTCAAGATCTCGTAATGGAAATCCGAGTTGGTTTGAAAGATCTCCAGATCGGGCGAAAAATGCACTTCGGTGCCGCGCTTTTCGGTATCGCCAATGACCCGCATGGGGGAGACTTCAACGCCGTTTACGGTCTCTATCAGGCGGTTTTGCACGAAGCCTTTACTGAACTCCATGACGTGAACCTTGCCATCACGCCGGATGGTCAGGCGCAGCATTTTGGAGAGGGCGTTGACGCAACTCACGCCCACACCGTGCAAGCCACCGGACACTTTGTAGCTGTTTTGATTGAACTTGCCGCCTGCGTGCAACTCGGTCAAGGCAATTTCAGCGGCCGAGCGCTTGGGCTCGTGTTTGTCGTCCATCTTCACGCCGGTGGGAATGCCGCGTCCGTTGTCCACCACGCTGATGGAATTGTCGGAGTGGATGGTGACCAGAATGTCGTCGCAATGGCCCGCCAACGATTCATCAATGGAGTTGTCCACCACTTCGAAGACCAGGTGGTGCAAACCAGTGCCGTCGGAGGTGTCGCCAATGTACATTCCGGGTCGTTTGCGCACGGCCTCCAGTCCTTCCAGAATCTGAATAGAGCCTTCGCCGTAAGCCTCGGATGCACCCGCCTGATGCGCATCAATGGTGGGCTGAAAGTTGGAACTCTCAGCACCACCCTCGCCAGTGCGTACGGCTTCGCCACTGGTTTCTGTGGGCAGATTGGGTTTGTTTTCGTCGGTCATGGCTAACTTCTCTCGCTAAATCTCAAACTCTGGAATGACCAAACCCCCGAAGACCGGGGGTTTGCGTCATGTGGCGCTACTGTTTTGGTAGCATTAAATTCTCATTGGCATCACCACGTACTTGAACGTGGCGTTGTCGGGAATGGTGAAAAGGGCGGAACTGTTGCCGTCAGACAACTCCAGCTTTACCATTTCCTGGCTCATATTGGTGAGTGCATCAATCAGGTACGTCACGTTGAAACCAATTTCAATGCTGTCGCCGCCGTAGTCAATATCCAGCTCGTCCACGGCTTCTTCCTGCTCGGCGTTGTTGGACGCGACACGCAGGGTGCCGGGGTCAATGTTCAGGCGAACACCCTTGAACTTGTCGCTGGTCAAAATAGCAGTGCGTTGCAGCGTGGCCAGCAAGGCGGCACGTCCGAGCGTGATGCTGTTTTTGTGGTTTTTCGGGATGACCCGGTTGTAGTCAGGGAACTTGCCTTCAACCAGTTTGGTGACAAATTCCATGCCGCCAAAAACGAACTTGGCTTGGTTGTTGGCGAATTGCATCTCAATCGCGCCTTCGGCATCGGACAGCAGGCGCTGCAACTCGACGACGGTCTTGCGCGGCAAAATAACTTCCTGTTTGGGCACTTCGACGTCCAACGTGGCAGACGCAAACGCCAGTCGGTGACCGTCTGTTGCAACCAGGCTTAACTGCTTGCCTTCGGCTACAAACAAAATTCCGTTGAGGTAGTAACGGATGTCGTGAACGGCCATGGCGAAAGACACCTGGCTCAAAAGGCTCTTGAGCGTTTTTTGCGGTACGCTGAACACGGGGCCAAAGTTGGCAGATTCTTGCACCAGCGGGAAGTCCTCAGCCGCCATGGTTTGCAATGTGAACTTGCTCTTTCCACCCTTGAGAATGACCTTGCTTTGGCTGGATTCCAAAGACACGGTTTGGTCCGCAGGCATGGTGCGCAAAATGTCGATGAGTTTTCGTGCACCGATCGTGCTGGTGAAGTTGCCGGTATCGCCGCCGAGTTCCGCTGTTGTGCGGATCTGGATTTCGAGGTCGCTGGTCGTGACTTGCAGGGAGGTTCCCGTTTTGCGCACAAGGACGTTGGCCAGAATGGGCAACGTGTGACGGCGCTCAACAATTCCGGCTACGGATTGCAGAACCGAGAGAACCTTGTCCTGCGTTGCCTTCAATACGATCATGTCAACCTCTTATAAATATCTGTCGTTTGAATCGGTAGCCAGCAGCTCCGATTTCTGGTCAATCCAGCCATTTTCCCAGTTTTATTCACTACTTTTGGTGCTTTTGCGTTTTATTCCTCGTCAGCCTTTGAGCGTTTGCTCCAGCACATGCAGTTGCTGGTTGAGCTCGGTCATCTGCTGGCGTTCGCCGCCAATTTTCCGAACGGCGTGCAAAACAGTGGTGTGGTCCCGCCCGCCGAACAATTCTCCAATTTCTGGAAGACTTTTTTGTGTCAGTTCCTTGGCAAGGTACATGGCAATCTGACGCGGCCGGGCAATGCTGGCCGGCCGCTTTTTTGAATACATGTCTGCGACTTTGATCTTGTAATAGTCTGCGACTGTCTTCTGGATGTTCTCCACAGAAATCTGCCGGTTTTGAATGGACAGCAGGTCCCGAAGTGCCTCGCGGGCCAGCTGGATGGAGATTTCTTTCTGGTTGAAACGCGAATAGGCCAGTATCTTGCGCAGCGCACCTTCCAGTTCCCGCACGTTCGAGCGTACGTTTTTTGCAACAAAAAAAGCCACTTCTTCAGGCATTTCAGAGCCTTCGACGCGCGCCTTGTTGATCAAAATGGCGACCCGCATTTCCAACTCAGGCGGTTCAATAGCCACTGTCAGCCCGGAGTCAAAACGGGAAACCAGGCGTTCATGGATGTCGGTTAGGCCCTTTGGGTAGGTGTCGCTGGTCATCACGATGTGTGATTTCTTGGCGAGCAGCGCTTCAAAGGCGTTAAAAAACTCTTCCTGGGTCCGATCTTTGTTGGCAAAAAATTGCACATCGTCAATCAGGAGCAAATCCAGTGAGTGATAACGGTCCTTGAATTCGTCAAAAGTCTTGCGTTGGTAGGCCTTAACCACATCTGAAACAAACTGTTCCGCATGGATGTAGAGAACTTTGGAGCCAGGCTTGTCCACCAGCAGTCGGTTGCCCACCGCGTGCATCAGGTGGGTCTTGCCCAAACCGACACCGCCATAGATGAACAGCGGGTTGTAAAGATGCCCTGGCATGGTCGCTACATGCATGGCGGCTGCGCGTGCCATGCGGTTGGCCGTGCCCTCCACCAAGGTCTCAAAAGTGAGCATCGGGTTGAGGCGATTTTTGGGTAGGCCTGAGGGAGTGGATTCACCTGGGCTGCTACTTTCCTCCGTCGGAACCATTTCAGCGGCAGGAAGTGTAAAGGTACTTCTGACAGCGTTTTCTCGCGGAGTGATCGCTAACTCAACTTGCACGGACTGGCCATACATTTTTTCCAGCAAGGCCGATATACGACCGCTGTATTGGGCGCGAACCCAGTCCAGTTTGAACCGATTTGCGACAAAAATCGTTACTTTGGAAAAGTCTTCCTGCACCTGGGCGGTGAGGGGTTTTATCCAGGTGTTGAACTGCTGTTCCGGCAGCTCTTGGGCGAGCTGGTCGACACAGCTTTGCCATAGACTTTGGCCTATGTCATGGCTGGGTGACATGGCTTGTTTGGGTAGGGGTCCCTCGGACATTTTCTTTTCAGCTTCTGTGGATAGTTATAAATTGCTGTGTCGTCAATTGTAATTTATCAAACGCTTATCCACAATTTGGAACGGAATGCCCAAGTTACAGCGATACGCCGCATTTCCGACGTAAGGTGTTGCCGTGATTCAGAAAATTTGCGATAATCGACGGTTCCCCTGATTGTGATCGGGGTGATTTGACTGAGGTCCGCATATTTAAAGCTGCTGGATCTGAACTGAGCCCATTAGGAATTTGACATGAAACGCACCTACCAACCCTCCAAAATCCGCCGCGCACGTACCCACGGTTTCCTGGTTCGCATGAAAACCCGTGGCGGCCGCGCCGTGATCAATGCGCGCCGCGCCAAGGGCCGTAAGCGTCTGGCTGTCTAAGTTCGGATTTCGGGCGAACGCCATCAAGCCCACCGCGAGTCTGCTGGTGTGCTGCTTTGCTGTTCTCCAAATGGTGTCCTGAACCGTGCAGCGATTGAAGACGCGCCCACAGTTTCAGGCTGTTCTGGCTGGAACTACGCTTGCCAGAACGGCGCATTTTGCTCTGCATTGTTGTGTGCTGGAGCAGCCCGTGGCGATGGTGAATAAGACTGTGCTACCCGCCTTGTTCCCGGTTCAGGGTGTCTGGTTGGGTGCCATGGTCCCCAAACGCTGGGCCAAGCGTGCCGTAACCCGCAATGCCATCAAACGCCAGATTTACAACGTGAGTGCTGAATTTGAATCTGCCTTGAATGATCGCGCGCATCTCGTGCGTTTGCGTTCGGGTTTCGATCGCGCCCAGTTTGTCAGCGCCACGTCGGAGGCGTTGAAATCGGCTGTGCGTGCCGAGTTGGTGCAATTGTTTTCCCGTGTCAAAGCACCTGTTGCATCATGATGCGTGCGTTCCTCATGGGTGTCGTCAAGGCTTACCGACTGGTTTTGAGTCCCTGGTTGGGATCCTCTTGCCGGTTTGAGCCTACTTGCTCGGTTTATGCGTTGCAGGCACTGCAGGCCCACGGGGCGGGTGCCGGTAGCTATTTGACCGCGTCGCGTATCCTGCGTTGCAATCCCTGGTGTTCCGGTGGACACGACCCCATACCGGCCAATCCTCCCCGGCTGTTTACCCGGCTGCTCTCTTCTCCCTCTGAAAAGAAACCTTCATGAACGACATTCGCCGCACCATTTTGTGGGTGATCTTTGGCTTTTCCATGGTTTTGCTGTGGGACCAATGGCAAGTGCATAACGGAAAGAAAGCCACTTTTTTCCCAAGCCCAGCCCAGCAGACGACGCCTGCTGCGGTCAATGTGCCCGCGGTGGTTTCCGGCGGACCGGACTCCAGTGTGCCCAGCGTTGGCGGTCAGCCTGCTCCGGTTGCAGCGGTGCCTGTTGCGCCAGCCGTTGCCGCTGCTCCCAAAGAGCGTTTCGAGGTAACAACCGACGTGCTGAAGATGACGTTCGATACCGAGGGTGGGTCCCTGGTCCGCACCGAGTTTCTCAAGCATTCCGATATGGCGGACAAATCCCGCAATTTTGTTTTGCTGGATGACAGCAAGGAGCGCATTTATCTGGCGCAGACCGGTGTGATTGGCGGCGGTGCCGCGGGCGTCTTTCCGAACCACAAGACCCCCATGACGGTGAGTGGTGCACGTGCGCTGAAGGACGGAGAGAACGAACTGGTCATCAAGTTCACCTCTGCGGATGTCGGCGGCATCAAACTGGTCAAGACCTACACGATTCGTCGCGGTGCGTATGACATGGCGGTCAAACATGAGTTGACCAACGTCTCATTGGCTCCTCTCGCCCCTCAGCTGTACCTGCAACTGGTGCGTGATGGCAACAAGCCACTGGGCGAGTCGTCGTTCTACTCCACATTTACCGGGCCCGCGGTCTACACCGATGCCAAGAAGTACCAAAAAGTGGAGTTCAGCGCAATCAAGAAGAAGAACGCAGACTTTGAGAAGCAGTCTTCGAACGGTTATGTCGCGATGGTGCAGCATTACTTTGCAAGCGCCTGGATGTTGCCTGAAGGCGTACAGCGTACGATCTCCCTGGATGCGGTGGACATCGGCTCTACGGTTGCAGATTGCTGCTATCGCGCTACGATGATTACTCCGGTTGACGCCATTGCGCCCGGCGCGACCAAGGCGGTTGACGCCAAGTTCTTCGCCGGCCCACAAGAAGAGAAGATGCTGGAAGCCCTGGCCCCTGGTCTCGAACTGGTCAAGGACTATGGTTGGCTGACCATTCTTGCCAAGCCCCTGTACTGGTTGCTCGACAAGCTGCACAGTTTCATTCAGAACTGGGGTTGGTCCATCGTGGCACTGGTGGTGTTGCTCAAGGCCGCTTTTTACTGGCTCAACGCCAAAGCGTATGCCAGCATGGCCAAGATGAAGGCGGTCAATCCGAAGATCACCGAAATGCGGGAACGTCTCAAAGACAACCCGCAGCAGATGCAGCAGGAAATGATGCGCATCTACCGCGAAGAGAAGGTCAACCCCATGGGTGGCTGCTTCCCGATCATGATCCAGATTCCGGTGTTTATTGCGCTGTACTGGGTGCTGCTCTCCAGTGTGGAAATGCGCAATGTGCCGTGGATCTTGTGGATCAAGGACTTGTCTTCGCCTGATCCGTTTTACATCCTGCCGCTCTTGATGACAGCCACGTCCATGCTGCAGACGGCTTTGAACCCCGCGCCACCGGATCCTATTCAAGCGAAGATGATGTGGTTCATGCCACTGATCTTCAGCGTGATGTTCTTCTTCTTCCCGGCTGGCCTGGTGCTGTACTGGATCACGAACAACACCCTGTCCATTCTGCAACAGTGGGTCATCAATACCCGCATGGGCGTGCCGCCGCAGTTCAATCTGCCGAAGTTTCGGTAAGTAATCCACAAGGGCCGCTGATTGCGGCCCTTCACCATTGGGCCTTGTGTTTCCACTATGTTGACTCGCCACAGCCAACCCATTGCTGCCATCGCCACCGCGCCTGGGCGCGGGGCGGTGGGTATTGTGCGTATCAGCGGCAAGAATCTGGGCGGACTGGTGTTGCAGCTGTTCGGCCGAACCCTGCGTCCGCGCGAGGCGACCTACCTTCCTTTTAATGATGGCTTGGGGGTGCCCATTGATCAGGGTCTCGCGCTGTTTTTCCCCGGCCCCCACTCGTTTACGGGCGAAGATGTCCTCGAGCTTCAGGCCCATGGCGGTCCCGTGGTGCTGCAGTTGCTTCTGGCGCGCTGCCTGGAAGCCGCGCATCAATTGAATCCGGTTTCCGGAGTGGCGTCATTGCCGGCGTTGCGCATCGCCCAGCCCGGAGAGTTTTCCGAGCGAGCCTTTCTGAACGACAAGATCGACCTGGCGCAAGCCGAAGCCATCGCCGATTTGATTGACGCCAGCACGGAGGCCGCAGCGCGGAGCGCCACACAATCGTTGTCTGGTGCTTTTTCGCGTGAAATCCATACCTTGCGCGACGCGCTCATCCACTTGCGCATGTTGGTGGAAGCAACCCTGGATTTTCCGGAAGAGGAAATCGACTTCCTGAAAAAAGCCGATGCCCAAGGGCAGCTGGACCGGTTGCAGGAGGCGTTGCGCACCGTGATGCAGCGGGCGTCGCAGGGCGCGTTGTTGCGCGAAGGCATCATCGTGGTGATTGCCGGGCAGCCGAACGCGGGCAAGTCGTCCTTGCTTAACGCACTGGCCGGTGCCGAACTGGCCATCGTGACGCCGATTGCGGGAACGACCCGGGACAAGGTGCAACAGACGATCCAAATCGAAGGGGTACCAATCCATGTGGTCGATACCGCCGGTTTGCGCCCCAGCGAGGATGACGTTGAAAAAATCGGCATTGCACGCGCCTGGGAAGCCATAGAAAGCGCGGATGCAGTCTTGTTCTTGCACGACCTAACGCGTTCAGATGCTATGAATTACATAGCTGCTGACGCAGACATTACGGGGGCTATCGCCCTAAAACTCTCAAAGAATGTTCCCGTGATTGATGTGTGGAACAAGGCTGATGCGGTCGCGGTTGCCAATAGCACTTTGCCCCGCCCCGGCATCACGCTGTCCGCCAAAACGGGAACCGGGCTGGATCAACTGCGGCGCATCCTGCTGGAGACCGCGGGCTGGCAGGCCTCCACCAGCGGCATATTCGTTGCCCGTGAACGACACATCCAGGCGCTGCGCCGGGTAGATGGGCATTTGATGGAGGCCGCCGGCCATTTGGCGGCACAAGCCCAGTCTCTGGATTTGCTGGCCGAAGAGCTGCGGCTGGCGCAGAATGCCTTGAGTGATATCACCGGTGAGTTCACGTCGGATGATCTGCTTGGCGTGATCTTTTCCAGCTTTTGCATTGGAAAATAGCCTGCAGTACACTGTTTTTTTCGTTGGCTTCGAAAGCAATAAGCATGTCCCTTTTCAACTGGTTTTCAAAAGCACCGCAAGGCAAATACTGCGATGCGGCAGTGAGTTCGGGTCTGGGTCACATAGACCCCACGATTCCGCTGAGTACCTCCCCGAGGGGACGGGTGAGAATGCCGGCTTCTGCGCCAGGCAGTGCAGCCAATCGCAAGGGCGAGCGTCTGGAGCGGCGGGAGCAACTGTACGGCGTGGTACGTGAATCCCTGACCGGCGCGGGGATATTGTCGTCGAGCTACAAGTTCAAGGTGCTGTCGCTGGACTCGCGCGGCCGGCAGTATTTGATCATGATGGACATTGCGCGCCACTATCTGGGTGAAACGACCCGCTTGGCTGAAATTGAAGGCTTGATCGCACAAAGCGCCAAAGCGCGTTACGACATCCTGGTGACGGCGGTTTACTGGCGGGTGAACGAGCACGTCACGGCAGGACTGACTCGCATGTCCGCTCCGGCGCCGCTGAGCCATGGCCCCTCCACCGCAACACCCCAATCACCTCACGAACCACTGCTACCCGATGAGGTCGCCGCGTTCAAACAAGCACTGGCATCGGTAGCTTCAGCGAAACCAACACCAACACCATCACCGGAGCTGGCTGCGGTTCATGTGGTCCGTCCAGGCCGGAACAGCCCCGCGTCCTATCCGGTTTTTGCCGATACGGAACTCGAAGAGCGCCCATCGCCTTTGAGTGGCACCCAGTACGGTGATTTGAACTAGGTTCCGCTGAAATCGACCAGCGTAAACAGCGGCAACCCGGAATCCCTGAGTTTTTGCGAACCACCCAACTCGGGCAGGTCAACAATGGCGGCACCTTCCATCACGTGGGCACCGAGTTTCTCGAGTAGCCTTCTGCCCGCCATCATGGTGCCGCCTGTCGCGATCAGGTCATCAATCAACAGCACGCGGTCACCGGCTTTGACCGCATCGGTGTGCAACTCGACCGTCGCACTTCCGTATTCGAGCTCGTAAGTTTCTTCTACGGTCGTGAAGGGCAGCTTGCCTTTCTTGCGAATGGGCACAAAACCGACGTTGAGCTCATAGGCGACAACGGCCCCCAGAATGAAACCCCGTGCATCCAGACCCGCAACCACGTCCGGGCGCATCGCAGGGTCCATATACCGGTGGACAAAAGCATCGATGAGGATGCGAAACACCTTGGCGTCCTGCAATAGCGGTGTGATATCGCGAAATTGCACACCTGGCGCCGGCCAGTCAGGTACGGTGCGTATGTGGTCTCTTAGGTACTGATTGACGCTGAGGTGCTGCATGGATGAACCACAAAAGAAGGGTCGAAAATCGGATTGGACTGCCATTGTGCCCTTAGGCCGCGCTGGCTGTCGCTAGCTCTTGAGCAATTTGTGCTCGGCGACCGCCAGTGCTTCGGCCTTGCCAGAGAGCACCAGGATGTCGCCACTTTCCAGCACGGAATCATCTGAGGTGAGCGCACTCTTCCCGTTTCCGTGCCGAAGGCTGACGACACGCACGCCCAACGCGTGCAAAGCAAAAGACCGCAGCGGTCGCCGGGCGGCGTTGGAACCCGCGGGCAAGGTGACGGATGCAAGCCGTTCATGCTGGAGTTCGTCTGCAGAATCGTCGTCAGAGCCTCGAAAAAAACCGCGTAGCAGGTTGTACCGCGCGTCGCGCTGGTCCTGAACAATACGAATCACCCGGCGCATGGGGACGCCAACCAGGGCCAGCGCATGGCTGGCCAGCATCAGGCTGGCTTCAATGGCTTCGGGCACCACCTCGGTTGCGCCGGCCTGTCGGAGCTTCTCCAGATCCACGTCATCAATAGTGCGAACCACCACCGGTACGTTGACCGCCTGCTCGTGGGTGTGGTGCAGTACCCGCAGGGCATTCGCGGTATCAAGGTAGGTTATTACTACAGCGCTCGCACGGTGAAGGCCGGCTGCCATCAAAGCCTGAAGACGTGCGGCATCGCCGTACACCACGGAGTGACCGGCCGCAGCAGCATGGCGGACGCGGTCGGGGTCCAAGTCCAGTGCCATGTAGGGAATACTTTCGGCTTCAAGCAGGCGCGCCAGATTCTGGCCGCATCGGCCGTAGCCGCAAATAATCACATGTTTGTCGGCATTGATGGCCTTGCGCGCGATGCTCGTCATCTGGACTGATTGCATCAGCCAGTCGCTGCTCACCAGCCGCATGACGATTGTGTTGGTGTAGAGAATGACGAACGGGGTTGCCAGCATGGACAAAACCATGGATGCCAGGATGGGGTTGAACAACTGAGGGGGTACGAGGTTGTATTGGCCCGCAAGCGTGAGCAGCACCAGACCAAACTCGCCCGCCTGCGCAAGGTACAGGCCCACGCGCAGGGCCACGCCCATGGATGCACCAAAAGCCCGTGCGAGGGCGGTGATCAGCGCAAGCTTGAACGCCAGCGACAGCGTGAAGAGCAGAAGCACCAGGGGCCAGCGTTCCAGAACCAGGCGCCAGTCGAGCATCATGCCAATGGTGATGAAGAAAAGGCCAAGGAGCACGTCGTGAAACGGCCGGATATCGGTTTCGACCTGGTGCTTGTATTCGGTCTCTGAAATCAGCATGCCCGCAACAAAGGCCCCCAGCGCCAGCGACAGGCCGGCGTGTTCGGTCAGCCAGGCCAAGCCCAGCGTAATGAACAACAAGTTAAGCATGAACAGCTCATCGCTTTTGCGCCGCGCCACGATCGTGAGCCACCAGCGCATGACTTTCTGCCCGCCAGTAAGCAATACGCCCAGCAGCACAACCGCCTTGAAAAAAGCCAGCGCGAGCGCCGGCAGCAGGTTCTCCGGGGCGGCACCCAGTGCGGGAATCAGCACCAGTAGCGGCACCACCGCCAAATCCTGAAACAGCAGAATACCGACCACGCGTTTGCCGTGTTCGGACTCTAGCTCCATCCGTTCTGCGACCAGTTTGATCACGATGGCCGTGCTGCTCATGGCCATAATCCCGCCGAGTGCTACCGCCACCTCCCACGACACGTTCCACCAGGCTGGCAATACCAACCCGAGCCCCAGAGAAGCCAGTGTGGTTAGCAGCACCGTGAGCGCTACCTGAGACAAGCCCAGTCCAAACACGTGGCGTCGCATGGCGCGCAATTTGGGAAGGCTGAACTCCAGCCCGATGACAAACATCAGAAACACCACACCGAATTCCGCCAGGTAGCGGATGCCACTGGAATCCTGAGCAAGCGCCAAGGCATTGGGTCCAATCAGAATCCCCACCACCAGATAACCCAGCATGGGCGGGAGCTTGAAAGACCGGCACACCACTACCCCCAGCACAGCGGCCATCAGGTAGAGCAGTGTGATTTCAAGACCGGTCATGCCAACATACTAACAATGCTTGTGGTGCTCTATAAAATACGCGCATGACCCATCAAGTACCGACCAATTCAGTCGCCTCAGCCCAACGTGCCATTGCGCTGGCGCATGAGACATTTGATATTGAGGCAGCCGCTGTGTTGGGACTGAAAAGTCGCGTGGGGGCAGCCTTTGCCCAAGCGGTCTTTATGATTCTTGCAATCCAGGGCCGCGTTGTAGTGATGGGCATGGGGAAAAGCGGTCACATTGGTCGCAAGATCGTTGCGACCCTCGCGTCTACCGGCACACCAGCCATGTTTGTGCACCCGGCGGAAGCCAGCCACGGAGATTTGGGCATGATCACCGCAGCAGACTTGGTGCTGGCGATTTCCAACAGCGGTGAATCCCAGGAAATGGCGGCCATCCTGCCAGTCCTCAAGCGACTGGGCGCGCCGCTGGTTGCCATGACGGGCAATGCCGAGTCCACCATGGCCAGGCATGCGGACCTCTGGCTTGACAGTGCCGTCGACAAAGAAGCCTGTCCATTGAATCTGGCGCCTACCGCAAGTACGACCGCGCAGTTGGCGCTGGGCGACGCGTTGGCCTTGGCGTTGCTGGACGCGCGAGGTTTTCGCGCGGAAGACTTCGCGCGGTCCCATCCGGGTGGGGCCTTGGGTCGCAAGCTGCTGACCCATGTAAGCGACGTGATGCGCACAGGGGATGCTGTTCCGCGGGTGCTGCAAGACGCGAGTTTCAGCGCCCTGATGCGCGAGATGAGCGCCAAGGGACTGGGTGCAACGGCGATCGTGGACAACACGAACCATGTGCTTGGCATTTTTACCGATGGCGATTTACGGCGCCTGGTGGAAGAGGGCATCGACTTGCGTGCCAAAACAGCGCAGGAAGTCATGCACCCCGCACCCTGCACCGTCGATGCGAAAGCACTGGCCGTCGACGCTGCTGATCTGATGGAGCGCAAGCGCATTACCAGCGTGCTGGTGGTCGACAACGAAGGCCGTTTGTGCGGCGCACTGAACAGCAACGATTTGATGCGCGCGAAGGTGATTTGATGAAACCGGTTATCCATTTCGATCCGGCGCTGTTGCTGCTGGCACAGGGCGTAAAGGTTGCCTTCTTTGATGTCGATGGTGTGTTGACCGACGGCGGGCTGCTTTTCTCCGAGGCGGGTGAAACCCTGAAGCGCTTCAACACCTTGGACGGCCATGGTCTCAAGCTGCTGATGCAGGCGGGCATTACGCCAGTGGTTATCACCGGGCGTGACTCCAAACCTTTGCGGGTACGACTGCAGGCACTGGGCATCGAACATGCCCATTTTGGAACCGAGGACAAACGCCCTGCGGCCGAAGACACGCTCCAGGCGCTCGGACTGGACTGGACTCAGGCCGCTGCCATGGGGGACGATTGGCCGGACCTTGCGGTGATGCGACGTTGTGCTTTTGCCTGCGCCCCAGTCAATGCCCATGTGGAAGTGCTAGCGGCAGCGAACTACGTCACCAAAGCGCGCGGGGGCTATGGAGCCGCACGCGAGTTCTGCGACATTCTCATGGTTGCGAGTGGTCGTTACGTTAACTTGCTGGAAAAGTACACCCAGTAATGGCAATCCTCAAAGATGCCTGGGACCGGTTTCTGCTGTATCTGCCTGTGGCGTTCATGGCCTTGCTGGCATTGGGCACATATTGGCTGGTTCGCAGCGCTCCCCCCGTCAGCGGACCGCTGGTTGAGAAGCCGCTCAGTCACGAGCCCGACTATTTCATGGAAGGGTTTTCAGTCAGAACGTTCGATTCGGTCGGCCGTATCCGAACGGAAGTGGTGGGCGAGAAGGCCCGCCACTACCCGGACACCCAGTGGATGGAGATTGACAGTATCCGGATCCGCTCGTTTGATGAAAAAGGCCGCCTGACCACCGCTACGGCCAACCGGGGGCTGACAAATGAGGATTCTTCTGAGGTGCAGTTGCTTGGCAACGCTATCGTGGTGCGTGAGGCTGATGCAGGCAATCGTGCTCAAGCGGCGCCCCGCATGGAATACCGGGGTGAGTTTCTGCATGCCTTCATGAAGACGGAGCAAGTGAAATCACATAAACCTGTTGAATTATTGCGAGGTAACGATCGTTTTACCGCCGACAGTCTGGACTTTGACAATGTGGATCAGGTCTTGCAGTTGCACGGGCGTGTGAGAGGTACTCTGGTTCCCGGCAACAAATGATCTTTCGTGAGAGGCATCCATGTCCAAGCTGATATTCATCACCGGCGCCTCCAGCGGTATTGGCCAAGCGATGGCATGGCGTTTCTACCAGGCGGGCTATTCTCTGGCGCTGGTCGCCCGGCGCACACAAGAAATGGAACAATGGGTAACCCAGCGCGGCGTCACCGCAGAACGCCATCAAATCTATAGTGCCGACGTGTCCTCCATTGACAGCATCGTCGCGGTAGCCCAACGGTGTCTACAAAACCAGGGTGTGCCGGATGTGGTCATTGCTTGTGCAGGTGTGAGCATTGGGATGGATACCGCTGAGCGGAGTGACCTGGACGTGATGGCGCGCACCTTTGCGACGAACAACATCGGAATGGCCGCGACTTTTCATGCCTTCATTGATCCTATGGTTCAGCGAGGTTCCGGGACCTTGGTGGGTATTGGCAGCGTAGGCGGCATCCGTGGATCGCCAGGGCACGGCGCCTATTGCTCCAGCAAGGCGGCTGTGATCAGCTACTGCGAAAGCCTGCGCGGCGAGTTGCGTCCGAGCGGCTTGAAGGTCGTTACGATCTGCCCGGGGTACATTGATACGCCCCTGACTGAAAAAAATCGCTACACCATGCCGTTTTTGATGCAGCCAGATGTCTTTGCTGACAAAGCATTTGCCGCAATCGAAGCGGGTGCAACCTACCAAGTGATTCCCTGGCAGATGGGCTGGGTTGCCAAGTTGATGCGCGCACTCCCCAATTGGGTGTTTGACAAGGCGTTCGCGGGTCGGCCGAGAAAGCGGCGAAGCAACGAGATTTGAGTCGCACCAAATGGGCCCAGCTATTGTATTTTGGCTTGATCAGGCAACAAAAAAGGACCCGAAGGTCCTTTTTTTGATTGGGGAATTACCCCGGTAGCTGCTTAGTAGCTGCTACGGCCACCGCCGCCGCCGCCGTAACCACCACCACCGCCGCCGCCGCTACGGCCGCCGCCAGCGCCGCCGCCGTAACCGCCGCCACCGCTACGGCCGCCGCCAGCGCCGCCGCCGTAACCGCCACCACCGCCGCCACCGCCGCCAGCACCACCACCGAAGCCGCCGCCGCCAGTGCGGGGAGGACGTGCCTCCATTGGGCGAGCTTCGTTAACGACCAAACCACGGCCGCCGAACTGTTGACCATTCATACCGTTGATGGCAGCTTGTGCCTCAGCGTCGCTACCCATTTCCACAAAGCCGAAGCCCTTGGAGCGGCCGGTGTCACGTTCCATCATGACTTTGGCGCTGGTAACGGTACCGTGTGCTGCAAACGATTGCTGCAGATCTTCGTCACGGAAAGAATAAGGCAGGTTGCCTACGTAAAGTTTGTTGCCCATGTAAGGACTCCTCAAAATAACTCAAAACGCGATGGAGTCCAAACCCGCAATCAACAAACCAATGAAGACTTAAAGCAGACGCGAAACTGGCAAATCACCGCAAACCCGCATCACCGAACTTCCGGCAATACAACTGCATTATGCGGCAGATTGAAAATTATTGCCAATAATTTATTTTTGATGGCTTTTTATCGCGCGCCGAAGTCACTTTTCCGCCGTAATTGCGCATCGGAGTGCGGGTTATTTTGCGGCCAGGAGCTACGTGAAATTGAAAAGAGGAAGCATGGCTTGTAAGAATGCTGCCTGTACCCTGACTAAACCGCAACCAGCATGGCGGCGCATGACTTGCTCCTGCTCCCTGGTTGTTTATCAACTTGTCCAACTAAGGAGTTCTCCAAATGAACCAACGTGCAATGATTGCTGCAACTGCAGCTGCGGTGATGTCCCTGTCCATGATGGCGGTGCCCGCTGCCGCACAGGAAAAAGAGAAATGCTTTGGTATCGCCAAAGCAGGCCAGAACGATTGCGCTAGCATCTCCGGCGCCCATTCCTGTGCGGGCCAGTCCAAAGTGGACATGGACAAGATGGAATGGAAATACGTGGCCAAGGGCACTTGCAAAGACATGAAGGGCCTCTCGATGGACGAAGCCAAGATGATGAAGAAGGGCTAAGGTGGCCGGCATCGGTTGGCGCCACCCGCATTACGGCGAACTGCTTGAGCGGCGCCCGGGCCTTGATTTTCTGGAAGTCCATTCCGAGAATTTCTTTGCCAGCGGCGGGGCGGCGCTGGCTGTGCTGGAGCAAGGGCGGGCGCACTACCCCATCAGCCTGCATGGAGTGGGCTTGTCGCTGGGATCGGCCGTGGGGCTGGACCCGTGGCATCTGGATCAGTTGGCCAAGCTGGTGGAGCGCATCGACCCGGTGCGTGTGAGCGACCATGCCTCGTTCGCCCGTGGCCATTTTCAGGGCGCCGTGGTGCATGCGGCAGATCTGCTGCCTTTGCCCTTCACCACAGAGGCACTGGATGTACTGTGTGCCAACGTGGGTCAGGTGCAAGATCGCCTGCAACGCCCGATCCTGGTGGAGAACCTCTCTGCCTACCTGACCTGGAATGCCTCGGACGAAGAACAGGCGTGGTCAGAGACCTCATTTCTAGCGGAACTGGCGCGTCGTTCCGGCTGCCAATTGCTGGTGGACGTGAACAATATTTACGTCAACACCCTGAATGCCCAAAGAGACGGGCGCGTGACCGATCCCGTGCGCTGCTGTCGTGATTGGCTCGATGCCATTCCTGTGGGTGCCGTGGGTGAGTTGCACCTGGCCGGACATTGCCATGTGAGCGATGCGCATGGCGTCATCGTGATCGATGACCATGGCAGCCGCGTGTGCGATGCCGTCTGGGATTTGTACCGGCATGCCGTACACCGCTTCGGTGACGTGCCCACGCTCATCGAATGGGACACGGCTATTCCCGCACTCGACGTGCTGTTGGACGAGGCCAGCCGCGCGCGCACCGTCTGCGCTGCTGCCTTGGCGCAGGCGTCCGCATGAGCGCCCTGGCCATTCAGCAGCAGGCCTTGCTGAATGCGCTGTTTGCCAGGCCTGCTGCAAATGCTATGAAAACAATAGCTGCTTGCGCAATGGATACGGGGGCTAGAGGTCTGAAAGCCTATCAAACCAATGGCCACATGCTGGCTGAACGCGCTTTGCAATCAGCCTACCCGGTGCTGGCGCAGCTGATGGGGGAGGAGAGTTTTGCCGACCTGGCCCGCGCCCTGTGGCATGCGCAGCCGCCCGTGCTGGGTGATGTGGCCTGCTGGGGCAATGCCCTGTCTGAATTTGTGCGAAGCAGTGCGCAGTTGCAGGACGAGCCCTATTTGTCCGATGTGGCCGCAATCGAATGGGCGCTGCACCGGTGTGCCACCGCCCCTGACGCAGACCTCCAATTGCACACGCTGGCCTTGTTGACCACGGTGGATCCGGCTGATCTGCAATTGAAGCTGACTCCGGGTTGTGCGGTGTTGCGCAGCCCCTGGCCAGCCGCCAGCGTTGTGGCGGCTCACCTGTATGAGTCCCCTTCCTTTGCAGAGGTTGGTGCCTTGTTGCGTGGACCGGTTGCACAGGACGCTATTGTCTGGAGGGACGGATTCCGTCCCCGGGTGCGCGTGGCACGGGCGGGTGAGGCGGACTTTTTGGCGGCGCTCTTGCTGGGTCGTTCGTTGGCGGACGCACTCGATGCCTCTGCGGCGCTGGAATTCAGCGCCTGGTTACCCCTCGCCGCGCAAAGCGGTCTGATATCCGCGGCCATTCACTCCCCCTTTTCTCTCTCCTGACAGGACCTGTCCCATGGCGATTTCCACCACCCCGACAGGGCTTCGGCCCCCACGCAATTTCTTCATGCGCTTGCTGCACGGCTGGGACAGGCTGGATCGCCTGCTGGACGCTCTGCAGCCGTTGGCCAGTTTGCTGGCCCGTCTGTACGTGGCTCAGGTTTTCTTTGCTTCAGGGCTTACCAAATTGCGCGATTGGGACATCACCTTGTCCTTGTTTGCCGACGAGTACCACGTGCCGCTCCTGTCGCCAGCCGTGGCGGCCGCCATGGGGACTGCGGGCGAACTGGTTTTGCCTGTTTTGCTGATACTGGGTCTGGGTGGGCGTTTTGCTGCGCTGGGGCTCTCGGTTGTCAATGCCGTGGCCGTAATTTCCCTGAGCGAAATCGCACCCGCTGCCCTGCAGCAACATGTCACCTGGGGTGTGTTGTTGGTGGCCTTGGTGGTGTTTGGTTGCGGTTCGTGGGCCGTCGACCCTTACTGGCGCAGGCGGCTGGCGTGAAGTGGACAGGGGGTGCGAAAATGGGGCCATGCCCAACACACCTCCGCAATTGCCATTTCAACCCCAGCCGCCCAAGCCAGTTCCCCAGGCCCGCAACCCCTTGCACGGCCTGACGCTGGAAACCATCGTCACCGCGCTGGAGGCGCACTACGGTTGGGCCAAGCTGGGGGAGCTGGTGCCGGTGCGTTGCTTTACGCACGAGCCCAGCGTCGGATCCAGCCTGAAGTTTTTGCGCAGGACTCCGTGGGCGCGCGAGAGGGTGGAGGGGCTCTACCTGTTCATGCAGCGCGAGGCCCGCCGCGCCAAGTCCAATCCAGGTAACTGAGCCCCTTCGAGGCGGAGTCAGCGGCGGTAGAGGCGCTCCATATCGGCTGAAAAATGGGCTGCCAGGTTGTTACGCTTGAGCTTGAGCGTGGGCGTCATCAGTGTGTTTTCGCCAGTCCAGGGCTCCAGTGAGAGGGCAACGGCGCGCGGCTGTGCATAGTGCGGAAACCCACGAGTCAGTTCGCGAATGCGTTGCAAGGCGGCTTCGCGTGCGGCGGGCGCCAGCAGGCTGTCGCTGGCATGGGGGTCCAGATGCAGTTCTTCGGCCATGCGCTCCCATCCGGATCGGCCCAACACCACAATGCAGCCGATGAACGGCCGGTTGTCGCCAAATGCATAGGCCTGTTCGAACAAAGGGTCGCTGGTGATGGCGAATTCCAGATCAGCCGGTGCAATCTTCTCGCCAGTGGAGGTCACAATGATCTCCTTGATGCGGCCCAGTATGCGAATCCGTCCGTTCTCGATGGCCGCCTGATCGCCAGTGTGTAGCCAGCCGTCGATGAAAGCCGCCGCGGTGTCGGCTTCACGCTTCCAGTACCCGCGCATCACGCTGCGGCTGCGCACTTGCAGCTCCCGGTTATCGCCAATCCGGACGTCTACCCCTGCCAGCGGCCGGCCAATGGTGGCCGGGTCGTTGTCATCGAGTCCGTTGACAGCCACTACGGGTGACGTTTCCGTCATGCCGTAGCCCTGCAGAATGGGCAAGCCCAGACCCAGAAAACAATGGGCGATGGGCTGCGACAGTGCGGCCCCACCGCTGACCGCCACGCGCAGGCGGCCGCCAAACCGTGCCAGCAGTGGCGTGGCCACCAGCCTGTTGAGCAACGGCCAAATCAGCGCATCGAGCAGCGCGGGCGTGTGGCCATCTACCGGCAAATGCTGCGTGCGGCAAAAGCGCCTCCAGCCCACGGCCTGGGCCCACTGGAACAGCTGCGATTTCAGTATCGAACCAGCCAGCATGCCTTTGAGTGCGCTGTAGACGCGCTCGTAGATGCGCGGCACAGAAATCAGGACGGTGGGCCGCACGGTGATGAGGTCTTCGGACAGCAGCGCGACGGAGCGCGCATACGCCACGCAGCAGCCCGCTGCGATGGGCAGGTAGTAGCCGGCGGTGCGCTCGAACGTGTGCGACAAGGGTAGAAACGACAAAAAAACGTCTTCGGGCACAGGGGCCACGCGCTGCAATGTGGCCTTCACGTTCTCCAGCACATTGTCATGCGTGAGCATCACGCCCTTGGGCTTGCCGGTGGTGCCTGATGTGTACACCAGAGCAGCCAGCTCGTCGTGTGCAGGCCCTCGTACTGCGGGTGGTCCATTGCTCGCGGCTGCGGATGAGGCCAGCCAGTCGCACCAGGAGACCACGGATGGCGCGCTCGCGCAAGCCAGTGCCTGTGGCATGGGTTCTGTGATCACCACCTGTCGCAGCGAGGGCAGCGGTACACCGGTGGAGGCAATGGCTTGCCACTGTGCCTGCGACTGTGCGAACAGCACTGAGGTGTCACTGTCGCTCAGGATGTAGGCAATGCTTGCCGGGTTGTCCAACGCGTGCAGGGGCACGGGAACACAGGCCAGCGCCAGCGCAGCCTGGTCGATACAGACCGCGTCCATGCCATTGGGCAGGAGGATGGCAATGCGCGCTTGGCGCGGCAGCTGCAGGTGATCCAGAGCGGCCATCACACGCTCTACGCGTGCGCTGGTCGCTTTCCACGATATATGGGTCCAGCTTCGGGTGGCTGGGTCGTACGCCTGGTACGCGTCAGCCTGCGGCGTTTGGGCCACACGCCATGCAAAGAGTTCAGCCAGGGTGTGAATGCCATCCAGTGGCTGCGAACGGCGGTTGACGGGAAAAGGTTCCATGAAGCAGGTGCAGCGCGACGCTTACCAGTTGGCTTCGCGCTCCGGCGTGGCACTGATTTTGTGGATGGACAGGTCAGCGCCGTCATACTCTTCTTCCTGGCTCAGGCGCAAGCCGGTGGTTGCTTTGAGAATGCCGTACACCAGCAAGCCACCCAGCACGGCCCAGACGACGCCCATGGCGGTGCCTATCAGCTGGGCACCCAGCGAAACGCCGCCCAGACCACCCATTGCTTTGCTGCCAAAAATGCCGGCGGCCACGCCCCCCAGTGTGCCGCAGAGCCCGTGCAGTGGCCACACGCCCAGCACATCGTCAATCTTCCATTTGTTTTGGGTCAAAGTGAACATCACGACAAAAATGGTACCTGCTGCAGCGCCCACCACCAGTGCGCCCAGTGGATGCATCAGGTCGGAGCCCGCACACACCGCCACCAAGCCTGCCAGGGGGCCGTTGTGCACAAAGCCAGGGTCGTTTTTGCCAGCCACCAATGCGGCCAGCGTGCCGCCGACCATGGCCATCAATGAGTTGACGGCCACCAGACCCGAAATCTTGTCCAGCGTTTGTGCACTCATCACGTTAAAGCCAAACCAGCCCACGGTCAGTATCCAGGCGCCCAGCGCCAGAAACGGAATGCTCGATGGCGGGTGGGCCGAAATGGCGCCATCCTTGCGGTAGCGATTGCTGCGCGCGCCCAGCAGGATCACCGCCGGCAGGGCAATCCAGCCGCCCACGGCATGCACCACCACGCTGCCGGCAAAGTCATGAAACTCTTCACCCGTCAACGCCTTGATCCACGCTTGCACGCCAAAGTGCTGGTTCCACATGATTCCCTCAAAGAAGGGGTAAATGAAGCCGACGATGATGGCGGTTGCAATCAGTTGAGGCCAAAAGCGCGCGCGTTCTGCGATACCGCCCGAAATAATGGCGGGAATGGCTGCCGCAAACGTCAGCAGGAAGAAGAACTTCACCAGTTCGTAGCCGTTTTTGGCCGCCAGCACCTCGGCGCCCACAAAGAAGCTGGTGCCATAGGCCACGCCGTAGCCCACCATAAAATACACCACCGTGGAGACCGAGAAGTCCACCAGAATTTTGACCAGCGCATTCACCTGGTTCTTGCGCCGCACGGTGCCCAGTTCCAAAAATGCAAAACCGGCATGCATGGCCAGCACCATGATGCCGCCCAGGAGAATGAACAAGGCGTCTGCGCCCTGTTTAAGTGCTTCCATGTGAACCTCTTTATTTAAAATGCTGTGTATTGGTGCAATTTTGATGAGATTTTCAAAATTGCACCAAATACAAGCAAGAAATGCGCCAAAAGAGGACAAAGACGCCCTTCGTGGGGTCAACGTACAATGCAAGTTGTCATTGGGGAGTAGCCGCCCTTCTTCATTGAGAGGGGCTTGCGTCAACAGACTTGTTTTGTCACTGCGTGACCAACATGGCGCAAGCAGGGTTCACGAACGTGAATCTTGGCGAGACCTTTGGCTGCACGCCTCCGATTCAGGCCGGGGGTGTCGTGCAGTCATTGGTTTGTCCCCGGCCGGAGATTTTCATGGAAGCATTCCTCGTATCAACCGGTATCGTCGCTCTGGCAGAGATGGGCGACAAAACCCAACTCCTTGCCCTCATTCTGGCGGCGCGCTTTCGCAAGCCCTGGCCCATTGTTCTCGGCATTCTGGTGGCCACCATTGCCAACCATGCTCTTGCCGGTGCCGCGGGCGCCTGGGTAACCACGGTAATGGGCCCGGATGTGCTGCGTTGGGTGTTGGGCGCCTCATTCCTTGCCATGGCCGCGTGGATGCTGATTCCCGACAAGATGGACGACGAAGAGGCCTCGGGAACCCCGCGTTTTGGCGTGTTCGGCACCACCGTCATTGCGTTCTTCCTGGCGGAGATGGGCGACAAGACCCAGATTGCCACCGTCATGCTGGCAGCGCAGTACCACGCTTGGGGTTGGGTTGTAGCAGGCACCACGCTGGGCATGATGCTGGCCAATGCGCCAGTGGTCTGGCTAGGCGACAAGATCACCAAGCTGGTGCCGCTTCGGGTGGTGCATGTGGTCTCGGCCGCTATTTTTGCGGTGCTGGGTGTTGTCGCGCTGTGGCCGCAGTCCTGATTGGGCCAAAAGTAATGGCGTTGCTATACTTCTGGCAGCGCCAATTTGCTCCAGCTTGCGGGCGCTTTATAAATACAGCTAAAGACGGACCGACACCAGCACCCGGCCTCGTTTTTTAGCGACGCCGGGTTTTTTATTGGGTTTGAGTTGGGAATTCCGTTGACCATGCCATTGATCGCAACACCGCAGTCCATGCACTTCGACGCCCCTTTGCCTTTGCAAAGCGGCGCATCGTTGCGCGACTATTCGCTCAGTTTTGAGACCTACGGCACGCTCAATGCGGATCGCTCCAATGCTGTGCTGGTCTGCCATGCCCTGAATGCATCGCACCACGTGGCGGGTGTTTATGCGGGGCAGGACAAATCCGAAGGCTGGTGGGACAACATGATCGGGACCGGCAAGCCCGTCGACACCGACCGCTTCTTCGTGATTGGCGTCAACAACTTGGGCTCCTGCTTTGGCTCCACCGGCCCCATGCACCCCAATCCGGATGCGCCCGCGGGCAGCGGACGGGTCTATGGCGCGGATTTTCCGGTGGTTACCGTGGAAGACTGGGTGGACGCCCAAGCCCGTTTGCTGGACGCGCTCGGCATCCAGACGCTGGCGGCCGTGCTGGGTGGGTCGCTGGGCGGCATGCAGGCCCTGAGTTGGACGCTGCAATATCCCGCGCGGGTGCGCCATGCCGTGGTGGTCGCCAGCGCGCCCAACCTGACCGCTGAAAACATTGCTTTCAACGAAGTGGCACGCCGCGCCATCGTGACTGACCCCGATTTTCATGGCGGACATTTTTACGAATTTGGCACGGTGCCCAAACGTGGTCTGCGCATCGCCCGCATGATTGGCCACATCACGTATTTGAGTGATGACGTGATGAACGAAAAGTTTGGACGACAGCTGCGCGAGGCCGTTCTGGAGAGCGCCACCGGTTACCGGTATTCCACGCAGGACGTGGAGTTCCAGATCGAGAGTTACTTGCGCTACCAGGGCGACAAGTTCGCCGAATACTTTGACGCCAACACCTACCTGCTGATTACCCGCGCGCTGGATTACTTTGACCCGGCCCGCGCCTTTGGTGGTGACCTGAGTCAGTCGCTGGCCCGGGCGACCTGCAAGTTCTTGCTGGTGAGCTTCACCACCGACTGGCGCTTTGCACCCAAGCGCAGCCGCGAAATCGTCAAGGCCTTGCTGGACAACAAGCGCGACGTCAGTTACGCCGAGATCGATGCGCCGCACGGACACGATGCATTTTTGCTCGATGACCCCCGTTACATGGGCGTAGTGCGCTCCTATTTTGATAGCATTTCCAAATCCATGGAGGCCGCCGCATGACCGACATCAGCACGATGGAAGCGTTGGCCCGGTTGGTGCCCCCAGGCTCGCGGGTACTGGACCTGGGGTGTGGCGACGGCGCCATGCTGGCCTACCTGCAGCAAACGCGCGGCTGCACCGGCTATGGTGTGGAGATTGCCGATGCCAATGTGCTGGCGTGTGTGCAGCGCGGTGTCAACGTCATCCAGCTCAACCTCGACGAAGGCTTGGCCATGTTCGATGACGCCAGCTTTGATGTGGTGCTGCAGATCGACACACTGCAGCACCTGCGCAACGCCGAAGTCATGCTGCGCGAGACGGCGCGCGTGGGCCGCGTGGGCATTGTTGCCTTCCCCAACTTTGCCCACTGGCCCAACCGCCTGAGCGTGCTGCGCGGGCGCATGCCGGTCACGCGCCGCCTGCCTTACCAGTGGTATGACACGCCCAACATCCGCGTGGGCACCCATGCCGATCTGGCGGCACTGGCCGAACGCACCGGGCTGCAGGTGCAAGACAGCTTTGGTCTGCAAAACGGCAAGGTGGTGCGCTTTGCACCGAACCTGCTGGCGGGAACATCGGTTTTCCAGTTGACACGCTAACGCCCGTTTGCATGTCGCCCGGTGGCGGGGGCGTGTAGGTCGTGCTACATTGCGGCCGTCGGGGTGTCAGCTCCCCGGCATCGGGCCCAACAGGGCTCCAAGACGGTGTCCCGTCCAATGGCTGCAACCTTCAATGGACTCATCATGGACACCACAAAACCGTCTGCCGTTTTCACTTCACTGTCGCCTTTGCCTTTCGGCTGGTCGCCTGCCGAATTGTCCGAACAACTGCAATCCGATGCGCCGGCGCTGGTCATTGACGTGCGCAAGAATGAAGCCTTTCTGGCATCGACCTACGCGCTGCCTGGCGCGTTGCGGCGCGACCCCCAACGGGTGGAGCACTGGGCGCTCACTTTGCCGACTGCACGCACCGTGCTGGTGGCTTGCGTGCACGGGCACGAGGTTTCGCAAAACACTGCGGCTGCCTTGCGCCAGCACGGCATCCACGCGCAATTCCTGGAGGGTGGCATCGAGAATTGGCGGGAGCAGGGTCTGCCGGTGTTCGCCAAGGCAGCGGACAGTGCCACCCGCTGGGTCACCCGCGAACGACCCAAGATTGACCGCATAGCCTGCCCCTGGCTGGTCCGCCGCTTCGTGGATGCGAATGCGCAGTTTCTGTATGTACCGGCCGCGCATGTTCAGGCCGTTGCCGCGGCGGAACAGGCCACCGCGTATGACGTGAATGCAGCAGTGGCCGATACACCATTTACCCACGACGGCGCGCTGTGCAGCTTGGATGCCTTCATCAAAATCTACCGACTTGGTGGGGACGCCGCGTTGGCCCGGCTGGCGCACATCGTGCGCGGTGCGGACACCGACCAGCTGCAGCTCGCGCCGCAGGCGGCGGGTTTGTTGGCGCTGTCATTGGGCATGTCGCGCAGCCATGCCGATGACCACGCCATGCTGGATGCCATGATGCCCGTCTATGACGCGCTCTACACCTGGTGCCGTGATGCCGTGGCCGGTCAGGACGAACCCCATAACTGGAAGCCCGCATGAGCACACAACCCTCCGCAGAACCCGTTGCTTTTCGGGATGCCTTCCGGTTCTGGCTCAAGCTGGGCTTCATCAGCTTTGGCGGCCCGGCGGGCCAAATTGCCATCATGCACCGCGAGCTGGTGGAGCAAAAACGCTGGATCTCCGAGGCGCGTTTTCTGCACGCGTTGAACTACTGCATGCTGCTGCCGGGCCCCGAGGCGCAGCAGCTGGCCACCTTCATCGGCTGGCTGATGCACCGTACACGGGGCGGCATCGTGGCGGGGGTTTTGTTTGTGTTGCCGTCCTTGTTCATTCTGATTGCCCTAAGCTGGATTTATGTGGCCTTTGGCAACGTGCCGTGGGTGGCCGGGCTGCTCTACGGCATCAAGCCTGCTGTGGCTGCGATTGTGTTGCAGGCAGTGCACCGCATCGGCTCAAAAACATTGAAGAAACCTGCGGTAGCCCCCGTATTGTGGGCGGTTGCAGCTATGAGTTTCATAGCAATTTATGCGTTTGACGTACCATTTCCATGGATTGTGTTGTGCGCGGCAATCGTGGGCTGGTTGGGGTCGAAGTGGGTGCCTGCCCAATTTTCGGGCGCTGCGGGCCATGGTGCCGCCAAGACCCTTGCGCTGGCCCCCGGCGAGCGCGACTGGGTGATTGGCGACTACACGCCCACGCCCGAACATGCCCGTTTCAAACCGTCCCGCCTGGCCACCGTGCTGGCCATCGGCTTGGCGCTGTGGCTGCTGCCTATGGGGCTGTTGGTCGCTTGGCAAGGCTGGCACGGCGCGCTCACGCAGATGGGCTGGTTTTTCACCAAGGCCGCATTGCTGACCTTTGGTGGTGCCTACGCCGTGTTGCCCTATGTGTACCAGGGCGCGGTGGAGCAGTTTCAGTGGCTCACCGGCTTGCAGATGATCGATGGCCTGGCGCTGGGCGAAACCACGCCCGGCCCACTGATCATGGTGGTGGCGTTCGTGGGCTTTGTCGGCGGCTGGACCAAGCAGGTGCTGGGGCCGGAGGCGCTGTTTTTGGGTGCGGCGCTGGCGGCTACCGTGGTGACCTGGTTCACCTTTTTGCCCTCATTCGTGTTCATTCTGGCGGGTGGGCCGCTGGTGGAGTCGACGCACGGCAAGCTGCAATTTACCGCGCCGCTGACGGCCATCACTGCCGCCGTGGTGGGTGTGGTCGCCAGTCTTGCTCTGTTTTTTATAGCGCATATCGCAATTCGGACGGGGACTACCGGCCCATTTGTTTCCCAACTGGACTGGGTGGCGCTAGCGATTGCTGCAGCCGCAGCCCTTTCACTGCTGCGCTACAAGCAGGACGTGATACCCGTCATTGCGGCGTGCGCGCTGGCGGGTCTGGGCGCCCGGTTGCTGGGCTGGGCGTAGCCGGGTCCCGTTATTGGGGCACAAAGCCGCTGGATTTGATGATGCGTGCCCAGGTATGGCTGTAGGCCTGTTCGCGTGCCGTGAGTTGCTGGGGTGTCATGTAGCCCACGGTCAGGCCCATGGCGGTCAGGCGGTCATGCACCTCCGGCAGCGCCACCACCTTGGCCAGAGCCCCGGAGATGCGGTCAATGGTGGCTTGTGGCGTGCCCGCCGGGGCGAAGATGCCGTAGTAGGGCAGGTCTTCAAACCCGGGCAGACCCAGTTCCGCAAACGTGGGTACCTCGGGCAGCAAAGCCTGGCGTGTTTTGCCCATGACGGCCACAACACGGATTTTTCCGGCCTTGTGGTTCTCGATGAAGTCGGGAATGGAGCCGGTGCCTGCGGCAATCTGGTTGCCCAGCATGTCGCCCATCATCGGGGCGCTGCCGCGGTAGGGTGCGGATTGTAGGTCCAGCTTATATTTCTCGCCAATCACCTTGACCAGAAATTCGGGCACCGAGGCCGGCGCGGGCACGCCGACCGTGCCTTTGCCTGCGCCCTGGGTGCGCACCCAGCCCACGTACTCGTTCATGGATTTGGCCGGCGTGCCGCCCGATAACGCCAGCGCATTCACGAAGGTGGCAAAACCACCCACCGCGACAAAGTCACGCGCCGGATCAAAGCCCGGGTTCTTCACCACCAGCGGCAGGATCGAGATGGTGTGGTCGTGCGACAGAAACAGCGTGGTGCCGTCCGCGGGGGCCGCCTTGAGCGTCTGCGCCGCAATCTGGCCACCCGCCCCGGCCTTGTTGTCCACAATGACGGGCATTCCCAACTGGTCCTTGAGCTTGTCGGCCAGCGTGCGGGCAATCGCGTCGGTTCCACCGCCAGGAGGAAAACCCACCATCAGTTTGATGGCGCCGGTTTGTGCCTGGGCCAGGCTGCCAAGGCACAGGGCGGAAAGGGCAAAAAGGGTGCCCGTGGAAAGGGTGGCGCTGAGGGTGCGCCGCAGGCGGCTGGGGAGCGAGTGGGTCATGGCGAAGTCCGGAGAGTTGAAAGTGAAGTGGTGAATGGCGCCACTTTATCAACCTTTTTTCGGTGTTCCCGCGTCCCTCGCCCCCCCTCGCCCCTTTGTGCCTCCATATGCCCCTTTACGCCCGGTGTGGCGCCAGCGTCTTGGCGTAGAGCGATGCCCCGGTCAAGTCCTTCAAGGTGACCGTCATGGCGTGGGTCCTGGCATCAATGTCCACCTGGCCAAAGAACTGCAGACCTGCAGTGGGCGCGGTGTTTTGCTCTTGCGGGGCTTTTTGGTACACGACCTGCATGCCAAAGGTGGCATCGGTTTTGTTGGGTCCGAAGCTGCCGGCATTCAAGGGGCCGGACACAAATTCCCAGAACGGATTGAAGTCGCTGAATTGCGCGTGTGCCGGGTCGAAGTAGTGGGCAGCGGTGTAGTGCACATCGGCCGTCAGCCACACGACGTTCTGGATGCCCGCGCGTTTGATTTCCCGCAACAAGCGGGAAATTTCAATTTCACGTCCCAGCGGAGGGCCATCGTTGCCATTGGCAACGGCTTCCCATTTGTCGCGTCCTTCGGCATCTTTGCCGTCGGCCACGTGCAGGCCAATGGGCATGTCGGCGGCGATGACTTTCCAGACCGCTTTGGAACGCTTGAGGCCATCCAGCAGCCAGGCAATCTGCGGGCGGCCCATGAAGGCGCTCTCCGAAGTCTCGGCGGTCTGCAGATTGGCGGAGTTGGGGCCGCGGTAGCTGCGCATGTCCACCACGAACATGTCCAGTAGCGGGCCCTGCGGCAGGTGGCGGTACACCCGCTCGCTTTCTACATCGGCCGTGCGGCGCAGCGGGGCATATTCGTGGAATGCCTTGGTGGCACGCGCCACCAGCAGGGGTACGTTCTTCTCGGTGTAACGCTTGTCACCGCTGACGTCCTTGGAATCGGACCAGTTGTTGCTCACTTCATGGTCGTCCCATTGCCAGATCTGGGGCACGTCGGCACCCATGCGGCGCACGTTGGCATCCATCAGGTTGTAGCGATAGCGCCCGCGGTATTCGTTGAGGGTCTCGGCCACTTTGCTTACTTCTTCGGTCACCAGGTTGTTCCAGAGGGTGCCGTCAGCCAGCTTGACCTGTGCTGTGATCGGGCCGTCGGCGTAAATGGTGTCGCCGCAGTGCAGAAAGAAGTCCGGGTTGACCTTGCGGATCCGCTCATAAATCTTCATGCCACCCCAGGCTTCGTTGATGCCCCAGCCTTGCCCCGCAGTGTCGCCGCTCCAGGCAAAGCGCACATCGCGCAGCGCTTTGGATCCGATGGACGCGGGCAGGCGCAGGTGCCCCTGCATGGCTTCGGACAGCACACGTTCGTTGTGCAGGTCCTGCAGTACGACGCGGTAAAAAATTTCCTGCCCGGCGGGCAGGCCGGCAAGATCGAGGCGTCCGGTGTAGTCGGTGTCTTCCATCAGATACGGGCCACGCACGCGGGTGGCGTTGGCAAAGCTGGCGGTGGTGGCCCACTCGACCCAGAGGCGTGCCGGGCGGTCGCTGCGGGTCCAGATGAGGGCGCCATCGGCTTGGGGGTCGCCGCTCTGGATGCCATGGGCCATTTGCGGACGCATGGCGTCGCGGGTGATGAGGGCGGGGGCGGTTTGGGCCAGTGCGATGGCGGGAGCCACCATGGCTGCGCTGCCCAAAATGGAGGTGGTGCTGAGAAAATTGCGACGATCCATGAAGATGCTCCGGTGGTCAAAGGATGTCGGCATTGCAAACCATCTGCGTGTCAGGCGTGTGACGCATCCGGCAGGGGTTGGCCTGGATGCAGCACGGGTGCTGACGGCGGGTTCCTGGCGTGGCATGATGCTGGAATGCCCGCCATCGTGACGTGACCGTGACGCGATCGTGGCGTAAAGGAGCCCCACGTGAATGACCGTATACCCCCTTCCGTGCTGAACGAAGCACACATCCTGAGCCAGGTCAGCCAGCTGTGGGATGACCAGATCGTCCCCCAGCTGGAGGACTACATCCGCATCCCCGCCAAGTCCCCCCTGTTCGATACCGACTGGGCTGCCAACGGTTACATCGACACCGTGGTGCGCAACACCGCGGCGTGGATCGAGGCGCAAAAAGTCAGCGGCCTGACGCTGGAAATTGTTCGACTACCCGGACGCACGCCCGTGCTGTTCTTTGAAGTGGCCGCTACCAAGCCCCAGTCCACCCAAACCGTGTTGATGTATGGGCACCTGGACAAGCAGCCCGAGTTTTCCGGCTGGCGCAACGATCTGGGTCCCTGGACGCCTCACATGGAAGACGGCCGCCTGTATGGCCGTGGGGGCGCCGATGATGGCTACGCGGCTTACGCCGCCATCGCCGCCATTCAGGCACTCAAAACCCAGAACGCACCCCACCCGCGCATCGTCGGCCTGATCGAGACCTGCGAAGAAAGCGGCTCTTACGACTTGATGCCGTACATCGACGTGCTGAAAACCCGCTTGGGTGAGGTGGCGCTGGTGGTGTGTCTGGACTCGGGCGCGGGCAACTACGACCAGCTGTGGATCACCAGCAGCTTGCGTGGCATGGCCAGTGGCGTGCTGAAGGTTGAAGTTCTGACCGAAGGCGTGCACTCGGGTGACGCCAGCGGACTGGTGCCATCGAGCTTTCGCATCATGCGCCAGGTGCTGGACCGCCTGGAAGACAGTGCTACCGGCCGCCTTCTGCCAGCCAGCTTTTATTGCGACGTGCCGCCGGACCGGATGCGCCAGTCGCAGGCCACCGCCGACATTCTGGGCGACGAAATTTACAAGCGCTTTCCCTGGGCGCACTACGATTGCGGGGGCTCCACCGCATTCGCCTTGCCGACCACGACGGACCCCTTGCAGGCCTTGCTCAACCGAACCTGGATGCCGACCTTGAGCGTGACCGGAGCGGATGGTTTCCCCGAGCTCAGGAATGCGGGCAATGTGCTTCGGCCGTACACCGCGTTCAAGCTCAGCTTGCGCCTGCCTCCCTTGGTGGAAGCCGACGTGGCGGTGCAGCAACTCAAGGCCCTGCTCGAGGACAACGCACCCTACCAGGCCCGCGTCACGTTTGAAGGCGCTGCCGGCGCGACCGGGTGGAATGCCCCCGACACCGCACCCTGGTTTGAGGCCGCCCTGAATGAAGCGTCGCAGGCGCACTTTGGCGCACCCTGTGGTTACATCGGTCAGGGCGGAACCATTCCCCTGATGAATATGCTCTCCCGGGGTTTCCCGGCGGCGCAGATGATGGTGTGTGGGGTGCTCGGGCCCAAAAGCAATGCCCACGGTCCTAACGAGTTTTTGCATGTTCCGTATGCGAAGAAGCTGACGGCCGCTGTGGCGCAGGTCATTTCCCGTTTCCCCTGAAATCAGGACCTTGTTTTCATGACTTCTGAAGCCAGACTCTCCATTTTTACCGCCAACGATGGCGACAACATCGTCATCCATGATTGGCCGCTTGAAGAGGGCGCTGCGATGCGGGGTGTCGTGATTCTGGTGCACGGCCTGGGCGAACATGCCGGACGCTACAACGATGTAGCCGAGCAACTCAATCAATGGGGTTTTGCGGTGCGGGGCTATGACCAGTGTGGCCACGGCGAGTCGGGTGGTGATCGTGGCAGCCTGCCATCCGATACGCGCCTGCTTGATGATCTGGCGGACATCGTGGACGGTATCCGGGCCCGTGTGGACAAGAAGATACCGGTGATTCTGCTGGGTCACAGCATGGGCGGCCTGGTGGTGGGCCGGTTTGTGTCCCTGGGCATGCGTCCGGTGGACGGCCTCATCATGTCCTCGCCGGCGCTGGACCCGGGTTTGAGCGCGTTCCAGAAGTTTTTGGTGGCCGTGTTGCCCAAATTTGCCCCGAATTTGCGAGTAGGAAATGGCGTCAAGCCGCAGTTCATTTCGCACGATCCGGCGGTGGTTGCCGCCTACCGCAATGACCGCTTGGTGCACGACCGTATCTCGGCCCGATTGGCCCGATTCATTGCCACAGCAGGGCCTCAGACCGTGGCATTGGCCAGCCAATGGAAGGTGCCGACCCTGCTGATGTACGCGGGGGACGACCGCTTGCTCAACCCACAGGGCAGCCGCAGTTTTGCCGCTGCAGCCCCTAAAGAAGTGGTGACTGCCGTGTGTTTCGGGGCGCTGTACCACGAGATATTCAATGAGCGCGACGCCGAGCCGGTGTTTGCCACCCTCAAGCGGTGGCTGGACCAGAAATTCTGAGCTACGAGCGCTTGGCGCGCTGATTCATGGCCAGCCAGCCCAAGGCAAGAGCGGTCAGAGCGACCGGGACCAATGAGCCCCAATTCAGCATCGACCAACCCCGGGTGGTGACCAGGGCACCGGATGCAAACGAGGTCAGTGCCATGACCGCAAACACACAAAAATTGATGGCGGCCTGTGCGCGGTCTTTTTCCTCGGGTCGGTAGGCGCCCAGAGACAGGGTGGTGCTGCCCGTGAACAGGAAATTCCACCCTACGCCCAGCAGAAACAGCGCGATCGCAAACTGGTGCAATTCCACTCCGGTCAGCGCAATAGCGATACAGGCGAGGTTGAGCAAGACACCCACCCCCATGATCGGCAAAGTGCCAAAGCGTTTGATGAGGTTGCCGGTGAAAAACCCCGGCGCAAACATGCCAATCACATGCCACTCCAAAACGAAGGCTGCGTCGTCAAAAGACAACCCGCACTGTTGCATGGCCAGGGGTGTGGCAGCCATCAACAGGTTCATCACGCCATAGCCCAGCGCCGCGCTGGCGCAGGCGACCATGAAGACCGGCTGGCGCATGATGTGCGACAAGGGTCGCCCGGTGTTGCCGCTCTTGTGTTGCACGGGCTGCGCGGGAAACTGGATGAAGGCCATCAGCACCATGGCCACCAGTGCCACGGCGGCTAGCGCGACATAGGCGCCGGCAAAGGGCGTCGCCATCAGCCCGCGCGACTGGGCGGCCAGATTGGGTCCGGCAATGGCGCCAATCAGCCCACCCGCCAGCACCAGTGATACGGCTTTTTCGCGGAAAGCAGGCAGTGCCAGTTCCGCGGCGGCAAAGCGATAGAGCTGCCCGTTGGCGCTGTAATAGCCAGCCACCACCGTGGCACCCACCAGCAGCCAGAAGTTGTGGCTAGCTACTGCCCAGGCGCCCACGCAAGCCGAGACAAGGGCAACGGCCAGCCCGATCTGAAACGAGGTACGCCGCCCAAAAAGCGACTGGGTGCGCGCCACCAGCGGCGTGCTCAATGCGCCACCCACCACATAGCCCATCACGGGCAGGGTAGACATCCAGCCAAAGGGAGCAAGACTCAGCCCTACCAATCCGTTGATGGCGATAAAGGTGACGTTGTTGGTGAGGAAAAGGCCCTGACACAGGGCGAGCAGCCAAAGGTTACGGTTCATGCCCGCAGTTTAATGGGCCGCTCATGCGCAACTCCGGCTTCCTGCAGGCGCTGCATCAGCTCCTCCACGGCTGGCAGCATTTGCCAAGACGGGTCAGCGGGGTCATGTCGTTGCAGCGCGTCGGCAGAATGTTGAAGGGGCCTCACCATGAAGGCGTAGCGCGCGGTGATTTCGGGGTCGTCCAGCAGTTCGAGAAAGCGCAGATGGATGTACAGCGCGAACAGGTTCTTGGTGTGATGGGTGCCGATGCTGGTGCCACCCACATGCATCACCGGCGCATTCTCCTTTTGTGGCTCGAAGCGCAGCTTCAGGCCCTCTGCCAGGCCCACCGCCAACAGCACATGCAGCGTGTCAAAGAACGCGTGGTAGTCCTTCAGGTAGCTGCGCGGGCCGAGCCCCATGCGGGCCAGTGGCGCGGCCACCTGGGGCGGTGCACTACGGTACTGGCGGGCATCGATGCGCCAGTTCTGCATCAGCGTGCGCAGCGCCTCTGTGTTGAAGTAGAGCAGATGGGTCAGCGGATAGGTCAGGCCGGTGCGCTGGCTGCTCTGCGGGAATACGCCGACCATGCATTCGTCGCGGGTCGCGCGCAAGCGCAGCAGCAGCGTGGGATCGAAAACATAGGCATCGTGGTCGATGACTCCAAAGTCACTGCGGTGGTGGGTCAGCAAAAAACTCAGCAATTCGCCATGCGGGGTGCTGGAGGCGGGAAGCGTTGCCAGCACGAACAGCGGTAGTCCGGGAAACCGCTGGTTCAGCAGCCGACGCTCCCAGGCTTTCGCGCCATTGGCCAGCAACACCAGTTGGGCCTGACCTTGCACCAGCGCCAGGCAAGGCAACAGAAAATGCAGGGTGTGCGGCATCACGATGACCACCAGCCGCGGCAAGGGGCTGGTGGGTATCTGATCCTGGAAGGCGGCGAAGCGCGCCACGTTGCGTCGGCCGTTCAGCCAAGCCACGTTGGCTCGCTGGGCGACCACACGCCAGCCGCGCAGCGCCACCGCGGCTGGCAACTGCAGCAGCACTGCGTTGGCCACCGATTGGCCACGCTGGCGCATCGGGGCCAGTGCAGCACGCAACTGGCGAAGGTGGGCGCGCAGCCAACGCACGGGCTGCATCGCTTCAAGCGCCGGTGGCGGCCTTCTTGCGTGCAGGCGCCTTTTTTGCGGCGGCTTTGGGTGCCGAGGTTTTGGTGGGTGCTGCCTTCACGGCTACCGGTTTCCTGGTTGCCGGTTTAGTAGGCTTGGTTGTGCCTCCGCCGGTCCAGGTCAGGCGCGCCTTCCTGGCCAGCGCGACCACCTTGGCGATGTCTTCATCGGTATACACGCCCTTCACGCCCGAGATGGCGGCGAGTTTCATACCGTGTTTGAGGCCGAGCTTGTAGATCTCCTTGACCTTTTCCCACTCGGTGTCGCGGCCCACGGTAAAGACCTCAAAGCGGCCTTCGAGCGCCAGCACAATGGTTTCTGCCAGGCAGGCGTATATGACGTTCGGCGGCAGGCCAATGCTCTTCATTCCCTTGACCTTGGTGGGCAACTCGATCTCGCCGGATTCGATCACCAGTACATCGGGGCGCTTCGCCACATCGGATGCAGGCAAGTCAAGCGGGCGGGCCACGTCGGTAATGACGCAGCCGGGTTTGACCTTCATGATGTCGAGAATTTCTTTGCCCGCGCCGGAAGTGGACGTGACAATCATGTCCATTTCCGAAAGCAGGGAGTTGTAGTCGATGGTGGTGAAGACTTTGGCGTCAGGGGTCTCTGCCAGGATGGAGGCCTTGAGCTCATCCAACTTGCTCAGGGTGCGCCCCGCCAGATAGACCTCGTCGAATGACATGGCCAGCAGCCGCGCACTGACCGAGCCAATAGAGCCAGAGGCGCCAATCACCATGGTCTTGGCTGCAACCTTTTTGTTGTGTTTGTTGATGGTTACCAAGCCCATGCGGCGCATGGCATCGGCTGCCGCCCACAATGCGCCCGAGGCCGAGTAGCTGTTGCCGGTGGTGATGGGGATGCTGGAGCGCCGGGCGACCGTCACGCCCGCATCGCCCACCACTTTGGTGAAGGCACCCAGGCCCATGATTTGAGCGCCCATCTTCTCGGCAATTTTGGCGGCGTGCAGCAGGCGGCGGTAGGTGAATTCGGGGCTGCGCGACAGCATCTCTTTGGGCGTGCCTCCTACCGATATCAGCCAGCCCTCGGCCTCGGCGCCGGTAGGTGAAATGATGTTGTCCATCTTGCAATAGACCATCGGCGGCATGTGGGCGGCAAACGCTTCGACCTTGTCCATGACGAACTTGGGCGTCCCCTTGGGAATGGGGAATGCCTTGCGGATGTAATCCTGGCTCAGCGGGTGAATCACAAACGCAAACCGCCGGATGTTGCGGAATGCGCCCATGGGGTGCAGCAGGCGGGGTGTGATGTCGAGTTCATCCAGAATTTCTTCAAAATCATCGTCTGACACTTCCTGTGGCGGCTTGTCCAGCGCAGCCAGGATCATGGCTTCAATCGTGTTGATACCCACCACTTTTTCGAACAGCTTGGGGGACACGTCCACCACCAGATTGACCTTGCACTTGGTGAAAAATGCCATGCGCTCATCGTCCACGGCGGAGGTGATCAGGGTCTTGCCCTCCAACGTGGCGGCGCTTCCAATAGCCTTGATTTCGGCAAACGTGCCCACGATGACATGCGACTTGGCGGCGACGCTGGCCGCACGCTGGTTTTTGAAGTGGCTCAGCGATGATTCCAGCATCTCGCCCCGTTTGCCCGTGAGCATCAATTCGCTGCCCTTGGCATACAGCTCCAGCTGCTCCAGTGACGTCAGCATGGCCGGTGCGCCGGTCTGAAACAGGGCGTCGGCAAAACTCAGGTTCTTGGTGTAGTCGGACAGGGCCACGGCCATGTCGTAGTTGCGCATGCCGGACAGAAACAGCACCAGGTTGTTGTTGAAATAGTGGCCCAGCTCTTTTTGCACGTAGCGCACCGCACGCACCTGCAGCAGGCGGCGCAAGGTGGCGCCGGTGGTGACCGGCACCCGGGTAACGACATTGGTGAGGCGCTCGGTTTCCTTGTTGACCACCGAGCGCAGGCCCACGTGGTAGTGGTCGCTGGCCTCACCCAGGCCGATCGCGTCAGCCGTGGCCTGCTGGCGGCGCATCAGTTCCCAGGCTTTGCCGGAATCCTGGTCCGCGCCCATACGGCGCACGGAAAACTGCTGGCCCAGAAATTCGGTCTTGAATTCAAAATCCTGTTTGGAAGAACCCAGCGTGACGGTGACTACTTTTTTCATTCGATTGCTCCTCTTATTGTTTCGGCTGCTTGCTGCCACTCTGCGTTGGCACGCATCTCATTCGCGCGGATACCTTCAATCCGCTTTCTTGCGCTTGCGCGCGGGCGCGGCTTTTTGGGGTAGCGCCAGGCGGATCAAGTCTTCGCATTGCTCCTGGGACATGTAGCGTGGCACCGGGTAGCCGGTATGGGCCTCCCAGCAGGCGGCCTTGGCCAGTGCAGGAATGTCGGCTTCCTGCAAGGCTTCCAGAAAAGCGGGAATGCCCAGATCGTGGTTGAGCTGGTCGACCGCGTCCAGAAACTTTTGCGCCAGTACGTCAGTGGCCTCACCGTCACTGCCCACTTTGGCCGCGACTGCCAGCAAAGCCAGCCGTTCGGTGATGGCGGGGCGGGAATACTTCAGCACATACGGCAGCATGATGGCATTGGCCAGTCCGTGCGGCGTGTGGTACAGCCCCCCGAACTGGTGGGCGATTGCGTGCACATAGCCCACATTGGCGCGGGTGAACGCGAAGCCGGCATACGTGGAGGCCAGTGCCATCTTCTCGCGGGCTTCCAGGTTTTTACCGTTCGTGTACGCCGTGCGCAGGTTATCGAAAATCAGCCCTACCGCCGATAGCGCCATGCCGTCGGAATAGGGTGTGGCCCAGTGGCCCACAAACGCTTCAATGGCGTGCGTCAGCGCATCGATGCCCGTGGCGGCGGTGATGTGCGGTGGCAGACCGGTCATGAGGCTGGGGTCCAGCGCGGCCATTTTTGGCACCATGCGCGGGTCAACGATGACCAGTTTTTTGTGCGCCTCGGGGTCGGAGATGACGGCTGCCACAGTCACCTCGGAGCCCGTGCCAGCGGTGGTGGGTACGGCATAAATCGGGACCGGCGCGCGCAGACCCTTGAGATAGCCCGCCAGCTGGCGCAGAGGCTTGGGGTTGGACACGGCCACTGCAATGGCTTTGGATGCATCCATGGAGGAGCCACCACCAAAGGCCACGATGGCATCACAGCCCTGGCGTTGGTAAAAGGCAATGCCTTTTTCAATCAGTGGAATCGGCGCATCGGGGGTGATCTCGTCAAACACCACAAACTGTGCGCCGCCCGCGGTCAGCGCATCGGTCAGGCCTTTGAGCAAGCCGAGTTTGGCGATGATGCTGTCGGTGACGATGAGGATTTTGCGGTGCCCAAAGCCGGCAACGGCTTGCCCCAGGCGCGCACTGGAGCCTGGGCCCACCAGCAGCGTGGGTTGGGGTATGGGAATGAAACGGGTGATCAGGCCAGCGCCCCGCATCAGGGCGCCGAGGCCAGCGGCACGAAACGAGTTGCGCATTGAATCGGATATCACGAGGGTTCTCCCGGAGGGTTGGGCCCATAGGGCAAAGACGCCACTGTAGTATGCCCATGCGCGCGCGTTTTGGGGGCCCACCTTAAACGCGTACAAACCCTGATGTCGGCTATGCAACCGGCACCGAGCGCCCTACACCAACAGGCGTGCGAGGGCGGTCAGGGCGGCCGTTTCGGCGCGCAGCACCCGCGGGCCCAGCGTGACGGGTGCGAACCCGCATTCGGCCGCGGCCGCCTCTTCGGTGGCGCTCAAGCCACCCTCGGGTCCGGACAGAAACGTGGTGGGCGAGTGCGCGCCGTGGGCCATGTGCTGGTGTAGCGGGCCAGAGCCTTCGCACAGCGACAGAAGCAGGCGGGTGTTGGGCGCCTCAGTCGCCTGTGCTTTGAGCCAGTGGCTCAGGGTGGCGACGGGGTGGATGCGTGGCACGCGGTTGCCGCCACACTGCTCGCAGGACGCAATGGCCACGCTTTGCCAGTGTGCGACTTTCTTTTCAGCGCGTTCACCTGACAGGCGCAGCACACTGCGCTCGGTCATCAGGGGTTGGATGCTGGTCACGCCGAGTTCAGTGGCTTTCTCCACCAGCCAGTCCATACGGTCGTTGGCGGGCATGCCCACGGCCAGGTGCACTGCGACGGCCGCTTCGCGCTCCACGGAGTGGTGCGCGCCGACCTGTACCTGCACGTCGCTGCGTCCCATGTGGGTGATGGTGGCGTCAAACTCGCCGCCCACCGCGTTCGCCGCATCGGGCCCGCCGTTGAACAGGGTGATGGTGTCCCCCGGCTGCATCCGCAGCACCTGCACATGGCGCGCCGGGCCTGGGGGCAGGTCCAGCGGCGCGCCGGTGGCAAGGGGAGCGGGGCAATAGAAGCGGGGCATGGTGATTTGCTATGAAATAAGGAGCTGCTTGCGCAATGAATACGGGGGCTAGCGGCTGATTTGGCTTAGTTTTTTTTAGGTTCGGCCAAACGCGTAGGCGTTGGGGACTGGTATGCCTTCGACTTTTTCGACCAGGCGCAACAACGGTTTGAGCTCCATGTAGCGCGCGCAGGTGGTGCGGATGTAGTCGATGAAGCGTGGCGTGTCGGCCAGGTACTGGGGTTTGCCGTCGCGCAGGGTCAACCGGGCAAAAATACCTGCTACCTTGAGGTGGCGCTGCAGGCCCATCCACTCGACGCCTTTGTAAAACTCGCCAAAGTCGTCGCCCACGGGCAGGCCGGCCTTGCGGGCTTTTTGCCAATAGCGAATGGTCACGTCCAGGCAAAAGTCTTCTTCCCAGCTCAGGAATGCGTCGCGCATCAGGCTGGCAATGTCGTAGGTGATGGGGCCATAGACGGCATCCTGAAAATCCAGGACACCGAGCTTTTCATCATGCACCCGGGCGACGCCGCCTGCGCCCACCATCAGGTTGCGGGGCATGAAGTCGCGGTGCACATACACGCTGGGCCAGGACAGGTTGTATGTCACCAGGGTGGCAAAGGCGTCGTCCAGTGTTTTGCGCTGGGCGGCGTCGAGTGTGACCTGGCGGTGTGCGCCGATGTACCACTCGGGAAACAGCTCCAGTTCGCGCAGCAGCAAAGGCCGGTCATAGGCGGGCAACACGCCCTCGCGCGAGGCGAGCTGCCACTGGATCAGGGTCTCAACCGCCTCCAGATACAAACTCAGCGGTGGGGGCTCGTTGGGGCGAATCACCTGCATCATGGTTTGTGCGCCCAGGTCGGTCAGCAGCATGAAGCCATTGGCTTCGTCCCAGGCCAGAACCTCGGGGGCTTTGAGTCCCGCTTGCGCCATCAGTTGCGCCACGTGCACAAATGGTTTGCAATTCTCCTTGTCCGGCGGCGCGTCCATGATGACCAGGCTGGTGGAAGGGTTTGTGCCATGGCGGTCTACCCGCAGATAGCGGCGAAAACTCGCATCGGCAGACGCCAGGCGCACGGTGTCCGGTGCCAGCTGGTGGGAGGTTTGTACCCGGGCAAACCAGGCTTCAAACAGGGCCTGGCGCTGCGGGTCGGCCCACAGTGGGAGGGATGCGTTTGCGGTTGCGGATGGTGTGGAGGTTGGGCTCATGGATAATCCATTCTACAAAGACACCTGGCCCGTCCCGGTAGGTACGTTCCAGCCCCTTGTTTATTCACTACGCCCTTCACGCTCCCCAGCGCCGAACCGTTTTTCCTTGCCTTCCAAGCCCCTACTGTCCTACTACCATGCGTGAGCCGATAAGCGATTTGCGAGGCCCGACGGCGCCCTTTCCATTGGCAGTGCTGCCCCGCATGGTGGTGCTTGCCTGCCTCGCGGGTGGCGGTTTGGCGGCCCACGGACAGGCGGTCGAGCCAGTCGGGGAGGCGATACCGGAGAGTGCGCTGATTCTCAAGCCCAGTGGAATGCTGGAAGAGAAAATCGCGCCAGCCCAAACCGGGGGAGCTCCGGTATTTCTGATCGGGGACCGGATTTCTGGCCGCACCGATCTGGAGACCGTGATTGAGGGCGATGCCGTGATGCGCAAACCGGGCACCGTGATCCATGCCGACCGGCTGGAGTACTACCAGCCCACGGACTTGGCCAAAGCGACCGGGAATGTGCGGATCAACCGGGGCGGCAACGTCTACGAGGGTCCCTTGATGGAGCTCAAAGTCGAGGCGTTTGAGGGCTTCTTCAACCAGCCGCGTTACCATTTTCTTCAGAACGATGCCCACGGTGAGGCAGACCGGGCGGACTTTCTGGACGAAAGCCACACCGTTATCCATAACGCCACCTACACCACCTGCCGCCGCAAGCCCGGCCCCGACTGGTTGCCGGACTGGATTTTGCGGGCCACCACTATCAGTCTGGACAATGATGAGGAAGTGGGCATTGCCCAGGGTGCCGTGCTCAGTTTCAAGGGCGTCCCCATATTGCCGGTTCCCGCCATCAGCTTTCCGCTCACCGACAAACGCAAGTCGGGAGTGCTTCCGCCCAACATTGGTGTGGACACCGTCAATGGTGTGGAATTGACGGTTCCGTACTACTGGAATATTGCCCCCAACCGCGACGCGACGATTACCCCGACACTGATGTCCGCTCGCGGCGTCAATGTGGGGGGAGAATTTCGCTACCTGGAGCCTACCTACACGGGGATGGTGCGCGCGGATTACATGCCCAGCGACCAGTTGCGCGGTGCCGATCGCTGGGGGTTGGCCTACACGCATGTGGGCACCGTCGCGACCGGCTTGCCGACCATCGGAACGGTGGCGGTGAATGCCAACATCAATCGCGTGAGTGACGACAACTACTGGCGCGATTTCACCCGCTCCAGCGCCACGCTGACCCAGCGCTTGTTGCCCAGCACGGTCAGTGCGGCATGGGCCAGTGGTGCAGTTTCCACGACAGCCAGCGTTCTCAAGTGGCAAACGCTGCAAGACCCAACGGCACCCATCGTGCCTCCCTATGACCGCGTACCGCAATTGACAGCGCGCTATGCGCAGACCAATGTGCGCGGATTCGACTGGTCGGTGGACGGCGATTTCACCCAGTTTGATGCGGACCGGCGCCTCACATTGCAGCCCAACGCGCAGCGCGGGTTTGCGTTGTTGCAGGCCAGCCGTCCCGTGTTGGGGCCCGCCGGGTTCGTTATCCCCAAAGTGCAACTGCACGCGACCGCCTATCAATTCGATGCAGCGTTGTCCAATGGAGCACAGTCCGCTAATAGTGTGGTGCCCACGTTCAGCCTGGACAGCGGCCTGGTGTTCGAGCGCGAAACCAATATGCTGGGGCGCAACCTGGTTCAGACGCTGGAGCCCCGGGCCTTCTACGTCTATACCCCCTACCGCAACCAGAGTGTGCTGCCCAACTACGACACCGGTGTCAACGACTTCAACTTTGCCACCATCTTCACCGAAAACGCCTTTGTGGGGCACGACAAGATATCGGACAACAACCTGTTGACACTGGGACTGACCACGCGGCTGCTGGACGCCGATAGCGGCGCCCAACTCGCCCGTTTCGGAATTGCCCAGCGGCTTCGGTTTGAAGACCAGCAGGTCACCATCAACACCGCCACCGCTCCGGCTATTGCCGGATTCAGCGATGTGCTGCTGGGTGCATCGGTCAATGTGGTCGACAGCTGGGCGCTGGACTCCACCGTGCAGTACAACGCCAGAACCGACCAGTCCGTGCGGTCCACCCTGGGTGCGCGTTATAGCCCGGGCAATTACCGGGTCATTAACGCAGCCTACCGTTTCCAGCGGGACGTGAGTGAGCAGATTGACGTCAGCTGGCAGTGGCCGCTCAACAACCTGTGGGGGGACCGGGGCCAGGACCTGGGAGCCGGGCGCGGCCAGGGTGAGGGGCGCTACTACAGTGTGGGCCGCTTGAACTACAGCCTGAACGAAAGGCGCCTGGTCGACACGATTTTGGGGGTCGAGTACGATGCGGGCTGCTGGCTGGGCCGTGTCGTGCTGGAGCGGGTGCAGACCAGCACCTCTTCCGCAACCCAACGCCTGATGTTTCAGTTGGAGTTTGTTGGCTTCACCCGCCTGGGTATCAGCCCGCAGCAAACCCTGAAGCAAAACATTTCCCGCTACGAGAACTTGCGTGAAACGGTTGGAACCAACAGCCGTTTCAGCAACTACGATTGAGATACCCATGAAACTACGCCTTTGGGCCCCAGCCCTTTTCTGTATTGGCAGCTTGCTGGTGTCGGGCGTGCATGCCCAGACCGCACAGCAGGCGGACTTTATTGTGGCGGTGGTGAACTCCGAGCCGATCACGAACAGTGAGGTGCGCGCCGAGGTGCTGCGTGCTTCCCAGCAATTGGCCCAGCAGCGCCAGACGGTTCCGCCACCTGCGGAGCTGCGTCGGCTGGTGCTGGAACGCATGGTCAACGACCGGGCCCAGTTGCAGATGGCCCGCGAGACCGGCATTCGTGTGGACGATGCGGCCATCGACCAGGCCGAACAAGCCGTGGCGCGCCAAAACCAGGTCGATGTAGCCGGGTTGCGCCTGCGCATGGCCAAGGATGGAATGGATGCAACCCGCGTTCGCGAGCAGCTGCGGGATCAACTGTTGTTGACCCGTCTGCATGAGCGCGAAGTGGATGCCCGGATTCGCATTTCGGACGTCGATGTGGACCGTGCACTTCAGGACCAGCAAGCCAACAATGCCGACCCTTTTGCGCAGGACATCAATCTGGCACATCTACTGGTGGCAGTTCCCGAAAAAGCCAACGCGGAGCAGGCGGCTGCCTTGTTTTTGCAAGCGAAGAAGATACTGGACCGCATTCGCGCTGGAGAAGACTTCGCCCTTCTGGTACAGGAATTATCTGCGGCAGACCGCACCAATGGGGGCCAGCTGGGCCTGCGCCGGGCGGACCGCTATCCTCCTTCGTTTGTTGTGGCAACCCAGAACCTCAAAGCGGGTGAGGTGTCGGAAATCGTGCGTTCCGGTGCCGGCTTCCATATACTGAAAGTCTTGGAGAAGCGTGCGCCTGCCGCTATGACACGAACTGTGGTGCAAAGCCACGCACGGCACATTTTGTTGCGGGTAACGCCCCAGTTGACACAGGCTGCAGCACTGGCCCGCCTGGCGGACTTCAAGAAACGTATTCAGGCCGGCACGGCCACGTTCCAGAGTCTGGCGCGCGAGAATTCCCAGGATGGCAGCGCAGCCCAGGGGGGGGATCTGGGTTGGGCCAGCCCGGGCATGTTTGTGCCAGAGTTCGACGAGGCCATGAACCGGCTGACAGAGGGTCAGGTCAGCGACCCGGTCGTGTCGCGTTTCGGTGTGCACCTGATTGAACTGATCGAACGCCGTCGGGTGGAGTTGAGTCCGCGCGAGGTGCGTGAGCTGGTGCGCAACCAGTTGCATGAAGCCCGCTATGAAGAAGCCTTCACTACATGGGCCCAGGACGTGCGTGCCCGCGCGTTTGTCGAGTTCCGCGAGCCACCCCAATGAAGCACATTGCGCGCAAGCGGTTTGGCCAGCATTTTCTGACGGATCGCAGCATCATCGGTGCGATCGTCGATGCGATCGGCCCCAAGCCTGGACAGCGCATGGTGGAGATTGGGCCTGGCCTGGCGGCGCTGACACAGCCGCTGGTGGAGCGCCTGGGCCATTTGATCGTCATCGAACTGGACCGGGACCTCGCGCAGCGGCTGCGCGCGCATAGCCAGCTCACAGTGATTGAGTCGGACGTACTCCGGGTGGACTTTGCCCATCTCCATGCACAACCCATTGCTCCAGCAGCAGTAGACAGTGCCGAAGCGTCAGCGATGTCTTCCGGCAAACTGCGGGTGGTGGGCAATCTGCCCTACAACATCTCAACTCCGATTCTTTTTCATTTGCTGGGCTTCGTGGATGCGATTGAAGACCAGCACTTCATGCTGCAAAAGGAAGTGATCGACCGCATGGTGGCCAAACCGGCTACTTCGGCATTTGGGCGCCTCAGTGTGATGCTGCAGTGGCGCTACGCGATGGAGAACGTGCTGCATGTTCCGCCGGAGAGCTTTGATCCGCCGCCCAGAGTTGATAGCGCCGTGGTGCGCATGGTGCCGTTGGCCACGCCCCCGCTTCTAGATGAAAGACTGCTCAGCGAATTGGTGCAGGTCGCTTTCAGTCAGCGTCGCAAGCTGCTACGCCATACACTGGGTCGGTGGCTGGAAGAAAAAGGGTTTGGTGGGACTTTTGACGTTCAGCGCCGCGCCGAAGAAGTGCCGGTTGCGGCTTATGTGGAATTGGTGCAGCAGCTCAAGACAGCGCCCTGAAGACGGCCACCACGTCAAGTGGTGCTTTCCAGTAATTCTGGGGCGCACAGAGGCAGGGTCAGCGTGAACGTGGCCCCGCTGCCGGCCTCGCTGCTCACGTCGATCGAGCCGCCGAGTACGCCAGTCACAATGCTGTGCGCTATGTGCAAACCCAGCCCGGAGCCACCCTGCCCCAGCCGGGTTGTAAAAAAGGGCTCAAAAACCCGGTGAAGGTCGGCTTTCTGAATGCCACGACCAGCGTCCCGAACCTGGATCACAACCTGGCTTACACCCTCAGCGCGCGCAACGAGCGTGATAGTGCCCGGAATCTTGCCCCCATCAAACCCGTGAATTATGGCGTTATTGATCAGGTTTGCCAGCACCTGACCCAAGGGTCCCGGGTAACTGTCCATTCGCAAATCGTTCTGCATATCCATTGAAACGGCGCATGCGGATTTTCGGATAGCCGGATTGAGCGTAATCAATATTTCTGATGCCACGCTTGAAAGCGAGAAGCGCCTGCGCTGTGAGCTGGTCTGGTCTACCGCCACCTGTTTGAAGCTGGCCACCAAGGCGCCAGCACGCATGAGATTGCGTGACAGGATGTCGGCGGCCTGCCGGGTGTCGTCAATGAAGCTTTGCAGGTCGGATCGTTTCAATCCGCTGGCCATCAAGCGGTCAAACTCCTGAACCCGATACTCAAGGGAGCTCGCCACGGTCAGGCCATTGCCAATAGGCGTGTTGAGTTCATGCGCCACGCCCGCAACGAGGGCACCCAGAGCGGCGAGTTTTTCAGACTGCACCAACTGGTCTTTGGCCATGTTCAGTGTCCCCAGCGTTTGTGACAACTCGAAGTTGGCGCTTTGCAGATCCGACGTGCGTTGTGCGACGCGGGCTTCCAGCTGGGTGTTGAGTTCCAGAATCTCTTGCTGTGCGCGCCGTCGCTCGGTGATGTCAAAATAGGTGAACAGGACCAAGGTTCGTTGTGGCTCAACAAATGTGCGGCTGGACATGGAAATCCAGCGCAACTCACCGTCGGCCCGCCGCATCAGCATCTCTGCATCCGTCGTGTCCTCGCCGCGCAGCGACCGCTCCAGCCAGCGTGCGCGATCCGCCTGGTTCACCCAGATTCCCAGTGCCAGTCCGGATTTTCCTTGCGCAGTGGCGGCATCAAAACCAAAAGTGTCAAACCAGGACTGGTTCCATTGGGCCGTCGAGAAGCCGTCGCTATCGCTGGAGTAGCACATGGGCATCGGGGACTGTTCGAACAGGCGGGAGAAACGCGCTTCGCTTTCTTCCAGCGCCTTGAGCGCCCGTTGGGTCTCCGTCACATCGCGCTGCACGACAAACATGTACTGCTCACCGCCCGCTTCAAATTTGGCGGACGACAACAATGCCTCGCGCACCTGGCCGTCCCGGGCGTTGAGGAGTACGCTGTGTTCGAGGACCTGTCCTTGACTCTGAATCAACCCAAAAACCTCAGCGCGTTGCTGCGGGTCGTGCCACAGATTCAGTTCAGCGGAGGTCTTGCCAATAGCCTGTTCGCGGCTCAGACCGGTGATTCGTTGAAAAGCGGCGTTCACTTCCACGATTCGGGCGTCGCGCAAACGTGTGATGGACATGAATTCTGGCGTGAGCTGAAAGGCAGCCTTGAACTGCTCATGGATGACGTTCTGGTCGGTCACGTCCCGGGCAATCCATACCGCATGGGTATGGGTGTGGCCTTGCAGAGTGATCAGCGTGGCGTTGACCATGAAATCACGAATCTGGCCATCGCGGCGGCGCGCCTGCGCCAGCGTGTCGCGGACCATGCCAGTCCGCATGAGTTCGGCGACCATATTGGCGCGCTGTTCTGGATGCAGCCAGATGTTGAACTGCGAAATAGGACGCCCAATGACCTCGGCTGCACGGTAGCCGCTGATGGCCTCGAAGCCCTGATTGGCATCCACAATCATGCTGTCGCTTAGCCGCGTGATGACAATCCATTCCGGGCTGGCATGGAATATCCGGGCGAACTTGTCTCCGCTGGGATCGCCAAGCGATGCCAGCAGCCAGCGCTTGAGTGCTGAAGGAAGTAGTCTAGCCAGTAGTCCCATGGCGGTAGGGGGATTCGAGTTGAATAGGAGTGATGTTACAGCGCCATGTGCATAAAAAAAGCCCATCAAAGGGATGGGCTTTTTTATTGGCACGGGAACGGAGACGCACAGAGCGGCCCCGACGGGCTGACCGGTTTCAGGCGGCCGCTAACCAATATCCGGCATTGAATGGACTGCTCATGCGCAGAGCCAGAGGAGATACGTCCAACAACTTGTCCGTTGGCATTTTCTCGCCGCTTTCCGTCATCAGACTGATCCCCGCGACTGCCTCAGTCTGCGTGGATGTGCTGCTTGCCTCGTTAGCCCGTTCTGCTTGGCTGGTGTGTGCAGAACGGGCTACAGAAAAGAATAGAAGCATCGGAAGGGTATCTTCCGGTCTCCCCAGTAATCAGCCGTGTCGCGGAAGATGTCCAGGAGTTGCTCGCGCGCCTCTTTGTCAAACTTGGCGTTGGCAGGAATGTGCTCCAGCACGGCAATGAAGCCGGGCTGTGGGCCCGACTTGTGCACCGGGTCGGTCATGCTGTCATACAACGCATCAAAGTTCTTGCCGCTGTTGGCTGGCAGGGTGAACTGCTGTCCGATCAGGTCAAGCACATCCTGTTTGGTTTGTGCGTTGGCCAGGTTGGCGTACAAAAAGTGATGCCCCAAGCCCTGTGCGGCTTCCTGAAGCTCTGGCACCCTGAAGGCGCGAATCGACTGAACGATATTAGGTCTGACTGTTCGAAGTGGCATTTCCATCGCCGCGTCTCTTTCTTTAAAAATACAAATTCAATTCAGGGCACGATCCTGCGAAAACTCGCATAGTGATCGGCCGTGTAGTAACAGGCTTCTGGCGTGGTGGCCTGGCCACCACAAACAATGCGCCGCGCTCCCCGGTCACGCGACTGAGGCGTTTTTACGGTGTATTCACGGTAGTAGCCCCGTTTATGGGCAGGAAGCAAACGCTCCCGGTTGCCAAAAACAACACCGTCTTTCTCAAAAGGGAAAGGACCGCCTTGGCGAATCAGCTGGTAAGTTTCCTGGCCCTGCTTCGGCAAACCGTCCAGGGAGACCGATATTTCTTCAGTCTGTGAACCCCACCGTTTTGCCTGTACCCCACTTCCTACGAAGGGAAGCGTCAGCAACAAGCTGGTGAGTACTAACTTTAAAACACCTTTGCGCACCGTGAAACCTCTCAAGCGACTCCGGGTAAACCCGATAAATCCAGAGACGTGAGTGTCGCGTATTTGGTGCAAAAAAGCAAGGCCTTGCCCAATAATTAGGCAAGGCCCTCAAGGTCTTTGCGTTTGTGAGTGTGTGCCAACTAAGGGCTAAAGCGTTAGCGGCTCACGTTTGCGTCGGCTACGGTCAAGGCTGTCATATTGACGATGCGTCGCACCGTGGTGCTGGCCGTCAGTACATGCACCGGTTTGGCCGCTCCCAACAGCACCGGTCCGATGGCAATGTTGCCGCCCGCAGCGGTTTTGAGCAGGTTGTAGGCAATGTTTGCCGAGTCAATATTGGGCAGGACCAGAAGATTGGCGTCACCGTTGAGCGTGCTGTTGGGCATGAGCACCTTGCGGGCTGCGCCGTCCAGCGCCACGTCACCATGCATCTCACCGTCTACCTCAAGCCAGGGGGCTTGTTGCTGCAACAAAGCCAGGGTCTGGCGCATTTTGACGGCGCTGGGCTCGTTGCTGCTGCCGAAGCTGGAATGGCTCAAGAGTGCAACCTTGGGCTTGAAGCCAAAACGCATCATTTCCTCGGCCGCCATGATGGTGATCTTGGCCAACTCGGGGGCTGTCGGGTCGTAATTGACGTGGGTGTCAACCAGAAACACCTGGCGCCCTGGCAGCATCAGGCCATTCATGCAGGCGTAGATGGGAACGTCCCGCGAAGCGTCCTGACCGGTGGTCTGGCGCTTGCCAATCACCTGATCAATATATTGCAGGTGCAATGCTGTTGTGCCCCAGGTACCGCAAATGAGGCCGTCGACATCACCCTTGTGCAGCAACATGGAACCAATGAGTGTGAGGCGCCTGCGCATCTCGATCTTGGCGACCTGTATGGTCACGCCCTTGCGCTCCGCCATGCGGTGGTAGGTCTGCCAGAAGTCGCGGTAGCGGTGGTCGTTTTCCACGTTGACTACGTTGTAATCCTTGCCTTGTTCCAGGCGCAGACCGAACTTTTCGATGCGCTCGGCAATCACCGCCGGGCGCCCGATGAGGGTGGGCAGCGCCAAACGCTCATCGACCACGATCTGGGCGGCGCGCAGGACGCGCTCGTCTTCACCTTCCGCGTAGGCCACCCGCTTTTTCAAGGCCTTCTTGGCGGCCGTGAAGATTGGCTTCATGGTGGTGCCGGATGCATAGACAAAGCTTTGCAGCTTGTCACGGTAGGCGTCCATATCGGCAATGGGGCGCAAGGCCACGCCGCTGTCAGCCGCTGCTTGTGCGACGGCCGGGGCAATTTTGATCATCAGACGCGGATCAAATGGCTTGGGGATCAGGTACTCCGGACCAAAGGCAAGCTGCTCACCCACATAGGCGGCTGCAACCACTTCGCTTTGCTCGGCCTGGGCCAGGTCGGCAATGGCGTGCACTGCGGCAATTTCCATTTCCAGCGTGATGGTTGACGCGCCCGCGTCCAGCGCACCGCGGAAGATGTACGGAAAGCACAGGACGTTGTTCACCTGATTGGGGTAGTCGGTACGGCCCGTGGCCATGATGGCGTCGTCGCGCACCGCATGCACTTCTTCTGGCAGGATCTCGGGCGTAGGGTTTGCCAGGGCAAAGACCAGTGGTCTTGCAGCCATGGTTTTCACCATGTCGGCTTTCAGCACGCCACCGGCCGAGAGGCCCAAAAAGATGTCGGCGTCTACCATCGCTTCGCGCAGGGTGCGGGCATCGGTTTTCTGGGCGTAGACGATTTTGTCCTCGTCCATCAACTCGGTGCGGCCCTCGTACACCAAGCCTGCCAGATCGGTGACCCAGATGTTTTCGCGGGGAATACCCAGCTTGACCAAGAGGCCCAGGCACGCCAGAGCGGCGGCGCCAGCGCCCGAGGTGACCAGCTTCACTTTTTTGGGGTCTTTGCCAACGACCTTGAGGCCGTTGAGAATGGCCGCGCCCACCACAATGGCGGTGCCGTGCTGGTCGTCATGGAAGACCGGAATCTTCATGCGCTCGCGCAGCTTGCGCTCCACATAAAAGCAGTCGGGCGCCTTGATGTCCTCTAAATTGATGCCGCCAAAGGTGGGCTCCAGCGAGGCAATGATGTCGATCAGTTTGTCCAGATCGTGCTTTTCGTTGATCTCCAGATCGAACACGTCGATGCCGGCAAACTTCTTGAACAGCACGCCCTTGCCTTCCATCACCGGCTTGGCGGCCAGCGGTCCAATGTCGCCCAGGCCGAGAACGGCAGTTCCGTTGGTGATGACCGCCACCAGATTGCCGCGGCTGGTGTACTTGAACGCGTTGTTGGGGTCTTTGACGATTTCTTCGCACGGCGCCGCTACACCGGGCGAATAGGCCAGCGCCAGATCATGCTGATTGACCAGTTGCTTGGTGGCGGTAACCGAAATTTTTCCGGGGGTGGGGAATTCGTGGTATTCGAGTGCTGCCTGGCGCAACTGAGCCGCTTTTTCAGCCGAGTTGGAAACCGGCGCATTGCTTGAAGCGGGGGACTGGTCTGTCATCTTGCATCCTCTAAGGCTTGGGGCCGTGCGAGGTCGCATGGCCTTGGGCTTTGTCATGGGCTTTGGATTGTAGACCTCGCATGCCCTGGGCTACGATGTCTACCCATGTGGTTGTCCACATATCAGATGTGACTTTTTATCCCTCAAACCCGATCCTCAGCCATTCAGGCAATGGTTGCCTTGACTTGCTCCATTCGCCTGGCAGTGTGTTTTCCGGTCAGCGTAAAGCCGCGCTGCACGCCGTCCGTGTCGACGAATCGCCAGAGACCTTCTGCGCCATCTTCCGGCGTTGCCCATGTGCCCACGTGGCTTGGATGAGGAGGTGAGACCACCACCGGCATGGCCGGGGTTTTGATCGACACCGGCATCAGCGGAAACACCAGCGGTGTGGGGGTTCCGGCCAGCGTGGCGGCCAGTGCCCGGGCAGCGTTCATGATCGGCATTACATAGGGCAGGGTGCGTTGCCCGGCCGATGCGTACTGCGCGCAGTCGCCCAGCGCATAGATGTGCGCCACCGAGGTTTGCAGCAGGGCGTCCACCACAATGCCGCGCTCGCATGCCAGACCCGCTGCGGTGGCCAGTGCCATGTCGGCGTGCAAGCCGATGGCGCTCAGCACCGTGTCTGCACGAACCGTTTCCCCTGTCGACAAACGCACAGACAACGCGGGCGCCTCTTCATTCACCGCCTCCACCGTGGCGCCAAAGTGCCACACCACACTGGCAGCCGTCAGCGCATCGCGCAGCTGCAGGCCAGCCGCCTCCGGCAACAGTGCCGCCAGCGGCCGTGTGGACGGATCGACCACATGCACGCGGTACCCCACTTGCGCCAGATCATTGGCGAACTCGCAGCCAATCAGGCCCGCACCCATGATGACGACGGTTTTGCTATCGATTTCAGAGCTGTCTGCGCCCGCTGCACGGGGGCTCAAGGCCGAATGGAACACCGAGAAGTCGTCCAGTGAGTTAACCGACAGCACCCGGTTGGCGGCAGTGCCCTGCACGGGTACGCGTATGGGCTGTGCGCCTGTGGCCAGCACCAGTTGGCTGTAGACCAGGGTTTGCTGGACACCATTCTGGGCTGTCTGAACGGTTTGCTTTTCCACGTCCAGGGCCTCTGCCCGCGTATGGGCCAGGAGCGCCACATTCAGCGTTTGCGCCATCGTGGCGGCCGGCGTGCTGATGAGCTGGGCCGGTGCGCGTTTTTGCGCAAACGCATTGGAGAGCGAGGGCTTGGCATAGAAATCACCGCTGTCGCCCGTGATCAGCACCACCGGCGTGGTCGTGTCCAGCTTGCGGAACTCGCGTGCCGTCGTCCAGCCCGCCAGACCCGCGCCAATGATGATGATCGGCTCCATCAGATTTCCACCGCCTCAAAGTCGGCCTTGGCGACGCCACAGTCCGGGCAGGCCCAGCTCTCGGGCACATCAGCCCACCTGGTACCTGGCGCAATGCCATCTTCCGGGCGGCCGGCCGCTTCGTCATACACAAAGCCGCAAACGATACAGATATAAGTTTTCATGGTGTCTTTCAATTTTTGAATCAAATGGGGCTGTAGCCCCCGTGAAATATGCGCGAGCAGCTATTAAAACAATAGCGATCAGGCGGTGATTTTGGCCAGTTGCTCTTTGTAGTGGTTGGCGTGGCGCTCTTCCACCCTGGCCAATGCGGCAAAGCGTTTCTGGGCTTTTTGCAGCATGGCGGTGAACTGGGCGGCGTGCACTTTGGACTCGGCGATCTGCTCGTCCATCTCAGCCGCGGCAGCGGCGTTGCCCTCGGCCTCGGCGGTTTTGCGAAAGCCGGGGTACATCTCGGTGTATTCGTAGGTTTCGCCGTCAATGGCGATCTGCAGGGCCTTGGCGGGCGTCATGCTGGCCTTGGGGTAAAGCAGGTCCAGGTGACCAAAGGCGTGCATCACTTCCTGGTCTGCCGTTTCTTCAAAGGTACGTGCGGTTTCTTCATCGCCCATTTCACGGGCCAGCTTGGCGAAGTAACGGTACTTGATGTGTGCCATGGACTCGCCGGCAAAGGCGGACTCCAGGTTGGCAATGGTCTTGATCTCGGGGCGTTGGCTTGCAACAGTCATGGTCAGCTCCTTGGGCTAGGTTAAACGATTGGTAGTTAATTTCTATCAATATGAACTGAATGTTAGATGAAATCTAAATATATCGCCAATCGCTTTTGGCTAAATCGCCGATAGTCCGCTAAGCCTGTGGCCCCAAAAACCGCCGCTCCCACGCGCCGACCTCATACAGGTAGCTGTCGTACTCCACGGTCTTGGCGGCGCAGAAGCCGGTCACGAACGCATCGCCCAGAAGCCTGCGCCCCGATGCACTGGCGGCCATCTGCGCGTGCGCGGGCAAAAAGCTGCGGGGCAAGGTGTGGCCCAGGGCGCTGCTGTTGGCGTGGATGGGCAGGGGTTCGGTGGGCACCAGGTGCTCGTCCATGCCGGCCAGCCCGGCCGCCAGCGAGGCGGCAATGGCCAGATAGGGGTTGGCATCCGCACCGGCAATGCGGTTCTCTACCCGGCGCGCGGCGGGGCCGCTCACGGGAATGCGCAGGCCGGTGGTGCGGTTGTCGTAGCCCCACTCCAGATTCACCGGCGCCTGGCTGCCCGATACATAGCGGCGGTACGAGTTCACAAAGGGCGCGAAGATCAGCATCAGGTCGGGCACATAGGTTTGCAGCCCAGCGATGAAATGGCGAAACGACGCGCTCTCTGCGCCGTCGTCGGTGCTGAAAATATTGCGCCCGCTGGCGTCCACCACACTCTGGTGCAGGTGCATGGAGCTGCCCTGCGCGCCCGAAATGGGTTTGGCCATGAAGACCGCGGTGAGCCCGTGCTGGATGGCGATTTCTTTCGCCGCGTACTTGAACAAAAAGGCCTGATCCGCCACCGCCACCGGGTCGCCGTGCATCAGATTGATCTCGTATTGCGACTGGCCGACCTCATGGATCCACGTGTCGGCCTGAATGCCAAGGCCATCGAGCGCGCTGCGAAACGCGTCCCAGAACGGGGCCAACGCGTTGAGCATGTTGAGGCTGAAGGCCGACTGCCCGGCTTCCGCCCGCCCGCCGCGTGCAACCGGCGCGGTGAAGGGCTGGTCAGGGTCCACATTGGGTGCCGTGAGGTAGAACTCAATCTCGGGCGCCACCACCGGGGTCAGCCCTTGCTCGGTGTAGCGATCGAGTACGCCCTTCAACACAGAACGTGCCGCGAACGCGCAGGGTTGGCCGTCCAGCTCCACGCAGTCATGGATGGCAAAGGCGCGTGGCACGCTGGACCAGGGTGTGCGCTTGACGGTGCGGTAGTCGGGCACCAGCCGCACATCGGGGTCGGAGTCCGGAAAGATGGGATCGTAGGAGTAGTCACCGGTGATGCACTGCATGGGGATGGCCTGCGCAATGCGCAACTCGCCACCAGCTGCAAAACTGTGTGCGGGCATGAGTTTGCCGCGCGGGTAGCCAGAAATATCCGGAAAAATGCACTCGACATCGCGGATGCCATGCTGATCAAAAAAGGCCTTGAGTTCGGCCCCGGGGGCGTGGTGCATACAACGGTGGGGCTCCGGCGGTGCCGCCGGGAACCCGGGTCCAGAGTGGGTCAAGGCCGAAGTTTAAGCCAAACAGGCCGCTAGCCCCCGGATAATATGCGCAGACAGCTATCTTTTTGATAGCGCATTCACGCAGATGGTGTGGTGGCTGGAGCGGCCCGGAAACCCGACGCCGCGCAAAAACACCGGTGACCAGTCACAGCCGTCCCATCAAAAGCAGCACGATGAGGATGATCACGACCAATCCCAAACCACCCGTTGGCCCGTAACCCCAATTCCTGCTGTGCGGCCAGGTCGGGAAGGCGCCAATGAGCATCAGGATCAGAATGATCAACAGGATGGTTCCCAGGCTCATAAGGTTCTCCTTGAAATAGCGGGTAAGTCGAATTAGTGGGCCGACGCTGAAACCATAGGCCGCACGATGACAGCAGTGCCGTCGTCGGAATGTCGCGTATTGCGAGCAGCGCCCAGGCCCGCATTGAATTTTTGATGACTGCCCTGGCTGCTCTGGGTGTTGGGCAGCAGGCGGCTGAATTCTTTCCTGACCACGCCGTAGCATTCGCAGGTACTTTTCTCCAGCCCGGCGCGGTTCAGCACCGAGATATGACCCCGGCGGTAGCGAATATAGCCCGCCAACTGCAGCTTGCCTGCAGCCGCGGTAACGCCTTCACGGCGCACGCCCAGCATGCTGGCAACCAGTTCCTGCGTCATGACCAATTCCCCTGAAGGGATGCGATCCAGGGTTACCAGCAACCACCGCGACAGTTGCTGCTCGACGGAGTGGTACCGGTTGCAGACGGCGGTCTGGCCCATTTGGGTCATCAGCGCTTGGGTGTACCGCAGCAGCAGGTGATTCAGGGCTTCCAAACGATCAAACTCCTGCTTCAACACGCTTCGATTGAGGCGGTAGGCGTGGCCTGCCGTTTGCACCACGGCTGAACTGGGTGTGGTGTCACCGCCCATCAGCAGTGTGACGCCCACCAGGCCTTCGTGGCCTACGCCAGCAATTTCCGATGCTGCACCGGATTCGGTGACGTATTGCAGGGACACGATGGCGGTGGTGGGAAAGTAAGCGTGGCGCAGGGGCCCACCTGGCTCATACAGGACTTCACCCAGTGACATTGCCACCAGTTCGAGTTGCGGAACCAGCCGCTCGAAATCCTCCGCTGGCAGAGCGGCAAGGAGATGATTCTGGTTGGGATGGTGGGGTAAAAACATCGGTGGCAACACGTGCGTTTCAGTACCCGGTCGTCCGCTCTCTGCGCATGCGTCTCAGCCTTTTTTTGCGGCATCCTTGAGCGCGTCTCTGGCATCCTTGACGACTTCTTTGACATCACCCAGCCTCTTCTCGGCTTTACCCTCAACCTGTTTCTGCACACCTTTGGCTTGTTGCTCCTTATTTCCCACTAATTTCGCGGCTTCTTCTTGCACTTTGCCGACGGCACCTTTGACAACACCCTGGACTTGATTCTTGTTTGGACTCATCGTCTTCTCCTGAAGTGAATGATTGCTGAACCTGCCCCGGAAACCAGGTCCCGAGAAGGTGATTACATTCAATGCGCAGAAAGTGCAGATTGAGAAAACGCAAGGCCTGACCAGACTGGTGCGAAGAAAGCCACGGAATGCGAAGGGGGCTGCGGTGCGGCGCGAACACCCCCGCCGCAGCCGTGGTGGCGATTTTGAACAAACCCCTCAGGTTCTGATGCCTGCGCCCCGTGTTCTTGCAGCACCACTGCGTGCCGCAGGGCGCTTGCTGGCCGCAGACGCCACCTTCTTCAACATCTTCTCGAATTCGTCGTTGAAAGCTTCGGTGATGACTTCGGGGTCGGGCAGCAAATGGGCGTCGCTGATGACGGTGAGTGTGGCGGTTCCGCGGTAGCTCAGAATGCTGACCGCCATGCCGAGCTGCTTGCCGGGATGGGGCGCCCAGGCCAGCATGCGCTCAATGGGCGCCCCGGCAAAGTACATCTCATCGCGTGGACCGGTCACGTTGGTCATGACCAGGCTGGCCTTTCGGCCAAACAGTTCGTTGGAGAAATCTTCCAGCACCTTGGGGCCATTGCCCAGCAACTCCAGAAGGGCGCGCGTGGCGAGCGGCTCTGGCGACCGCTTGAGCGCGTCCATGCGCGTCTTGGTCAGTGCCAGCCGTCGGTCTGCGCGTGCTTCGTTCACCGCCAGGTCCAGCAGCACCAGACCGAACTCGTTGCCCAATTGACCGATGCGTTCGGGTGGACGCAGGTCCACCGGAACCATGGCGCACAACGTGGTACTGTTCACATCAATACCGCGTCCTTTGAGGTAGGTGCGCAAGGCACCAGTCATGGCCGCCACCAGCACGTCGTTCACTTTGGCACCATGCTGCAAGCCAATCGCCTTGGTATCTGCGATCGCGACCGGTCGGGACCACGCCACATGCTTTCCGAGCGCGAATTCGCCTTTCATGGGTGACTGCGGGTCGTCTGGCCGCAGCAACTCGCCTGCCAGCATGCCCGCACCACTGGCAAGGGCTAACGCACCGCGTGCCGTGGCCGTGATGGCATTGAAGGCGGATGCGAGCAAACCATCGTCATCCACATGAGCAATGCTCTTGCCGCGCGCACGCGGGTCTGGCAGGGGCGGTGCGCCAGGTGCCGTGTCAAAGAGCGTCTGGGCCACCCGCATCATGGCGGTTCCGTCGCCCATGCAGTGGTGGCAGCGCAGGACCATGGCACTGCCGCTGCCGACGTTGTCCACCACATGCATCTGCCACAACGGTTGGGTGTGGTCCAGCGGTGTGCTGGCGATGTCGTTGATCAGCGTGGTTAAGGCGGCCTGGTCGTGTGGCGCAGCCAGCGCAATGTGGTGCACGTGCTGGTCGATGCTGAAGTGCGGCATGTCCTCCCAGTGGGGTGTGGCCAAAGGGAAGCCCGTCTCGACAACGCGCTGGCTGAAGCGCTCCAGCTTCAGCAGCCGGTCACTGCAGATTTTGCGCACTTTTTTGAAGTCCAGCGGGCTGCGGGTGAGCGCGACGCCCATGACAACCGCCAGGTTGGCTGGTCCGTCGTTGTGAAACCAGGACGCATCAGCCGCAGACATCGGGTGGATAGCCATTTCAGTCTCCTCTTTTGATTTGCGTCCATGCTAGACCTCGCAGGATGATTTTTATTGACCGGAATCAACCTTCCTGCGGGAAATGGGCGCTCTCAGGTTGGGCGACCCGCGATGACCTCCACCGCCAGGCCACCGAGTTCCGCCGACCGCTCCACCTGCAGCTCCAGCCGGTGCACCGCCGCAATGCGTTTGACGATCGACCAGCCCAGACCGCTGCCGTTCTCATTGCTTCCCGTGACGCGAAAGAACCGTTCGCCCAGCCGGTTGTGGTCTGCATCCTGCAGCCCTGGCCCGCTGTCTTCCACCCGCAAGACCACATGCCCGTCCCGTTGCTGCACCGAGACCCTGATTCGCGCCAGGCGGGGGCTGTAGCGCACGGCGTTGTCCACCAGATTACGCACCAGCACCGCCAGCAGCACTTCAACGCCGGGAATGCGGCAGGGCTGTGGCGCGTCCAGCTCCAGTGTCTGGCCCTTGCCAATGGCCTTGGGCGCGAGATCGGCGACCACCTGCCGGGCGAGCGCGCTGAGGTCGATGTCCGCCATCTCCGGCACAGCTGCGGCTTCCAGCCGTGAAAGGGTCAGCAACTGGTCCACCAGCCGGATGGCGCGGTCGCAGCCAGCCAGGGTGTTGTGCAGCGCGTGGCGGCGCAGGGCATCGTCCGTTTCACCGAGCGCAACCTGTGCCTGGGTGCGAATGGCGGCGATGGGGGTGCGCAGCTCATGCGACGCATCGGCGGTAAAACGCCGCTCGGACTCCATCAGCGAACCAATGCGTTCAAACAGATTGTTCAGCGCGTCGATCATGGGCGCCATCTCGGCCGGCGCGCCGTCCAGCGCCAGCGGCTGGAGCGAATCAGGCCGTCGCTGGGCCAGCATGTGTCCCATCTGGCGCATGGGCCGCAAGCCGCGCGACACCGCCCACCACAGCGCGAGCGCCAACAGAGGCAGTGCCACGGTCATGGGCCATAGCGTGCTGCGCAGCACCGCCCACAGAATATTGGTGCGTGAGTCGACCTCTTCACCGACATAGACCTGCACATCGTGCTCGGCACCGTAGGCCGCAAAAATGCGCCAGGGTGCGCCTGCGATTTGCACGGTCTCAAAGCCTTCGCGGAAGTTCTTTCCCGGTTTCATCATGGGCGTGGTGGGCGCGCTCGCGGACCGCAAGGCCAGGCGCCCATCGTGAAAAACCTGGAAGGCCACTTTGGGCGCGTAGCGGTGCAGCGAGGGGGCGTCCACACCATGGCCATCCTCATCAATCTCCTCAGCCTGCTGCACCACCAGAATGGCGGCGGCCTGCGCCAGATGGCCGTCCAGCAGCTCATCGAGTTCGTGGCGTGCGTCAAACCACGTCATGGCCGCGGTGGCGATCCAGACACTCACCACAACCCCCAGCGCCAGCGCCAGAAGCCGGCGTTGCAGGGACCGGGGTCGGGGCGTCATGGTCGGGGGGCTTCGCGTTGCAGCATGTAACCGACGCCACGCACGGTGTGGACCAGGCCGGTGCCGAGTTTGCGACGCAGATTGTGGATGTGCACTTCGATGGCGTTGCTGTCCACCTCCTGACCCCAGCTGTAGAGGTGTTGCTCCAGCTGCTCCCGCGACAGCACGCGGTCGGGGTTAAGCAGAAACGCGTGCAGGAGATCGAATTCACGGGTGGACAAGGTAACGGGTTCCCCTGCCTGCTGTACGGAGCGCGATGCGGGGTCGAGTGTCACGTCCTGCGCGCTCAGGCATTCCTGTGGCTGGCCGTGGGAGCGGCGCACCAGCGCACGCAGGCGCGCGCCCAGCTCGTGCAGGTCCACCGGTTTGATCACGTAGTCGTCCGCACCCAGATCGAGGCCGCGGACGCGGTCGGGAACGGTATCGCGCGCTGTCAGCACCAGAATGGGTACCGACACGCCGCAGCGGCGCACGGCAGTCAGCACATCCAGACCGTCCTTGCGCGGCAAGCCGAGATCCAGCACGGCGGCGGCGTAGGGTTGCGCGCGCAACTCCCGCTCGGCGGCTTCGCCATCGCGCACCCAGTCGACCTGAAAGCCCATCTGGCGCAAGCCCGCCCGCAGGCCGTCACCTAACAGGGGGTCGTCTTCAGCGAGCAGGATGCGCATGGTGGGGATTGCCTCGTGGGTTAATTTATATCGGCGCACTTTGCCACTGAAGGTACCAGAAGCCCACCACGGAAGCCAGCATCACGATGGCCAGAATGCGCCACGCACTGCGGATGCCGTCTTCAGGGCTGCCCAGTTTGCGGCCCGTGACCATGGCGCGCACCAGATTCTCTTTGTGTAGCCAGCTCGCCACCACCACACCGGCGACGTGAATGCCAACCACCAGCAGCATCGCATTGGCGACCAGCTCATGCAGTTCGGCAACCCATTCACCGCTGATGTCGTTGTAGGCAGCCCAGCCCGTGGCGCCAGTAGCCGCCGTCAGACCCAGCATGGCCACGATGGCAATGGCACCCGCCGGGTTGTGGCCGGTGGCGTGTTCGGGTTGGCCGCGCAGCAGGGCGTGCAGGGAACGGGCCACCGCTTTGGGGCCGCGCACAAAGGCCGCGAAGCGCGCGTAACGCGTGCCTGTCAATCCCCAGACAAGGCGAAAGGCCACCAGCCCGGCCATGGTGTAGCCCAGCGTGACGTGCACCAGCCGCCAACTCTCACTCTCCGCAGTGAGGTAGGCGCCTGCAAAGCTCAGCACCATGAGCCAGTGGAAGATGCGTACCGGCGCATCCCAGACCAGAATTTTGGTGGGGTTCTTAACGGGGGATGCGGACATTGTGCTCATTGAAGTCTCCTTTGTCGGCGGTGGTGTGGCAGGCGGAGCAGTTGGACGCGCTCTTCACTGATGCGCGCTTCCAGGTGGCAGCAGACACTTCGTCGTGCTTGCGCACAAACCAGGCGGTGCGGGTGATGCGGTCTTGCGGGGGTTCTTCACTGACGCGCTTGTAGGTTCCGGCATGGGCGTTGATCCAGCCCGAGAGTTCCTTGACGGTTGCCGGGTCCAGCGAGGCGTCGGTGCCAAAGTGATGGGGCAGGTTGTTCATGATGCGGCTCCACGATGCAGCGGGCATCATGGTGGGCGGGTAAGCCGTGTGGCAGGCGGCGCATTCCTGCTGGTATTTGGGCAGCAGGGGCACCATGCGGCCGTTGCCCTCAGCCATGGCCGATTGCGCAAATCCAATGGCTGCAATCATGCCGAAAGCAAACGGGTGAAGGGGGAAGCGGGAATGAAGGGGCATGGGGTGTTCTCCAGACAGGGGGGTATGGTGATGAAACATCAAGGCTTGAGGGTCATCAGCCAGCTCAGTACATCGGCCTTCTCCGCGACGGTGCATTCGCGGCCCACCACGTCATTGCAATTGCGGCGAAACCATTTCTCGGTCTTGGTGGCATCGGTGAATCGTTCGGGGTTGAAGGCGGGGGCCATCGCCCCAATGGGTTTGCCGGTGGATGCATGCTTGCCCGTTTGCGTGGGCACTGCACCATGGCACGACGAACAGCTCCACTCCTTGCCGTGGGTTGTTGTGAAGAACTTCTGGCCCCGGGCTGGAACAGCGGGCGAGCCTGCCTGGGCGGTGTAGCCGGACAGCTGCTCTGCAGGCGTGGCGCCGTAGGCGGCCGGTGCGAGTGCGGCACCGGCCAAGCCGATACCGGCTATCAGTCTGCGAAGCGCCGATGACGAAGAGGGGTAAGCGGTTGACGGTTTCATGGGGACTCCTTGGCCGCAAGAATGCCCTGGCGTTCTTAGGGCTTTCTTAAGAGAGGGTGGGTTCCCTCAGGCCCCCTTAAGCAGCAGTGCGCAAGATGCAGTCATTGTTTCACTGTAAAAAAGGAATCTTCCATGCACCCCGTTCTCTCACACTTCATTCGCCAGTACCTTGGCATCGTCTGCATCGCCCTGGTGCCTGTCATCCTGACCGCCTTTTTATCCATCCCGTTCACACTGGAAGGGCACCCGGGCGATACACGGCCAACCGGGCCCGTTGTCAGCCAGCACATGAGTTGAGTTGCGCCCCTATCCATACACCACAAGGAAAAACCATGAAATGCCCTGTTTGCCCTGACGCGACCCTCTTGATGACCGATCGCCAGGGCGTTGAAATTGATTACTGCCCCCAATGCCGGGGCGTGTGGCTGGACCGTGGCGAACTCGACAAGTTGCTGGAGATTGCGTCAAAAGCAACCGTCGCGTACCCTGCCAACGGAAACAACAGGGGTCATGGGATGGACCGACAGCCTGATTTTCAGCACTCTGATCACCATGGAGCCCAAGACCAATACTACAAACGCAAGAAATCATGGCTCAGCGAGATGTTTGATTAGCTACGCGGCCAATGATTCTTGCCGTGACTTGAATCGATTCCGTCTTGGTTGATACCTGTCATTGTTTGAAATGATCCCCATCCCTAGAATTCATTCTTGGGGACCGTTTCTTCGGCCTGTGCTCTGAATTTGTGTTGGGACCTGATGACCGCTCTGTCGCTTCTCGCCTGGATCGTGTCGGTTCTGCTACTTCAACTTGCCGTTGGGATTGGTGTATTTGCTTGGCGGCGGCGTGGTGGGCTAACCCGCTTGGCGCCTGACCTGGCCGCGCCAACCGTTGCGACTCCACCGGGTGCATGGTCTGGCTGGCGAGAGTTCCGGGTGGTTCGTCGTGAGTTCGAGGACCGTGGGAACACCCAATGTTCCTTTTATCTGCAGCCGCTGGATGGCGCGACGTTGCCGCCCTTCTCGCCCGGTCAATACCTGACATTTCAACTCGATGTGGCTGAATCGGTGTCCGGGGGGCAGGGCGCCCGAAAGCCCATAACCCGTTGCTATTCCTTGTCGGACAAACCGCAATCCGCAGCCCATCGCATCACCATCAAGCGCGCGCTCGCGCCCGCCGGCCTAAACGATGTGCCACCAGGGGTTTCGTCGAGTTACTTTCACGACCATGTTCACGAAGGTGATGTGCTGAAAGTAAAAGCGCCTTCTGGGCACTTCTTCCTCGACGCCAACTCGCGCGCCCCGGTGGTTTTGGTGGGGGGTGGCATTGGCATCACGCCAATGATGAGCATGCTACGCTGGTGTCTTGCCGAGCAGCCCGGTCGCACGGTTCACCTGTATTACGGGGTTCGACACAGCGGTGAACACGCGTTCAAGACCGACCTCGAACAACTGGCGCAGGCACATTCGGACTTTCATCTGAACGTCGTGTACAGCCGACCGGGGCCCGTTGACGCGCAAGGCCAGGACTACCAGCACGGCGGATACGTGGACGTGGAACTCCTAAGACGCACCCTGCCACACGGTCCGCATCAGTTCTATGTGTGCGGACCTGCCGCGATGATGGAAAGCCTGGTTCCGGCGTTGATTCAATGGGGCGTACCAAGGGAAGATGTTCATTACGAAGCCTTTGGACCTGCGTCTGTGCGACTGGAGCCCACCACGTTGACGCAAGCGACACCCCACCCTGCGGCCACGATGGAGGTCCGATTTGATCGTTCTGGCCGTACCCTTGTTTGGGATGGACAGGATGCCAATTTGCTCGATTTTGCCGAACGCCATGGCGTGCTCATCGATGCGGGTTGCCGTTCGGGAAGTTGCGGAAGTTGTGAGACGCCGTTACTCGCCGGAACGGTTCATTACCTTCACAAACCGGACCACGACGTGGCGCCGGGCCACTGTCTGTTGTGCGTGGGCACGCCAACATCCGCATTGACACTCAAGGCTTGACACAAATGAAAGCCAACCTGCTGCGCCGTGAAGTCCTGCCATTCTTTCTGGCACTGCTGGCGCTGGCGTCGACGGCACTGCTGCTGGATGCGCTGCTGCATGTGTTGAACGTGGTCTGGATAGGTCGCTACCTGGGGATTGCCGGCACATTGCTCATATTGGCTTCATCCGGCTATTCGATGCGCAAACGCAAACTGATTCAAGCGGGCACTGCAGCCCAGTGGCTGCGATGGCATGAAGGCTTGGCGTGGCTGGGTTCGCTGCTGGTTCTGGTGCATGCGGGTATTCACTTCGACGCGATCCTGGGTTGGCTGGCGGTGTGGGCCATGCTGGTCAATGTGGCCAGTGGACTCACGGGCAAGTTTTTGCTGAACCGGTCTCGGCGTCGGCTGGAGGAAGCGCAAAAAAACCTGCGCCAGCAAGGGCTGAATGCCGAGGAGCTCGAAGAGCGCATGTACTGGGACAGCATGACCTTTGACACGGTCAAGCAGTGGCGGGCGGTTCATCTCCCGATCACGCTGGCATTTGGCGTGCTTGCCCTGGCCCACATCATGGCAGTCTTCTTGTTTTGGGGCTGGAAATGAAGCGCCGCTGGTTTCTGATGCTGATCGCTGCGAACCTGCTGGTGCTGATTGCATTGGTGTTCATTTACCCGCAGTTCATGGTGAGCCCAGGGCCGCTGGTGTCGGGCCATGCCGAACTGAGCACTGACTGCTTCGCCTGCCACGCCCCATGGCGCGGCACGCCATCCAAACTGTGCATCAGTTGCCATGCCTTGCCGGATATCGGCTTGCGCACGACCAAGGGTGTGCCGCTGCTGAAGAAGGCGGCCAAGGCGGCGTTTCATCAGGATTTGATGGAGCAAAACTGCATGGCCTGCCACAGTGACCACGAGGCACCCAAGCTCACGCAACGAGCGCGCAAGCCATTTTCCCACCTGCTTTTGCGCACTGAAGTGCGCGACCGCTGCGACAGCTGTCACGTGGCACCCAAAAACAAATTCCACAGCAAACTCACCGCGGGTTGCGGGGACTGCCACCAGACCAAAGGCTGGAAGCCCGCCACTTTCGACCATGACAAGTTGTTCGTGCTGGATGGCGACCATGACACCGAATGTGCGACCTGCCATACCAACAACGACTACAGCCGGTACACCTGCTACGGGTGCCATGAGCACACACCCGAAAAAGTAAGGTCAGATCACGAAGAGGAAGGTATCCGCAACTTTGACAATTGCGTGGAATGCCACACCAGTGCCCGTGATGAGCCCCGAAAAAAGGGATCACGTTCGGGGGGCGAAGACGATTGACGGAGGCGTCTTGATGACCGGGTTTCATTGATCCGTCTTCATTCTTCCTTAAGATGTCGAGGGTAAGCTGTTGCGTTGTGCGCTTGCGGCTTCCCTTTCAAACTCTACCTGTCCAACATGAATTTTTCTGATATTGCCGACGACTCCGAAGACACGCAACACACCGCAGCTGAGCGTTCTGCTGCCGCGTCACGCAGCACCTGGGTCAGTGTGGGGGTCAATCTGGTTTTGACGATCACGCAAATTGCGGTCGGTGTTTTCGCCAAGTCGCAGGGTTTGATTGCGGACGGTATTCATTCGCTGTCCGATCTGGTGGCCGACTTTGTGGTGCTGTTCGCCAGCCACCACAGTAAAAAGGACGCAGACGAGGACCACCCCTATGGTCACCAGCGTTTCGAGACCGCAGCTTCCCTCGTGCTGGGTTTGTTGCTGCTGGCGGTTGGCGTGGGCATGTTGTGGTCGGCTTTTCGCAAGCTCGAATCGCCTGAAACGGTACAGCAGGTGCACGTGATTGCACTGTGGGTGGCCGCAGGGGCACTGGTTGCCAAAGAGCTGCTGTTTCGCTACATGTTGTCGGTGGCCAAGCGGGTGAAATCCAGCATGTTGGTAGCCAACGCCTGGCATGCCCGATCGGACGCCGCGTCGTCGTTGGTGGTCGGTATCGGCATCATTGGCAATCTGGCGGGGTACCCGATTCTGGACCCGATTGCCGCACTCATCGTGGGCTTTATGGTGACCAAAATGGGTTGGGGTTTTGGCTGGGATGCCATGCACGATTTGATGGACCGAGCCGTGGATGAGCAAGAGGTTGAAGCCATCCGCCAGACACTGGTGCAGACGCCGGGCGTGAGCGGTGTGCACGACGTACGAACCCGCAAGATGGGTGACATGATTGTGGTGGACGCGCACCTTGAAGTCGATTCTTCCATTACCGTGGAAGAGGGCCACGACATCGCCGTGGAAGCCCGCCAGCGGGTATTGCAACGCCACCGTGTGCTCAACCTGATGACGCACGTGGATCCGTGGAAACGCCCCGATCTGGATCATGCCTCGCCTACCTGATGAACTCGTCGGCGGGTTGAGTGCGCTAGAGGCGCGCCAGCGCCTGGAGCGGGACGGCTCGAACGAACTGCCCACCTCCAAACCGCGCGGCGTATTGCGCCTTTTGGCCGATGTCGTGTCAGAGCCCATGTTTTTGTTGCTGGTGGCCTGTGGGGCCATTTACATGGTGCTGGGGGACCGAAATGAAGCTCTGATGCTGCTCGGTTTCGTTTTTGTCGTGATGGGCATCACGTTCTTTCAGCAGCGGCGTACTGAGCGTTCGCTGGACGCTTTGCGCGACCTGTCCAGCCCGCGTGCATTGGTTGTTCGCGGCGGCCGGGTGGTTCGTGTCGCCGGGCGTGAACTGGTATGTGGAGACCTGGTTTTGCTGGCCGAGGGGGACCGCGTTCCGGCGGATCTGGAATTGGTGGAATCGTCCAACCTCACAGTGGATGAGTCACTCCTCACCGGTGAATCGGTGCCTGTGGACAAGCAGGCCGATGCGGATCAGGTGTTTGCTGGAACGCTCGTGACCCAAGGCACCGCGCGGGGACGCGTGGTGGCTACGGGTTCCCGCAGTGCGTTGGGCCGCATTGGCCAGTCGCTGGCCGCGCTGGGTGGCGAGAGCACACCCATCCAGCAAGAGACCCATCGCATTGTTCGGCGCATTGCGGTTGTGGGACTGGTTCTCGCCGGCGGTTTGGCCGTGGCCTATGGGGTGAGTACGGGCGACTGGTTGCGTGGTCTGCTGGCCGGTCTTACGCTGGCCATGGCGATTCTTCCTGAAGAACTGCCCGTGGTGCTGACGATTTTTTTGGGTTTAGGGGCGTGGCGTCTTGCGCGGGAAAATGTGTTGGCGCGCAGCATTCCTGCGATTGAATTGCTGGGTGCCACCACCGTGCTGTGCGTCGACAAGACCGGTACGCTGACCGCCAATCGCATGGCGGTGCGGCGACTGTGGTCCGAAACCGCGCAGTACGACACCGTGCAGCAGCTCGCCGATCCGTTGCGGGAAGACTTGCATGGCGTGCTGGAGTTTGCCGTACTGGCCAGCCACCGTCGGGCGTTTGACCCGATGGAAACCGCCATCAGCCATGCGGGTCAGCGGTTGCTGGCCGACACTGAGCATCTGCACTCCGACTGGACGCTGGTCAATGACTACCCGCTCTCACGCGAAATGCTGGCGATGTCCAGGGTCTGGCAATCGCCCGACCGGCGCGAGCGGATGATTGCAGCCAAAGGTGCGCCCGAGGCCATCGTTGATTTGTGCCACATGAGCACCGTCCGCGGCGCAGCCATTGCCCATCAGGTGACCCTGATGGCTGGCGCAGGCTTGCGCGTATTGGGCGTAGCACAGGCGACCTTTGGTGCCGAGGTGTTGCCGGGCAATCAGCATGATTTTGAGTTTGAGTTTCTGGGTCTTGTTGCGCTGGAAGATCCGGTGCGGGCAGACGTTCCACAGGCCATTGCCGAATGCCACGCAGCCGGCATTCGGGTTGTGATGATTACGGGTGACCATCCGGCCACCGCGGTATCCATTGCGCGCCAGGCTGGTTTGAGCGCGGACGGCGCGGTCGTGACGGGGCCCGAGTTGGCCGCCATGAATGACGAAGAATTGCGCGTGCGGCTGGCCGATACCCAGGTGTTCTGCAGAGTGCAGCCGGAGCAAAAGTTGCGACTGGTGCAGGCCTTTCGTGCCCGGGGAGATGTGGTGGCCATGACGGGCGATGGCGTCAACGACGCCCCTGCGCTGAAGGCGGCCCACATCGGTGTGGCCATGGGCGCGCGGGGTACCGATGTGGCGCGTGAGGCGGCAGCGCTGGTGCTGCTCAACGACGATTTTTCGTCACTCGTCACCGCGGTGCGTTATGGCCGTCGCGTATTTTCCAACTTGCGCAAAGCCATTGTTTTTGTCATTGCAGTGCATATACCCATCATCGGTCTGTCGATCATGCCGGTATTGCTGGGCTGGCCCTTGCTGCTGATGCCGGTGCACATTCTGTTCCTGCAACTCATCATTGATCCGGCTTGCTCGGTCGTCTTTGAGGCGGAGCCGCTGGAGGCCGACGCCATGAAAGCCAAGCCGCGTGATCCTGGGCTGCATCTGTTTGATGCAGCGGTGCTGGTGCGCGGGTTCTGGCAAGGTGTTGGCCTCTTGGTGATTCTTGTGGCCGTGTATGCAGGCACCCGTTTCATGTACCAATCGGACGACCTGGCGCGGGCCATGACGTTTACGGTACTGGTGTTGTCCAACCTGGGGCTGATACACGCCAATCGATCCTGGAGCCGGACATCCTGGCGTGGCCCGGATGTGGCGAACCATTATTTTGGCTGGATCAGTGGCCTCACGCTGGCCTTGCTTGCTGGCGTGCTTGGCATTGCACCTATCCGCACGCTGTTTGCTTTCGCTGAGCCCACGCCCATCCTGTTGCTGGCAGGAGTGGGTGTGGCGTTGTTAGGCGTATTGTGGTTTGAGTCGGTCAAATGGGCACTGGGCCGCAACGAGAAACGCGTGGAGTGTCAGCCTTTGCGCTGCGGATGAAACCGGATCACTTGCGTTTCTGGCTTGGGTGGATGGTCCGCAGCCTTGTCGCATCCACTGCAGTCGCAACCGGATGATTGGCTTGCCGTCCGATGGAGCATGGCCAACCACGCGTTGGGCACAGGAAATCTCAGCAACCGGGATGCGAGAAAACGGCGCGCTACAGCGGGCATCAACACCCAGCCCGCATAGGCGCTGCAGGCCAGCACGATCAAAGTGACGATGAAATACTGTACTGTCATGGTTAGCTGGCCCCCAGCCACAACGTGAGACGGTAGGTCACAAACGACGCCAGGTAAGCCAGCGCAAACATGTAGGCCGCCATCAAAATGGGGTAGCGCCAGGAGTTGGTTTCGCGTTTGACGACGGCCAGGGTCGAGATGCATTGTGGTGCAAATACATACCATGCCAGCAATGAAAATGCAGTTGCCAACGACCAACCTTGCGCGATCACCGGTGCCAACGAATCGGCCACCGAGTCGCCTGCCGCAGACAGTGAATATACCGTTCCCAAAGCTCCCACGGCCACTTCACGCGCGGCCAGACCGGGTACCAGTGCGACGGAAATCTGCCAGTTGAAACCAATGGGCGCAAAGATCGGCTGCAGTGCATGGCCCAGCATGCCGGCCATGCTGTATTGAATGGCCGCACCGGTAGCACCCTCAGGAGGTCCGGGGTAGGTGGACAGAAACCACAAGACCACCATCAGGGAAAAAATGATGGTGCCCACGCGCCGCAGGAAAATCCGCGCGCGTTCCCACAGGCCGAGTACCAGGTTGCGGATGCCCGGCACGCGGTAGGGCGGTAGTTCCAGCATCAACGGCTGGTACCGATTCTTCATCCATACCCGCTTGAATACCCAAGCGACACCCATCGCCGACACGACGCCCGCCACGTACAGGGTAAAGAGTGTGAGCCCCTGCAGGTTGAAGATGCCGATGCTGCGGTCCGGCACAAAAGCGCCAATCAACAGCGCGTAAACCGGTAGTCGCGCCGAGCAGGTCATCAGCGGCGCCACCATGATGGTGGCCAGGCGGTCTTGCCAGTTGGCAATGGTGCGGGTGGCCATGATGCCGGGAATGGCGCAGGCAAAACTCGACAGAAGCGGAATGAAGGCGCGCCCGGACAAACCGACCTTGCCCATCAGCGTGTCCAGCAGAAACGCGGCGCGCGGCAGGTAGCCGGAGTCTTCCAGAAGCAGGATGAAGAAAAACAGAATCAAGATCTGCGGCAAGAAGACCACCACGCCACCCGCACCGGCAATCACCCCGTCCACCAGCAGGCTGCGCAGAGGCCCGTCGGCCATGTGGGAAGTGGTCCATTCCGCCAAAAAGGCCATGCCGGACTTGATGGCATCCATCGGTACATTGGCCCAGGAAAACACCGCCTGAAACACCAGGAACAGGATGACCGCCAAAATCAGCAAGCCCCATATCGGGTGCATTGCCAGCGCGTCGATCCGGTGATGAAAGCGCTGGAACTGCGTGGCGTTCGGCGCGGCAATGGCCAAAATGCGTCGCACTTCCCGCTGTACTTCTGCGCTGCCCCGGGGTATGGGTCTTTTTGGTTTCACCGCTGACGACGGAGCCGTCTCGGTTGCAAGCGATTGCTCGATTTGTGTCACAAGCTTCTGGTGGCCGTTGTGCCGCACGGCCACGGTCTCCACCACGGGGCAGCCGAGTTCAGCCGACAGCTTGGAGACGTCAATGTCCAGACCGCGTGCTCGTGCCACATCCGTCATATTGAGGGCGACGATGACGGGTTGGTTCAGTCGCCGCAGTTCCAGTACCAGGCGCAGGTTCATGCGCAAGTTGGTGGCATCGATCACCGCAACGATGGCGTCCACCGGGGCTTCGCCCGCGCGGCGCCCGTCAATCACCTCCATGGTGACCTCTTCATCGGGCGTCGCCGGGTTCAGGCTGTAAACGCCTGGCAGGTCGATGACCGATACGGTTTTTCCGTTGTTGAGTCGGGTGAGCCCGATCTTGCGCTCAACGGTGACGCCGGCATAGTTGGCGACCTTCTGGCGGGCACCAGTCAGCAGGTTGAACAGGGCGGTCTTGCCGCAGTTGGGGTTGCCTACCAGCGCCACATTCCAGGCGGCAAGCTGGGGAATCGCCGACACAGTGCTCATGCCAGGGTGACCTCGATGCAGTTGGCTTCTATCCAGCGCAAGGCAAACATTGTCTCGCCGATCACAACCGCGAGCGGCTCACGGCCGCCTGGCCCGCGTCGGAGCAGCTGAACGGGTTCTCCCGGAATGAATCCGAGTTCTCCGAGTCGGTCCAGTGTGGCTGTATTCGTGTCGGCTGAGGTGCCTGTTACGTTCAGCACGGTGGCGTGGGCCCCAGTGGAAAGATCTGTCAATCGCATAGTGGTTCGGCGCCAAGCCTGGACTTTAGCCGTTTTGAATCAATCTAAATGAGAGTGTATCTCATTTAGATTGATTGAGCTATTGTGACTAACCGTAGACTGGCGTAAACGATGAAAGCCACCATGACACAAACAAAACCCAATCCAGCGGCGTCCGTGCGTGACCCGGCTGCAGTCGATCATCTCCGCTTTCATCGTCGTCATGCGCATTTGGCGCCCACATTTGGTACCGACCGCTTTGCACTCAGGGCGGAAGCATTCGCCCGATTCTTTGGAACCCCTGTTTTTCTGGGCGCACAGACACTGATTGTTGCCATCTGGGTTGTCGTCAACGTTGTGGGCCTCACCCGGTTCGACGTGTATCCCTTCATTCTGTTGAATCTGGCCTTCAGCCTGCAGGCGGCGTACGCGGCTCCGCTGATCTTGCTGGCACAAACGCGCCAGGCGGCGCGTGACAAGGCGCACGCCGACGCCGACGCACAGCACCGTGAAGCACTTGCCGTTGCCAATGATCAGCGGCAAGCCATCGCAGCCCAGACTGCTGCGCAGATGCTGGAACTGTTACAGCAAAATACAAAACTGACCGAGCTCACCAAAGCGCTGACTGAACGTGTTGAACACCTGACGGTTGAGATGCATGCCCGATTTCTAGCGGGGTAGGCGTGCGCGTGCAAGCAGTGTGGCCACCTCAGCCGAGGAGCGCACCCCGAGCTTGCCAAACACCCGCGCCCGATGAACCTCCACCGTCCGCACGGAAACGCACAGCTCATCTGCGATCACTTTGTTGAGCTTGCCTGCGGCAACCAGCTGCATCACAGCGTATTCACGTTCCGTCAGGCTGGCCATGCGTTCCTTCTCATCGCCGAGTTCTGCCCGTAGCGAATGGCTGGACTCTTCCAGGGCGAGCGCACGCTGCACACGCTTGACCAGTGCATCACCGCTGAACGTTTTTTCGATGAAATCAAAGGCACCCTTTTGCAGTGCGTCCACTGCCATGGAAATGTCCCCATGGCCGGAAAGAAAAAGGACAGGCAATGTGATCTGACGCGCCAGCAATTCGTCGTGCACTTGCAGGCCTGACATAGGCTCCATGCGCACATCCAGCACGATGCAGCCTCGCAGAACACGGGCGGAAAGTGCCTCCAGCAGCTCCCGACCGGAGGCATAGGTGCACACATTAAAACCGTGAGACTGCATCAAGAAGCCCAGTGCATCGCGAACCGGTGCCTCATCGTCCACCAGATGCACGGCTATCTGCCGCGTTGCGTAACAGGTTAATCAGCACCTGCTCCACAAGAACGGGGTCGGCCAGAACCGCCGGCAACGGGAAGGCGTCCGAGATTTCAACCTGAACGCCCTGGCCCTGAAGGTCGCGACGCAACAGGGTCAGTGCCCGCTGAACAATATCAGCCAGGAAGCAACGCTCCCTCTGGGGTGCGCGCCGGGTAAGAAAACCGCGTATGCGCTGCACGATTCGGCCTGCCTCTGTCACTTGCTCACCGGTCCGGCGAACCGCATCCAGAACCAGTTGATCGTCAAAATTGCGTCGCTCCAATGAACGAAGGACACCTGCGTTGTAACCAGCGATAGCCGCCAGCGCCGAGGCCACTTCGCCCAGCGTGGTCAGCCGGCGCAGCAAGTTCGTTATTTTGGGCTTGCTGGCGGGTGCGCTTTTTACCGGAATCGTAGGCACGCTGGGCCTGCGTTTCGTTTGGGAAAACGGCATGCACTACTTTGTGTCGACCGCCTTTGGTATGGCGCCTGCTGATTTGCCTGAAGGCCCCACCACACCGGATCTCGAATGGCCCACCTGGATGGTTTACTCGGTCATTCCGCTGGGTTCCTATTTGATGTGCTTTCGTTTCCTTCAGGTTACGGCCAACTTCCTGCGGACCGGTGAGTTGCCGCACCATGATCACGGTCACGTCGATGGTCTGGATGAAGACATGCCATTGGAGCCTGGCAAAGACGATGCGATTTATCGCATGGACGACAACCTGCATCCCCATGGCCTGGATCAGAACAAAAACAAGGGTGGCCAGAAATGAACGCGTTAATCATTTTGAGCCTGCTGGTGGTGCTGATGCTCACCGGCATGCCCATCTCCATCTCGCTCGGTCTCACCGTGCTGTCCTTCCTGTTCTTTTTGACGGAGGTGCCCATTGAATCGGTTGCGTTGAAGCTGTTTACCAGTATTGAGAAGTTCGAGATCATGGCGATTCCGTTCTTCATATTGGCGGGCAACTTCCTGACCCACGGCGGTGTGGCGAAACGCATGATTGCGTTTGCCACATCGATGGTTGGCCACTGGCATGGCGGACTGGGTTTGGGCGGCGTGCTGGCTTGCGCCTTGTTCGCTGCAGTGTCGGGCTCCAGCCCGGCTACGGTGGTGGCTATTGGCTCGATTCTGATGCCTGCCATGGTCAAGGCGGGATTCCCCAAAGGCTTTGGTGCCGGGGTGATCACGACGTCGGGTGCCCTCGGCATTTTGATTCCGCCATCCATTGTGATGGTGATGTATTCGGTCTCGACCAACACTTCGGTGGGTGCCTTGTTCATGGCAGGCGTGGTTCCTGGAATCGTGTTGGCCTTTTTGCTCGGGCTCACCACCTGGTACCGCGCCAAGAAGAACAACTACCCGTGCCAGCCCAAGGCCACCTGGGGTGAACGCTGGGTATCGTTTCGCAAGGCGATCTGGGGCTTGTTGCTCATTGTGGTCGTGATGGGTGGCATCTACTCCGGCATGTTCACGCCTACTGAGGCAGCTGCCATGAGCGCGGTTTATGCGTTCGTTGTCGCGGTATTTGTTTACAAAGACATGGGCCTCAAAGACGTGCCGCGGGTGTTGCTCTCATCGGCCAACATGAGCGCCATGCTGTTGTACATCATTACCAACGCCGTACTGTTTTCTTTTCTGCTGACCCATGAAAACATTCCACAGCAAATGGCAGATCAGATGATTGGAACAGGCATTGGGATGATTGGATTTCTGTTGATCTCCAACGTGCTGCTGCTGATTGCGGGTAACTTCATGGAGCCCTCCAGCATTGTGTTGATTCTGGCACCCATTCTGTTCCCGATTGCCATGAAGCTGGGCATCGACCCGGTGCACTTTGGCATCATCATGGTGGTGAATATGGAAGTGGGAATGTGCCATCCACCGGTGGGGCTGAACCTGTACGTGGCGTCCGGCATCACCAAGATGGGCATTACCGAGCTGACCATTGCGGTCTGGCCTTGGCTGCTCACCATGTTGGGCTTTCTGGTTGCGGTGACTTACTGGCCGACCTTGACGCTCGCCTTGCCCAGGGCGCTCGGGATGGTGGCTGGCTAGCGGGTAACGGTCCGGCCCGCTGTCAGGTGGGTCGGGCTTCATTCAAAATTATTGAATCATTGCGACAAGCGATTTGAAATCTGTAGCGAATCCAGTCTAATAAACTACGATTCTCTTTCGGTAATTCACAGGTTTTCCTGTGATATTTATTCAAATTTTTGCAATGAAGTCCAACGTCACCATTTCCCGCTATAACGGGATTTCCATCGCGCTGCACTGGATCCTGGCGATCGCTTTGGTGGCAATCTTTGTGGTCGGCCTTTACATGGCCGATTTGCCGTTTTCGCCCCAACGCCTCAAGCTCTATAACTGGCACAAATGGGCTGGCATATCGATACTTTTCCTGTCGATCGTCCGACTGGCCTGGCGCCTGACCCACCGTCCGCCGGTGCTGCCCCAGTCCGTAGAGTTTGGCATGCCGCAGTGGCAACTTCGGGTGTACCACGCTACGCATTTCCTGTTCTATGCACTTTTCTTTATCGTGCCTTTGGTTGGCTGGGCGTACAGCTCAGCTGCCGGTTTTCCAATAGTTGTGTTTGGCGTTCTGCCGCTGCCTGACTTTGTGGAAGCGAACAAAGAACTTGCCGAACTGATCAAACCATGGCATCAGATTTCTGCCTTTGCATTGGCTGGATTAGTAGTGCTGCATGTGGCAGCAGCTCTCAAGCACCACTGGATTGACCGCGATGGCTTGCTCCAGCGCATGCTTCCAGGGCGCAGCTGAACCCCGTCTTTTCGATGTTGAAAACAAGGAACCATTCCATGAAATCTTTCATTCCCGTCGCTCGCGCAACCGGCGTCATGCTGCTGGTTGCCGCAGGTGCGTTGTCGGCGCAGGCCGACCAGAAGCTGGTGCCAGCGCAAAGCGAGATTACGTTTGTGAGTAAGCAGATGGGCGTCCCGGTTGAGGGGCGCTTCAAGAAGTTCGACGCACAAATTGTTTTTGATCCGGCCAAGCCGGACGCTGGCAAGATTGCCTTTACGGTGGACATCGCCAGCGCAACACTGGGCTCACCCGAGCCCGACGCCGAGTTGCCGAAAGCGACCTGGTTCAACACAGCCAAATTCCCGCAGGCCACCTTTCAGTCCAGCGCCATCAAAGGCCTGGGTGGTGGCAAGTTCGAGGTGGCAGGCAAATTGGCCATCAAGGGCAACATGCGGGACGTTGTGATTCCTGTGGCGCTCACCCAAAATGGAGCCGCCACAGTGGCTAGTGGCGTGTTCACGATCAAACGTCTGGCCTTCAAAATCGGCGAAAACGACTGGGCTGACACATCCATGGTGGCCGATGACGTTCAGGTCAAATTCAAGTTAGCTTTGGCTGGCGTCGGTAAATTCTGATTTCTTTAACCTTCTATTTTTTCTGGAGTAAACACAATGCGTAAATCCCTTCTTTGCCTGGCAGTTGCAACCACTTTTTTCGCCGGCGTTGCCCAAGCTGAAACATCGACTTACAACATCGACGGAACCCACACGTTTCCCCGTTTCTCTTACAGCCACTTTGGGATGTCCACCCAGTTGAGCCGCTTCAACAAGACGACGGGTGTTGTTCAGCTTGACAAGGCGGCAAAGACGGGCTCGGTCGATGTCGTGATCGACATGAAATCTGTTGACACTGGCTTTTCCGTCTTCAATGGCCATATTCAGGGTGAAGACTTTCTTGATACGGCCAAGTTTCCAACTGCGACGTTCAAGTCCACCAAAGTTGTTTTCGAAGGCGAGAAACCCGTCGCTGTGGATGGCAATCTGACCATCAAGGGTGTGACCAAGCCCGTCACGTTGAAGGTAACCAGCTTCACGAATATGGCACATCCGATGTTGAAGAAGGACGCCATCGGTGCCGATGCCAGCGTTGTTATCAAGCGCAGCGAATTCAATGCGGGTAAATATGCGCCCAACGTGGGCGACGATGTCACCATCACCCTCTCGCTCGAAGCGGTAAAGATCGACTGACCTCTATGGTCAACAGGCCGTAACCCCACAGGTTATGTCCAAGCACTGCCCCGGTGACCTGTATCAGTTTGCCGGGGCAGTGTCAGTTGTATAGTGAGCTGATGCACACCAGTCGTCCTCACCACCGCGCGGACCTCATCCGCATTGCCACCAGCACCATGTCCGAGCGGGGACTGGAGCCCGAGTTCTCTGCTTTGGTTGAAAAACAACTCAGGTCCATCACCGAACCCGCTCGCGAGCGTGGACCGCAGATCCAGGATCTGACCGGACTGCTGTGGTGTTCCATTGATAACGACGATTCCCTCGACCTCGACCAGCTCACCGTGAGCGAGGAGCTTCCCCAGGCTGCCACCCGTCTGTGGGTGGCCATTGCCGATGTCGATTCGCTGGTTGCCAAGGGCTCGCCCATTGATGACCACGCCCGTACCAACACCACGTCGGTCTACACCTCGGCCCGCATCTTTCCGATGTTGCCCGAGCGCTTGTCTACCAACCTGACGTCGCTCAATGCGGGTGAAGACCGACTGGCCCTGGTAACCGAGATGGTCTTCAGCGCCGACGCCACGCTGACCGGATCCACGGTCTACCGTGCTTTGGTGCGAAACAAGGCCAAGCTGGCGTATGACGCAGTCAGCGCCTGGATGGATGGTAGCGGCGCATTGCCCGGTTCGGTTGCAGCCGTGCCTGGCATGGAGGCCCAGTTGCGCACGCAAGACACGGTTGCCCAGAAGCTGCGCTTGCGCAGGCATGCAGCGGGCTCACTGGAGTTCGAAACGTTTCAACCCCGCGCCGTGTTTGAGGGTGACGAAGTGGTCGATATTCGCCAGCAGGTGCAAAACCGGGGGCGTCAGCTGATTGAGGAAGTCATGATCGCCACCAATGGTTGCACCGCACGCTATCTTGCCCAGGTGGGCGGAGCCAGTTTGCGGCGGGTGGTGCGTTCACCGGAGCGCTGGTTGCGCATTGTGGGCGTGGCAAAGGAATATGGTGAATCCTTGCCGACCGAGCCTGATTCGCAGGCGCTGGCGGCCTTTCTCGCCAAGCGCCACCAGGCCGATCCGCTGCGTTTTCCAGACTTGTCGCTGGTCATTGTCAAGCTCATGGGTTCGGGTGAATATGTTGTCGAGGTACCCGGTGGCCCGCCAATCGGCCACTTTGGTTTGGCTGTGCGCGATTACACCCACTCGACCGCACCCAACCGGCGTTTTCCTGACCTCATTACTTCAAGGCTACTCAAGGCCGCACTTGCGGGAACACCGCCACCCTACTCCCATGCTGAACTGGGTGAATTGGCGCTGCATTGCACCCGCCAGGAAGACGCCTCCCAAAAGGTGGAGCGCAAAATGCGCAAGTCGGAAGCGGCGCTGTTGCTCGAATCCCGCGTGGGCGAGCAATTTGACGCCATTGTGACCGGCAGCACCACGCGCGGCATCTGGGTTCGCGTGATCAATCCGCCAGCCGATGGCAAACTGGTCGTCGCCAACAGCAACCTCCAGGTGGGCGACAAAGTGCGCGTCAAACTGGTCGCTACCGACGTGGAACACGGCTTTATCGACTTTGTGCCGTTGGGCGGATCACGGCATGCCTGACACCGTTGGGAATCCTGCCATCGCCACCCTCGGCTTGTCCAAGCGTTTTGGTGATTTTCTGGCGCTGGACCAGTTGAGCCTGACGGTGGCACGGGGTCGGATTTTTGGCCTGCTGGGTCCCAACGGCGCGGGCAAGAGCACGGCAATCAAGATCCTCACCACGCTGCTCGATGCGAGTTCCGGAACCGCTGCCGTCGCAGGGTTCGACGTGGCGACGCATCCGGTCGAAGTGCGGCGGCGTATCGGTTACGTGCCGCAGCTGTTGTCGGCCGATGGGGGGTTGACCGCGGTTGAAAACCTGAACCTGTCTGCCCGCCTTCACGGGCTGCACGGTGCAAAACGCACTCAGCGCGTGGACGAGGCGGTGGCCTTTGCCGGCATTGAGACCGTGGCGCACAAACTGGTGCGAACCTATTCTGGCGGCATGGTCCGAAGACTGGAGATCGCGCAGGCAACGCTGCACTATCCAGAGGTGCTTTTTCTCGACGAGCCGACCATTGGCCTGGACCCTGTGGCGCGCCGCACGGTGTGGGATCGCCTGTTGCAACTGCAGCAGGACAAAGGCATCACCATTTTGCTCACCACCCACGACATGGAGGAGGCCGATGTTTTATGCAATGTACTGGCAGTCCTCCACCAAGGGCGACTCGCCGTTACGGGCAAGCCTTCCGATCTCAAAGCCCAACTAGGACCGGATGCGACACTGGGTGATGTGTTTGCCCATTTCAGTGGTGCAGTCATCGACCACGGTGGCCACGACCGTGATGTGCGTGAAAGCCGCGCTGCGGCCCAAGGGCGCGGGTGACACGCATGTTCGATTTCCTATTGGAGACCGCCGCCGTCGCTGAGGCTGAGGTGCGCAAGCTGATGCGCGACCCGTCGGATCTGCTCTCACGCGCGGTGCAACCGGTGTTGTGGCTGGCGGTGTTTGGGCAGGTCTTTAGCCAGATCCGTGGCATGCCCACCGGCAATCTGCGATACCTAGACTATATGGCGCCCGGCATTTTGGCGCAAAGCATTTTGTTCAGCGCGATCTTCTACGGCATTGCCATCATCTGGGAGCGCGACCTAGGTATCGTGCACAAGCTCCTGGTCACACCAGCGCATCGCAGTGCGCTGGTCATGGGCAAGGCGGTGGCGGCTGGCCTGCGGGGCTTGGTTCAGGCCGTCGTCGTGTACCTGGTAGCCGTCGCGTTGGATGTGGATATTCGCTGGGAGTTTTTCTCGATGCTGACAGTCGCATCCGGCGTGGTTCTGGGGTCCTGCATCTTCGCGACGTTTTCGTTGGTGATTGCGTGCATCGTCAAGACCCGGGAGCGCTTTATGGGCATCGGGCAGGTGCTGACGATGCCCTTGTTCTTTGCCTCCAATGCGCTCTATCCGCTGGAGCTGATGCCCGGTTGGCTAAGGACAATTGCAGGTTTCAATCCGCTGACGTATCTGGTGGACGTGTTGCGCGGCGCCATGATTGTGGGCGGCCACAGCAACTTCGCTACCAGCACCAGCTTTGGCGTGATGCTGCTGGTTTTCGCCGCGCTGCTGGCTTTGGCATCCCGGCTTTACCCTGGACTGGCGCGTTGACATGACACCCAAAAATGAGAACCCCTTACCCCTGGACCCGGTCAAGTCGCGACAGCTTCATCCGGATATTCTCAAGCTGGGGCTGGTGAGCTTTCTCACCGATCTCAGCTCGGAGATGATCTTTTCGGTATTCGCGGTCTTTTTTACGACTGTCGCGGGTGCGTCGGCCGCATTGCTGGGGCTTATTGAAGGGCTGGCCGACCTGTCATCCTCATCCCTGAACTACCTTGCAGGCTGGCTGTCCGACCGCAGTGGCAAACGCAAGGCTTTTGTCATCGCAGGCTATGGTTTCTCAACGCTTGCCAAGACCATTTTGCTGGTGGCAAATGGAATTGTGGGTCTGAGTCTGTTTCGCGTCATCGAGCGGCTCGGAAAGGGCTTTCGCGGGCCACCCCGTGATGCGTGGCTCTCCAGCATTGCTGACCCCAAGACGCGCGGTTACTCCTTTGGCGTGCACAAAGCGCTCGACAAGGCCGGTGCTGTCCTGGGGCCACTGGTCGCCTATGCATTGCTGTCCTCGTTGGGTGAATCCGCCAGCACGTACCAGACGCTTTTTCTCGTGGCATTTGTTCCTGCTGTGCTCAGCGTTGTCGTACTGGCGTTCGTCAAGGACAAGCCCGGTGCCTGCCACGAACGCGAAAACATTGCCCAGAACTGGCGCGCCCTCAGCCCCGCCTTCAAGCGTTTTCTACTCCCGGCGGGTATCTTCGCGCTGGCGTACTTCAGTCTTGGGTTTTTGTTGTTGAAGGCACATGACGTGGGCTTCAGTGTGACCGATATCGTGTTGCTCTACGCCTTGTTCAATACCACCTGCGTGATCGTTGCGCCGATGGTTGGAACAATGGGAGATAGGGTGGGCCGAAGCCGAATCGTTGTGCTGGGGTACGCACTCTACGGTGTGATCAATGTCGGCTTGATTTTTGCCAGCAGCCGGTGGGAACTGATCGTGCTGTTTGCGTTTTACGGTTTTTTCTACGCCATCGAAGACTCGCAGAGCAAGGCCTTCATCGCCGATCTGGAGCCCGATCGCCGTGCCACAGCGGTGGGTGTCTACAACTTCGTCACCGGGGTGCTCTACCTTCCCGCTTCGCTGGTAGCGGGTGCGCTATGGGCCTTTGCACCCGGTCTCGCCTTTTCCTTTGGTGCGGTCCTGTCACTGGCTGCAATCGTGGCCTTCGTGGTGATCAAGCCAGCGGCCGTTCGCTGAACGGCTTGCAGTTTGCTACGCTATCGGAATGAATCAACAATATAACCATCCACTCAATCTCGCCTTGCAGGGTGGTGGCTCGCATGGTGCATTCACCTGGGGCGTACTCGACGCCTTGCTGGAAGATCGCCGCATCGACATTGAAGGGATCAGCGGCACCAGTGCCGGGGCCATGAATGCAGTGGCGCTGGCCCACGGATTTGCGCAAGCCCTGGGCAAGCCAGAAATCGAGGCGCGCGAAGCGGCCCGCGAGTCTCTGGCCAATTTCTGGAATGGTATTGTGGGCATGGGTGCAGGGGGCCAGGCCCAGCGTGCCCCCTTTGATTTGCTTTTAGGTCGCACCGGCGCCGACAGCTCACCCACTGCGCGCTGGGCGGACGCCATGACCCGGGCGTGGTCCAACACCCTGTCGCCCTACCAGAGCAATCCGTTTGATCTGAACCCGCTCAAAGACTTTGTGGAGCGGCAAGTGGATTTCGAACGCCTCACACAACTCAAAAAACTGAAAGTATTTGTAGTAGCGACGCGTGTCAGTACGGGCAAGGCCGAAGTCTTCTCGGGCAAACGCCTCACCGCAGAAGCGGTGATGGCGTCTGCGTGCCTGCCCATGGTGTTTCAAGCCGTGGAAATTGAAGGCGATCATTTCTGGGATGGTGGCTACTCCGGTAACCCCGCCATTCACCCGTTGATCTATGAATGTGCAAGCCCCGACATCATGCTCGTGCAGATCAACCCCATTCGCCGCGACAAGCTGCCCACCAGTGCCAGCGACATCATGGATCGCCTCAATGAAATCACCTTCAATGCTGCGCTGATTGCGGAAATGCGCGCGATTGATTTTGTCAAACGGCTGCTCGCCGAGGGCAAGCTGGACCCGACGCATTACAAGAATGTCCTGATGCACCGTATTGATGGCGGCGAGACGCTCGAGCAGTTCCATGCCGCAACCAAGGCGTCCACTGATGCGAAGTTGATCAAAACACTGCACGATTTGGGTCGGGAGTCTGCGCTCGCGTGGATAGAGAAGCACCATCAATCGCTTGGCGTGGTGTCTACCGTCAACATCGCGAGAGATTACCTGGATGACCTGCGCGTGCCTGTTCATGCGCCCTGAAACGGAGAGCATGCTGCCATGTCCGATGCACTGACACTTACCTCGCTTCCGCTCTTTCCGCTGGGCACCCTGCTCTACCCGGGCGGAACGCTCCCGCTGCAAATTTTTGAGGTGCGCTACCTCGACATGATTGGCAAGTGCCACAAGTCGGGGGCACCGTTTGGAGTCGTCTCGTTGACTGAAGGAAGCGAGGTGCGCCAGCGCAATGCCGGGTCATCCCAAGAAGCGGCTTCCCCCGGTGACGGTTTTGTCAACGAGGTGTTCAACAACGTTGGCACGCTGACCCACATTACCGAGTTTGGAATGCCGCAGCCCGGCCTGATGGTCATTACTTGTGTTGGCGCGCAGCGCTTTGAGATAGCGCGGCGCGAAAAACTCAAGCACGGTTTGTGGATTGCAGATGTCACCTGCCTAGCAGCCGATCAGACTATTCCCATTCCTGACGATTTGCAGCGCACCGCGAATGCCTTGGGCAATGTGATCCAGAGTCTGCAACTGCGCGGCGTGACCGCAGCGCAAATGCCCATGCGCGCACCCTACCAGCTCGATGACTGCAGCTGGGTGGCCAACCGGTGGTGTGAATTGCTGCCTATTCCCACCGACCTGAAACAGCGACTGCTGGTGCTGGACAACCCGCTGCTGCGGCTGGAGCTGGTGAGCGATATTCTGGATCGCACTGGGATTGCGACCTGAGCAGGCCCCATCGGTTGCGCCTTTACGGTCGCATCAGCGCTTCAATCTCATCTGCCCCCACCGGCACACCACGCGAGATCAATTCACAGCCTTCGGCCGTGACGATCGCATCGTCCTCAATCCGTATCCCTATATTGTGAAATTGCGCGGGCACGCCTTCTGCCGGGCGCACGTAGATGCCGGGCTCAACCGTCAGCACCATGCCGCTTTGCAGAATGCGCGCGGGGCGATCCTTGATGGTCTCGCCGGTCAGCGCATCTTTGCGTTCGCTGATCTGGCCGCGCTGGCTCGGCTCGGTGTAAGTGCCGCAGTCGTGCACGTCCATGCCCAGCCAGTGGCCCGTGCGGTGCATGTAGAACTGGAAATAGGCGCGCTTCTCGATCACGTCCTGCAGGGTGCCGACCTTGTTCTTGTCCAGCAGGCCCAGATCCAGCATGCCTTGTGCCAGCACTTTGACCGTGGCGTCGTGCGGGTCGGTAAAGCGCGCCCCCGCCTTGGTGGCTGCCACTGCGGCATCTTGTGACGCCAGCACCAGCTCGTAGAGCGCACGCTGGGGACCCGCAAATCGGCCATTGGCCGGGAAGGTGCGGGTGATGTCGCTGGCATAGCCGTCGAGCTCGCAGCCAGCGTCAATCAGCACCAGTTCGCCGTCGCGAATGGGCGCCGTATCGGCGCGGTAATGCAGCACGCAGGCATTGGCACCGGCCGCCACAATCGAGCCGTAGGCGGGGTACTGGGAGCCGTGCATGCGGAATTCGTGCAGCAGCTCCGCATCCAGGTGGTATTCGCGCACATCCTTGCCGTTGCGCAGCATACGGGCGCTGAGCTGCATGGCGCGGATATGGGCCCCCGCGCTGATCTGCGCGGCGTGGCGCATGGTGGCTTGCTCACTGGCGTCCTTGAAGAGGCGCATTTCGTCCAGGGGTCCGCACAAGTCGCGCTGCTGCTCGGGGCACAACGCGCCGTAGCGCACGCGGCCGCGCACCGGTTGCAGCCATCCGTCCACACGGGTTTCCAGGCCCTTGTGGGTCGCAAACGGGTACCACACCACGTCGCGGTTTTCCAGCATCTTGGGTAGCCGGGTGTCCAGCTCGGCTACGGAGAAAGCAGCGTCTACGTCCAACGCAGCAGGCGCAGCATCCGGCCCCAGGCGGAAGCCATCCCAGATCTCGCGTTCCAGGTCTTTGGGTTGGCAAAACAGGGTGGTTTTGCCGTCACCGGTGATGACCAGCCAGGCGTGGGGCTCGGCAAAGCCGCACAGGTAAAAGAAGTAGCTGTCTGGGCGAAACAAGAAATCGCTGTCGCGGTTGCGTTGTTGCTCTGGCGCGGTCGGGATGATGGCGATGCCGTCCTTACCCAGTTGGGCTGCCAAAGCGGCGCGGCGCTGGGCATAGGGGGGAGTTGTGTGGGGTGTGTTCATATGCATGTTGAAAATGTTCAGGCGTTGATTTGTGCCAGCCTTTGGGGCGTTCCCACATCGGTCCAGCTACCAGTGTAAATCTCGGCGCTCACTTGCTGGTGCGCCATGGCGGCACGCAGCAGTGGTGCCAGCGGTGCCTTGATGCCTTGTGGGTTGCCTGTGGGTATATCGCACCATGGCGGCGCAAACAGGGCGGCGCGGTACAGGCCGATGGTGCTGTAGGTGTATCGGGCTTGTGGGTCATTGGCGGGCAGGCTCTGGGCGAGGCCCACCCCGTTGGCGTCAGTCGGGCCCAAACCAAAGTCGCCCCGCAGGTTGTGCTCGGGGTTGGGCACCAGCCAGAGATGCGCCAGCTTGTCGCTGGCCACAAAACGGTCTACCGCTGCCTGGCTGAACACAAAGTCGGGTGCATACACGTCACCAGCCAATACCCAGAATGCGTCGCCGAGCAGCGGCAGCGTGCGGGCTATGCCGCCTGCGGTTTCCAGAGCGCCGCCAAAATCATGCCCTTCGTGTGAGTAGGCAATCTGCACGCTATCAGGAATATGCTCCTGATTTGATAGCTGCTCGCGCATATTCGACGGGGGCTGGAGTGCGAAAACGTTCCCAAATTGCTCCGCAATTCTGTCCCCCAGCCAAGCCGTGTTGACCACCACACTGGCAAATCCGCCACGCGCCAGCGCCTCCATGGGCCACTGCATCAGCGGTTTGCCGTGGACGGTCAGCAGAGGCTTGGGTACGGTGTCGGTCAGCGGGCGCATGCGCTCGCCGCGGCCAGCGGCCAGAATCAGGGCGGCAATGCGGTCGGGTGAGGGGGGCAGGAGTGCGGAAGAGGGGGGTGAGGTCATTGACACCAATTTTGCCTTGTCCACGGAAAGCGTGTGCCGGACTGACCCAACTTCTTGCGCCACCCGGTTAGTCGCCTCACCGCATGGTGAACTCAGCTGAGATCCTGCATTTCAGACGACAGGTTCTTCCATGGGAAGTCAAATGTCTTTCGCGCTTGTGCGGCGTCCGTCGCTGCGCGATCCACCGCGCAGGTCGTTGCAGACACGACGCTGTCAATCAACCTGGCCCTTACCAGCGGCTGGATCAACTCGGCCATGCCAGCCAGACCGGCACCACCCAGAATGATCACTTCTACACCGTAGCGACTCGCCGCCGCATTGCAGGCTTGGGCGAGCAGCGTCTGCGCCGCAATGGGGTCTGCTGCCAGTTGCGCACCGCTAGGGGCTACTGTGTGGATACCGGCAAGAAGCGCAGAGAATCCAAGGGCATGGGCCAGTCGCTCCAGAATGGGTACCCACCGGGCTCCGCCTGTCACGATGGCAAATCGCCCGCTTCTGGCAGCCTCGGTAAACGACGCTTCGGCGAGCCCCGTAACCGGCACCTGGCTGACTTCGCGCAGCGCAAGCAGTCCCGGGTCTCCAAAACAGCCAATCAGCACCGAGTGAAAGCGCTCTTTTTGCGGGGACAGAGCACAAGCCCATGCGTCCAGCACCGCGTGGCCGGCCACCGCGTAGCTGGCCTCGCAGGCAATATAGGGGGCGCCAAAGCGCGCGGTACACACGGCGACGGCACTTGCAGGTCCGGCGACGCGCGCGGCGTGCAGTTGGAGCAGTTCGCTGATGGACTGCGAGGTGTTGGGGTTGATGATCAAAATGCGTTTCATACGTCCTCACGCAAGGTCGGTGGTGCTGGGGTTTCGTCAGGTGTGCCGAACAACGACAAGAGGTCGGGAGCGCCCCAGTCAGGTTGGTTGAACTGCAGTTGCGCTTCCAGCCCCACCAGATGCGTGTGCATCAGGCGCGATGCTTCGTCGGCAAGGCGCAGGCGAATGGCATCGAGTAAAGCGCGGTGCTCGTGGCAGTCGCAACCACCGGCCCGTGAAGCTGAGCGCAAGTGGCTCACGCCATATGCCATCAAAATAAGCGAAGTGCGCGATACCAGCTCCCGCAGCATTCTGCCCATCGTCTGGTGCTGGGACGCGTTCGCAATGTGCAAGTGGAAATCACCGGCCAGTCGAATGGCGCGGTGGTAATCGCCCCGAAAGCGCGCCTCCTCTTCCTGCACGATGCTCTGCGTCAACACGTCGAAGTCCGAAGGGTTGGCTTTTTCCATGAAGCACGCAATCAGCGGAGGCTCAATCAGGCGACGCACCTGAAACACCTCGCGTGATTCCTGTTCGGTGGGTTGCGCCACGGTGGCACCGCGATTTGGCGTCAGTGTGACGACCTGCTCGTTGGCCAGTCGCACCAGCACGGGACGGATGCGCGTGCGGGAAACACCGAACGCAGAGGCCAGGCGGTCTTCACCCAGTTTGGTGCCTGGGGGCAAACGGTGGTCCAGAATCGTGGCGACCATCCGCGCGTAGATATCGTTCTCGGTTAATGCAAAAGATTCAGTCATCGGGTCGCTGTCTTGTTCTCTAGTGCACCACACGCGGATGCTTGCCCAAGGATTCTTGAAATACCTCAAATGACTGCCTGATCTGAACACTATCGATGCCGATGACAATGAACACCAGCTTGGATTGGCGCCTACCGGGGGGCCACGCCTGCAAATGCGATGCTGGATGCACGAGATGTTGAACGCCGTGGATGACAACGGGGGTGTCGCATCCCTGCACATCAAGCAGCCCCTTGATGCGCAGGATCCTGTCACCATGGGACTGCAGCAGCAAGGTAAGCCAGACACCAAAAACGATCCAGTTCACGGCATCGTCGAATTCAAGAACAAAGGACTCCACTCCCTGCGCATGCGCGCTGCCGGACGAGCGCGCCAAAGTACGAGATGCGCCCAAGGGAGCCCGCTCGAACCACCGCTCCACCTCACGGTCCTTGTTGGCCACGGTGAACACATCTTCGCCCAACAATTGCGCTGCGGTTGCGTTCCCTGGGTTCGCATTAATTAGTACTGCACCCGGGTTCAACCGCGACAGATGCGCCTGCAAGACCACAACGTGCGCAGCATCAACGAGATCGGTTTTGGTCACGACAATGCGGTCCGCAACAGCAATCTGTTTCAGGACCTCAGGAAACTTGCGCAGCTGACTTTCGGCATTCACTGCATCGACGGTCGTGATCACATTACCGACACGGAAATGGTACTGAATCACCCGTTCATGCAGGATGGTGGAGAGCACCGGTGTGGGATCTGCCAAGCCCGTGGTTTCAATGACCAGTCGGCGAAAACGCGGCACCTGACCGGCTTCACGTTTTTCATACAGCAAGCGTATGGCCGCAGCCAGATCGCCGCGCACGGTACAACAGATGCACCCTGACTGCAACAGGACGATGTCGCCTTGTACCGATTCGATCAGGTGATGGTCGACGCCTACTTCACCAAACTCGTTGATGAGAACGGCGCAATCGGAAAAGTCGTCACTGCGCAGCATGCGGTTGAGCAAAGTGGTCTTGCCAGAGCCCAGAAATCCCGTCAGGATATTGATCGGTATCCGCTCACTTGGATCCATGGACTTGCCCCAGCTTCATCAGAAATTGAGGGTCCAGTGGATCCATGGCGCGGCCTGTCATTTGGAGAGCGCAGCGCCAGATATCGGGCAGACTGTCCACGATCTCCCGTTGACCGGTAGGCCCGTTGAGCACAAAGCTGCTCCCCTGCCAGTCATCCAGCTTCAAATGAAAAATTGCCAGCACGCCGTTGGCGACGCGGACTCTTTCCGCCCTTTCGCCGCGCCGCGTAGCCGCCATATCCAATCGCCCCACCCCCGCCGTCCAGTGCTCCGATCCGCCAGGGGTTCAACATAGACCGCACATGGGTACACAGACCTGACGACGGTTTATGTGGCGCGCGGGAAACGCTTGGCGAAATCGTCAGCCATTTCGTTCATGGTGACAAACCGCACGCCAGGGTGTTTGCTCATGTAGGCAAAGAGTCGCTCCAGCATCATCAGAACCTGGGGTCGCCCGGCCACGTCGGGGTGAATGGTGATGGGGAACACGGCGTAATCATTTTCGCGGTAGACCCAGTCGAACTGATCGCGCCACATTTCTTCCAGATGACGCGGGTTGACAAAGCCGTGGCTGTTCGGCGCCTTTTTGATAAACATCATGGGGGGCAAGTCGTCCAGATACCAGTTGGCGGGAATCTCGATGAGGCCGGTCTCTACCCCACGCTGGAGCGGCTTCATCCAGGTTCCGGGTTTTTGGGAATAGTCGATCTTGGTCCACGAATCACCCACACGCACATAGTAGGGATGGAAATCGTTGTGCATGAGTGAGTGGTCGTACTTGATGCCTTTCTTTAAAAGCAATTCATTGCTGACCCGGGAGAACTCCCACCAGGGAGCCACGTATCCGGTCGGGCGCTTGCCCGACAACTGGGTCACGAGTTCGATGCATTTGTCGAGTACTTCTTCTTCTTGCGAAGGTGTCATGGCAATGGGGTTCTCATGGGTGTAGCCATGAATGCCGATCTCATGCCCCGCATCCGCAACAGCCTGCATTTGCTGGGGGAAGGTCTCTATGGAATGGCCCGGAATGAACCAGGTGGTCTTGATTCCGAAGCGCTCGAACAACTGGAGAAGGCGGGGTGACCCCACCTCCCCGGCAAACAGGCCGCGCGAAATGTCGTCAGGTGAATCTTCACCCCCATAGGAGCCGATCCATCCAGCGACAGCATCGACATCCACACCAAAACCACATAATATTTCTTTAGCCATAGGTCAACCTTTTTAAGAGTCAGTGAACGGAATTTGGGTTGAGCATCAGCGACTCCACTGCCAATGCCGCCGCCAGTAAGGCGTCATCGTGTCCCCATGGCGCCGACACCAAGAGGCTGGTCGGGAGCCCCTGACGGTCCATACCCATGGGCAGAGCGACTCCACACCAATCCAGAAAATTTCCAAACAGGGTGTTTCGCAACGTCAAGAGGTTCGTGCGATGAAACAGCGCAGGATCAGCCTCGAGGGGAGCTAGCTCCGGTGCAACATGCGCCACGGTCGGCATCAGCACCAGCGCACCATTCAGATCCTGTGCGACAGCCGCGGCCAATCGAGTGCGCCCCGCCTGAATTTCCAGCAAGTCCAGCGCCATCATGGTTTTGCCGCGCGCGATCCGGCTCACCACCCGCGCATCCACCCTGGCTTTGTCAGCGCTTTCCATCCAGTGCCTGTGGAGTCGGTAGGATTCAGCTGCAGCGAGGGTTCCGTGTGGCAGCGTCAGGCGCTGCACTTCATCGAGTTCCGGCATGGGTCGCCGCGCGATATGGGCGCCCGCTTCTGCCAACCGCTGCAGAGCGGCTTCGAAGTGTGCCGAAACGTCAGGTTCCAGTTCATCCAGCACGACCGTGGTGGGAACTACGAATCGCATGCCGACCAAAGAACATGCCTGAATGGCGACCACGGGTACTCCGCGCAGGGCGGCGTCAAGGGCTATGCAATCGGCCACTGAATGGGCCAAGGGGCCGACAGAATCAAGACTCTCACTCAGTGGGAAAACACCGGTCTTGTCGATTCTTCCGGTGCTGCTCTTAAAGCCGACCAGTCCGTTGAAGGCTGCAGGCACTCTCACGGAACCGCCAGTGTCGGTGCCTATGCCCACAGGAACCAGTCCGCGGGCAACCGCCACCGCCGTACCACTGGATGAGCCACCCGGAACGCGCACGGAGCCCGTGCTGCAAGGGTTGGCAGGCGTGCCAAAGTGAGGGTTCAGTCCAAGGCCGGAGAAGGCGAACTCTGACAGATTGGTTTTGCCGATGCTGACCATGCCACAGTCTTTCAGGCGGGACGCCACGAGGCAATCGTGGGCCGCCACGGGGGCATTGCGCCGGAGGATTGATGCGGCCGTGGTGACCGTGCCTTCGAGGTCAAAGAGGTCTTTCCACACCATGGGCACGCCGTCGAGTGGGCCCAGCGGGCATTGATCCCGGTAGCGCTGGGTGCTGGCTTGGGCTTCCCTGCGAGCGCGCTCTGGCGTCAGGGTGATAAAGATCGACGGATCGGACAACGCGCACGCTTCGAGGGCCTGTTCGGTAACCTCCGCTGGAGTGGTTTGACCTTTGGCATAGGCCTGAGCCAACGCAAGCGCCGTTGAAAAAGCGGGGACGGAGGTCATCTTCTGCCTGCAGCAGCTTTTCGGCGGTTGAGTAAAGCAGCCAGACCCACTGCGGCACCGAGAACCACAAATGAGACGACTGTCGTTACCGTGCCAAGCGCATAGATGGACGGTGTGGTGACGGTGGTGGTCAAGCCCTGGAGTTCAAGGGGCAGCGTGTTGACATCGCCGATGGCCTGCGAAGTCCGCGCGATTTCATCCCAGCTCAAGGTAAAACCGAACATTCCGATGCCCACAATGGAGGGGGCGATTAGCGGTAGCACTACGTAACGGAAACTCTGCCAGGGTGTTGCCCCCAGATCGCGAGCAGCCTCCTCATAGGCCGGATTGAATCGGTTGAACACGGCAAACATGATCAGCAGCCCAAACGGCAGCGTCCATGTCAGGTGCGCGCCCAGTGCCGACGTAAACAGGCCCAAGGCGGATCCGTAGTTTTCCAACGCGTCGGTCATCCCAAGCAGTTCGAGCAGCTTCTTTACCCCCGTATCGAGCAGTCTGAACTCCAGCCCGATACCCAGTGACACAATGATGGAGGGCATGATCAAGCTCGCCACCACCACATAAAACAGCGCGTTTCCGCCCACCAGTTTTTTGCGAAACGCCAGACCCGCCAGAACTGAAAGCACAACGGTGAACGCCAGGACGGCGAAGCCCAGTCCCAGGGACCGCTTCAGGGCAGCACCAATATCCACAACCCCCAGCCCGTCGGCCAGTTTGTAAAACCAGTGCAGTGACAGTCCGCGCATGGGGAACGTCAAACCCCCTTCGGGGCCCTGAAAGCTGAGCACCACGATGACCAGCATCGGCCCATACATAAAGATTACAAACAGCGCAAAAAAGGCTGAAAGCAACCAGAAACTGCCGGAGCGATGATCGCGATTCATGTCAAAGTTCCTTGCGGATATCAACCAGTCGGGTCAGGCCCCAAATGATCATCAGCACCAGCGTCAACAGAATGACGGCGTTAGCGGCTGCCAGCGGGAACTGGATGTAGGAGGTCTGCACCTGAATGATTTTCCCGATGGACGCAATCTGTTGCCCGCCCATCACGCCGACCGTAACGAAGTCGCCCATGACGATGGTGATCACGAAGATGGAGCCAATGACGATTCCCGTGCGGGATAGCGGCACGATGACATTCCACAGCGTTTGCCAGCCCGATGCACCGCTGTCACTGGCAGCCTCGATGAGGCTGCGGTCGATGCGCATCATGGAGTTGAAAATGGGCACGATCATGAACATGGTGTACAGATGCACGAACGCCAGCACCACAGAAAAATCCGAAAAAAGTAACCACTCCACGGGGTGGTCTACCAGCCCCAGGCCGACCAGTCCCTGATTAACCAGACCGTTGCGTCCCAACAGCGGCACCCATGAAATCATGCGTATGACATTGGAGGTCCAGAAAGGAACGGTGCACAGGACGAATAACAGCGTTTGTACGTTGGGTGAGCGCACATGAAACGCGACAAAGTACGACACCGTGAAGCCGATCACCAGAGTAATCAGCCACACCAGAAAGCAGAACTTGAAAGTGGAAACATACGTCTTGAAGGTGACGCACATTTCGCCGGTATTGCCGCAGCCTTCAAAAATGGTAACGTAGTTTTTGAAGGTGAAGTCGGGCAACAATTCATACTCGGTGAAGCTCCAGAAGCTCACCATCAGGATCAACACCAAGGGCAGCAAAAAGAACAGTACGAACACGAGCGATAGAGGCGCAGCCTGCCACCACGCGCCCGAATTTCTCCGGGTGGCCTGGAGGGATTGGTGGTTCGGGGTGGTGGCAGGTGCGCTCATTTTGGGGAGACTTGCTGCAGGTCAGGCGGCAACAAACTCATTCCATTTTTGGACCATGTAGGTGTTCTCGTCCATCAGAGCATTCCAGCAGGCGACGGCTCCCATGCGTTGCTCATAACTGCCACCATCGCGCAGTTCGCCGGTCTTGGCCAGCAGGTCACCTTGTGGGCTCTTGATGTCCTGCGTCGCGGGTTTGCCTTCCATCCAGTAGGCCCATTCGTAGGCATCCATCTTGGACTTGGCCGTTTCCAGCACCGCGCTGTAATAGCCCTGGCGGTTCAGATAGGCACCCGCCCAGCCGTCGAGGAACCAGTTGATGAACTCGTAGGCGCCATCCAGCTTGCGTCCAGACAACGTGGTTGGCAGACCAAAGCCCGACGCCCACGACCGGTAGCCCTCTTTGAGTGGCTGGAATGTGCACGCTACACCCTTGGTGCGCACGGCGGTTACGGCAGGAGACCACATCGACTGGATCACGACCTCGCCTGAGGCCATCAGGCTTACTGATTCGTTAAAGTCCTTCCACAGGCTGCGGAACTGGCCTTGCTTCTTGGCTTCAATCAGCGTTTTGATGGTGAGGTCGATTTCCTTCTTGGTCATATTCCCTTTGTCCGGGTACTTGTAAATGCCCATGGCTTCGACCACCATGGCAGCGTCCATGATGCCAATCGACGGGATGTTCAGAATCGAGGCCTTGCCTTTGAACTCCGGATTCAGCAACTCTGCCCATGACGAAATGGGCCGCTTGATCAGGTCAGGACGAATGCCCAATGTGTCTGCGTTGTAGGTTGTAGGGATCAGCGACATGTACTGTGTCGGGCTGGTGGCAAAAACCTTGCTTTTTTCGCCCTCGAGAAAGATGACTTTCTTGGGTGCAGTGCCTTGGTCACCAATCATTTTTCCAGCAACCTTCCCGGTTGTGAACACAGACGTAATCTTGTCAGCGTTCTTGATGCGCTTGGTGTCGATGCCCTTGATGTTGCCGGTGGGGACCAGCTTCTTGAGCTGGAAATATTCAGAGTCGAGCAGGTCAAAGCTGTTGGGCGCCGTAATGGCGCGTTTGCTCACATCATCAGTCGTCACGGCCACATACTGAATCGTGATCCCTGTGTCCGCCTTGAATCTCTCGGCAATCGCCTTGTCCTGGTTTACTGCAGTGCCCAGGTAGCGCAAGACGATCGGCTCAGAAGAATGAACCGCCGGGAAAATACCGGCTGCCAAAATGCCTGCGGTGCCCTTGAGGAGGGATCGACGGGCTACCAAAGTATTGAGTGGAAGTTGTTTTTCCGAAGGGGTATCAGACATGGTGAAAGCTCCTTGTGGCGTGGTGAAGTCTTCTGTTGAAGACGGGTTGAGAAAATCAGGTGAAAAGCAAGTTAAGAATCAGCTGACAAGGCCACCCGAATGCAATGGGTGTGCTGCCTCGGGGGCCCATGACAGTTGTACGGTTTCGCCCAGCGCGTATGGGCGGGACGCAAAAGTGGCTTCCGGAACCATGACGGATAGCTCGGCAGTACTTGCTGCGTTCTGCGTGATCCCCGGGTTCTGCAGGCCCACCAGCACATAGGTGCCTTGGTACTCGACGTCCGTGATCGTGGCATCGCGGTTGCGTGTCGCGTCGGCGGGCTCAGAGCCGGCGGTGCGTATCAGAATGCGGTCGGTACGCACCCCGATTTTTCCTTTCGGCGTATCCATGATGTTGTGGCCACCCATGAATCGGGCTACAAACTCGCTCACCGGGCGGTTGTAGATTTCGTGGGGCGAGCCCCGCTGTTCAATCTTTCCGTGGTTCATTACCACCATGGTGTCGGCCAGAGCCATCGCCTCTTCCTGGGAATGTGTCACATGGATGAAGGTGAGTCCCAATTCTTTTTGCCAGCGGCGCAATTCGGCTCGCATCTGGATACGCAAGAACGGGTCCAGCGCAGACAAGGGCTCGTCCAGCAGCAGCACTTTGGGTTGTGTGATCAGCGCCCGCGCTAGCGCCACGCGTTGCTGCTGGCCGCCCGAGAGCTCTGCGGGCTTGCGGTCGGTCAGTTGTCCCATGGCGACCCTCTCCAGCAAATCGCCCGCTTGCATGTGGCGCTGCTTCTTGGCTACGCCTTTCATCTTCAGGCTAAAGGCTACGTTGTCCAGCGCCGAGAGGTGTGGGAACAAGGCGAAACTCTGGAACATCATCGCTGTGCCCCGTTCGGCCGCCGGCAGGTTGGTGATGTTCCGGTTTTCCAGCAGGATATCGCCCGCACTCACGGACTCGTGTCCGGCCACCATGCGCAGCGTCGTGCTCTTGCCACATCCCGACGGGCCTAGCAGGCAGCAGTAGCTCCCACTGGCGACGCGCAGATTGATGTTGTCCACTGCAGGTTTGCCGGGGCCATATTGCTTGCTCAGGCCTATGACTTCAATGGCGTTTGCGGTTGGGGCTGCTGCATTCATGCCTTGACATACGCAAAGGGCGTGCCAGCCTTTGTATGCAATTTAGTGGCAGCGTGTACGCAAAGTGCCCTTGAATTGTGCTGCGCTGCACCGCATCAGGGCGCACCGTATCGAATCGGCTCAATCTGGAAGGCCCAGTGCCACGCCGTCACTGCGCGGGTCGTGGGCGCCCGACATCAGACCGGTCACCGGATCGATCACGATCGCCCCCGGGTGTCCCATCAATGGATTTTTTCGGGTCATTGCGTTGAGTTGATGGCCTCGTCTTTTCAGCTCGGCGCGGGTTTCTACCGCAATGTCGTCTTCTAACTTGAGTGAGTCGCTTGCATCGGAAAACGTCTTTCCCAGCAGGAATCGGGGTTTGGACAGGGCTTCCATCGGGTCCATCCCGTAGTCGATGCACCGTGTGAGTACGGCGGCTAGCGTCTGCGGTTGTCCATCCGCCCCTTGTGTGCCGTAGAGAAGATTCACCTTGCCATTCTTTGTGTACATCCCCGGGTTGAGTGTGTGAAATGGCCGCTTGCCTGGAGCCAGAACATTCGGGTGCTGGGGGTCCAGGGAGAACGATGCACCGCGGTTGTGCCAAATCAGTCCTGTGTCACCCACCATCACGCCGCTACCCCAGTCGTAGTAGACGGTGGCGAGCATTGACACGCAATTGCCCGACGGGTCTGCAGCACCTACGTAGACCGTATCGCCGGTCCTGAGTGCGTGCGGCCAAGGTAGCGCTCTGTCCATTTGGATGGCGCCAGCTTTCTGGTCGAGGTACTTGTCGGAAAGTAGCATTCCCGTTGGCACCTCGCCAAAGTCGGGATCTGCGACATAGCGGTTTCGATCCATGAACGCCTGCTTGACTGCTTCCACCAGCAGGTGGTAATAATCCGCGCTGCCTTCAGGAATGCTTTGCAAATCAAAGCGCTGCAAGATACCCATGATTTCCAGCGTTGTCACACCTTGTGTTGGTGGTTGGTGCGCCAGCAGATGGCCTCCGCGGTATGCAACACGGAGAGCTGGCTCCAGACGTGATCGGGTGGCGCCCAAATCGGACAGTGTCAGCGGCGAGCCTGCCGCAGCAAGGCCACGCGCGATGCGCTCTGCGAGCTTGCCTTCATAGAAGTCGCGCGGGCCGCGTTCGGCGAGTATTTCAAGCGTATTCGCAAGAGCTACCTGCGTCAGGACGTCGCCTTGGCGTGGCATGTGACCATTGACCTGATAGGCGCGGTAAACGTCGGCTAGGCACGCACGTTCACCTAAGCGAAAATTCAGCCAAAAGCGCTGTGATTCAGTCACTGGAAATCCATTGCGCGCGAGTTCAATGGCAGGGGCTAACAGCTCTCCCCAGCTTTTCTTCCCCGCAAGCTGTGAATGACTGATTTCAAATGCCGTGCCCAAGGCATCCACGGTCGCTGCACTGGTCAAGGTAGAGCGCGGTCCGCGAAAAGGAATGGCACCTCGGTAATCCGACGTGTCGATAGCCGCCTGTCCGATACCCGAGATCGTTTGCACCTTGCCGGTTGCGTCTGAAATCAACAGGAAGGCATCTCCACCGAGTCCACAGAAATGGGGGTATGTCACGCACAGGCAGGTCACCGTGGCAATCGCCGCTTCTACCGCGTTGCCACCTGCGGCCAATACGTCAAGCCCTCGTTGGGTTGCCAGCGCGTGGGGGCTGGTAACCATTCCCCTGCTGGACTTTGCAGAGCCTGGTGTTGTCATGCGTGAACTGACTGCGCGTGCTCACCAATGCGTCCGGGGGTTGTCAGCCAGATTTCGCCGCGATCGCGCAGTGTCGCAATATGGGCAAGTGCCCGGCGCAAGTGCCGCAGTCGATACGGTTGACCAACGATGTAGGGGTGCAGTGCAATGCCCATTGCCAGCGGTTGATGCTGCGACTGATGCAACATTTCATCGAAGTTATCGATGATCAGGTCTGCGAACGCCGCGCCATCCATCAGTCTTCCGATCACCATGGGAATGTCATTCACTTCTTGGGGGTACGGAACAGCCCAGAGGGTCTTACCGTTGCGGGTGTTCAGACGTGTGGGCTGATCGTCATGGCACCAATTCAAGGTGTACGTGTACCCTTCCTCTGCCAATAAATCGCTGGTGGAGTTGCTCTCGGAGATCCAGGGTGATAGCCAACCAGTCGGCGGCTTGCCGCAAAAATCTTCTATTCGCTGGCGACAGCCGGCCACTAATTCCCGCTCTTCGTCTTCGGTCAAGCTGGACTGGCGAAAGGAGTTGCTGTGACCGTGGCCAATGAATTCATCGCCACGTTCGACGAGTGCCCGCAGAAGCGCCGGGCAGTGCTCAATCAGGGCCGTGTTGATCAGCGCACCGGTAGGTATGCTCAATTGGTCAAACAGCTCCAGGCAACGCCAGGCGCCGACCCGGTTGCCATATTCGCGCCAGCTGTAGTTGAGCACGTCTGGCTGCGGCGAGGCAGGGCCTATGCAAGCGCCCAAACCCTCACCATAAGCGAAATGTTCCAGGTTGAAGCCGATGTACACCGCCAGGCGCGCACCGTTTGGCCAGCAGTAATCTTTGCGCCCTGTTACGGGGCTGTAAGTGAAACGTGCGCTGTCCGGAATGGGGTCGAATACCGACATCTCACAACTCGCATAACCCGGCACGCGCGAGAAGCCACTCGGCGCTGTCGTTCCACACATCCATCTGAACAATCTTGCCGTGACGCACTACGTACCGATCCACATAACGATTGCCTTCAAATGCAGTGCGGTCAAGCCATTCCCCGTGCAAGGTCCCGATGTTGTAGACAATGGCCTCTTCATCGTTGGCCCCCTCCACCACATCGGTGCGCTCAAAGCGCTTCTTCACCCAGGCATAACGACTTGCATTGAATGCGCTGCATTCGGTCGGGTCACGCATTTCACGGCCACCGGTAAAGCGGATGCGCAACTCTGGCGATGTAAAGACCCGTGCGCCAGCCGGGTCAGGAATCATGATGATTCTTAGAAATTTCTCAACAATTTCTCTCGGCCCTGCGGACTTTTCCAGTGTCATTTCTGTTCCTTGTAATTTACCCAGATAGACGACGCGCAGACGTCGACTTCATCCAGATTGCTGTCGGCAATGGAGCCGGCCCTGTCAATTACCAAAAAGTCTGTCGCCTGCTTCACAGCGATCAATGGATGGTGCCAGATGCCACGGGCATAGTTCACGCCCTGCCCCGGATTCGCCAGGAAGCAACGAATGTCAATGACCTCCAGCGCCTCGGCTGCTGGTGCAACCACGACCAGGAAGGGCATACCTGTCATGGAGACAAATGCCTGGCTACCCAGGGGATGCCGCTCCATGACCTGCAGTTGAAATGGCATGGTTCGAGGCCTCGCCCTAAAAATGCTGACGATGGCGCGCCCACCTTCGTGTGACACATCCAATTTTGCAAGGTCGTGAAAGCGCTCCGCAAAACCTCCATTGATCGTAAAGTGGCGGGCGGTTTCGCTGGCTTCAATCACCTCTCCAAAAGCAGAAAACGATTCAGAGCGCAGTGGTTCGATCCGGAGCGTTTTCGGGAAGTTCGTCATCGAGCGTCAGCAATCAATATCAAGCAAATCAGGCACATCCTTGGCATTGCCCTTTGCCGGCTTTCTTCGTTTGTTACGCTTGCCAAATGCCAGTCCCATTGCCAGTGTTTGCGCCAGGCACATCGCGCTGGTAAGCGACCTGAAACCTCTGAGCTCTGCATCATTCACCTCCAAAACCACCTCTGCGCCTTTGGCGATCGGGCTCAAGATGGCGTTGGTGATGGCTAGCAGCTTGGCGCCCTTGGCAATAATCTGCTCACACACCAGTAGGGTATCCGCGGCATAGGGCGGGAAACTGATCGCAATCAAAAGGTCCTGTTCATTGGCAATGCTGGCCTGCTCAGCAATTGCGCCTCCAAGTCCGGTAATGTGTACGGTCGGCTGCCCGACGCGGTTCAGTGCATAGGCCAAGTAGGCTGCGACCGCGTATGAGCGTCTGAGTCCAACTACATGGACAATCCTCGCCTTCTGAATCAGAGCGATGGCTTCCTTCAATGGCAAAGTTGCAGCATCCGCCTGCAAGTGCTCCAGCGAAACAATGTTGGCTTGGCTGAACGCCTGCAATACGTCAACCGGATTGTCAGGGTGGTTCAACGTTTGCTCGCCGCCGAAATGCCGGATGCGTTCACGGTAAGTGGGCTTCACGGGGCGTTGCAGGGGTTCCCGGAAAAGTCGCTGCAATTCAGAATAACCGTCAAAGCCCAGCGCTTTAGCCAAACGAATGAATGCCGCCGGGGCAATGCCCGCACGCAGTGCGACCGTCGCTACAGGACTCAATGCCACGTCATTGGGATGTTCCAAGGCGTATGTCGCCGCGTCGCGCATACGTGGAGTTAGACGCGCACTCTCCTGATTGATGAGCGAACGAAGGCCTTCCAGTGTGGTGGGTTTGGCGTTAATCATGGGTTGATCATAGCCAGCAGATTTGTCTAAATCTTTCAAAAGGCACGCACCTGGCCTCGGGGAACAAAGCGTCCCATGCCTTCGCGACCATGCCAGTTCTGGCCGTCAACGATCAGGGTACCGCGCAAAAAAACCTTCTCGACGCGGCCTTGTAACGTGCGCCCCTCCAACAGCGTGTGGTCGCAGTTGCTGTGCAAATGCTTGGCCTGAATCGTCTGAGTGACAGCCGGATTAAAAAGCACGATATCGGCATCACTTCCCACCGCGACGGTCCCCTTTTTCGGGAAAAGCCCGAACAGCTTGGCGGGCGTTGTGGAAGTCAGCTCGACAAACCGGTTGAGTGAGAGCCTGCCTTGCATCACGCCGATATCAAAAAGACTCACCAGGCGCGTCTCAATTCCAGGCGCGCCGTTGGGGATCATGGAAAAGTCATCTTTACCTCGCATCTTCTGAAGGCGGTAACCCAAGTGGCCTTCTTTCATGCAAAACGGGCAATGGTCAGTCGCAATCACTTGCAGATCGTCATATCGCAACGCGCGCCAGAGATGCTTCTGATCATGCGGGGTGCGCAGAGGCGGTGTCATCACGTATTTGGCAATTTCAAAGTCATCTGACGCATAAACCGAATCGTCAAATAGCAAGTAGTGTGGACATGTCTCCGCAAATACCGGGATGCCTTCCGCACGCGCCGCTACGATGTGCTTGAGTGCCTCGTTGCTGGATACGTGAACAAAATAAATGGGCGCTTGTGCCAATTCCGCCAGGCGAATTCCGCGGTGGGTGGCTTCGCCTTCCAGGATGGCTGGCCGCGTCATGGCGTGGTAACGCGGTGATGTATGTCCTGCTTCCAGTGCTTCCTTGATCAACAGATCGATCACCGTGCCGTTTTCCGCGTGTAGCGCGACCATACCGCCATCGGCACCCACTTGCCGCAGCATCCGGAAGATGGCGGCATCGTCGGCCATCATGACGCCGGGGTAGGCCATGAACATTTTGAAGCTGGTCACGCCCTCATGGTGCATGGCAAATCGCACGTCCTTGAGCACCTGGTCGTCTACCCGGGTCACGATCACATGCAAACTGTAGTCTACCGCCACCTGGGATTCAGCGCTGCGCTGCGCCCTGGCGATGGCGCCCAGAGGTGAGTCGGTTTGGGTTTGCAATGCGAAATCAACTATGGTCGTCGTGCCGCCAAATGCTGCTGCACGTGTGCCGCTTGCAAACGTGTCGCAGGTGATGGTCGGGCCAATCACATTCTCAAGGTGGACATGGGTGTCCACACCTCCGGGTAGCACATAGAGTCCGGTTGCGTCGACCACGGTGACATCTGGGCCTACTTCTACGCTTTTGCCGATCGTGTGGATGATGCCATCCTGCATCAGCACATCCGCTACGTAGTCGTCGGTTGCGGTAATGATCCGACCGTTGCGTATCAGTGTTGCCATCACCCGATGGCCTCATCCAGGTGGCGGATCAGACGTTCGATTTCATCGGCCGAGTTGTAATGGGCAATCGACACCCGCACCACACCGCCCTGCGTATGCAAGCCCAGACTCTCGATCAGGCGCTTGGCATAGAAATCACCAAAACGAATGCCGATCTGAAAGCGGTCCACGTGACGGACGATAGATTCGGGGGATCGCCCCTTCACGACAAAACTGATGGTGGGCACCCGACCTCCATCGCCAACGGAAGTGCGGCCAATCACTTTTACCGACTGCTTGCTGGCAAGGAACGCCAGCAAACGCGCTGCGAGAAGGTCCTCATGGGATTCAAAGGCAGCAAACGCAGCCTGCATTTTTTCGCGTGGGGTACCGAAAGACCCCAGGCGGCTGCCCATGTCGACCAGGTAGTCGCAAATACCAATGCAGCCGTAGGACAACTCGTAGTTCACATTGCCCGGTTGCAGCTTGTAGGGGATGGTCTCCCTGGTGATGAAGTAATGGTTAAGACTTGCCAAACTTAGAAGCAGTTCGCGTTTACCCCAAAGCACCGCGTAATGCGGGCCAAAAACCTTGTAAAAACTGAAGACGTAGAGGTCGGCGCCACTGGCCTGCACGTCCACCAGTCGGTGCGGCGCATAGGCAACTGCGTCCACGCAAAGCCGCGCACCGACGGCATGTACCAGCGCTGCCACTTCGCTGACCGGGTTCACCGTGCCCAGGATGTTGGAGGCATGGGTCATCGCAACCCACTTCACTTTGGAGGACAGCATCGCTTGGAGGTCCGGCAAATCCAGCTCCAAAGTCTGCGGATTCACATTCCAGAATCGAACAACGGCACCTGCACTTTGCAGCCTTAGCCAGCAACCGATATTGGCCTCATGGTCCGTGTTTGTAACGATGATTTCGTCACCGGGTTCAATGCTCGGCAAGATGGCATGGGTGACCTGGAACATCAGCGCCGTGGTGGCGCCACCCATCACCACTTCATCATCGAACGGTGCATTGATAAGCTCTGCCACCGCCTTGCGCGCAGCCAGCACTTTTGAGCTTGCATCCTGCGAGTGCGCATAGCTCGCGCCCAGTTGAACGCTGCTGGTGAGGAGGTAGTCCCGGATGCGGTCTGCAACCCGACGCAAAACCAGTGAGCCACCTGCGTTATCAAGAAAGGCAAAGTCACTCGCTAGCGCCGGAAACTCCGCGCGGACGTGGTCGATGTTGAGGTTCAGTGTGGATATGGGCATAGAGGTTCAGTGTTGAAGGACGGCCTTCAGGAAGGCCTGGGTACGCGCCTCTTTGGGCGCATTGAAGAAGAGCTCCGGGGCACCCTGTTCGACCACACGTCCCGCTTCCATAAAGACGACCTGGTTGGCAACACGCTTGGCGAATCCCATTTCGTGGGTCACGATCACCATGGTCACGCCGGTTTTTGCCAGGTTCTGCATGACTTCAAGGACCTCGCCGACCATCTCTGGATCGAGCGCCGACGTCGGTTCGTCAAACAGCAGGACCTTGGGCTGCATGGCCAGTGCCCGGGCAATGGCAACACGTTGTTGCTGTCCACCTGACAATTGCGCCGGGTATTTGTGGGAATGCGCAGCGAGTCCGACTTTTTCCAGAAGTTCCAGGGCCAGACGCTCCGCTTCTTCTCTGTGCGCGCCGCGCACACGCAGTGGACCCAGTGCAACGTTGTCCAGAGCCGTCAAATGCGGGAAGAGGTTGAAGCTCTGGAACACCATTCCTACTTCCGCGCGGACTTTGCTGAGATCTGCGCCGCGTTGCACCTTGTTGCCGTCCACCCGGATCGTGCCACCTTGGTATTCCTCAAGGAGATTGATGCAGCGGATCAAGGTGGATTTTCCTGAACCCGAGGGGCCCACCACCACCACCACTTCTCCGGACTGCACTTCCAGATCGATGTCATGCAACACCTCTACCACTCCGTAGGATTTTCGGAGTTTTTCGATTTGAATCAGGGCTGGCATCGGCGGCATGGTCAATGGGTGTTTTTACGATGGTTCGACTCGAAATAACTGACCAGACGAACCAGCGGAAGAAGAATGAGAAGGTACAAAAATGCGGCCCCAATCAGGGGCGTGGGGTTAGCCGCTAACGCCTGTGCCTGTGTTGCCTGCTTCAGCAAGTCAGGCATGGCCACTACCGATGCAAGGGCGGTATCTTTGAGAACATTGATGCAATTGCTGGTGAGTGGAGGCGTCACAATTCGGAAAGCCTGGGGCAAGACAACGTAGCGCATGCTGCGAATAAAGCTCAAGCCAATGGCGTCTGCTGCTTCAAACTGCCCCTTGGGAACTGCCTCAATACCGGCCCGGAAAATTTCGGCCGTATAAGCACACGAGACCATGGTGATCGCCACCGCAGCCGATACAAATGAGGACATCCTGATGCCGACGAATGGCAAGGCGTAGTAGACCAAAACCAGCAAGACCAGGAGTGGGATTGATCGCAGTACATCAATGTAAATACGCGCCACCGTCTGTAGGGGTGTTGGACCATAAAGCCGTGCCAGCGCCGTCAATAGCCCGGCTACCATGCCCGCAACGATGCTGACGGTACCCAGCAGGATGGTGATCCAGAGCCCCTCCAGCAAAGATGGCAGGGCGCCCAGAAAGACCGACCAGTTGAAAAAAGTGTCAATCAAACTCATATATGCGTGAGGGTGGAATTACACGGCGGAGTGACGGGAGCCGCTCGCCGCGCACGGGCAGAAAATCGGCGCTTAGAGTTTGGGAACATCCATCACCTTGACACTGGATGACGAGTCAGGTGGGGTGCTTCCAAACCATTTCTTGTGGGTTGCGGCGACGAAACCTTCCTTCTTCAGCAAAGTCAGGATGTCGTTGATCTTGGCTGCGTCAGCGAAGTTCTTGGCGAACATGAACGAGTAGCGCTCGTTGGTTGGAATACGCGCCGCGATCTTGTACTGGGGCTTGTCCTTGATGTAGTACTCCACCGCCGGGATGTCGCTGATGTAACCATCAATGCGGCCCGCTGCCAGATCCAGCATCGCGGGTGCGAGACCCTCATAGCGGGAGATTTTCGCGATCTTCAATTTGGCGGTGTTTTCAGTGGCGTACATGTCGCCGGTGGAAGCCGTGTCTACGCCGACCGTCTTGCCGCCCAAATCCTCCAGTTTGTCGATCTTGGTGGTCTTCAAAACGGAGAGCGACTGGTCACTGTCGTAGTAAGGTTGCGCGAAGGACAGCGACTCCAGACGCTTGGGTGTAATGGTGATGGACGAGATGGCAATTTGAATCCGACCGGATTGAACTGCGGGGAACAGCCCGTTGAAAGGAATGTTTTCAATTTGAATGGTCTTGCCGGCGCGTTTGGCCACTTCGGTGGCCAAGTCGATTTCAAAGCCGACAAACTTGCCGGAGGCATCCTGAAACTCCCAGGGGACGTTTCCGATGTTGGCACCCACGACCCAGTCTGCGGCAGTGGCACTGCCGGCGGCGGACACTGCGGCCACCAAGCTCATTACCAGGCGTCCTGCTATTCGATTGAATTTCATAGTACGTTACTCCAAATATTCGGTTGTGTGAAAAGTGTCTGCGGTGACACAGATGGCCCGATCCACCAGCCGCTTCGCAAGCAATTGACGCGAATATCCAATGGATGTGGAACGATACCGCAATGAATTATTTAAATCAAGATTTATTTTTTTGAAATATTTGCGTCACTTTGGTGCGCAAAAATTGCATTGCACAAAAAGGATGCACGATAAGCACCAATACCGAACGGGATGGGTCTCAAGGCTGCCCAGGCCTTGCCCGTTAGCGTGAAACGCTGCGGTGCAAGCAGCGTATTAGCCTGCGCCGGTGCAGCCTAATCCAGCCTGCAGCGGTAGAGCGCCTGGCACAGCGCCAGTGCGCGCGGGGAGCGGATGCGCCAGTCGCAGCGATTCATGGTGTAGGCAAAGGCCAGCTGGGCTTGCGGGTCACACCAGCCCAAAGCGCCGCCCATGCCGGGGTGCCCAAACGATGCGCGGTTGGGCGAAAAGACACCGTCGTCCTCTTTCAAGAAGCCCTGTGCCCAGCCCAGGGGCTTGCCCAGCACCAGGTCACGCGAACTCCAGCCCTGGCGGCGTAAAAGGGGCGCAATGGTTTCAGATGCCACGTAGCGCCGACCCTGCCACTGGCCACCCAGCGACCACGGAACATAGGCGCGTGCCAGTCCGCGCGCCGTGGCGGTGGCCGATGCCCAGGCCAGACTGTGACGGCGCACCGGCGGCTGGTTGTAGATGCCCATGCCGCCGGGTGCCGGTGGATTCATGAAGGCCTGTTTGGCGTGGCCGCCGCGCAATAAAGAGCGGGCCACGTGGGCTTCGGTGCTGTTCCCAAGCAGGGCTGCCCAGACCATCTTGCCTACGCGTGCGGTCATGGAGCCGGGGTACAGCGTGGCCACCCGGTGGTCCTGCCCGGGTGGCGTGCCGAGAAAAACGTCGGCGCCCAGCGGGTCCAGGTATTCGCGGTGCAAAAACGTGTGCAGCGGCTCGTGGCAGACCTTCTCGAAAAAAGTGCTGGCGTACATGCCGTAACTCAGTGCGTGGTAGCCCTGCTGCGTATCGACGGCCCACGCCGGCGCCTGGGTCTCCAGAGCCGTACGCACGTCCGACGCCTGGTCCGGGCCACACAGTTGCGCCAGGGTTAATGGAGTCGCAATAGCAGCTAGACCGGCGCGGTGGTTGAATAGCTGGCGCACCGTGATGTGCGCCTTGCCCGCTTGGCCGAATGCGGGCCAATACCGGGCGACCGGTGCATCCCACGCAAAGGCGCCGCGCTCTGCGGCCAGATTCAGCGCCATGGCGGCCAGGCCTTTAGTGGCAGAAAACACGACGATCAGGCTGTCAGCCGTCCACGGGGTTTGCAATGCCGTGTCGGCCAGCCCGCCCCACAGGTCGACTACCTTCTCACCCCGGTGATACACGCACAGGCTCGCACCGATTTCCTCCCCTTGTGCAAAGGACCTAGCGAACTGCGCCGCCAGGGGCTCAAAGCCAGGTGCAACCTGACCCTGCACAGGACCACTCATCGCATGCCAATGGACACTTTGCCAAACACAGCCTGGGCCTCCCGCGACAGGCAGCGCCAGTAGTTTTCCTGCGCCTTGACTTCGCCGCCGAGTGCCGCCGCAGCATGCCAGCCCCAGCGCGGCTCATACAAAAAGGCACGGGCCAGCGCAATCAGGTCGGCGTCACCCGCCTGCAATATGGCTTCGGCTTGCTGCGCGTCGGTGATCAAGCCCACTGCCATGGTGGGCAGGCCGCTGGTGTCGCGTATGTCGCGTGCAAAGGGCACCTGGTAGCCGGCGCCCAAAGCAATTTTCTGTGCGGGTGAAATCCCGCCAGAGGACACGTGAATGAAATCGCAGCCCAGTGATTTCAATCGCTTGGCAAGCTCTGTACTTTGCGCCACGTCCCAGCCGCCCTCCACCCAATCGCTGGCCGACAGTCGCAAGCCCAAAACGCCATCAAAAGCCTTCCGTACGGCTGCAAACACTTCCAGTGGATAGCGGATGCGGTTCTCAAAGCTGCCGCCATAGGCATCGCTGCGCTGGTTGGAAACGGGTGACAAAAACTCGTGCAGCAAATAGCCGTGTGCCGCGTGGAGCTCGATGGCGTCAATGCCCATGCGGTCTGCGCGTTGCGCCGCGGTGACGAAAGCGTCGCGCACCTGAGCCATACAGGCTGGCGTCATTTCCGCTGGCGGAGATTCGCCGGGCAACTGGGGCAGTGCGGAGGGACCAAACGTTTCCCAGCCGCCGTCCGCCGGGGCAATCAGTTGCCCGCCTTTCCATGGCACGGCGCTGGACGCCTTGCGCCCCGCATGGGCCAGTTGGATGCAGACGGCAGTGGGGGGTGCCAGTTTCCGTGCGCGCTGCAGGGTGTCGGCCAAGGCGTTTGCGGTGCGGTCGTCCCACAGGCCCAGGCAGCCGGGGGTGATGCGCCCCTCGGGCACCACGGCCGTGGCTTCGATGGTGAACAGCCCGGCGCCGCTGTTGAGCAGGTTGCCCCAGTGCATCAGGTGCCAGTCAGCGGCCTCGCCGTCCTGGACCGCATATTGGCACATGGGCGCGACCACGATGCGGTTGGGCAAAGCCAGGCCACCGCGGGGCGACGGGAGGTGAAAAGGGGTAAAAAGAAGGCTCATGGGAGCGAGCATATCTCAGGCGTGTGGCAGGCGGTTTTCCTTTGTCGTCGCTGTGTATCATTCTCCCTGCAACCCCCAATCACCCGAGGAGACCTTGCCATGGCCCTGATGGATTTCATCAAGAAACAGTTCATAGACGTTATCCAGTGGACCGAAGAAGGCGATGGCACGCTGGCCTGGCGCTTTCCCATGGCGGGCATGGAGATTCAGAACGGCGGGCAACTCGTGGTCCGCGAATCGCAAATGGCGGTGTTCGTGAACGAAGGCAAAGTGGCCGATGTGTTTGGCCCCGGCACCCACAAGCTCACCACACAGACCCTGCCGGTGCTGACCTACCTGCAGAACTGGGACAAGCTGTTTGAGTCGCCCTTCAAAAGCGATGTGTACTTCTTCAGCACGCGCCAGCAGATCGACCAGAAGTGGGGAACGCCGCAGCCCATCACCATCCGCGACAAGGACTTTGGTGCGGTGCGCCTGCGCGCCTTTGGCAACTACGCCTTCCGCATTACTGACCCCAAGCTGTTCCACACTGAAATTTCGGGCACGCGTGACATCTATTCGGTGGCGGATGTCGATGGTCAGTTGCGTGGACTGGTGCTGCAAAACATCAGCAATGCGATTGCCGCCAGTGGCATTCCGTTCCTGGACCTGGCCGCCAATCAGATTGAGTTTGCCAAGGCCCTGAGCACGGCCCTGCAGCCCGAAATGGCGAAGCTGGGCCTGAAGCTGGAGGCCATGACGGTACAAAGCGTTTCGCTGCCCGAAGAGCTGCAAAAAATTCTTGATCAGAAAATTGGCATGGGTATGGTCGGCAACGACATGGGCAAGTTCATGCAGTACCAGACCGCGCAGGCCATACCCAAATTTGCCGAAGGCGGCGGTGGAGGCAGTGGCATTGCAGGCGATGCGATGGGCCTGGGTGCCGGTGTCGCGTTGGGCCAGGTGCTGGCGCAAAACCTGCAGGCTGGTTTGCAGGGTCATACACAGGCTGCTGCGCCCGCGATCGCCCCGGCTGTGGGGGTGAAAGCTGAAGACGTGATGGCTACGCTTGAAAAACTGGGCGAGCTCAAAAGCAAAGGCATCCTGACCCAGGAAGAGTTCGATGCCAAAAAGGCGGAGTTGCTGAAAAAACTGGTTTAGGCCGGCTGCTTTGCATCGGATCCAGGCAGCGCCTTGGCAACTCTGACACCCGGCCCCCAACGCCGCTACACCGCGCCCTGTCCGGGCTGCGGTGCGCCGGTCGAATTCCGCTCGGCGCAGTCTACGCACGCAGTGTGCGGCTATTGCCAGAGTACCGTCGCGCGCCAGGGGGAAGTGCTGTCGCGCATCGGCAAGATGGCCGAACTGTTTGACGACCACAGTCCGCTGCAGCTGTTTGCCACAGGTCAGTACAACAAGCGCAACTTCACGCTGATCGGGCGTTTGCAATACAAAATTGCAGAAGGAACATGGGCCGAGTGGAATGCCCTGTTTGACGATGGCGAGTCAGGCTGGCTGGCTGAGGACAACGGAGCCTATGTTTTCACCGTGCCGCTGCAGACACAGCGCGATTTGCCCGAAGCCGGACGCTTCCGGGTGGGTGCTACCACGGCCATCAACGGCAAGCCCTACAACGTCGCCAGCAATGTGCGGGCGGTGCTGATCAGTGCGCAAGGCGAGGTACCCACGCTGCCGCCCCTGGGGCAAGCCTTTGACATGGTGGAGTTGCGCAGCGAAACCGGTGAGGTGCTCAGCATTGATTACGCCAGCCAGCCGCCGACCGTGTCGCAAGGCAGGGCCGTGTTGCTGGATGACTTGCAGCTCAAGGGCATGAAGGACGAGTCGGTCAAAAATGAGAAAGGCCGCCAGTTCAACTGCCCGCATTGCGGCGCACCGGTCACGGTGGCGCTCGCGACCAGCAAGAGCATCACCTGCGGCAGCTGCAACAGTTTGATCGACTTGAGTCAGGGCATTGGCGGCGAGCTGAAGGCCGCCATGCAGGACGAACCCGTCCAGCCCCTGATTCCCCTGGGTACGCTGGGCACCTTGCAGGGCGTGCACTGGCAGGTGGTGGGCTTTCAGCACCGCATGGGCGTAGCCCCCGGAGATGACGAGCACTTTGGCTGGAGCGAATACCTGCTCTACAACCAGAAGCGGGGCTTCAGTTTTCTGGTCGACTCGGAAGAAGGCTGGAGTCTGGTGCGCCCCACGACTGGTGCGCCCAAAATGGCCAGCGCCAACGCGGGAACGGCATCGTATCTGGGCACTCACTACACCATCAAATACAGCTACAACGCAGAAACCAATTACGTGTGCGGCGAGTTCTACTGGCGCGTACAGCGCGGCCAGAAAACCTTCAACCGAGACTTTACCAGTGGCAAACGCTTGCTGTCGCAGGAGCAAAGTGGCACCGAAGTGGTCTGGTCCAGCGGTGACCAGATAAGCAGCGATGCCGTTGCCACTGCGTTTGGCCTTCAGGAAAAGAAAGACCTGCTCAAGCGCGACGATGTGGCCCCCTTCAATGCCGCGTCCAGCATGGGCGTTGGCACCATCATCGTGGTGGTGTTGGTCACCCTGCTGCTGTTGGTGCTGCTGAGCCGCTGCTCCCGTTGTGATCCGCGGGTGGAGAATTGTTCCTCATCGAGTTCGCGCAGTTCAGGCGGTTCGTTTGGCGGGTTTTCCGGTGGCGGAGGCCACAAGTAATGCAACCCATTTTTTCTAGGAGAGTCCCATGGGCTATGAACTGTTGAAACCGGGCGCCATCGTCGCCTCGCTGGTATTTGCGCTCATCGGCGTGGCGGTGTTCTGGCTGTGCTTTGTCATCATCGACAAGATCACACCCTACGATTTGTGGAACGAAATCGTGGAGAAGCAAAACGTGGCGCTGGCGCTGGTGGTCGCGGCCATGAGCCTGGGCATTTGCATCATCGTGGCGGCGGCCATTCATTGAACACCCCCCGGCGCGCACCCCGTCCCCTCGAAGTCACGCTCTTAGCCAGCGTCTTCGTGGTGGCCGCCTGCGGGCTGGTGTACGAACTGACCGCGGGCGCCCTGGCCTCCTACCTGCTGGGCGATTCGGTGCTGCAGTTCTCTACGGTGATCGGCAGCTACCTGTTTGCCATGGGCGTGGGCTCATGGTTGTCGCGCTTTCTGGAGCGGCAACTGCCGGCGTATTTTTTGCGCATTGAACTGCTGGTCGCGCTGGCCGGCGGTGCACTCCCCGCCGTCCTGTTTCTGGCTAATGCCTACACGCCGGGAGCGTTTCGCTTTTTGCTCTACGCCATGGTCGGTGTGGTGGGCGTGCTGGTGGGGCTGGAGATTCCGCTGGTGATGCGCATCCTCAAGCGGGAGGTGGCGCTCAAGGATCTGGTGTCACAGGTGCTCACCTTTGACTACCTGGGCGCGCTGGCCGTGTCCATTGCCTTTCCGCTGCTGTTAGTGCCACAACTGGGGCTGATCCGCACGGGCCTGCTGTTTGGGCTGCTGAATGCGGCGGTGGCGTTCTGGACGCTGTGGGTATTTCGCCATGAACTGCGACGCTTTGGCGCGCACGCAGTGGCCTGTGCACTTACTGTGGCGGTGCTCGCCGGGGGCTTTGTTGTCGCAGACCAGATCACCACCTTGGCCGAAGACAAGTTCTACCATGACCGCATCGTGCTGGCCGCAACCTCGCCTTACCAGCGCATCGTGGTGACAAACGGTCGGACCGGGCACAAGCTGTTTCTCAATGGCAACTTGCAGTTTGCCGAGCGTGACGAATACCGTTATCACGAAGCGCTGGTGCATCCCGCCATGGCAGCCTTTGGCGCGCCGCGCAGAGTGGCGGTGCTGGGCGGTGGCGATGGCATGGCCGTGCGCGAAATCCTCAAATACCCGAGCGTGGAAAGCGTGACCCTGGTCGAACTGGACCCCAACATGACGGGCCTGTTTGCCAAAGACACAGCCATGGTGCGGCTCAATGCCGGATCGCTCAGTTCACCCAAGCTGCACATCGTCAACACCGACGCATTCCAGTGGCTGCAGAGCGGTGAAAAAGACGGCTCAGATATGTTCGACGTGATCGTGGTGGACTTCCCCGATCCCACCAACTTCTCCATCGGAAAGCTCTACACCAGCAGCTTCTACGCCCTGCTGGCGCAGCGCCTCTCCGCCAGTGGCTACGCGGTCATCCAGACCACGTCGCCCCTGGTGGCGCGCCAGAGTTTCTGGACCGTGGTTACCACCATCGAATCCGTGGGCCTGCACGCCACGCCCTACCACGCCAATGTGCCCAGCTTTGGCGAGTGGGGCTACATCATCGCCAGCCACCGGCCCTGGCACATGCCCAAGGCGTTACCTGAAGGCCTGCGTTTCCTGAGCCCGCAAACCCTGCCCCTGTTGTTTGATTTTCCGAACGACATGGTGCGGGTACCGGCAGAGGTAAACCGGTTGTCGAACCAGGTGCTGGTGACGACGTATGAAGCAGAGTGGGGGCGGGTGCAACCTTGAAAAAAGTGTCTCAGCAGTTATCACAGGCTGTTTGCGCGCGCGATACCTTCAGCCGGGTCTGATCGGTCAGGTATTCCAGGAACACCCGGGTACGTTCCGGCAAAAACTTGCGACTGGGAAGTGCGGCATAAATGGTGAACTGCCCCGTGATCCAGGGCCGCAGAATCCGCACCAGTTGACCGCTGGCCAGTTCATTGGTCACCCGGTCTACGGAGGTGGATGTGATACCGGCCCCGTTCAAGGCGGCATGCAGTAGCGTGTCCGTGTGGTTGGCCCATAGCACCGGCTCCACTTCGAGGTCCAGATACTCGTCGGGGCGCTCCGCCTGAAACAGGTGCCACACGCGCGGGCGCGAACCGGGGGCCTTCACGCGCAGGCATTCATGCTGTGCCAGCTCTTGCGGTGTCTGTGGCGTGCCCTTGCGTTTGAGGTAGGCTGGGGACGCGACCAGAATGGCCTCAGTGGAAATGATCTTGCGCGCAATCACATCGCCATTGAACGTTGCATCCGCGCCCATCAAAGTGATGTCGTAATCCTCCACGGCGGGCTCGGAAAAAGACTCCACGTCAATGTCCAGGCGGATCTTGGGGTACAACACGCGAAACCCCCCCACCAGTGGCGCCAGCACATGGGTTGCCAGCACCGGCAGCGACAGCAGGCGCAGCACGCCCGACAGCTCATGCGTATGAGAGCTGGCCATTCCGTGGGCTTCGTCAATGTCCTGCAAAATGGCCCGCACCCGGGTTAGATAGGTCTCCCCCGCCTCGCTCAGAGACAGGCGGCGTGTGGTGCGGTGCAATAGGCGGGTGCCCAGATGCTCCTCCAGATCGGCCACCAGCCGGGTTACCACCGCGGGCGACATATCCAGGGCCCGCGCGGCGGCGGCGAAGCCTCCTTCATCGATCACCCGCTGAAAAACCCGCATCGACATCAAGCGATCCATAGCGTACTTTCTTCGTGATTACCGGCTCTATTATTTCTTATTCCGCAATGTATCGATGCTGAAAAGGCTATTTCTCTTTGTCCGTAGAAATTTTAAAGTTCACCCATCGACGAGACGAAACGTTAAACGCCCCTTCGATGCTGCTCTGACGGCCCGCCGCCACCCCAGCAGGATCTTCAACTTAAAAAGGATAGTCATCATGAAAACGTCTTACACAGCCACCATCGTTCTTGCACTCGCCACATTGGCTGCCGGTCAATCCATGGCAGCGGATATGTCGGCCTCCACAACCCGCGCCCCCATGCGTTCTGGCGGTGACGTCATTGAGCCCGCAACCGGCCAAAAGCTCAGCGAACTGTTCCCCGCTGTCTACTCCAGCGCACCTGCCGCACCCCGTGCCCAGGTGACTGCCGAGACCGTGAAAGCCCAAAATGCTGACAACAGCGGTGATGTCATTGAGCCCGCTACTGGTCAGAAGATGCGTGACCTGTTCCCCGCTCGCTACCCAGCTCAAGCCGGCAAGTAATCGGCATTTGGCTGAAAAGCCTACAAAAGGGCGCGGTGTCGTGGACACCGCGCCCTTTTTGCGTTGTACCCGGTTGACTGCACGGGCATCGTCGACGGGTGTCCAGCAGCCGTCTTTGTATATGACAGGCTGCCCTATTGTTTCTAATTCCGCAATGTATCGATGCTGAAAAGGCTATTTCTCTTTGTCTGTAGAAATTTTAAAGTTCACCCATCGACGAGACGAAACGCTAAACGCCCCTT